>JACJGO010000028.1 GCA_014163555.1 Flavisolibacter longurius
GCGTACATACGCTTCAGTCTTGCGTTTTCTTCTTCCAACTCCTTCATGCGCTTTACATCCGAGGCTTCCATGCCGCCATACTTGCTTTTCCAGTTGTAAAACGTCGCGTCTGAAATGGAGTGCTCCCGGCAAATGTCCTTCACCGTGCGGCCGGCTTCCTGTTGCTTGAGGATAGAGACAATCTGCGTCTCCGTAAATCGTGTTTGCTTCATGATAATAGTTTTGAATTTAAGTATAAAACTCCAATTCTAAACTGTCCGAATTTTGGGGGTACTTACACACAATTGCCATGCCGTAATCAAAACCGTTGGTGGTTTCAACCAGGCATCCGACATAGTAGCAAGGCTTCGGTTCTGTAGAATGCCATTTCATGGGGAAGGTTTGAAATAAATGCATAGTGCATGTCTGCAATGCATATACAAGTTGTAGCCAGTATCGCAAAAAATAAGGACGAAATACTTTTCACAGGTAAAGAAATAAGCCTTACTTGACCAGGTCCTAAGCCGTTTTTTTGAAAAGCAGGATTGCTATGCCTTCGCCAAGCTGCTGCATGGAAGGAGATAAAAACTTTCTACTATATTCGGGTTCTCTTCAATCTCTTCCCAACATGACAGTAAACGAAGCACTTGAAAGACTTAAAGCACTTGGCAATGACAAGGTTCGAAAGCACAACCTGAAGTTTGGTGCCAGCGAAAACCAGTATGGTGTAAAGCTGGGTGATATCCGTGCCCTGGCAAAAACCATCGGCAGCGATCATGCCCTGGCTAAAGCCTTGTGGAAAACCGGTAATGTGGATGCCCAACTACTCGCTACGCAAATCCTTGATGTAAACGCGTTGTCGCTGGAAGAGTTGGACGAGATGGTGAAGTCGGGAGGGTTTTCACAGGTGGCCGACTGGCTGAATGCCTACGTGGTGAAGGAACATCCCGACAAAGAAAAGATGCGCGAAGACTGGATGGATTCGGATAATTTCTGGGCGGCCCGGGCCGGCTGGAGCCTGACAGCCGGAAGGGTTGTCCGCAGTGCTGATGGCCTGAATCTTCCCGGGCTTTTGGACCGCATCGAGACTGAGATGCCCTCCGCTCCACCGGAAGTACAGTGGACCATGAATACCACGCTGGCCCAAATTGGCATCAACCATCCCGACTACCGGGAAAGAGCGTTGCGTATTGGCGAAACACTGGGCGTTTTCCGCGACTATCCCGTCTCCAAAGGTTGCACCTCTCCTTTTGCACCGATATGGATCAGTGAAATGGTAAAGCGGCAGGGAGTGAAGAGCTAGCGTGGAGGTGAGTGGTGAATGGTGAGTGGTGAGTATGGGTCATCTTTGTTTTGTTTTATTAATATCCAATTCAGGATAACAGATGATTATTGCCACAGTGTTTTATAGCCAATATATTCAGCTCATAAAACGTTTAATGCGCAACGCTATTGAGACATATTCAATCAGCCCTGTGCAACCAGCCAAATTGTTTGGAGAAACAACAGCTCGATTATGAACAGCAGTTATATCCTGGCAAAACGTTTCCGGGAGGTTATTCTCAACGGAACCTGGATAGCCAATACAAATTACAAACAACAGTTGTCGGAGATGCGGTGGGAAACGGCCACGGCAAAACTGGCTTCTGTAAACACCATCGCCGTCCTGGCACAACACATTCATTATTACATCAGCGGCGTGCTGCAGGTTCTACGGGGAGGCGACTTAACCATAAAGGATGAATACAGTTTCGATTTTCCGCCGGTACAATCTCAGGAAGACTGGGAAACATTTCTGTCCAAATTCTGGCGGGATGCGGAGGAATTTGCCTCGCTGGTAGAACAGATGCCGGATGAAAAGTTAGGGGATGTGTTTGTTGATGAAAAGTATGGTACTTACCTGCGCAATATTGATGGAATGATCGAGCACAGTTATTATCACTTAGGGCAAATTGTGCTGTTAAAGAAGCTGTTTGCTAATGACAGGCAGTAACTGTTATTTAGAAAAAATCTGTTTCCGCTTTTTTAGAAGTTGTCGTGATCATGTATGGGACAAGACATAGCATAGCCCAGCTAACGGGAAAGAGTAATTGTTTCGGTTTATTCATTGTATTTTTCATTAACAGTTTTGCCATCCTGAACACCTTTTTGTTTTACCAAAACACTGTATGAAACGATAAAATCAATGAAAGCCCCAATCTCAAAACGACTGGAAGAAATTGTATCGGCCCTCCCCCTGCAAGAAGGCATCCGTATTTTGGAAATTGGCTGTGGCACTGGCGTGGCTGCACGTGCCATTGTAGCTCGCCTGAAAACGGTTTATGTGCTCGGCATTGATTGTTCTGCCAGTGCTATTGGAAAGGCCATATCCGGAAGCCAGGCAGAAATCGCAGCAGGCAAGGTTCAGTATATGCAGACTGCCATTGAAGATTTTAGTTATGAAGGTGGGGCGCTATTCGACTTTGCCTTTGCCGTTCGCGTGGGTGCCCTGGACGGCCGGCACCCGGAAATAGAAGAAAAAGCACTCTCGCAAATTTCCAAAGTATTGAAAAAAAACGGAAAGCTTTTTATTGACGGTGGAAATCCCCTAAAAGAAATCCTGCTTAGAAAGAAAGATTGATTTTACTGCAAGGCAAACAGAATGTTCCCATTATGCGGACAGAATTTTTGCCCATGCATGATGCATCGAACTTCCATCGAACTGCCTGTAACAATGATTGATTTTATCTACAGAACACAACACCGAGGGCATAACCACAAGGCATTCTGATACCCGTTTGCTTATTGATAAGCCTCCAGCTCTTTTCAACAATCACAAACTTAGACGGGAAAAAAAATCTCAAATGTCGCCCCTTCGTTTACGGCCCCATGCGCCTGGATAAACCCATGGTGATTGTCCACTACTTTTTTACAGATGGTAAGACCGATACCAGTGCCTTTATAGTCCTCTGTTGTATGCAGGCGCTGAAACAGGCGGAATACCTTATCCGCGTAAGCCTGGTTAAATCCAATGCCATTGTCGCAGAACAGCAATCGAACATATTGCCCGCTTACCTTGTGCGGTTTATTGCCCAGGGCTTTTTCCGTTACCACAGAGCTTTCGATAGTGATCACAGGGCGGCGCTCCTGCTGCCGGTATTTCAATGAATTGCTGACGAGATTTTGAAACAATTGCCGCAGCTGATATGGTATGCCTTTGATCATCGGCAGGTGCCCCATTTTTATTTCTGCTCCCGTTTCTTCAATCTCTTCGCTTAGGTTCTGCATCGCTTCTTCTACAACCGCGTTAAGGTCCACGTCTTCTATAGCGGTTTCACTTTGTCCGGTGTGCGAATACAGCAGCAGATCATCCAGCAGGTTTTGCATGCGCTCGGCAAAAGAAGAAATTTTCTGGAGCCGCTGCGTTTCCTCTAAGGATTGGCTATTCTTTTCATGCAGCACAAGCGATGTATAAGTCATGATCTTGCGCAAGGGCTCTTTCAGATCATGACTGGCGATGTAGGTAAACTGTTCCAGTTCGCGGTTCGAAAGCTCCAGTTCATAGTTATTCTGCTTGAGTTTATTGTTTAGTTTTTTCAAGCGGAAAAGAAGTTTTTTCGTACGCTTCAGTTGCTGTAAAATGCGATCGTAGGAAAACACAAGAATACCAATGGAAAAGACCATAAGCAGGATGGCAAAGAGCGGCGTGAGAACGGTATAGGTGCGGTTTTCTTCTTCCCGCATGGCAAGCATTTCTCCCGCCCTGTTTTCAATGTCGCGTACATAATAGCGGATACTGTCCATGGTTGTTTTAGCATGAACCAGATAGTTTTTCCGCATGGCAGGCGTCGACTCCGGATCGTTGAACCTGGCAATCGGATGATTGAAGGTGCCGAACTTTACTTCAACAAAGGTTTGCAGGGCATTGAATTTTGCCTGGTCATATTCGGTTGGCGGGGTAAGACTGTCAATTAGTGCCAACAAGCCTTTTGCCCGGTCGTATGCGCCACGGTAGGGTTCCAGGAATAAGGAATCCTGTGTTAATAAAAATCCGCGCTGGGACGTTTCCGTATCCACCAGCGCTGTTAATAATTGTTCCAGTTTTAACTTCAGCACATTGGTACTATTTACCTCCTTTTGCGAGTCGAGCAAAGAGGTAAGCTGCTTGTAGAGCAAAGCAGACAAGCCTAAGAGAACGATGGTCGTCAGCAGAAAGATCAATTTTGCTGCTTTCGCGGATAATTGCATGGATCCTGGATTTTAAATAGGGTTGCCAGCTTCAGAATGAAAGCGCAGTTAGCATATACAGCAGGAGTTTGCACAGTCAATTGCAGGCTTCGGTGAGTTATCGATGCAAATTTTATTCCAGAAAATAATCATCTTCCTACACGACACGTTGCATTCGATTAGCCGGTAACCAAAACAAAGATCATTAAAAAATATACATAATAATTAAATCGGAATGTTCTCACAGCGCATAAGCGTATATCTACTATCATGCGTACGTAATACTACGAGTACAGCCTGTACCCACCATAAAACCGTCATGCAAAGCATTAATCCTTCCCGTTTTTATTACTGCATACGCATCCTTTTTATTACCTTACTGTTGTCAAAATCTCTTTACACACCCAACCATTCAACATGAGAAAAATTACTCCCTTTGCAATCGGTTGCCTGATGGTGATCGCAGCCTGTCAGAAAGCTGATGTACGGCACACAAGTCCTGAAAATGAAAACCCGGATGTTTCGCTTCAATCTGCATCGAGCAATGAAAGTGGCATCGCTGCCCAACGCCGTTGTGCGGCCCATGATGTATTGCAACGACAATTGGCTGCGGACCCGGAAAGGGGCCGCCGGCTGGAAGCCCTGGAACGAATTATCCAGGAGCGGTCCGCCACCTTGAAAGGCAAACCGGGAAGTGGCGGTGGCGGAACGCCAACAGGACTGATCACCATCCCGGTGGTGGTGCATGTGGTGATGCGTGATCCGAATTCAGTAACCGACCAACAGATCAGCAGCCAGCTTGCCGTACTAAACGCAGACTTTCAAAAGAAAAACGCAGAGCTGACAAACAGCAGTGTTTATCTGGCAGGTTACACACATGGCAATGTCGCTAATTGCAATATTGCTTTCACACTGCAAAGCACTGTTCGAAAAGAAACCTCTGTCAGTACGTTCAGCACTAATGATGCTGTTAAGTTTACTTCACAAGGTGGCAGCAATGCCGTCAATGCCACAACGGCACTCAACCTGTGGGTTTGTGATCTTGGCGGCGGCGTTCTTGGCTATGCACAGTTTCCGGGCGGCAATGCAGCCACTGATGGTGTGGTGATCGACTACCAGGCTTTTGGTACAACAGGATCGAAACTGTATCCAGAATTTAACAAAGGCCGAACGGCTACCCATGAAGTTGGCCATTGGCTGAACCTGCGGCACATCTGGGGCGACAGCCGATGTGGTAATGATTATGCCGGCGATACCCCGCTGCATGATGGACCGAATTACGGGAATCCAGCCCAAACTGAATCCAGCTTTTGCAAAGGAAATGCGACCCCTGATATGTGGATGAATTACATGGATTATTCCGATGACAAATCATTGTATATGTTTACCGCCAACCAAAAAGAAAGAATGGACCTCACCTTGGCCAATGCCCGTAAAAGCTATTATACCGCAGCAAACTAGTTGGAAAGGAAACGCCAGAATTGAGTTAATCATTTTCTAAAAACAAAGGGAGCAACCATTGGTTGCTCCCTTTGTTTTTTGATTTCATACGAGGACAATGATATAATCAATTTTTTCTTCCAACATAGGAATGCATTCTTATTTTCAAAAAAGTTTTGGCCTGGTGTAACAATCTACCACGTCTTGCGACTAACCAGTAAAGTTCACACCGCGTGTCAGGAAAGGAGACGGAAATTGCATTTGAAAAACTTATCCGGGAGCATGCATTGCTGATCCACAAGGTCTGCAGGATTTATGCGTACACGGATGCCGACCGGCAGGATCTATTCCAGGAGGTTGTCATTCACCTGTGGAAGGCATACCCGAATTTCAAGGGCCTTTCACTTTTCAGCACCTGGCTTTACCGGGTGGCGATAAACACCGCTATCACCGGGCTCCGTAAACAACGCGATTTTATTACAACCATGGAACCGTCAGCGCTTCCCTCCCATCATCCTGATGAAAAAGGGACCGATGAAGAACAATGGCAACAACTGACCCTTGCCATTGAAAAGCTGAATGATGTGGAAAAAGCGATTGTGATGCTGTACATGGAAGACCGCAGCTACGAAGAGATGGAAGAGATTCTTGGTATTAGCCAGGGCAACCTACGGGTAAAAATGAGCCGCATCAAAGACAAATTACGCCAGCTTACAAAAAATATTAGCAATGGAACTTGATGACCTGAAAAAAGCCTGGCAGCAGGATACGAAAACACCAACACAAACACCTGATATTATGCAACTGATCCACCAGAAAAGCAGGGGGCCGATCGCATCCCTGAAACAATCCTTTCGCCGGCAAATGATTACAGTGTCCGTGCTCCTGACAGTCGTGATGGTAACCAATGGCCGACAGGTAGAATCGGTACCCGGTTATGTTCTGTTGGTTACGTACATCCTATTTTGCTTAGCTGTGATCCTGGGTTTACACCTGAATTACCGGCTGACAGAAAGGATAGAACGCATGGACCAGAATGTAAAAGCGAACCTGGAGAATTATGTAAACCAACTGCAGATTCGTTTGAAATGGCAATACAATGGTGCAAGGCTGGTTGTATTGGTACTGATCCTGCTGGTTGAGATCCTGCCGCTTTATTATCATGCCCGCATGCTCGACACCTGGCATTCTGTTTCACCGCTGATTCGCTTTTCTGCCTACGCGGTTTATATGCTCTTTGTGTATTTTATCAGCCGCAGAGTAAAGGAAAAGAAGTTTGGCCAGCACCTGCGGCATTTAAAAGAAGTGCTGGCAATGATCAACTAGAACTGCTTAAAAGTCATAATCATTTCCCATGATGATTGTTTGTATCCTGAAACTTTTCATCCTGTCGGTAGGCGAACATTCTTTTATCTTTAGCCGTTCAATCCCTTACACGACATGAAACAAATGAACGGCAATGTATTTTTCCTGGCCTTGTTTTTTGCAAGCATCCTTTTATCTGGTTGTTCGTCACAAAAGACGGGCACACGGCAGGACGTTTCCGGCGAATGGATGTCGCTATTTAACGGCAAAAACCTGGACGACTGGATGATTAAGATCCACCGGCACGATGTGGGTGTGAACTTCGGCAATACCTTTCGGGCCGAAGATGGTATGATCAAAGTAAGCTATGACCATTACGGAGCTTTTAACGACCAGTTCGGGCATCTTTACTACAAAACACCATTCTCCAATTTTCACCTCAAACTGGAATACCGCTTTACCGGTGAATTACAAAAAGGCGCTCCCTCCTACACGCTGCTGAACAGCGGCGTTATGTTTCACTCACAAGACCCGCGTACCATGCCCAGGGAACAGGACTGGCCGATCTCCGTTGAAATGCAGTTCCTGGCCGGACTCGGTGATGGCAGGCCACGGCCAACGGGCAATATGTGTTCGCCCGGAACCGAGATTGTTTACAAGGGCAAACAATACAACGGCCATTGCCTGAACTCAACGTCCAAAACCTATGGCAAGGACGAATGGGTACAAGCCGAACTGATAGTTTGGGGCGACTCGCTTGTGCAGCACATCATCAATGGTGATACCGTGCTGCAATACAGTAAGCCTTCAATGGGTGGTGGTGTAGCCAACCGCTACGATCCTGCCATATGGCAACCGGGCAAGCCGCTGAAAGAAGGCTATATCGCCCTGCAGAGCGAAGGACAACCAATCATGTTTCGTAATCTCTACGTGAAGGAATTAAAATAGCTCCGCAAGGCTATTGCTTCGCCGCTGGGCTAAAAAGATCGATCGTGTAGTCGAGCAGTGCTGTGGTGCCAACATCGCCATGTCCCGGCACAACGATCCTTGCATTTTTATACGCCGCTTTTATTTTGCTGGCCGTTTCGCTCCAGGCATCCACATTGGCATCGGCCAGGTTCCCTTTTGCGCTCCCCAGCGATTTTACCTGGCAGCCACCAAACAGGATTTTTTCCGATGGAATCCAACTTATGATATTGTCTTTGGTGTGGGCCTCGCCATAAAAACCGCTCCTGATGTTTTCGCCACCGACAGCTAGTTCCCATCGCCCGGTAAAAGCATGTAGCGGCACAGGCACACCTTTTTCCCTTGCCAATGCTATTGTCAGGACATTGGCATAAGAGGCAATGCCTTTTTCGTGAAAAACCGGGAGGCCGGCCAAACAGTCGTCGTGAAAATGATTTACAATAACCGCTTTGACCTTTGTTCCGGGAAAGCGTTTTTCGATCCAGCCCAGCAAGGCCCGCGACTGGGCTGTGTCGGGTGGCGTATCCATCACCACCGCTTCGCCATTGCGAATATACACCAATCCATTGCAGCCTACACGGCCAAAAGAAGTTGTTTCCAGCATGCCAATGTGCAGGTAGGCATGCTGCGAAAGTGAAACAATGGACAAATTCTCCGTTATCTTTTCTGTTTGCTGGGCGGAAAGAAGGAAATAGTGCAGCAGGGCCACAGAAAAAAGGAGGAAATGTTTCATGCTACAAATCTAACCTCAAACTGCTATACATGGCGAATCGCATTGATCCGTTCGAAGTCTATACGGTTAACGCACGATGGATATTTTATTCCAGGGCAAAGCAGGCGTAGGCCGCATCTTCAAACTCCAGGATCTCGGTGGTCATTTTGAACCCGTTGCCGCCAAAACTTTTGTTATACAGGTTCATTTCATAATCTGACCCGCTGTAGCGCATGCCGCGACCGGCACTGCGCTGGTTGTTTTCAAAATTAGAGAGGTAAAGAATGTTTCCCAACGAAGCATTCATTTTTACACACATTTTTTCGGCTGTTTTGCGGGCATCTTCCAGCGCCATCAGGTTAACTTCGCGGAGGATGCTGTCGGCTTTTGTATGGTTATACCGGATGTTCTCGATCTTGGAAATTTTTGTGACCAACAGTTCTTCGGTGAACTTTTCGATCTGTGATATATCCTTTAACGTTACGTCCAGCACCTGCAGAGCATCAAAGCCCACAAACTGTTCTTTGCCACCGCGGTATTCATAGGCTTTGTTGGTAGAGATGCTGCTGACTTTTATATCGGAAGGATTGACAACGTATTTGCGGCAAACGCGGATGATCTCGTCAACAGTCCCCTGTGTCTCGGCAACGGCATCCCGCATGGCCGGCTTGACCGAATAAGCCCGGAGCGAAAGTTCAACCATGTCCGGAACAATTTTGATCTTACCCTGACCGGTGACATTGATAGTTTTCGGTTCTTTGGACGTGCAGGAGAAGCAGCAAATAATGAGGCAGGCTTGGAAAAATTTATGCATGTTGTTGGTTTTTCAGTAAGAGTCATTGAAGCTCTGTTTTCCATAAAGGAGTTTTATTTATTGCCCTCTCCTATTTAATTGCTACCTTAAAATCAAAATCACTGTTTATGAAAAAGAATTATATAACCATCATCTCCACTTGCCTGCTCGCCTTTTTGTTTTCATCACCTGTTATCGGGCAGACACTTAGTTCAGCCGATATCAAAGCGCAGATGGTAAAGGACTGGGAACGGGCCAAGGCTTATACTGTGGATTACCTGAACACCATGCCGGCTGACAAATACAGCTACCGGCCAAACGACAGTACACGAACCTTTGCGCAACAGATGCTGCACCTTGCCGGGGCCAATGTTTTCCTGATGATGACCGCTACAGGCGGCGCTCCGCTTTCCTGGCTAACAATGAACATGGAAACAAGGCCATCGGCACAAAGCAAAGATTCGGTGATGTACTACATTACCACCAGTTACGACTATTGCCGCGATGCCGTGCAAAAAGCAGATGATTCCAAATGGGGCGAAAATGTGAAAGTGTTTAATACCTACGATGTCACCCGTTATGCCATGATGAATAAAACATTTGAGCACCAGGATCATCACCGGGGGCAAACAACGATCTATATTCGCCTGAACGGCATAAAACCGCCGCAGGAGCGATTGTTTTGATGCTTTAAAAGAGATTCCAATTCACAACCTATGTCATTTTTTCAATCCATTTCAGAAGACCGGTTTCTTGCAGAGGAGGATTTTATTGTCAGGGAGTCAAAAAAAATGCGCCTGATCATTGGGCTTTTCCTGCTTGGCTTTGCCGTGATGATGCTACAGGATTATGTCTGGATGGCGATTGTAGCAGCCATCCCTGGCATTGCCTCTGTGGTGGCCAGCACCCGAGACCAGGTGATCATGAAGATCAACAAAACAGGATTTTATTATTATGGCAAGCTGCTTACCGACTGGAACAATTTTGTGTCAGCAGAATTTATGGATGAAATGCCGGTTTTGACCAGCGGCTCTGCCGGGCTTTCCGACAAATTTTCGCTCTACATTAAATATTACAAAACCGATCAACCAGGATGCTTTGGACGAAAGATTCCATTGACCAATACACAGGACAAATCGGAGGAAGAAATTATTGCTGCCGTGCGGTTCTATTACCGCAATAGTGCCATTCCTCACTAAGCAGGAATCATCCCCGAAATGTTTTTAATAGTAAAAAGGCCTCTGCGGCCTTTTTTTATTTCCGCTTCGGAAAGCGGTGGCTCCACACTCCGAAGCTTTCCTATCTTTCGGCGCAAAATCCTGCAAAACCATGCGACGCGTTTTATTCATCCTTCCCTGTTTGCTCGGCGGCATATTTGCCCGGGCGCAGTTCAATGATAGCATAACCCAGCACCTGCAGTTTTCCGCTTCGGGCAACCTTAACCGGTCGACTAACGCCACCGCTTACCTGTTAACGCATGGAGCCCGGTACAGCATCCGTAACAAACGCACCACGCTAAATGCGGCGGCAACCTGGCTGTATGGCCAACTGGGCAGCCGGCTGACCAACAATGATTTTACCACCACAACTGATTTTAACGTGTACCGCGATTCATCGAAACTGTATTATTGGACGCTGGCCAATTTTACCTCCAGCTATTCACTGCGGATTCGCAACCAGGTGCAAGCGGGTGTGGGTGCTGCTTACAATTTTGTCAATACGCCGGTTGCCTGGCTTAACCTCAGTGAAGGCATTCTTTACGAAGCCAGTAACCTGGCAACTGCCGAACCGGCTAAAAATCAATAC
This sequence comes from Flavisolibacter longurius, assembly GCA_014163555.1. Classification (GTDB taxonomy): domain Bacteria; phylum Bacteroidota; class Bacteroidia; order Chitinophagales; family Chitinophagaceae; genus Flavisolibacter. Next base: position 11,208 of record JACJGO010000028.1, read on the forward strand.
CAAACCTTTCGTAACTCCCTACGGCTGGCGTATAAGTTTGTGGTGAAAAACACCCTGACCTTTAGCGGCACTAATTTCTGGCAGCCGGCCCTGGGTAACGGTGAGGATTACACGGTCCGTACCAGCAACAGCATTGGCCTCAAGCTGAATACATGGATTTCGGTTGCCACCACGCTGGGCTATAACCGGTTTAATCAGACCAGGGCCGAAAACTTACTCTTTACCTATGGTATAATGGTAGAGAAATATTTTTGAAGAACAATCGCTAAGACATGTGATGGACATTGAACTAGCAAACAATGAATGATAATGACCTTTCTATCGTTCACATTTGACCTGGTCATCCCCGGTCAGCTTGGCTCCGTAGCCGCACCCATATTGTTATCTGAATAAAACTGATCGCGGACTTCGGTAAAACCGGCAATCAACGATGTCGATTCTGTTACCATTTCATCGATCTTTTCGTGCAAGTCTGGGAGCTTATCTTCCAGCAGTTTGTTGCCAAGATTAATGTTCTCCGTTTCTACCTGCGCTACCTTTTTCAGGAGCGCAGTGCTGCTGTTGCTGATGTCTTCCAGCTCACGAATGATCTTGTCCATAGCCGCTAACTTTTCGCTGTTATTCATGATTGCGTTTTTTTTTGTGAAGGAAAGGGATGTGCAGGAAGTTACGAAGAAATGCGCACCTGAACAGTAACCGATACCATTCGTGGGCAGAATGGGGGAAGGCAGGTTTTTGTAACCCAGCAGGAATCCAATCGGTTTCTTTGAAAAACAGGAGATATCTGAAACAAATTTTGTGTGGCAGAATACATCTTACTTGCAGTAGAAAGATTGCAGTTGGAAAACTCTGAGTAAGATTAAAAACTATACCTACAACCACTCATCCATGGCCACCTGGAGCCCGTTTTTGCCAGCTACGAGTTGGTGATAAAAATAGAAGTAGTAAGACAGGACTTCTGCATTGTACAAGGCCTTGCTTTCGCCACGGACCGCTTTTGTTTTTTCAGTTGCTTGCGGATCGCATAAGCCGCATTGGATGCATACGTCTGCCTGCTGCGGCAATTGTGGGTTGGTAAGCGTTGGTTTCTGTTTCATAACAGTACGAAACTACCCTTTCAATTAAGCCTTGTCAATGCCAGCCTGCACTAATTGAAGAATCCCCGTTTTCAATTGAATAAAAAAAGACATGCATAGCAAAACATTTTTCCATCACTCCGTGCCGGTCGAACATTTTATTCCATGCGCAATAGATGTTTCAGACAGCTTTCAATTAACGTGCCTTTGAGCTTCCCTTAACGCCGCCTTAATAATCGTTCGTCTAATTTGAAGCCATAAAACCATCCCTTATGACAAAGATCTACGCTTGCATTTTATCGGTTAGCTTGCTTACTTCCTGCGGCACAAAAATCAATTACCTAGGTAACAGTTTTGAACCCACAAAAGCCGTTGATGTTTATGTGGACGAAGACGCCATTTCCAAAGATTACACGATCATGGGAAAAGGTTATGTCAGTACCTACAGTTCTTCCATCCCGGAAAGTGTTCAACGATTAGCAGTTAGCAAGGCAAAACAAAAAGGTGCCGACGCCGTGCTATTCAAAGATTTTTTTGTACCGGAAACTCCCTCATCAACCCGCAGTAAAAAAGACAGCAGTGGCAGGATCACTGTTTCCATCAACAACCCAACGCCGGTACAATCCGTATCACCAGAAGTCGTGGTGTATTTTCTTAAGTATAAATAAAGACAGAGTAATTGGCTATAATTATGTAAAGACAATAAAAAATGGTGCAAGGGTGCGAAAGCAAACTGTTTGAGCAGGGTAACGCCTGTCCTTCTTTCATTCTGCTATCTATAATCGCGACCTGTAGCATAACAATCAAAGGACATAAGCAGCTCATGCAAAAATTTGATTCCTTAAAGCTGTTCGAACAATTGGATCAAAAGACAAAAAAGGCAGTCGATGTAATGTTATAAAAGAGGTTTCTCTTCCAGCTTTATAGATCTTGCCTGTTCATAAGCTTTTTATGGTATATCTATACAGTAGAAAAAAACTGCAATTGAGTCAGCCAAATTAGCAGTTCATAATTCTTCTCCTGTTCTGCCGTTTACAGGGCCTGTTTCTTTACAGAAAAAAGGAACATGAAAAAAATAGTTACTCTCTTTTTGCTTGCCTTGTCCTTATTCAGTATGGCGGCACCGCCAACTAAAGCCTCTTACAACTTTGGTTTTTATACCATTGACGGAACCTTCTTTAACCTTGGATGGTCGGCGGGAGATGGTGCCCGTCGGCTGATGGTAGCAAAAATCGGCAGTGCGCCGACCTTTATCCCACAGGACAAAGTTGACTACGAAGCCCATACGGAGTTTGGCAAAGGCCAGATGGTAGCTCCGGGTGAATACATTGTTTATGATCATGCCTCCTTCAGCTTTTGGCTGACCGGCCTGCAACCGGCCACGCAATACTTTTTCCGCATGTTCGAATACAACGGCAGCGGAAATACCACTGAGTACCTGACATCATCTTACCTCTCGGGCAGCGGCTGGACCTCCCAAACACCGACCACGCAAGCCAGCAATGCCAGTTTTACAAACGTCACCACAAACTCCCTGACCATGCAGTGGACCAATGGGGACGGCCTACGCAGGCTGATTGTGGCTCGGGAAGGAGCACCAGTGAATGCAGATCCCGTTGACAACGAACCATACAGTGGTGCCAGTTACCAGTTTGGCCTTGGATCTACCACTGGCCCGGGCAACTATGCCGTGTACCGCAGCAGCAGCAACTACACCACCGTTTCAAACCTGAAGCCCGGCACCACCTATCATTTTGCCATCTACGAGTTCAACGGCAACCAGGACCCGCAGTACCTGCGACCGGGTTATACTACCAGTGTGACCACTCGTAATATGCCAACTGTTCCCTCTTCGAATATTACATTTACCCGGGTAGATGGAAAAGAACTTTCACTTTCATGGACGGAAGGCAATGGGCAACGACGGGTCGTAATAGCAAAAAAAGGAAGTGCTGTCACCGCCGTTCCGGCTAGCGGCACCGATTATACGTCGAGTGAAACCTTTGGCTTGGGGCAGCAACTGGCGCCGGGTGAGTTTGTTGTTTATGATGACAATTATTATGCAACGACCGTTTCAGGTCTTGATCCGGCAAGCACATACTATTTTAAAATATTCGAGTACGATGGCACCGGCAGCAATACCGTTTACCTGACCAGTTCTTTTGCAGAAATCAGCGGGTCCACGGCGGTAAAGCCTACGGTACAAACACAATTACTACCTGCTTCCAACATCACGTCCAACGCCATTCGCCTCAACTTTACACCGGGGAACGGCCGTGCCCGACTGGTGGTTGGCCGAAAAGGAAGCCCGGTAAACTTTACGCCAACGGACCTGACGGCTTATGACTACGATAATTATTTCGGATCGAGCAATGATCTTGGCAACGGAAATTTCGCCCTGGCATACACCAACCAGAATGCCATCACCATTCAAAGCCTGCAAGCCAACAGTACCTATCATTTTGCTGTTTTCGAATTGAATGGACATAACCAGCCACTTTACCTGACACCGCCGGTCATTACCAGCGCCAGCACAACCGGTACATTGCCCATTAGGCTGTCGGCCTGGGAGGCTGTTTCGCTGGGAAATAAAGTATTGCTGAAATGGAAAACCGCCACCGAATTAAATGCCAGTCATTTTGTAGTGGAACGCAGTGCCGACGGCATCAGTTTCCAGCCGATAACACAGGTAGATGCCAGGGGTAACAGCAATACGGAAATCAGCTATGGAGCCGAAGACCCGACGCCCCTGCAAGGTACCAATTATTACCGCCTGAAAATGGTTGATATGGACGCCACCTGGGAATACAGCGCTATCAAACTGGTAACTGCAACAGCCGATGCCACCGTTCGGATTCTGCAAAACCCAGTTCAGGATCGCCTGCAGGTGATTACGACAATTGCAAAAAAAGCAGAATGGCAGATTGTGAATATTTCGGGGCAGGTATTGGCAAGAGGGGTTGCTACTGGCGGACAAACCGACATCAATGTTTCTGTTCTGACGCCTGGTCACTATTGGCTGCGGGTGGACCAAAACACGAGCACAAAAACAATTCCTTTCGTGAAGCAATAATGGAAAAGATTCTATAATGAGTTTGCCTAACCGTTTTTATAATGGTTACGCAAACTTTTTTTGTGAATTAGCCTTCTTGTTTGCAGTTGTTAGTACCATCATTAAAAATGTACACACTGTGTAAGCAGGAGGTGAACCGTTCACATTGCAGGAATAGTTTGGTTAAATCATAGCTGATTTCCCAAAGTCAAATCAAACCAATTTTACGGTTGGGCTTTCCCCTTTCGTTCTTTCAAAACTTCAAAAAGGAGTTCCGGCTCGTTGGTAGTGATATATTCAAAACCATTTGACAGCAGCCATTCCATATCCTCGCGGTTGTTCACGGTCCAGGCATTAAGAACAATACCCTGCGCTTTGGCGGCAGTGATCCATTCCGGATTTTTTTTGAATACGGAAAAATGATAATCGGCGCCTGTGATCCCATCCGCTTTTAATTCAGCCGGGGATTTGTCACCATTCAAATGTTGTGTAATAGCTGTAGGTTCAATTGCACGGATTTTTTTCAGTATATCATAATCAAAACTGATATAGACCGTCATGGCAGCTGTGCCAAGCTCCCGCACCATGGCCACGCATTTTTCGCCGAGCTTCTGCCCTCTCTCCTTGCTGATGCCCGAAGGTTTGATTTCTAACACCAGCAGGGTTGTTGTATTGTTTTTCTTTCCGGCCTGCAGGTATTCCCGTAATGTCGGCAGGGTTTCTCCATTCGACAATTTGGTTTGTGCCAGTTGGGCATAACTCACCTTTTCAATTTCCAACCCGTTGTAGTGCGGATCATGGTTCACGATCAGCGAATCATCTGCCGTCATGCGTACGTCAAATTCAGAGCCGGCACATTTGAGGCGGATGGCTTCGTTGAGTGCAGCGATAGAGTTTTCGGGAAAACCGTTTTTTTTGAACGCCCCGCGATGCGCAATAACAGGATTGTTGTCCACAGCCGTAACCGTATTTAATTGTTTCTGACCCGTACAGGAAAATAGGAGAAGGCCCGTTCCCAGCACCAATAATTGTTTTTTCATTCTGTCCTGAAAATTACAATCAAAATGGTTAGAACAATGTTTTGGGAAAAACAGTTATGTATGCAATACAGCCAGTTTGGTAAATGGGCTCGGATCAACCTTTCTCGTGAAAAGAACTTTTTTATCGTTGCCTTTCAGAACAGGATAAAAATTATTTGTAAGCACATCAACCCGTAAAACCCGTTATTATGCCGTTGTCCTTTATCACTACTTCGGCGCCTGTACACGACGGTATTTAGCTACGCCGCCATCCAGCGGAATACAACCCGAAGCAATGGAAAGCGTAGAACCGGTAATGCTAAAGCTTCGTCGCAGGAAAACCTCGTTATCCAAAACAAGCCGGTTGGGTTCACTGCTGGAAGGTGGCTCAAGGACACAGGTATTCAGGTTGGTGACGGAATCATTGGTAAGCTGGTAAGAGCCCTGTTGCATTACCTGCAGTGTTGTGTATATTTTATACGAGGTTTTGTCAAACTGCAAAAGATTGCCGTTGCCGGGCGGATGTTCTGTATAAGGCGACATACCGCCATAGGTTTCACTCAATTCCCAGGTTCCTTCAATTCCATTCCCTGCAATGTTTTCTTCCGTTTCCGCTTTTTCAGTTTCTTTTTTACAGGCGAGAAGGGAGAAAGCAAGTATGGTTGCAACGAATAATGTCCGCATGTGATTTTTTTTGGTTGACAACGGCGAATGCAAAAGCGTTGCACGAAGATTATAGGTTATATCCGCTAATTTTAAAAAGAGGACTGGTTTGCTCCTGCGTGTAGGGCAAAACGGTTTATAGAAATCACTGTCTAGTTTATGTCCTTTGCTTTTGGCTTGGTGGTTATCGTGGTAATTTGTTCAGAAGCGACTGCGGGATTTCTGCGCAAGCCCTTGGCCGATGGCAGCCATACCATCCAGATTTCGGCAAGGATAAGCGGCACAAATGAAAAGAAGTATTCATTCACCACCCGGCGCTGGGTTGGGTCAGTAATAGGACCAAACAGAAAATCAAGAGAATAAATATCATCAATGCGAACGGCTACAAATGCCAGCACGCAAACATAGCTGCGCACCATCATTTGCCGGTGCACTTTGATATTTCGCTGCAAGATGGCCCGCCAGGCCAGTGCGGTGGAAAGCACGGCAAAAAAGGTCAGCAGAAAAAGAGAAATGCGGCAAGGAACACAGGTGCTGATTAAGGACAAGCGGCCGGCGGAAAGACCGATCATGCCGATGCCGGCCATGTAAAGCTTTCCGGAAAAGCGGTGAAACCGCAGGTAGCGTTTGCGCAGAAAAGGCCAGAACTGCATCGGCCCGAGAAAAAGCGTCAGCGTGCCACCGATCATGTGCAGCGACACCCAAAACTGGTTCTGCCAAAAACTGTTGCCAAACATGCGGCTACGGTAGCCGTAGAAATAAGCCACCACATTATCAAAAAAGAAATAAACCGACAGCGCAATCAGAAAGGTCCAGAACAGAATGACAGCAGTGTAACGTAATGCGAGCATCAGCAGTTGTTGTGCCTAAATATAACAACTTCGCTGAATACGTGAAAGATCGGGTGCCTGTCAGATTATCGGCAACGCAGATCATTAGGAGCAATACTGCAGATTACAAATTCTTTTAAAATGCCGGCTTTCAGTTTATCCTTGGAAACAATTTAAAAAAAACTTATGCTCTCCGCTTACGGGCCTTCTTTTTAGAAACCGAAGATTTTCTTTTGACTGTCGCCTTTTTCAGCAACACTTTCGGAGCATTCTTTACGTAGGGCAAGGGATTAACAGGCCCGCTCTCTTTATAGATGCCAAAATGCAGATGCGGCGGCGTGTACCGGGCATTGCCCGTTGTGCCCACCGTGCCAAGTACCTGGCCCTTGCGCACATACTGTCCTTCCTTTACGCTTTGTTTGTCGAGGTGGGCATAATAAGCGGTCCAGCCGTGGGTAGACGATTTCAGCCACAATACTTTTCCGCCAATGGGCGTGTTTCCTCTTTCAACAATCACCCCGTCGGTGATGGCCACCACAGGCGTGCCTTTACGGGCAAAAATATCAATGCCCTGGTGCTTTCGTCTGCCGCCATCGCGGGAAGCACCCCAGAAACTACCGATGTTACTTTTTTTTCCGGCCACCGGAAATGCCAGAAGTTTTTTGGCAGGAGGAACCGGTGATACTGCAAAAGACGAAGAAAGAATGGCGATGCCAATCAACGCACAAAGCAGGCTCAATTTTTTCATCAGGCTATCGATTTACCTATAGAACGAAATAGCGCAATTTTATTTCCCGCAGAATGTGAACGAAATCTTAATTAGCAGGTCTTTTATGGAATCGTTGTGCCAAAAAGATTTTGAGCTGCATCAACAGCAAGCCAATAGAGTTATCATGTGGAATTGAGTGATCGTTATTGCGTTCGTTGGCGAAGTAGCCTTGCCAAACCATTCAGGTCTTTCCACCCAAAAACGCCATCAAACGTATTGTCCGAAAGCAGCAAACGTTCTCCCCCTAAAACATCATAAAACCGGATGGCCGGATTGGCCGGATCTGCAAAAAGAATCATGGAGTCAATTCCCTGCTGAAGAAAACGATTGACAACATTGAACATCAGCAAAAAGCCAAAACCCAAACCCTGGTAAGGTTTCAGGATGTGAATTTTATCCAACTGTCCTTTGTAGGGTAAAGCAGAATCATGGAATGCATGACCGGTGGCAAAGCCGGCAAGGGGTCCGTCCTCAGGCTGAAGAACGTAACAAAACCAACGATCGGGCTTTTGGGCAAGCAGCAGTTTCCATTGCTGCTCACGCAATGTAGAACTTGGCTTGGGATGATAATCGGGATAGGTGGCATTAAATGAGGCGACATGGACAGCAACCAATTGCGGCAGGTCGGAAGAAATGGCTTCGCGAATTGTACAAATTCCTAGGTAGGTCTGGACCTGCATAATGGAAAGGTACATGATTACAGGATTGCTGGAAGTTGGCGGAAATAATACATTTACTTTTCTTCTTACCAACGCAGCTGTATAACCGAACATTTTCATTTCATGCGGTTTAACCTCCGTTTCACTCCTTTCCTTTCGCAGGCAGATGCCTGCGGCTGATAGTTTTGTTCAGCAAGCAAAACAAAAACATAAACAGTAACCTTAACCATGAATCGATTTTTCTCTTTCGCCCTTGGGGTCATGTTCCTACTCTCCTTTTTAGCCGCCTGTCAAAAAGAAACCGGAGATCCCGACATTTTGTATTCGGGTGGTGTGGCCACACCGGTGGGCACACCCGATGCCAGTCCGAAGGCACAAAAAACCATCGGCCCCGAAGGCGGTACACTCCTCAGCGAGGATGGCCGACTCAAACTTACCATCCCTGCCGGAGCCCTTCCAACGGCGCAGGAAGTCAGCATCCAGGCCATCAGCAATGAAAACCCGCTTGCAGTGGAAAAAGCATACCGGCTGACACCGCATGCTGTTGAATTTGCAAAGCCGGTAACAATTGTTTTTTCGTATACGGAAGACGATGTGCAAAACACGATTCCTGAAGCCCTGGGGATAGCTTACCAGGATAACAATGGCATCTGGCAATCGCAGGGCAACACGGTTTTGAACAAAGCCACCAAAACAGTAGCGGTGACCACTACCCATTTTAGCGACTGGAGCCTGTTTGAAAAATTTTACCTGCTGACAAGCGCCAAATCATTGCCCGTAAATGGTACAGCGGAACTGGAGGTAGTAACCACCGATGACATGCTGGCACCTCTGACCTCTGCGCAGGAAAAGGCCATGGGAAAAAAAATTACCCTGCCGGGTAAATATATCGAGGAGTGGAAACTGAATGGCGCCGGCAAACTGCAACCCAATGGCGCCAACGCAGTGTACAAAGCCCCCGCTACCGTTCCAGCTGCACCCAACCCGGTAGCGATCAGCGTAAAGCTGAACCTGCCATCGAATAAATTGCACCTGTTGCTAACCCATATAACCATTCAGAACGATGGTGAAATTGAAGTACGGGTTGCCGGTGGCGATTGGGTTAAATTTCTCTCCTCTCCCGCCGTAAAATTTTCCGAGGGATACTATCTTGTTGGCAATAGCGATGGCGATGAAAAAGGGCGGTATGTTGCCATTCACTGGATGGGCGGTACAGGAACACACGCTTATAAACATCCCACCCAACAAACCGGAACCCATGTCCATTACCTTATTACTGGTGGTAACAATTATACCTGCGCTTACATAAATGCAGCCGACGAATTTGTGCCCAGCGGCGGCGGCGTTACCATTACCAGCATGGGTGAGGAAGATGGCTTTATCAAGGGAACGTTTATTGCCAATCCTGCCGGATTTGGTCCTGACCTTAAAAGCACTACAACCCTTGAAGGCAGGTTCAGGGTACGCAAAAGCTGGTAAGTGCTGAGCCAAACCTGCTTTATAGAATAGCAGAAACAATCCTGCCCCATTAACTTTTTTGTTTCCGGGTTGCCGATTATAGCCATCGGCAACCTTTTTTTATTTGCTATGCAGCCTTTTTTGGTAAGTTTAAAACCAAAATGCAGGCGATGTACAACGGAAAAATGATTACACCCCGAAGGAACATTTTTAAGCTGTTTGTTCTGCACTGGCTCTCCCTGGTACTTATCACTTACTGCAAGGCGCAAAAAACCTATCCGTTGACAGGAAGCATTGAACGCTACGACAGCGCCCTTAATTCTATTTTATCACCGACAGCAAAGGTGGAAGTGATTGCCACGGGTTTTGACTGGAGTGAAGGGCCGCTGTGGATTGAAAATACCGGCATGCTTCTTTTTTCGGATGTGCCGCGCAACACCATTTACAAATGGACCGAAGCAAAAGGAACGGAGGTTTATCTTACCCCCTCCGGCTATACCGGCAAAACGGGCCGTGGTGGCGAAACCGGCAGCAATGGCCTTGTTCTGGATAAAGAAGGCAGGCTTATATTATGCCAGCATGGCGACCGCCGGATAGCAAGAATGGAAGCGCCTGTTACACAACCCAAACCAACCTTTACCACCCTTGCAGGAACCTATAATGGAAAACGCTTCAACAGTCCGAACGACGCGGTGTACAACAGCAAGGGCGAACTGTTTTTCACCGACCCGCCTTATGGACTTGAAAAATATATCCAGGATCCCTTGAAAGAAATTCCCTTCCAGGGTGTTTACAAAGTAAAGCTGAACGGTGAATTGGAGTTACTAACGGACACACTTACCCGTCCAAACGGCGCTGCCTTTTTACCCGGCGAACGCACCTTGCTCATTGCCAATTCAGACGGCGCCAAACCTTACTGGTACGCCATTGACCTGGCGGAAAATGGTTCAATAAACAATGTGCGGATCTTTTACAGTGCGGCCGCCACTGACAAATCGCTGAAAGGCGGCAATGACGGGTTGAAGGTGGACAGGAACGGTACTGTGTTTGCCACGGGTCCAGGTGGCATCTGGATCTTTACCAAAGAAGCAAAACTGCTGGGCAAAATCAGGCTGGACGAAGCGGCTTCCAATGTTGCACTTTCGGGTGATGAAAAAACGCTTTATATCACCAACGATATGCAGGTGCTGCGTGTAAAGATGCGGTAAGAAACTGCGAATGCCTCTCAAAAAACATCTGGCTCTTCCATTGAACTTTCCTGAATAAAATAAAACTGTTCTACCCTTTACTTGCATTTAGGTAAGTCGTCAAAAGCCGTGCATTTCCTTTGAAAAAATGGGTTGGCCATGCACGGCTCTGTACGGGTGGACTGGCACATCAGGCATCAACCTTTTCCCACCGGGTTTCGCTGGTTGCCCTTACCTGCATGGTGCCGTTGGAGGATAGCACCACATTGCACAACCGGTAAAAGCCCGACCGGCAATTGTCGGGAACTGACAAGCCTTCTACGGTCGCTTCTTTGGGCAGCGAACCGCCATCGCCGGCCGCGGTAATTTCCAGTACTTCGATCTTTTTCATGGGACAGAAGTAAAGAACGGCTTCTTCCTGCATGCTTCTGTCGAGCCGCACCGGGGAAATGTTGGCGGTAACGGTTTTCCCGTGGGTCATGCTTTCTTCTTCCATGCGCTGCCGCAATACATGTGGCTGCGAAGAGGGTGTCAGCACAACAGAACTGAAGGTTTGCGGAGCCTGTGATTTTCCTTTTGCACCGAAAAGGTTGCTGAAGAAGGAGGTGTTTTCTCTTTTCATATCTGTGGTTTTAATGGTAATCCGGAATGATGTTACCAGTGGGTGCAGTTGGCAAGAAGAGCAATTGCCATAACAAGTAAAAACCGAAGCTTATGAAAATGACCGGTGCTGTGTCTGTTCCGGCAGGTTAAGGACTGTTTAACGGTGTATGGTTGATCAAGGAACGAATGCTATTCTTATGGTCGGAAACAGACGCTGATGATACGTTGCCAGCAATATCAATTTAGGAAAAAAATCGCAAACGGCAAGGCAGGGTGCAGGAAGTTTTTTTAAAACACCTTGCCATTTATTCCGAAATCGAAAACAAAACGCCGTTTGTACCGGCACGTACCTAGCAGCGAAAGGCTTTTTTGCTGATTTTATTTCGAAACCGGGATATGAAATTTCGTGATCCAGGATGCATCAATGCTACCGGGTTTATTGGCATCCGCATCGGGATGTGCTTTCAGATCAACGGTGAGAAAATAATCATGTTTGGGATCGTCCTTCATTTTTGTTTTTTCCCAGAGATAACGACCCGAATGCTGGCGTTTCAGTTCTTCCGCCGTAATATCACGCCGTGTCATGTTGCCGTTCCTATTGATCCGGTAGTGTCCTTTTTCGGCGGTGGTCACAAAAATCGGCTGGCCTTTTTCATCTTTTGTAAACAATACCTTGCCTTCAACCTCGGTCCAGGTTTCCGTGCGCATACCGTAGGTATTTACCTGCACCAATAACTGAAAACGATAGAGGTTATTGGGTGAAAATTTAAAATTGGCGATCATGCCGCCACCGGAGTTGGTTGTTCCATAATAAGCACCGGGCTGTGTATTTACATAACGTAGTGTTGACAGGGTTGAAAACGTCCAGGAAGTAGAATCATCGGTCAGCAATTCTGCCGGAACGGTGTCGGCTGTTTTGCCTTGCGACCAACTTGTTAGCGACAGCATAAGACAAAGGGAAAATAATACATTCGACATGTGGTTAAGGTTTTAGTGGCTTAAATGTAGAAGCCTGCAAAAGCAAAGACCATCGCAAACGGGATGAACTGGTGAAAAGACCGCAGCAATCACCGGATTTTGGGACAGAGGCGTTGTCATTTTCCGAAAGGATTTTCTCTGTTTGGTGATGAATTGAAATGCATCAACCAGAAGATTTTTTCCACCCATGCATGAACCTGGTTCTTTTCTCTTGCTGTATCCGTTACTTTGCGGCTGGAATTGGAACAAAAGAAAAATCACGGATAAACGAAACGGATATGACAGATCTTAAAGACAAAGTCGCCTACATTACCGGTGGCAGCAAAGGCATCGGCTACGGCATTGCTAAAACACTACTGGACGCGGGCATGCGGGTAGCCATCACCAGTCGCCAACAGGAAGCCGCAGACAAAGCAGCGCAATCGCTCAGCACTGATCCTTCCCGGATTTTAGCCTTGGTGTCGGACGTTGGTTCTATGGCCGATGAAAAAAAAGCGATTGCTTCTATTCTTGAAAAATTTGGCCAACTTGACGTGTTAGTAGCCAACGCCGGTGTTGGCCATTTTGCACCGATTGACCAATTATCGGAAGAAGACTGGAATGCAACCATCGATACCAACCTGACCGGTGTTTTCAACAGCGTTAAAGCCAGTATTGATGCACTGAAACGTTCTGAAGGGTATATCATAACCATTGCCAGCCTTGCCGGAACCAATTTTTTTGAGAATGGTGCTGCCTACAATGCCAGCAAATTCGGACTGGTTGGGTTTACCCAGGCCATCATGCTGGACCTGCGCAAGTATGGTGTTAAAGTCACCACCATCATGCCCGGCTCTGTAGCCACGCATTTTAACGACCATACGCCATCAGAAGCCGACGCCTGGAAAATTCAGCCGGAAGATATCGGGCAAATGGTGAAAGACCTCCTGAGCATGCATCCACGTACCCTGCCCAGTAAAATAGAAGTCCGGCCGCTAAAACCCGGCAAGGGATAAAGCTGGCTGCTTTTGCAGACACCTAGTTTATAAAACAATTTATGTAAGAAAACAAAGGTCAGCAATGGCATAAATTTTATAGAAATTAGTACCATTCAAACCATCTCCATTTACCAAAATCAAGGAATATGAAAAAAACAATGCTTTCATTTAAACACGTTCTCCTGATCGCCTGCCCCATCGCCATCCTTACAGCTTGTGCAGACAATTCTGGCGACAGCACCACCACAGAAGACACTTCATCAACAACGACAACCACACATGATACAGGCTCGCATGGCGGCGCTATGACTGCGGACACAACCAGCAGCCCGATGGCAGAAGCGGCACTTAGCGGCACCTATGCCGATACCGCTGTAAACGGGACCGCACGTTTTGAAAGGATGGATAACGGCCGCGTAAAACTGACGCTCAACCTTTCCATTCCTACCAAGGCAAATAAAAGTGTAGCCGTGCACCTGCATGAGCATGGCACCTGCGCCGATACGGCAAAAGCAGCCGGCGGCCACTGGAATCCCACCAACACAGCCCATGGCAAATGGGGTGAAGGACAGTTTCATTCCGGTGACATAGGCAACGTAAAACTGGATGGACAAGGCAACGGAAAAATGGAGATAGATACTGACCTGTGGTCAATCGGCGGAAGCGACGCACAAAAAAATATTCTCAACAAAACTGTGATGGTGCATGGTGGCGTTGATGATTACAAATCGCAGCCTACCGGTAATTCCGGCGGACGAATTGGTTGTGGTGTGATCACAGCAAGAAATCAATAGACAAAGGACAATTGGCAATGAGCAATAGTTCGTGCCATTGCCTGTTTCGTTCTTAAGAAGACCTTTTTTGAAACGGTTATAACCGCACAAACTAAAAAGCTGGAAGCTGATGAAATCATCAACCTTCCAGCTTTTTCTTTTTCTATATAACCAGAGAATTGTCTTTCGTTTTATCGATGAAAGCTTCCCTGCTTTTTGTGTTAGGCCTATTTATTCTTCCGGCTCCACACTTCGTAAATTGGTTCGCCCCGTGAGCTCAAACCACTGTGGTGCCAGTCGCCAGCCTCCAGTTTTCCATCAAATGACAATGAACTGCCAACCCGGCTGCTATCGCGGGAAAAAAACTCGATGTTCTCTGTGTATTTGCCATCTTTAAAAGAATAGGTGCCGCCGCCGGTGCCCATAAATTGTTTTGTTCCCGGGTCAATAGCCGCCCACTGAAACCGTGTGCCGGAAAGAATCTTTACTGTTTTTCGTGTGCCGGTTCGGTGTATGGGTGTCAGGCCGTTTTCACCTTTACGGGCCGTAATCTCCCAAAGCCCAGCCAGCCCTTCCTTTCCTGTATCCACCCGTTCCCATGCTGCTTCTTTACCGGAGAGTGATGTTGTAAGGTGGCCTCCCTGCGTAGAAAATGAATAGGTTTCAGCAGTGCCCACTTTTTCTTTATCCTTTGTATCAAATTCGATACGCATCTCCAACTTACCGGGCTGCACAGAATAGGTCCCGCCCCTCGTTTGCAAAAAGCGGCGTCCTTCCTTATCAAAGGAAGTATGTGTTACATAGCCATCCTGGAACAATAACACCTGCTGTTCATTTCCATTCTTTGTTTGCCAGGCACCGTTTAACGCATCTGTCTGTATAGCGGGCTTTCGAAAAGCGGCCAGCATTGTCACCCCCGCCAACGCTAAAACAATAAAAAAATGTATTCGTTTCATAGCAAATGTTTTCATTGAAAATAAACAATCCTGCACAAATAAAAACAACGGCTCTGCAACGGTAATTTTCTGTTGCAAACAAGATTACAATGAGTGCTGATTCATGCAATGGTCACTGATTTCATCAACTCATTGGCAATTCATCAAGTATTCACCTAACCGGCACCGTTATACTGTTTGCATGAAGCTCTTCTTTGCTGACATTGGTGTAAAAATTGCAAGGCATGATGTTGGAAATCTCATCGCATGAAGGCAAAACGAAACGGAAAAAAAAATCATTGCCCTGTACCGGAAGGAACGCTGATGCTGATTGGCGGCAAAGAAAACAAAGGCGAAGATGGGCCTGAGAACAAGGAAAAACCATCGGATTTTATCAAGCTGCAGGTGTTGGAAGCCTTTAAGAAGCTGACGCATAAAAGAGATCCTTATGTAGAAGTGGTAACCACTGCCGGCAGCGAGGGTTCGGAAACATTTCAGCAGTACAAACGTGTATTTGAAAAGATAGGCATTACAAAACTCGGGCATATTCACCACCAGTTGCGCAAAGATGTATTGAACGACGACCTGGAAGAAAGAGTACGTACTGCCGATGCATTTTTTTTTACCGGAGGCGACCAGTTGAAGCTGACTGCCCTGTACGGTGGCACCCGTTTTCTGACCCAATTAAAAGAACGTTATATCAATGATCCGGTTGTCATAGCTGGTACCAGTGCCGGTGCCATGGCACTATCTACACCCATGATCTATGCCGGCAATGAAGAAGTACAGGAAAAAGGAGGTGCGATAAAAATCACAACAGGTCTTGAGTTTGTAAAAGATGTTTGTGTAGATACGCATTTTGTTCACAGGGGCCGGTTTGTACGGATGGCGCAGGTAATTATTACCAATCCTACGTGTATTGGCATCGGCATTGAAGAAGATACGGCACTGGTTGTAAAAAAAGGTACAATAGCCGAGGTTGTAGGAACGGGGATGATAATTGTTCTGGAAGGTTTCGATATTGAAAAAACCAACATTAAAGATTTTACGGAAGACAAACCCATTTCGGCCTCGAATATCAAAGTGCACCTTCTTTCGGATGGAGACCAATACGACATTCCGCAGGTGAATCCACCACATAAATAGGAAAAACTGTTCCATTGCAGTAAAGGGAAGGTTTTGTAAATAAATTTTACCTCAGCAAACGTTTGCACAAAATGGGTGGCAATACGGTGGGCTATATTTTCTATTCTAAACGACCGGTTTAGTTTTTGATGCAAAATGCGCTATGCAAAAATTTGTTCAGGATCTTATACGCCGGTGGGATCTACCACCCTATCTATGGAACATCCTGCTGATTATACTGGCGGTTTTGGTGGGGTTGCTTCTCAGTACCCTTCTTTCCTTTTTTGTGCGCAAGAAAACAGACGAAGAAAAAAAGTTCAGGCTGGGGCAAGCGCTTCTCAACCACCTCACTACACCCGTTTCTTTCCTAGTGCCCTTGTTTGTTTTTAACAACTTTATCCCGTTTCTGCAGGTACCTACGGGGTTTCGTCCTTATATCAGCAAGTGGACAGAAGTTTTCCTGATTATCAGCTTTACCTGGTTGCTTATCCGCAGCATTCGTGTTGCCCAGGATATCATCCACCACAAGGTTAATATCGACACTCCCGATAACTTTCGTCAACGGCAGATCATCACGCAATTGATTTATATACGGCGGGTGGTTGTATTTATTATAATTCTCCTGGCAATAGGTGCCGTTTTGCTCACATTTGATACCATGCGCAAAGTAGGTACGGGATTATTGACTGGTGTGGGTATAGGCGGTATCATCATTGGTTTTGCGGCCCAACGGTCATTGGGCAACCTGCTGGCGGGTTTCCAGATAGCGTTTACGCAGCCCATCCGCATTGATGACGAAGTGATCATCGAAGGAGAATTTGGACGCATTGAAGAGCTGACCTTAACCTATGTCGTGGTTCGCATTTGGGACAACCGGCGAATGATTGTTCCCATCAATTATTTCATCGAAAAGCCGTTTCAAAACTGGACCCGCAAATCAACCGAAATTCTTGGCACCATTTATCTCTATGTCGATTATACCATCCCGGTTGCCTGGCTTCGGGAAGAATTTATGAAAATCATAAAAGATCATCCGCTTTGGGACAAACGGGCGGCTAACCTGGTGATCACAGACCTGAAACAGGAAGTAATGGAGCTCCGCGCCATTGTATCGGCGTATTCGTCCGGACGGGCTTTTGATTTGCGCTGCGATGTGCGGGAAAACCTAATGGCACGCATCCAAGAAGCTTACCCCGATAGTTTACCCAAGAAAAGAGTCTTGTTTGAAGGCGATAAACAAGTACCTGATAATTCACAGACACCTCCCGAACAAATCCCTTCAGGTCAATAAACCCCACCCAGTTGTCGCTTGTTGAGCCCCGCATATTTACCAGCGAGTTTGGGTAGGCGGTCGGGTTTGTTTTTCGAGGCGGATGTATCTGTCAGCGTTTTGATAAAAGCAACAACATCCTGCTTCTCGCCTTCCGTCAGGTTAAGCTTTTCCGGCAGGATCATAAAAAACGGCAGGCCTTTCATACCAGGTCGCATGTCCTTCATGAATTTAATGCCGCCCGCATGGTCGTAAAAGTTTATAACCTGCTCCAGGGTCTTGTACACACCGTTGTGCATATAAGGCGCCGTTAGTTCAGAATTCCGAACGGTTGGCACTTTAAAGGAGAAATGGAGAAAAGGATTGGCTGACTGCCTCGATACCCCCAAATCAGGATCTACCTCATATACATCCATCGAATCTCTAACCGGCACACCAATGGATCGATGGTCCGTAAAATCAAAGTAAGGAGGCAAGGCACCGTTAAAAACCGGTGCATAATGACAGGTACCGCATTTGGCCTTGCCCATAAACAGGTTAAAGCCATTCACTTCAGATGCATTCATTTTCGCACCCTCGCCTCTTACATATTGATCAAAACGGCTGTTCATGCCTGTTAGTTCCCTTTCATAAGTTGCGATGGCTATTTTGAGGTGTTTTCGCTGAATGCCTGATGCTTTCGTCTCAGGAAAGGCCGCCGCAAAAAGCTGCCTGTATTCATCACTCGATTCAATGCGGTCGATAACATTTTCAAAAGAACTGTGCAACTCATCGGTATTGTTGATCACGGAATCCAGTTGGTCCTCCAGGGAAGTTGCCCTGAGATCCCAGAACTGGTCCTTTTGAAAAACGGAATTGATTACGGTAGGCGCATTGCGGGCCAAGTCACCACCACGGTCAAACTTTATGCTTTTGCTGTTGCCATCGGTAAATGCCAGTTCCGGCTTATGACAGGAAGCGCAGGCTCTTTCATTGTTATCAGACAAGATTGGGTCGAAAAAAAGAAACCTGCCCAGAACGGCTTTTTCTTTTGTGTAATAGGCTTCTTCACCCGGTGAAAAATAGTCCCTGTTCAGGGCATCCCGCTCGTAAACATGGGCGGCATTTGGAAAGAATGCTGCCGCCTTTTTACTCAAAGGAATCTTCAGCTCTTTTTGCAGTGAGGATAAACCGGTACCTAAGGGAAGCAATACGCTACGTAAAAACTGCATCCGGTGGAATGTACGGAAAGCGGGTCTTTGGGAAAGAAAGCGTTGGCCTTCGCTTATTCTTTCTGCCAAAGACCTCCGCAGCTTTGCAGAAGCAGGAAGTTCCTCCATGAGCAGGCTGAGCATATCTGCCCATGCATCAAATTCACCTGCCAAGCCGGGCATACCGGCTTCCTCGATAACAAAATCCGCATTGGCAAGGCCTACGGTGCTCATGCGGGCCATTTGCAGGTGTAAAGCATCCACGAGGTCAGCATCCGTCAGTTGGCCAGCCATTTCGGTGTAATGACTTTCCCGGATCTGATTGCGGAAGTTTTGAATCGACCGTTCAATGAACTTCCGCTGAAACACAGAATCCTCTTTTCGGAATGTGCGCAAAACGCTATCAGGATCGATGCCAAAGGGACCTGCAAACAGCCAGTTATCCGGAAACGGGGGACCAAAATCCCTTGCCTGGAATCGGGGCGTTACCAAAAAACTGTTGTAAACAATTTCGGGATGCGCATAGGTGAAAAGGCACTCTACCCGTTTGAATCCGTAAACAAGCTGACGGTATTTTTCTTTCCGCAATTCATACGCACTATCCAGGAAATACGTCGGATACGCTTGCAGTGCCGAGTCGAAACGGGCCATATCCGCCAGGTATAAATTGACGATCCTATTGCCTGCAGCCGTTCTGGCGATTTTTGTATCCGTTAGCGATAGTGAGAATACACCAAGACCGATTAGAAATAGGCTGATCAGCCAAAAGGATTTTTGAAATCTCATAAACGATGGTTTTGTTCTGAAAAGAAAGGATATCCAATAACATCGACAGGCGTTGTCTCGTCTGCCCGTCTATGCCCCTTCTGCCAAGCCCTTAAATTAAGATTATTTTTATATATAAGAAGTTTGTGAATAAATGTAATTGTCTTGGTTAAGAAGGTTACCAAAACGATCGTTTTAAGTATTCCTATCCTTACAGAAAAGTCATTGTTTTTCCATCATTTCCGGAAAACAAAAAGGCTGCCCCAAGAGACAGCCTTTATATTGTTTGCATTTATTTTTTAGTCCTCTCTTGCTGCTTTGCGCCGGTTACGGATCAGCATGATAACGCCGGCCGTAATGGCAGCACCAATCGCAACATTTTTTATCAGGCCAGCCTTGTTGTATTTCCATTCGGCAGCCCAGCCTCTTTCGCCAATCAGATTGGGAAAATGCCCCTGTTTGATATCATCGATGATGCCTTCTACCACATTAATGCGATCGGCCAACACCAAGGGTACCCAATGCATATAGGTCGATTCGCTGTGTTTGAATGCATAGCGGCGAATCGCACCACTCAGGCCTTTTGGCGGCAGCGTAGCGCCAAAGGCGGCCGTTATCGTAGGCCGCTCAATTGAGTGCAGCACTTCTACGGTAACCGGCTGCTGTGGCGGCCGTTCGTAATTCAGCCGCTCGTAATCGGCACCATTGCGATGCTTCATCGGGTAAGTAGGATCATTTTCCGGATCAGCATCAACGCCCCAACCAGGTATGTCTTTCGGACTGTTGGCAATTTGCCGGTCCAGGTCCGATTCAAACGTGTTTTTATCTTCCAATGTCTGACTCATAATTTATGATTTTATGCCGCGTAGGCAGATGGGGGAATTAATACGGGTTTGATACAGTTGTCACGCTTGGCGGAAAAGATGTGGTAACCTTCGGCCACTTCTTCCAGCGGAATGCGATGGGTGATCAAACCTTTTGGATTCAATCGTCCCGCCATAACATGATCGATCAGCTTTGGCAACAGCCGTTTTACCGATGCCTGATTGGCACGAATGGTCAGCCCCTTGTTTACCACGTTGCCGATAGGCACCAAGGCATCCAGCGGACCATACACACCCACGATAGAAACTACTCCGCTTTTCTTTACGGAATTGATCGCCCAGTGCAAGGCCGTAGCGGCACCACCGGTAAGGGGCATTTTTCTGCCAACCAAAGACTGGAACAAATTACCGGCCGCATCACATCCAACAGCATCGATACAAACATCGGCACCCAACCCACCGGTTTCTTTTTTCAGGAACACCACGGGGTCGTGCATGTCCTTAAAATTATAGGCTTCGCAATAGGCATAATTGCGGGCAAATTCAAGACGGTAATCGATATGATCGATGATGATCACACGACCGGCACCAAACAGCCAGGCACAGCGTGCCGCCATGATGCCCACCGGGCCCGCACCAAAAACAACCACCGTATCACCCTTTTGAATACCTCCCATTTCCGCCGCCTGGTAACCGGTTGGGGTTACGTCGGTCAACAACACGGCATCATCCAGGTCCATGCCTGCCGGAATGATCGTGGGGCCGATGTCCGCATACGGTACACGGACATATTCTGCCTGGCCGCCATCGTATCCGCCGGCCGTATGCGAATACCCGAAAATGCCTCCCACCGCTGTTGCCTCCGGATTGGACTCATGACAATTTCCAAACAGCTCCTGCTTGCAAAACGGACAACTGCCGCAGGCGATGTTGAAGGGAACCAGTACATGGTCTCCTACTTTCAGCTTTTGCACCCCTGTGCCAACCTCTACTACAATGCCAGTAAATTCGTGACCAAAGGTTGTTCCTACCCTTGTATCAGGCACCAGCCCATGATACAGGTGAAGGTCAGAACCGCAAATGCAGGATCGGGTTACCTGTACAATGGCATCGTTGGGATGCAGGATTTCGGGCATCGGCTTGTTACGATCTACCCTGACCCGGAACGGGCCGCGAAAATTCATTGCTATCATACTCCTTAGTTTTTAATCTATCAACTGACTTTTCTTTTCAACAGATTGAGGAAATTCAATCCAATCTATCGGGCAACAAAGGCCGTTATCTACGCAGTAAAAAAATATGCCGTATATAAGAAGCTGAGCCTTGGAGAATTCAGTATTCTCATCTAATGAAGGAAGCAAACTGATGCCTTGCGTACTTATGTATAACTCTGGTTGCTGATGTTCGTTTCAAGAAAAGCCGGCACAGCAGCAAACAATCGATGTTGCCTTTTAATTGACAGATTTTGTATTTCATCCTGCACTAAAGTATTTCTGAGGAAAGGTTGAAAGAGAAAATCACCTTCTAACGGTTATGCGTATCTTGGTTGCCTATCGATGGCTGCATGCAAAACGAAAAGGCTTCAAACAGTCAGCAGGACATGATTCTGGAAGAATCCCGGCAGGGTTTAAAACGGGCTATTGGGAAATGGGACCTGGTGCTGATGATCATCAACAGCATCATCGGGGCGGGTATATTTGGCTTACCCTCCCGCATTTACCAATTGACAGGCGTGTACAGCATTCTTGCTTTTTTTGTGTGTGCAGCCATTGTTCTCGTCTTTATTCTTTGCTTTGCCGAGGTTGGGAGCCGTTTTCAAACAACCGGCGGGCCTTATACCTACGTTTTAACAGCATTTGGAAGGCTGCCGGCCTTTACTGTTGGCTGGCTCCTGTTGTTGAGCCGCATTTTCAATTATGCGACCTTAATTAACCTGCTGGTCACATATCTTTCTATATTTTATCCTTCGTTGACCGACACCTTTCCCAGAGCCTTTACCATACTGATTGTAACAGGCGGACTCACCTATATCAATCATGTGGGGGCAAAAAGCACCACCCGGGTGAGCAATATTTTAACCGTATCGAAGCTGGTGCCCCTGGCCTTGTTTATCTTGATCGGCGCTTTTTTTCTGCAGGGCGATCTTTTTACCGTTCAGCAACAACCTGCTATCACTGACTTTTCCGCTGCTATCTTATTGTTGATTTTTGCGTTTGGCGGATTTGAATCGGTGCTGGTCAATACGGGTGAGATCCGGCAACCGGCACGTACCATTCCCTTTGGCTTGTTGACGGCAACCACCATTGTTGCCATTTTTTATGTATTGATCCAGGTTACCAGCATTGGTACCTTGCCTTCGCTGGCCACCTCCGAACGGCCCCTGGCAGATGCGGCCACTAACTTTTTAGGACCTGCCGGTGGAAAAATTATCGCCGCCGGAGCGTTGATCTCCATCCTTGGAACCCTGAACATCTTGCTGTTCAGCGGCTCGCGGCTTCCGTTTGCCTTTAGCCAAAAAGGCCAGTTTCCTAAACCGTTTGCAGCGGTTCACCCGGTACACCGGACGCCAACCTTGTCGCTACTGAGTGTTGCCATCGTTACAGCTATTGCCTCCATCGCCTGGTCGTTTTTGACAGCCTTACAGTTTGCGGTGATCATCCGGGTATCGGTTTATCTTTTCGTATGTGCCTCCCTGTTACAGCTTCGCCGGAAACGTCCGGATCAAACCGGCCATTTTGTGTTAAAGCGTGGAAAATTCTTTGCTATTACCGGCATCCTGCTTTGCCTTTGGCTGCTTTCCACAGCAAAACTGGTAGAATTGCGAAATGTAGCGATCCTGTTGTCCGTAGGAATTTTAATTTACTTGTTGCAGGGAAAAAAGTCGTCGGTCAACGATTCGCTTCCAAAAGAATAAACCTGTTCAGATTTTAATTGAAGCCCGTTTCGATGTACCAGCCAATCAGTCCCCGCGAAAGCAGGGTCCAGACAACAACCGTTAACAGGGCCACGAGCGATACGGCCAACCCGTGGCGAAAGCTCTTTCCCGGAAGAAAGCGGTAGTAGGTATAAGCCCGGTAAAATGCTTCCCAGGCAAGAAAAAGATAGATACCCATAAGATAATAGGCGGTACCCCTAGCCAGTAAAAGAAAAGGGGTAATAATGCAAATAAAAAACAACGCATTGAACCCGGCAATGTAAAGATTGGCAACCAGATGTTCAGTGTAATTGTATCCCGACTTTCTGAAAAAAAGAAAAAAAAGCAGGGCGACGAGCGGCGTCACAGCCATGTTCACATAGTTGGAATACCGGGCCATGAAGTTGGTGGCCGCTTCGGCCCTTTCGAGCTTTGCCAATCTGCGTTCCCGAACGGTGGGATCGGGTATTTTGCTTACGGCTTCCTTCATGGCCGCCATGTTCACTCCCTGCATGGGTTTAAAGGTTATTTGCACAAACAGAAACAGACCGACCACAATAAAAAAGAAGTTCAACGGACTAAAATATTTTTTCCGTTTGCCGCGGACATATTCCCTGGCCACAATGCCCGGACGCAGAGCCAACTGGCGGATCAGGTAAAAGATGCCCTTATCTGCATGCGTGAAATAATGTACCGCTTCATGGGCCAGGTGCGGCATGCTGAGACGGTGTGTATGCGCCGTTTGGCCGCAGTGCGAACAAAAGTTCTGTTTTGCATCGAGTACAGTACCGCAATTCAGGCATTCATCAGTTGTGTGCATAGAAAAAATTTGCGCAACAGATTTCGTTTCTAACCTGTTTTATTCGCCACAACCCATCATCGCGTCTCCATCGCCAATGGGTGCACCGGGCGGGATGGTTATGTGTTGAGTGGGTTTTGCTTTTTCCGGCGCTTTCATTCTTTCCAATGTAAGCAGGTAATACCCACCGTCTTTTGTGTCCGCCTTGCTGCCGGATAACGCCGTTGTTTTGATTTCATCCAAAACTTTCAGAACGGCAGCTTTCGTGGCAAAACTGGCTGCCTCGTTTTCGGTTGCTGCTAACAGGTAGGTTAACACCAACTGTTCGTTCTGGCGCTGGATCAACCCGGCAAAACCCTGTTGACGGGTTGCCCGCCAGGTACGGGCTAATACAGTTTTTAGCATTTCCGTCAGGCCAAGTCCGTTTTTGTCCTCGTCTGCCTGTGCCAGGCGGTTGAGGCGTGCTAAATGAAACAGAAAAGAAAGCGGCAGGTCGGCGCCGGTTTCCGCTACCGCCATCGGATCAAAAGAAAGCCCGGTGCGGCGGTTGAAAAGTTCCCGGTTGTAATCATAACCGGCCGGTCGCGGTGGAATTAATTTGGTGATGGTTGTTGGCAAAGCCAGAAAAGAAGGCTCCAGGCAATCCAGAACAGCATTCAGGGCTTTGACCTGCTCCCATTTTGGAACGGGTGCGGTGGCAGCCTGGCCATCGCCTCGTACGGCATAACTGTATTGTTGTCCGCCCACCAGTTTGGTAACCGCTTCTACCTGGTAACGGTGAAAAAGGTAAACCGGTACCAGCACTTCTTCCAGTGTTGCCATAGGATCGCCTTTGCGGATGTTGGCCTCACCAAACTGCGACAAGGCTTTTTTCCGTACAGCAACTACCTCCTGCAAACCGGCAACCGCATTGTTGGATACATCCCAAAGATGCGCTGTGGGATGCAAGCCACCTGGATCACGGGCATCCCTATCCGAAATAAAGCTGAGCCCTTTTGTTCGAGCATCGTTCAGGATTTTTTCCAGGGCTGCTTTTTCATCCACACCCTGCGGAAACTGCGCATAGCCATAGGTGATGCTGACCTTGTCCCAATCGCCAATGCTGTTGGTGTAGGCATCCTGCAGGTCAATCTCCCCTTTTGTATTCAGTTTTACAACCGGTGGTGGGTAATCCATTACACTGGCCCTGTTCTGCGCACTGGAGATATAATTATGCAAGAGACCTAAGGTATGTCCGATTTCGTGTGCGGACAATTGCTTTAACCGCTGGAGGGCCATTTGCAGCATTTTATTATCTGCCGGCACTCCATTCTCAAACGGTGCCAGCAAGCCCTGTGCAATCAGGTAATCCTGCCGTACCCGCAGGGAGCCAAGGGTGACATTTCCTTTCAGGATCTCACCGGTGCGGGGATCTACCACGGAACTGCCAAACGACCAGCCGCGGGTTGACCGGTGGACCCAGTTGATCATGTTGTAGCGCAGGTCCATCGGGTCGGCAGTATCGGGTAAGAGCTTTACTTGAAATGCATTGCGGAAGCCGGCGGCCTCAAAGGCTGCATTCCACCAGGAAGCGCCTTCCAAAAGTGCAGAGCGGATGGGTTCCGGCGTACCGTTGTCGAGATAGTACACGATCGGTTTTACCGCTTCGCTTACGGGTGCAGAAGGTTCTTTTTTTTGCAGGCGGTGACGGACGATAAATCGCTTTTGTATCGGTTCCGTAACCGGTGTGCTGAAATCGAAATAGCTGCGGGCAATAAACGACGAACGCGGATCGTATGCACGGGGTGTATAGTTCGCATCGGGCAGTTGTACAAACGAATGATGCATTCGCAAAGTAATGGCTTCCGCCGATGGCGCCACAGAAGCCACAAAAGCACCCGGCCGGCTGTCGTTGTTCACAAACGTAACTGTTGTTTCAATCTCAGTATTGAGCGGAAAATTTTTGGTGCGGGGCAAATAAATCGCGGAGCGGCTTTGGTCAATGGCATAAGAGCCCTGGTTGGTGCGGCGAAATGTATTGGCTACGTTCATGGCATCCCGCAACAAAAAAGCAGTGGCATCGACCAACACGGCGCCATTGCTTTCCGCTTCCACAACAAAACCCCAAATGGTTGAAGTGGCAAACGATTCCTCTACCGCCCTGCGTTCGGCCGCATTGCTGGTGGTGGCCCGGAAATTAAAATTGGGCTCGGTCAAAAGCAGTTTGTTACCGGTGCGGTTGATGCGCAAAAGTGAAGTGCGACCTATAATGCCGCGATCCAATCCCACATCATTGGACCCCAATCCTGCAGGCAAGGAGGTTTGGTAAAGAATCTCTGTAGTTTGTGCTGGAATCTGCAGCCAGATTTTTCCTAGAGCTTCGTCCCAATAAAACGGAAAAAAGCCGGGATAGGCTTTCATGTTTTTCGTTTTCTCTTCAATGGTTGTTAGCTTTTGTGCAGAGGAAAAAAATGGAAATAGAATAAGAAGCAGGATCGTAATTCTCATGAAGTGGCTGGTTTTGCGAGAACCAATTTACGGCCTTTGATGAGAACTTTGTTTTCGTATAAAATTTTATTCAATCTGCACCTATCCAACAACGTTACTGTTGCCGACTCAGTGCTGGCCCTTTCAATGTAACATCATTCTGGCAGCTATAGGCACAAAAAAGCCACCTCCCCTTAATCGAAAGCGGCTTTTTATACGATGTCATTTCTTATTTCGGCTGTCCGTATTTGTCGATCCAGGCCAGGATGCCCCCTTGAACATTGACGGTGTTTTTAAAACCCATCTGGTCGAGAATAGTGCAAGCCATGGCACTGCGCTTACCGCTACGGCAGTGAATGATAACCTCTTCGTCCTTCAAGTCTTCCAGTTCATCCAGGTCCATCATCTGAAATTTTCCCAGGGGAATCAGCTTTGCGCCCAGGTTGGCTTCTTCGTATTCGTGCGGTTCGCGGCAATCAATCAAATTGATCTTTTCGCCGTTGTCAATACGGGTCTTTAGTTCTTCAACCGTGATTTCTTTCATATGCATTAATATTCGTTGGGTTCTTCGATGTCAGGCGGTCTGGCCGCATTTTCAAGGGAATCCACATTCGGCTTTTCCGTTTGCAGCCAGATATCGATCATTTGCCCTGCCCGCATGGTCAGTCGTTTGCCGTCCAGCGTAGTGGGTGCCGGACGCTGCCGGTAAACGAAGGCATTGGCCGAATCACTTACACCTGGATTAAAAACCGGCGCTCCAAGAATAATTCCCTGCGCATCCAATAAAGCCCTTGCTTCTTCATAAGTAAGGCCCAGGAGTTTGGGAACCACAATGGCCTCGTTGCCCACACCGCTGCCCAGCACCAGGTCAACCGGCGTGCCCACCTTGATGGTTGATCCCGGCAGAATGGTTCTTCCCTGGTACAGTACTTCCAACACGGTGTTTTTGGCAAAGTCGGTGCGGTATGATGTATCGCCGACTTTCAGACCGATGTTGCGGATCACCATTTCGGCATTGCGGAAGCTTAATCCGCTGAGCTTTGGCAGTTCAATATCCGGGGCAACAAACCGGTTGATGGTCACGTATACAGTACGGTTTACTTTTACGACGGCATCGGCTTCGGGTACCTGGCGCAGAACCATACCGCGGGGAATGGAATCATAAAATACCGAATCCTGTATCACCAGTTCAAATCCTTTCTCTTCCAGCATGGCTTGTACGTCATCCAGCTTTTTGCCGGTTACCAAGGGAACCGTGTTGGATTCGCCGTGCTTGGTGATCCAGTTCAGCGAAACGATAAACAGAAACAGCAGGATAAATAACAGGGCCAGGGCCAGCAATATGTGAAACCAAATTGGTTTTTTGGATAATAAGCTCAATGATAGTTGTTTTACTGTTTGAGGGCTGCAATATAGGAATTGAATATTGAACAGATAAACAAGGAACCGTGAATGTTGAATGGGTTGTCCATTTGGATTTGGACCCCATCTTATATACTTGTGGCTTAGCATTCTTCAACATTACTTACTCGCCTGTTCTGCCATTCCAATCCTACCGGTTCTCCAGCGCTTCTTCTACCAGCATCGTATAAAAGTCGGTCAGGTTCCAGCCCCTGGCTCTTACCTGTTGCGGAATCACGCTGGCATCGCTTTGCCCGGGAATGGTATTGATTTCGAGCAGGAAAGGCTGGCCTTTTTCTTCATTGAAGATAAAATCCATACGTACCACGCCACGGCAATTGAATACATGGTAAACCCGCGAAGCCGTTTCTTCCAGGGCAGCTTTCCATTCCTCGGGCATCTCGGCAGGCGTGGTTTCGGAAGATTTTCCCTGGTATTTGGCTTCGAAATCAAAAAATTCATTGTGCGCCACGACTTCTGTAATAGGCAGTACAATTATATCGCCTTTGGAACGAAAAACGCCAACCGTAAACTCACGGCCTTGGATCATTTCTTCCACTAATACCTGGTCGTCTTCTTTAAAGGCTTTTTCAATGGCTGCACCCAGGGCTTCTGACGCCTGATTAACTTTTGACATGCCAATGCTGGAGCCGCCATTATTAGGCTTTACAAACACGGGGAAGTTCATTGTTGCGGCCTCCTGATCAGCCGTTTGCAACTGGCTCTTGAAGAAAAGTTTCGACTTGGCAACATTGATACCGGCCGCGCCGGCTACTGCTGTTGTGTACCGTTTGTTGAAGGTCAATGCCGAAGTTGCCGCGTTACATGAAGTGTAGGGTAATCCCAGCACATCAAAATACCCCTGTAGTTTGCCGTCTTCCCCGGGGGTGCCGTGCATGCCGATAAAAACAGCATCAAAAGTGAGTTTTGAACCCGCCACCGAAATGCTGAAATCATTTTTATCAACGGGAATGCGGGCCTCTTCACCGGTTTTGTAAAACCAGCCCTCAGGCGTTACGTCTATCAGGTAAACGTCAAATTTGTTTTTGTCGAGGTGGTTGTAGATGGTATTGGCCGAACGGTAAGAAATGACGGCTTCGCCGGAGTAGCCGCCGGTAACAAGGGCTATTTTTTTCTTCATCCGTCAAAACTAAACGGAAATGCAATAGTAACGACAAAGAAACGTTTTATCCCTTGCGGGTGATTCTTCACCGACGGGAAGTCTTAGTTTTGCCTGAATTCTTATGAGAAGATGGTAAATTAGTGTATGTTAGCCTGTCCAAACAGACCCCTGAAACGAAAAACGTAACTGCAATTGACTCAAAAACTTACCAAGTATTTGTATCTGAATGTGATCCTGGTGTTATTTACCGGATGGCAGGCGTCTGCGCAGTTGCTTTCAGAAGCAGGGTTTGGGTTGGGGGCCTCTATCTACCAGGGTGATCTATCACCGCACTGGATTGGCGCTTACAACCGTCCGGGCATCAGTTTCCAGGTTACGGGGCAGCGCAACATTACATCTTTTCTCGCCATCCGCGCTGCTTATGCTTACGCTTCTATCAGTGATAACGAAGAAGGGTATACCAGCGGCGTTCACCAGCAACGTAATTTTTCGTTCAAAGCGTCCATTAATGAACTTTCGGCACAACTCATTGTGAACCCAAGCCTGAACAATGGCTGGGAAGAACCCGGCGACCTGCGACCTTACTTCTTTGGTGGTGTTGGTGTAGCCTTTATCCGGGTAGAGCGGGATTGGAGCCGGTTCAATTATAATTTTCCCTACTGGCAATCTTGGGTTTTACCTGGCCTCCGCCAAGATTCATTAAAACAGATCCCGAATAATATTCTCACCTTTCCTGTCGGAGTTGGCCTTCGCTACCAGATTGGGGATAATGTTGCCCTTTATGGTGAAGCCACCAAACGAATCGCCAACACCGAATACCTCGACGGTTTCAGTAAATCGGCCAATCAAAAAGAAAACGATGGCTATTCCAGCATCATTTTCGGCTTGACATTCCGCTTGTTTAATGGAATGGGTGACCGTGGACGCATTGATTGTCCAAAAGACGTGTGGTAGTACTTTACCCTTACTGCAGCCCTTTTTAACTGCCCGCTTTTTGCTATGTTAAGCATTTTCGTTAACTATGCACACCTCCTGCGACGCTTTTTGCAACCAATATTTTCTGACTTGTTAAATGATTATTTAGATAGTTGAATAAACAACTAAAATGTCGTTTATTCGTTTATTTATAAAACACGGAAATAAATCTTAGATATACATGCGTAAAGGAATAACGGAAAGCAATTCAACCACGCCCCTTACTTTGCAGATGCTACGCAAAATTGAAGATGAGGGATTTAAGTACGTTCAGGTTAAAGGATTGACGCTTGACAAGCATTACGACTATGTAGAACCCCATTTTCTGGTGCTGGTGCCAATGAAGGAACTTCCAAAAGCACAGGAACTGAAAGACGTTTACGAACCCATCCCCAGCAGCCTGTTGAAACAATGGGCTACAGAAACCGATGATGCGCTGGAGATTGTCGTTTCTACCAAGCAGTTAAGCTAAAACAGTAAAACTGAAACTGTTCCGAAACAGTTGTTACGTACAACAAGAATGAAAATCATTTTTTAAGAGCCATCATGTAAATGAATGGCTCTTTTTATGTCTTGTCTTTGAACCGGGAAAAATGGGATGCATAGGAATTGTGTGATCGTTTTAGATTAATACGGTCCTTTCCTTTCATCCAATCCATCCCAGTTCAGACAACTTCTCCTTCCAGATCGTAATCGTAGGCTTTGGTGATTTTTACATTCACAAATTCGCCAACTTTTACCCTTCCCTTCTCGCCAGGTTGAATGATCACCTCGTTATCTACCTCGACGCTATCAAACTCGGTACGGCCCAGGTAACGGCCGGCTTCTTTTTTATCAACCAGTACTTTAAAGGTCTGTCCTACTTTCTCCTGGTTTTTTTCAAGGCTGATCTGCTGCTGTACGGCCATGATGTCTTCAGCGCGGCGTTGCTTTTCTTCTGCAGGCACGCTGTCTGCCAGATCGTAAGCGGAGGTATTTTCTTCGTGCGAATAGGTAAAGATCCCTACCCTGTCGAAACGCTGCCGCTCGAGGAAACCTTTCAACTCTTCCACATCATCCAGGGTCTCATCCGGGAAACCGGTGATCAGCGTAGTGCGCAGGCAAATGCCCGGTACCGTCTCGCGGATACCGGCCACCAGTTCTTCCATTTCGGTCCGGGTAATCTGGCGGCGCATGGCCTTCAGCATGTTGTCGGCCGCATGCTGCAGGGGCATATCCAAATAGTTACAGATATTTTCCCGCTCCTTCATCACCTCTAATATTTCCATGGGGAATTTATGCGGGTAAACATAATGAAGGCGAATCCATTCAATTCCCCTTACATCGCTCAGGCGGCGAAGCAGGTCGGACAAGGCTCTTTTTTTATACAGATCGAGACCGTAATAGGTTAATTCCTGGGCAATGAGCATGATTTCTTTCACGCCGCGGCTGGCCAATATCTCGGCTTCTCTTACCAGGTCATCGATAGAGCGGCTTATGTGGGCTCCCCTCATCAAGGGAATGGCGCAAAACGCACAAGTACGGTTGCAGCCTTCCGAAATTTTCATGTAAGCATAATGCTGCGGTGTAGCAAGAAGTCGTTCGCCCATCAATTCAGCCCGGTAATCCACCTCAAATTTTTTCAGCATCAGCGGCAATTCCATTGTTCCAAACCAGGCATCCACTTCGGGAATGCTTTGCTCCAGATCGTCGCGGTAACGCTGGCTCAAACAACCGGTCACATAAACTTTATCCAGCTTTCCCCGCTGCTTCAAGGCTACCTGCTCCAGGATTGTGTTCACACTTTCTTCTTTTGCCTTGTCGATAAAGCCACAGGTATTTACCACCACGATGTTGTGGTCACGCCTGGTGCTTTCGTGGACCACATCAATCTCGGCTGCCCGCAACTGGCCACTCAGCACTTCGCTGTCCACCATGTTTTTGCTGCAACCCAGTGTAATAATGTTAACCTTGTCTTTTTTCAGCGTCCTCGCTTTCATGCATTTGTCTGTTTACCGGTAAATTTGGCCGGCAAAGCTAACCATTCTTTGCGGGTAGCGTTGTTTAGGATTTGGTAAATGCTCTGCAGCATCTGCAGCATTTTTTTGCGAACCATAGAAAGGGAGATAAACCCGGAAACCGATTATTATGAAATGGACCAGATTGTTTAGAGGATTTTTTGAAAGCGAACGGATTGGCGGTATTATTCTTTTGTTTTGCACCATTGTCTCCCTGGCCATTGCCAACAGTATCTGGGGCGAAGGCTATACGCATTTCTGGCACAGTTCCGCAGACCTTTCTTTTGCCGGGCTCGATCTCAACTTCACTGTTGAACAATGGATCAACGATGGGTTGATGACCATCTTTTTTTTACTCGTAGGGCTTGAAATTGAGCGGGAACTGTATGCCGGTGAACTTTCCTCGTTCTCCAATGCTATTCTGCCCGTAGGGGCAGCTGTTGGTGGGATGTTGGTTCCGGCGGCCATCCATTTTCTTTTTAATGGCGGTACGCCTATGCAACACGGTTTTGGGATTCCGATGGCCACCGACATTGCCTTTGCGCTTGGCATGCTGGCACTGGCTGGAAACCGGGTACCCTATTCGTTAAAAATCTTTCTGACGGCACTGGCTATTATCGACGACCTGGGAGCAATCCTGGTCATTGCCCTGTTTTACAGTTCTGGCATTCAGTGGCTTTACCTTGGCATTTCCGCGGGCATTCTTGCCGGTCTGTTCATCCTGAGCAAGTTTAAAGTATACCATCTTGCATTTTACCTGATTCCCGGTATAGTGCTTTGGTATTGTATGATGCAGTCGGGAATTCACCCTACCATAGCCGGTGTGTTGTTGGCGTTTACCATTCCCTTTTCCGGCGAAACGGCATCAACGCCCTCTTATAAATTGCAGCATTTCCTGCACAAGCCGGTAGCGTTTTTTATTGTTCCGGTTTTTGCCCTGGCCAATACCGGAATTATCCTGGAGGAAGGCTGGCTCTCGCAAATGACAACAAATAACAGCCTGGGCATTATAGCAGGCCTGGTAGTGGGTAAACCGGTTGGTATTCTCCTTTTTTGCGGCCTGCTGATTCTAGTGTTTAATGTAAAACTGCCGCCAAATGTGCGATGGGGTCATCTTACAGGTGCAGCTATCCTGGCGGGGATTGGTTTTACCATGTCGATCTTTATTTCGAACCTGGCCTTTACTGACCCGGACCTGGTAAGTTATTCAAAGGTGGCGGTTTTACTGGGATCCTTATTAGCCACCATCCTAGGTCTTCTCTTACTATTTACGGCCACAAAACCAATCATACCTAGAGAAGCAAGATAAATGTAAAAGAGCAGCCTGCAGGCTGCTCTTAGTTTTTTACAAGCTGGCACGAAGCTGAATTCAACCTATCCCAAACCTCTCAGCCACGTAATGAATTCATCCTTTGTTTTTCCCAGTTTGCTTTGCATCCGACCGAAAAACTCCTCGTCTTTTCCTTCTTCCCATTTCAGGTCGTCATCTGTCAGATCGCCATGCTCCTGCTTAACCCGTCCTTTTAATTGGTGCCACTTTCCTTTAATTTCCATGTGATCCATAACAAACAATTTCCAGAATACCTGAAAAAGCCGTGCCAGCTCATCCGCTGGCATTAGGAACTAATACGGTCACAATGCCGGGTTTGATTCGAGCTTCCAGAAAATTTACCCGGCCCATGTATTCTCCATCGATCTGGAACGGAGCCTTCCGATGCGCCTGCAGCTTTACTTCCTTTGTCCGGATGACTTCAATTCGTTCGGGGTGAAACGACTTGCGGGCTGTAATGGCTTTGAAGATTTCCACCAGATGCAGCTTGCGAACAATAACGATTTCGAACTTCCCATCGGCTACGCTGCCTTCAGGATTGATAACGGCTCCGGTACCATATTTTTCGGCGTTGGCCAGTACCACCATGTATGCATATCGTTTGGTAATGCCTTCGTCAGTCTTAATCACCACCCGCATCTTCCGTTTGTTCCAAAGCATCTTCAGGAGAAATCGACCATAGCCCCAAAAACCACGGCTTTTTGATTTTTGAAACTGCTTGACGAGAAAAGCATTCAAGCCGATGTCACTGAGGTGAAAACAAAGCTCTTTGTTGTTGATCTCAATGGCATCCATTTTTTTCCCCTGGCCGTTCATGATCACCTCAATGGCTTCGTTGATGGTAGCCGGGATATTCAGTTCTTTGGCCAACCCATTGGCCGAACCGGCCGGAATGATTCCCAGCTTGATGGGCGAGTTTTTAATGATATCCGCCACCAGCTTCACCGTGCCGTCTCCCCCAACCGCTGCTACGATATCGGGATGAAGCCTTTCCACATGATGCCGAACGGAAACCTCATCCTGCTTACCTGATTGTATAAAAAATTCCGATACCCAATCCGAGTCTTTGAAAAACTCACGGATGGCAACCTCCCAATCCGTTTTTTCCTTTCCTCCTGCGATGGGATTGACGACAAATAATATTTTCTGTGGCTTCTGCATGTTTCTTGTATGGCTTTTTATATGCAAACGACTGACCAAATGGTTTTGGCAAGAAAAACCGGCATGAAACAATGGTTTTTAAACTTGTTCCGCCTTACGGATGAACCAACTGTGAAAGTCTATCATGGCTATGGCCATAACAATTGCCTGACGGTATTTGGTCATGTCTTCAAACGCAGTCCGTTTCCACGTAAGCAGTACCGTCAGAGCTTTGTCCGGAACACGCTTGCCCTGCTTCGTCTTTTTATGGTAAAACCATTTGCCGGCGTAGAAGTGCAGGTAGAATGGAAAGGCAAAATCCATAAAACAAAAACCGGCCGTGATGGCTTTTTTCGTTTGGAGTGGGAAGACAGTGAGCCTTTCGACCGTGGCTGGGTGCCGGTGATGGTAAAAGCCTACCGCCATAATTATTTACTGGCCAAATCTGCCGGCCGGATCTTTATTCCGTACGAAACGCAGTACGTGTTTATTTCCGATATCGATGACACGTTTCTAATTTCGCATTCGGCCAACCTGCGCAAGCGGCTGCAGGTGTTGTTTACCCAAAATGCCCGGAGCCGCAAACCATTTGACGGCGTAGTGCGGCATTACCAGTTGCTAGCCCAATCGGGCACCACTCCCGATGCGCCTAACCCCTTCTTTTTTGTATCGAGCAGCGAGTGGAATTTATATGAATACATCCTGGAGTTTACAGCGGTAAATAAAATTCCGCGGGGTGTTTTTTTGTTAAGCCAGCTCAAAGGCATTTCAGAACTACTGAAAACCGGTCAAAACAATCATGGGACAAAATTTACCCGTATCGTTCGTATCCTGGAAGCCTTTCCCACTCATAGCGTGGTGCTGCTGGGCGATAGCTCGCAGCAGGATCCTTATATCTACGAGGCCATCGTAAAGCATTTTCCGAAACAGATATTAGCTGTTTATATCCGTGATGTTTTTGAAAGAAGCCGCGAAAAGGTGAAAGATGTTTTGTACAAGATTGAAGCAGCTGGTGTGCCCTGTCTTTTTTTTAAACACAGTGAAGAAGCCATTTTACACTCGGTAAAGATCGGCCTGATTGCTGCCG
Source organism: Flavisolibacter longurius (assembly GCA_014163555.1). Lineage (GTDB taxonomy): Bacteria > Bacteroidota > Bacteroidia > Chitinophagales > Chitinophagaceae > Flavisolibacter. Next base: position 46,593 of record JACJGO010000028.1, read on the forward strand.
GCGACGCCGAAGAAAAACTGCAGGAGAAAGGCGCTCAATCTACCCGGGTGGCATAAAGTTTTTGGCACCCCCTTTATCGAAAAATAGTAGTATGGAAAAGAACCTAGATAATGAACAGGCCCTGGAAAAATTCAGATCGCTGGTAAAGGATGTAAATATTTGCATGTTCATCACTAACACCCGCGATGATGCACACACCCATACACGGCCCATGGCTACGGTGGATGTGGAAGATGACGGCACACTATGGTTTTATACCGATATCCGCTCCATTAAAGTGAACGAAGTGGAAGCGCAACATGACGTCCATCTTGTGTATGCTCATCCCGGAAAAGATAGTTATCTGGATGTGTGGGGATCAGCCTCCGTGGTAACCGACAAGCAAAAGATCAAGGAAAAATGGACGCCGATGGTGAAGGTATATTTTTCCGAAGGTACGGATGATCCCAACCTGGCACTGCTGAAGGTAACTCCGCAGGACTGTTATTACTGGGATAACGAAACCGGAAAGATGGTTTACTTCCTGAAAGCAGCCGCTTCCATCGTTACCGGCAAACGGCTGGCAAAAGGTGCCGAAGGAAAGCTGGATGTGTAATAATCAATAATCAGTAATGAATAATTATTGATTATTGACACCTGTTGCCAATACATCGGCAATGTGCATGGTTTGCAGGTTGTACTTTTTATTGTCGATATAACCTTGTAAATGCATTAAGCAGGAAAGGTCGGTGGAGATCAGGTACTGTGCCCCGGTGGCCAGTGCGTTCTCCACTTTTTGTTCGGCCATAGCGATGGAAATGGGATCGAATTTTACGGCAAAGGTTCCGCCGAATCCGCAACAGGTTTCCACGTCTTCCAGCTCAACCAGTTCCAGGCCCTTTACATTTTGCAACAGTTTACGGGGTTCATTTTTAATCTTGCATTCCCGCAGTCCGGCGCAGGAATCATGATAGGTGGCTTTCCCTTCCAATTCTGCCCCAAATTTGGTTTGTCCCAGCTTATTGACGAGGAATTCACTGAACTCGAAAATGTTTTCCGAAACCGCTTTTGCTTCGTTCTGGTAAGCCGAATCTTCGAAGAGTTTGCCATAGTAATTCCGTACAAATCCTACGCAGCTTGCGCTGGGGGCAACAATGTATTCGGCACCATTAAAGTCCTTTACAAATTTGGTACAAACAGCCCTGGACTCATCCCAGAAACCAGCATTGAAGGCAGGTTGTCCACAACAGGTTTGGGCCGGATTATAATTAACCTGGCAACCGGCTTTTTCCAATACAGCCACCATATTAAACGCCGATTGGGGGTACAGTTGGTCAACAAAACAGGGAATAAAAAGCTGGATAGTCATTTGGTGAGTGGTGAATGGTGAGTGATCAGTAATCAGAAATGAATAATAACGAATTATTGATAACTCATTACTGATTATTCATCATCTGAATTTACCTTCTTTCAGTTGTTGGTTCAATGTCATCATCTTCAACGCGGTAATGGCGGCCTCCTCTCCTTTGTGACCATGTATGCCGCCGATACGCTCCTTCGCCTGCTCCGACGTGTTAACCGTGAGCACACCAAAGATGGTGGGCACTGGCAAGAGAAGATTCAATTCGGTGATGCCGTGGGTTACCGACTGGCACACATATTCAAAATGCGGCGTATCGCCCCGCACCACGCAACCCAGGGCGATAAAGGCTGTGGGAGCATTGTTGCTTGCCCAGCACTGCTGGATGGCAAAGGGCAGTTCAACTGCACCAGGAACTACGATTGTCTGACAGGAAACATTGTATTGATCCAAAACTTTTCTGCACCCGGCCTCAAGACTATCGACTATCTCGCTGTTCCATTCGGTTTTCACCAATACAACAAGGGCATCCTTTACGTTTCGGATGCCCTCAATTTGTTCAAAAAGTTTGCTGTTCGCAACATCTGCCATGCTTCTGAAAAAGTTTGCAGTTTAAAGTTTACAGTTCACAGTTGAGCCCTAAACGGCAAACTGTGAACTGTAAACGGAAAACGTTTATTCTACACTATAAACACCAGTTTGAGCGAGGTATTTATCAGCCTCGAAGCTCCACTGAGTTTGGCCGTATTCTGTTTTGATTTTCTTATACAATTCAGTAGCCTGGGCTTTGTCGTTCAGCACTCTGTCGGCCAGGTAAGCTGCCATAAAGAGGGCTTCTGAGGCGGAAGCTTCGTCTTCCGGAAACGTGGTTGCTGCTTTTTTGTATTGCTCGATGGCTTCTTTGCCTTTGCCTTGCTCGGCATAGGCATCACCCAGCAACTTGTAGGCTCTTGCCTGGATCTGGGGCGCATCGGTATCAAATTCTTTCAGGTGGCTGACAGCTTTGTCAAAGGCACCTTTTTTCAAATGAATGCTGCCGGCATAAAAACGGGCCAGCTCACCGGCCTTGGTCCCACCGTACTGGCTGATTATTTTTTCAAAACCAGGATACTGCGTATCGCCGTTCAGCGCTTTGTCCAGCGAATCCTGTGCATAATATTCCTGTGCACGAAAGATTGCATCCGATGCTTTTTTCTCTTTTGGTCCCTCTACAAAGTTGTTGTACGCCAGGATACCGCCAACCACCAGAATCACTGCACCCAGCGCAATGCTGATGACTTTCCCGAATCGGCCCCAAAAATCTTTTGCCCGTTCGATGACGGCTTCATTTTCGGTGGTGTGTGGACGTGGACTTTTTACTTCTGCCATTTAAATTGTTGTTTTTAACGAGTAATTTTTAGTCGGTAATAAAAGGATAATTCTGGTCTACATAGATGTCTTTGTACACCTCTGAATCATCCGGCCATGGTGACTCTTCGGCAAATTTTACACTTTCGGCCACGGCGGCGTCCACTCTTTCGTTGATTGTCCTGATTTCGTCTTCGGTTGCCAGTTTATTGTCGTAAATCGTCGTCAGCAGGGCCTGAATCGGGTCTTTCTGCTTGTATTCTTCCACCTCTTCTTTGGTGCGGTATTTCTGCGGATCAGAAATAGAGTGGCCTTTATAACGGTAGGTTTTAATCTCAAGCAAGGTGGGACCATCCCCTTCCCTTGCCCGCTTCACAGCTCTGGAAACGCCTTCGTGAACCGCTTCCGTACTCATCCCGTCAATGACATCGGCCGGCATTTCATAGGCATCGGCCAGCTTGTAAATGTCGATGATGTTGGACGTACGCTGCACCGATGTTCCCATTGCGTAATTGTTGTTCTCGCAAATAAAGATCACCGGCAGGCGCCAGGTCATGGCCATGTTAAAGATCTCGTGCAGCATTCCCTGGCGGGCAGCACCATCCCCAAAAAACGTGAGACAAACCGCATCGGTTCCCTTGTATTTTTCGGCAAAAGCCAGTCCGGCACCGGTACCAATCTGTGCGCCCACAATACCATGACCACCATAGAAATTCACGTCCTTTCCAAAAAAGTGCATGCTGCCTCCTTTACCCTTTGCACAGCCGGTAGCTTTGCCATACAATTCGGCCATACAGGAGTTCACGGATACGCCCTTGGCAATGGCCAAGCCGTGGTCGCGGTAAGCGGTAATGAAAGAATCTTCGGGTTTGGTAGCGGTCATGCATCCGGCAGCCAGTGCTTCCTGCCCTACGTAGGCATGGAAAAAGCCGCGGATCTTGCCTTCCATTTTGTATTTCTCTTCAGCCATCAGTTCAAACTGGCGAATCAGCTGCATCAGCTCATACCAGTACAGGTAGGTCTCTTTGGTGTATTTTGTAGCCAAGCTAAAAAATTTGAGTCGCAAAAATAAGGGAATCGGGATATAGTTTGGTGTATGGGGTTTAGAGTTTGGGGTTAAAGGATTGTCATAAATGAAGCCCCGAAAACTCCTTTTTTAGGAAAGCGTAGGCAAAACGTAGAAAAAAAGGGAAATCAAGGCGTTTCGTAGCCAGATTCTCCCCTTCTTATTTTTTCAAACTGGGCGCTGCTGCCCGGTAGGCTTCCCGCTTTAGCAGGCTGTTGCCAACCGCACACTGCAGGCATTTTTTGACGGAACAAAATTCATTTTTCAATTCAATCTGCGCCTGCGAATCGAATGCCGTTTTGGCTTTTAGCCCTAACAGGGAAAAGCCTTTGGTGATGGTATTTTTTTCAGCCGGCAGATCCCCCAGCCAACGAAGGGCTTTCTCTTTATAGGTTTCCTGCCCATGGTGCAAACCGTAAGCAAACAAAACCGGCGCAACGGTATTAATTAAAATATTTTGAATGCTGTCGGCGCCCAGCGTTTTTGGTTTAAAGGGAGAAGCCAGGTGAAAGGTGTAATGATAATGCCAGAAATCATTCGCCGTTACGTCAAACAGGGCGCTGACCTCAGAAAGCTTTTCGGCTTCCAGCACTTTTGAAAACAGGTGGGAAGATTGCTGAATAAGCGCCGCCAGTTGCGATAGCCGTATGGTTGGAAAATTACCGGGCCGCATCCGCAAAAACTGCAGGGGCACCGAAACCGGCTGCAGCGACATTTTTTTTTGCAGAAAATGAAATTCGCGTTGCAGCATGCGGGGATAATCGTCTTCGAAAGTTGTTTGCAGCAAACCGGCTTGTCCAAACAACAGTGCTTCTACTTGATGAATGGAATGTTTGTGTTTTGCGAGCAGGTTGATGGAAAGCGAACGGGCTACGGCCTCAAAGGCATCGCTGTTTACTTTCATTCCAAAATTGCGGGCCAGCAGCCACCAAAACGTTTCCTCCCAATGCTGGTTGCTTTGTTCCAGTAAATCCAAAATGTATTGCGCTTTTCGGGTAAGCCGCTCTGCCAGCAGGCGTTCTTTCCAGGCCATCCACACAAGTTCCGGGACCGAAGCAACAGATGCATCGCAGGGAATAAAACTTTCGGTTTGCAGCAATGCCGTATAACGTTCTAATAAAAGCGAAGAAATTCTTGGTTCCAGTTCCAATACCGGGATGGCATGTGGCAACGGTTTATCATGACGGTACACCACATGCAGGATCACGTTGCCATATTGACGGTCGCCTTCATGGCCGTGTTTTTCCCAATCAGAGGTTTTGAGATGAAGTTCAACAGAGCCGAAAAACGTGGTTTCGCCAATACGAATTTTTGCCGCCGAAAAATCAGGGCCGCCATTGGAGTTGAGATTTCCGGCAAAAAGAATGGAAATCTTTTCTCCTTCAGCAGTGGTTAGGTTGGTGTTGTTGAAATAACCAAATTGCCAGATGAACTGGAGCAGTCGTTCAGTCATTGCAACAAGTTAAGAAAATTATTTATCCGAAAAAACCTTATAGTTGTTGCAGTGCCTGCACCACCCGGCTAACGGGAAGTCCCATTACGTTGTAAAAATCACCGTTAATGCATTTAATGCCTACAACCCCAATCCATTCCTGAATGGCATATGCACCGGCTTTATCGTAAGGCTGGTATTTGTCCACGTAAAATTGGAGTTGGCTGGCCGTCAGCGGGTGAAACTCCACATCGGTAACATCGGCAAAAGCAATTTCTTTTTCGCCCTGTACGATGACCACACCGGTGATGACTTTGTGATGAGCGCCACTAAGCTTTTGTAAAATAGCAACCGCATCGTCGCGGTCTTTGGGTTTACCGATGATTTCATTTCCTAAAACAACAATGGTATCGGCAGCGAGGATGGTTTTTTTGGTTTTGTTTCGGACGACGGCAGCTTTCTGCCGGGCAATGTGCACGGCTACTTCTTCGGGTGCAAGTCCTTCCGGGTAGGTTTCGTCTGTTGGTTCGATGATGATCTCAAAATCCACTTCCGCCCACTGCAACAGTTGTTTACGGCGGGGCGACTGCGAAGCCAGAACAATTTTTGTCATACTTAAATATAGAAAAGGAAAAAAAGCATGGATACAATGCCAGTGAGCATGATCCATTTGGTGCGGCTGCTGAGGTCAGCAAAATCGGCCGTGCGGGTGGCAAAGCGTAAACGCTTCAATGCGGAAACCAACGGCACAATCACAAAGGCCATGGCGTAAATCACAGAAACGATCCAGCCAAACTGCAATACATAAAACTGTAGGATCAGCAGCGTGGCGATAAGGACACCAATCCAGATGCCGGCATACACTTTCGTTGTGCGAATGCCTGCCACTATAGGAAGCGTTTTGCAACCGTAACGCATATCGCCTTTGATATCTTCCATGTCTTTAATGGCCTCACGGATCAGCGAAATGATAAAAGCAAAACCGGCATACAACATGGAAATGCGAAAGAACTTTACTGACAGCGGATCCGTAGCGTTGATGGCCTGATCGGGATTGGAAAAAGCAAAAAAGAACACCAGGATCGTCCACGCTGTCAGCAGCGAAATCACAACATTTCCAATCAGCAATTGCCGTTTGAACGAAGTGGAATACAGCCACAACAAAATCACACAGGCAACATTTGCCAGCACCAGGTACCAATACGCTTTGCCCACTGCCAATGCTGTCAGTACGACGCCCAGGAAACTCAAAACAAGGTGCCAGATAATGGCCCAGCGACGGTTAATAATGCGGTCGATAACATTTTTATCGGGCTTGTTGATCTGATCGATATTCAGGTCGAAATAATCGTTGATGATATAACCAGCAGCAGCAATAAAAACAGAGGCGAGCACCAACAATACGAACCGTTTGATGTTGTGTACCCCATATAGTTGGTAATAGATACACCAATAAAAGAGGGCCTGCGTCAGTATGATAAAGACCAGGTTCGACCAGCGGATAAGTTGTAAAAAGGCCCTGCCTAAATTCATGCAATTGGGTTAGCGTGACGAAACTTCGGGGGTGTACTTCCAGTGGCCATTCAGCTTCAGCACTTTTTCAATCACGTCCCGAACACAACCTTTTCCTCCACTGAGCGGAGAAATGTATTGGGAAACCGTTTTCACTTCCGGCACCGCATCTTGCGGACAACAGGGCAGGCCTACTTTCTTCAACACCGGAATATCGGGAAGGTCATCACCCATGTAAAGTATCTCTTTCCAATCCAGGCTGTATTGCGTACGGATGCCTTCAAAAAATTTCAACTTATCAATCAGTCCTAGATGAATTTCCTCTATACCCAAATATTGAAGGCGGCGAATCACCGGTTCCGATGTGCCGCCGGAGATCACCATCACTTTATACCCGTTGCGCATAGCCATTTGCAGGGCTAAACCGTCTTTGATATTCATCTGCCTCGCCTGCAACCCGTTCTCCAGCAATAGCACCATACTGTCCGTCATTACCCCATCGATATCAAATACAAACGTGGTGACACCTTTAAAAATTTCCAAAACATTCATACGCAAAAAAAATAGAGCGGAAGGAGCGAAAATAGCACCATAATCCCAATGTTCTGCCGCTCCGTTTGCCTGTTACCGGTATGGCTACCTGTGCATACTGTATTTATTTACTTTTCCTGCTGAATGCTTTCTGTAAAAAGCTGATAGAAACGTTGCAGGCCAGGGTGATTTTGAAGCAGCGAAAGATGCTTTTCGATAGTGGCGGTATCGTTGCGGACGGCAGGCCCTGTCTGTGCATGTTGCGGGGAAATTTCTTTTAGGCGTGAAGACGTTTCCAGGATGAGGGGAAGGAGGACCGAAAAATCCAATCCTTCTTTCCTGCAATAGCCTTCGATCAGCGCATACAAATGATTGGTAAAATTATTTACCATTACAGCGGCCATATGAAGTTTAAGCCGTTGTTCATCACTTGCGGAGAAAGTTTGCCTGGTGATGGATTGTGCCAGTATGCGCAGTTGCTGCAGGGTTTCTTCACTGTCGGCATCAATTACAATCGGTATTTCAGGAAGCCGCTCCAGTTCTTTTTTCAGGCTTTGCAACGGGTAAAACACTCCATACTTCGCAGCCTTTCCTTTTAAAACATCTTTTGACACAGAAGCCGCCGTATGTATTACAATGCTTTGTACTGGAAAATTGAACTGGCTAATCACATTTGAAATGGCCGAATCGGAAACAGCCACCAGAACAAAGGCTACAGTTTGATCAATTGGTTCCTCCATAACGGCCGCTTTCGCTCCAAGTAATTCTGCCAGGTCACAGGTAGTAGCCGGGTCTCGGCCCAGAATCTGCACAATGCGGTGACCGGCCATTTTCAGGCACTTCCCCAGTATGGTTGCCGTATTCCCTGTTCCAATAATGCTTATCGTAGCTGTATTCACGTCTATTGCTGGTGGTTGAAAGGGAACGAAGTTCGCGGATTTGCCCTAAAGCTGATTGGGAGCTTGCCTAATGCGGTCATTTTAAAACGGCTTTCATTTACCTTCGGTTACTAAACCCTGATACCTGCATGTCTTTGGCAAAACGATTGGCTGTACGTTACATCCGCACCAAACTTACTTTACTGGGAAAGGTTTCCAAACGCAAAGCGGCTGAAAAAGCATTTGAAATTTTTACCACCCCACCTACCCGGGTTAATAAGGACCTGCCGCCTGTTTTTAAAAAAGCGGAAAGCTTGCAGTTCATTTTTCAGAACACTCGCATTTGCGGCTATCGTTGGAATTATCCGCTAGACAAAAAAGTGCTTATTCTGCACGGCTTTGAATCCAGCGTGGTCAATTTTGAAAAATACATTCAGCCGCTGCTGAAAAAAGGCTACGAGGTGTTGGCCTTTGATGCCCCTGCGCATGGTCGCAGTGGCGGTAAGATCATCAACGCAGTTGATTACAAAAATTTTATTCAACACATTCTAAACGATTACGGCCCCATCACCAACTTCATTACCCATTCGTTTGGCGGACTGGCCCTCAGCCTTGCCCTGGAAGAAGTACCGCATGACGAGAGCTGGAAGGTGGTTTTTATTGCCCCGGCAACAGAATCGGAAAGGGCGATGCAAAACTTTTTCCACCTGGTTAAACTTGACGACGAGATTAAAAACGAATTCCGGAAACTGGTGGAAGAAGCCAACGGCAAGCCGCTTTCCTGGTATTCGGTGGCCAGGGCATCGGCATCCATCAAAGCACAAGTTCTTTTTTTACAGGACAAACTGGACCTGCAAACTCCTTTTGCGGATGTGGAACCCATCATGCAAAAAGCGTATCCCAATTACCGGTTTGTGATTTCTGAAGGACTGGGACACCGGCGTATTTATAAAGATGCATCAACCCTTAAAACAATCATGGAGTTCCTGTAAATTGAAGCCTGCAATTCTTTTTTGCGTTTCGATACCTGATAAACTATAACCATGCAAAGAACCTATACCTACCTGGCCCTGGGCGATTCGTACACCATCGGTGAAGCCGTTTTGCTCCAAGAAAGCTTCCCGTATCAAACCGTTCAGTTGCTGCGCAAAGAGGGCTATAAGGTGGCGGCACCGGAGGTGATTGCCAGAACCGGCTGGACCACTTCCGAACTGCAGACCGCAATGGTGGGCTACCAGTTTGCACCAAAATATGATTTTGTAAGCCTGCTTATAGGCGTGAACAACCATTACCGTGGGCAAAGTATTGTAGCGTACAAAGAAGAATTTGAAGCGCTTTTAAATAAAGGCATTGAACTGGCTGGTGGTAAAACGGCGCATTGTTTTGTGCTCTCCATCCCCGATTACAGCGTAACGCCGTTTGCGAGGGAAAAGGATGTGGCGAAAATCAGTAAGGAGATTGATGCCTATAATAATTTAAAGAAGGCATTGTGCATCCAGTACAAAGTGCCTTATCTTGAAATCACCGCCGATTTTCGGAAAGCAAAGGCAAAAGAAGATTATATCGCACCGGATGGTCTACACCCTTCCGCTAAAGTGTATGCCAAATGGGCAAAGAAACTTTCGGGCGCCATGGGCAAACTTGCCAAAAAATAATTCCACATACATTTTTATTCTTGCCCAGTTTGCTGGATGAAAGGCTACATCTTCATTGAAAGACCGGTCACTCAAAACTAAAAATTTTAGGAAAGCAGCAACGCTATCCTCCCCTCATAATTCTATTTTGCCTTATACTTGCATGTTCGGGAAGTAGAAAACGACCCAAAAAATTGCGTATGCCGAAGAATTTGTTGATCGTAGAGTCGCCAGCGAAAGCAAAAACCATTGAAAAGATTTTAGGCCCTGATTTCGAAGTAAAAAGCTGCTTCGGACACATCCGTGATCTGGAGAAAGATGACATGGGCATCGATATAAAAAACAATTACCGTCCTCGCTACGTTGTGCCGGATGAAAAGCAAAAGGTGGTGAGTGAGTTGAAGAGCATTGCCAAACGCAGCAAGGAAGTATGGCTGGCAACGGATGAGGACCGCGAAGGGGAAGCCATCAGCTGGCACCTTTGCGAAGTATTGGGACTGGACCCGGAAAAAACAAAGCGTATTGTTTTCCACGAGATTACCAAACCTGCCATCAAATCGGCCGTTGAGCACCCTCGGACGGTGAATATGAACCTGGTAAATGCCCAGCAGGCCCGCCGGGTTTTGGACAGGATTGTAGGCTTTGAATTAAGCCCGGTGCTCTGGCGCAAAGTGAGTGTAAAAAACAACCTCAGTGCCGGCCGGGTACAAAGTGTGGCCGTTCGCCTGATTGCAGAGCGGGAACGGGAAATCAATGCATTTGAGGCCCAAAGTGCTTACAGAATAGAAGCCCTTTTCACTGCACCGGACGCCTCCAACCGTTCGGTTACGTTTAAGGCCGAAGGCAGCCGTTTTAGCAAAGCGGAAGATGCCGAGACGTTTTTAAAAGAATGCATCGGCGCTACCTATAAAGTAAAGGACGTACAGGTTAAACCTACCCGCCGCTCTCCTGCGGCTCCGTTCACGACGTCTACCCTGCAGCAGGAAGCCAGCCGCAAGCTTGGCTACGGCGTCAGCCGAACCATGTTGCTGGCGCAGAAGCTGTACGAAAGCGGTAAGATCACCTACATGCGTACAGATAGTGTAAACCTGAGCCAGACGGCCATGGATGATATTCGCAGTGCGATTACTTCTTCCTATGGTGATCGTTATCACAAAGGCCGCCAGTTTAAAAACAAAAACGCATCGGCGCAGGAAGCCCACGAAGCTATCCGCCCGACGTACATGAGCAATACCACAGACGATGACCCGGATACCCGCCGTCTGTATGAATTGATCTGGAAACGCACCATGGCCTCGCAAATGGCTGATGCGGAACTGGAAAAGACCATTGCCAAAATCGGCATTTCCACCAACAACGCAGAACTGTCCGCCGAAGGCGAGGTGCTGAAGTTTGAAGGCTTTTTGAAAGTGTACCGCGAAGATGTGGACGACGAAGACCAGGATGGCGATACACCCGCCGGTGCCGACCAGGGAAGCATGCTTCCGCCACTGCGGGCAGGCCAGGTACTGGATTTCAAGGAAATGAAAGCTATTGAACGCTACACCCGTCCTCTACCCCGCTATACGGAAGCTTCGCTGGTGAAAAAGCTGGAAGAACTGGGCATCGGCCGTCCTTCTACCTATGCACCAACCATTTCTACCATCTTAAAAAGAGGCTATGTAGAAAAGCGTGACAAAGAAGGTGTGCAGCGGATTTACAATGTATTTCGGCTGGCCAATGACAGCATTACGAAAAAAACAGAAACCGAAAATACCGGCGCCGAAAAGGGAAAGCTTTTCCCAACCGATCTTGGATTGGTGGTGACCGACTTCCTGAAGCAACATTTCGATGACATCATGGATTACAGCTTCACGGCCCGTATTGAAGATGAATTTGACGAAGTGGCCCAGGGTAAAATGCGGTGGAGCAAAATGATCGATGACTTCTACAATCCTTTCAAAAAAGATGTGGACGAAACCATTGAAACAGCACAGCGGATCAGCGGCGAACGGGAAGTGGGTACTGACCCACAAACTGGGAAGCCGGTAATTGCCCGTATGGGTCGTTATGGTCCTATGGTGCAGATTGGACGTACAGACGACGAAGAAAAACCCCGCTTTGCCAAACTAAAAGCGTCGCAAAGTATCGAAACCATCTCCCTGGACGAGGCCCTGACCCTTTTCCAGCTCCCCAAAACATTAGGACAATTTGAAGGACAGGAAGTTTCCATTGGTGTGGGCCGGTTTGGACCCTATGTAAAATGGGGCGATAGCTTTATTTCTATCCCCAGGGGCGAAGAGCCGCTGGAAATTGAGCTGGACCGCGCTATCGAAATCATTAATCAAAAACAGGTGGCCGATGCACCTATCGCACAGTTCCAGGGACAACCCGTTACCAAAGGCAAGGGCCGTTTTGGTCCTTTTATCAAATGGGGTGACCTGTATATAAATGTTCCAAGAGCCTATAATTTTGACAACCTCTCCCAGCAGGATGTGAATGAACTGATTGAGAAAAAGCTGGACAAAGAAGCCAACCGGTACATACAACAATGGCCTGTGGAAAAGATCAGCATTGAGAATGGCCGCTGGGGGGCCTTTATCCGTTTCGGCAAAAAAATGTTGAAACTCGGTAGAAAAGAAGGCGGCGAAAAATACACCCCAGAGGAAGTATCGGCTCTATCTTTAGAAGAGGTAAAGAAAATGATTACAGCCCAGGTGCCTGATGCCTTTACCAAGAAAGCAGCCGCAAAAAAGGCACCGGCAAAAAAAGCGGCCGCTAAAAAAACGGCTACAAAAAAAGCAGGTTCCAAGAGTAAAAAAGGCTAACGCTACAAAGGCTGGCTTGTATTTGGTACAGTATTGTTGAATAACCAGGAAAGCGATTTGTGTTGCTTGCTGAGAAAGGAGGACGATGAAAGAATCCACCGAAATATGGGCCCTTTTAAAACTGTTAGATGATCCTGATACGGAGGTGTTTGGCGCTGTTTCCAGTAAGCTGCTGGATTATGGAAAGCCCATTATTCCGAACCTAGAACACCTGTGGGAAAATTCACCCGACGAGCAAATGCAGGAGCGGATTGAAACCATTATTCACCGTCTTCATTACAATGATCTTACCGAAGATTTCCGGCAATGGGCCCTCTCGGGACACCACGACCTGTTGGTTGGTTCCTTGCTGGTGTCCAAGTTTCAATACCCCGAGCTTACCACCTCGTCCGTTTTACTGGAAGTGGAAAAAGTGCGCCGCAACATCTGGCTGGAGTTGAACGCCTATCTTACACCGCTGGAACAGATCCGCATTGTTACGGGTATCCTGTACAGTTATTACGGACTGAAAGGCACGGAGATCAATCACCAGGAAGTCAATGAATTTTTCATTCAAAAGGTGCTGGAAGCCAAGCGGGGCAACCAGCTCACCTGCGGTATCATCTATGTATTGCTTTGCGAACTGCTGGATATCCCGGTAAAAGCCATTGGCATTCCGAAACAGTTTGTGCTGGCCTATTTTAAGCCGGGATACGATGAGGAAGAAAGCAAGGATTTTGCGTCACGGATTGAATTTTACATTGATCCGTCGAGCGGAATGGTTTTTACACACAAGGATATTGAAAGTTATTTCAAGCGTATTTCTGTACCGCCGGTAGAGGCTTATTTTAAACCGCTTTCCAATAAAAAAATTATCCAGCACCTGCTGGAAGAAACGGCCCGCTGCTTTGATACGGAAAAAGAAGCGTACAAGAAAGATGAGCTGATGAAACTGGCAGAGCTTATTGATTGATGTGCTGTGATTACGTCCCATTCGCTAGCGGAGATAATCGAAAAGAATTTTACTTTATCCGCATATCTGCGTATCCGGACATCCGCAAATAATAATTTAGCCACATGGAACAAATCACCTGGCCGGATTTTGAAAAAATTGACATCAGGGTTGGCACCATCATCGAAGCACAGGCTTTTCCCAAGGCTAAAAAACCTGCTTATCAACTGACGATTGATTTTGGCCCGCTGGGTATCCGGCGCTCCTCGGCACAGATAACCGATCATTATTCTTTGGAAAGTTTAAAGGATCAGCAAGTGATTGCCGTCGTCAACTTCCCACCCAAGAATATTGCCGGTTTCCAGAGCGAATGCCTTGTGCTGGGTATCTATGATGAAGCTAACAATGTTGTTTTGCTATCACCAAACAAAACCGTGTTGAACGGAGCCAAAATCGGTTAGACATGCCCGTAAGCGTTTACAACTCTCCTCTTGGTCCTTTGCAAGTTCACTGTTCGGATGAACACATTACTGCAATTGTTTTTAGAGAAGAATTGCCTGAGGAAGAAATCAACACCCATCCCCTTTTGCAGGAATGCATCCAGCAACTGGATGACTATTTTTCCGGCAAGCGGAAAGCGTTTGACCTGCCATTGTCACAGCCGGGTACTGCCTTTCAGCAAAAAGTCTGGGACCTGCTATACCAGATCCCTTATGGCAAGACAATGAGCTATCAGCAATTGGCCATGCAGTACGGTGACCTGAAAGCCATACGGGCAGTCGCGTCGGCCAACGGTAAGAACAATCTTGCCATCATTATTCCTTGTCACCGGGTGATAGGTTCCAACCGTTCGTTAACCGGATATGCCGCCGGGTTGTGGCGAAAAAAATGGTTGCTCGACCATGAAGCCAAACACCACAGTGGTGTAGCACAACTGGGATTGCTTCTCGGCTAATAGTTTTCTAAAAATTATAATTTACTGGTGGGACGGATACCGGGTTTGAAGGGATTGTCGTACCAAACGGCATCAATCTCCCGTACGATGGCTTCAATTTGCTTATCGGTTGCATCGTTCTGCCAGTCGTAGGGTTGCTTTAAACTGGAACCGAAAAAGAAGGCAACGGTCTGGTAAAACCGGGCCTGCAATCCGCCTTTGTATTCCTTGATGATCTCATAACAGTTATTTCCGGTCTGGCGGTTCACCAGTTTCATTAATACCCTTCCCTGGTACACAGAAAGATTAGTAAGCGGTTCTGTAAACTGGTTACGCAATTCTTTTTCCTTGCCTTTGATAATATTCTTCCGCTCTTTTTTGGCATCCATTCCAATCAGCCGTGCATTAATTTCGTTGATGGTGGCGCCAGCCATGCGTGCATAGGGATATGTTACATAAACGGCATTGCGCAGGCGGTTGTACGCTGCAATCTGCTTAACCATTTTTTCGTAAGAACCATTGGTCAGGTAAACCGGCTCCATCTCGCTGTAAGGAAAACTTTCGCCATCAACAATAATCGCCTTGACCAGTATGGTGTCGTTCGGGCCCCATTTGCCACCGGAGGCAGGTGCTTCCTGTGTACGTCCCAAAAGGGAGCACAAGAGAAAAAGCAGTATGAATGATTGATGGCGGCGCATTTCCTAAAAATAAGCAACGAAACGGCTTTTACAATAGACAGGATTTTACTTTAAGAAGCTGTTTGCAATCTAAAAATTTTTGCCGGGTTTGCCGGAAATGTTTTGGAACAAAAAAAGGACATGCCGGCGGCATGTCCCTACTATCGTTCTTTATTTAAATGCTTACCCTCAGTCTAAACCTCAACCTCTCTTTCTTTCTCTTCTTTCCGGTACACCTTCAGCTTTTTCGATGCCAGGTTGCTTTGTTGACGGCGATAGAACATGCTGATGATAAACCCAATCGTCATCAGGATTGTTCCGCCCCACACCAGATTAATGTAGGGGAATATGTAAGCCTTCAGGGTTACATACTGCATCAGGGCATCGGATTCCTTTACGCCCAATTCAACCTTCCGGCCATCTACTCTTTGCAACTGCACAATCAGGTTTTCAGCCGTCAGCGTATCAGGTTGCGGAAACGCTCCACCGTCTTTGTTGATCAGAATAGGACGTCCGGTATAAAGAGAGCCGGTTCGTGCATAAAACTTCAGCGTCGCAACGGATGCGCTGTCGTTCTGACTCAGCTGTACATTTGGAATATCCCGGAAGGAAGCCACGTCTTCGATAATGGCGTATCCTTTCGAATAATATACCGTATCACCAATTTGCGCATTCACCGTTTTGAACGAAGACGTGTCTTTGTTCTTTTCCGGGTCGGGAAGGGATGTGATGTAGGTGAAAATATCATGATCCCAGTAATGCTTTGAATCCGGGTTGGCCATCAGGCCTTCCTGGTTTTTGTAGTTAACAAAGGCATTCGGCGCCAGTACAAAGGTTTCTTTCCCATCTTTGCGGTCGAAGCGCAGGTGGTAATACCAAAGCGGCTTTTCCTCATGAACAGAATCTTTCACATAGGTCACCCAGTATTTGCCCATGTCGGTTTTCACATCTTTGATCAGGGTAAGATTCTCACCCGGCTTTTCTTTGCTCTCAGACCCAAAGTCCATAAAGATGCCAGAGGTATTGTACGAAAGCACTTCTTTTTTGGAAGAAGAAATGAGCACACCTACCAGCAACATGGCAAAACCTACGTGGCTGATGGCGCCACCGGCCCGTTTCAGGCTGCCTTTCAAGCCGGTAATGATATAACCGGCGTTGGCAACCAGCGCAAATACTGCAGCTACCACAGCAAACCAGATGGCCACCATAAAGCCGGCCGTTTTTTCGCGGTAATCTACATCGCCAAAGATCACCACCAGTACCCCGGCGGTAAGACCAATCACGGCGGGAAGAATGAGTTTTTTCAGGAAGCTGCCGGACGTCTGGCGGTATTTAAAATACATCCCGATACCGGTAAGAAGCCCAATGATCACAGCCACAAAAACTTGGATGCGGTTGTACGAGTACGCGGCATCTTCACCCACAGCCAACGGCGTAAACAACTGCTTCTCGGTAAAAAGCGAAGCCAGCTTGTTGACGATGGGAATTGACGTCATGGAGATGATCAACAATGATGAAAGGAAAAGCACCAGTGAGCCAATGAACATCCAGAATTCGCGGGAAGAAGCTTCTTCTTCCTTGGCAATAAAGGGAATGGTCTTATAGCGCTGAAAAAAGAGGATAAATGCAGGAACGGCAAACGCCAATAAGAAGGCACGAAGATGCCATTTGGTAATGCCTTCGCCTGTAAAGGCATGCACCGATGTATCCTGCAGGTCACCGCTGCGGGTAAGGTATGTAGAGTACAATACCAGCAGGAAGGAAAGAATAAAAAACAGGTAGGTTGTGCGCAGGGCATTTCCGGTATGTCGGTAAATCACCAGGGTGTGAATGCCCGCTACCATTACCATCCATGGCACAAGGGAAGCGTTTTCCACCGGATCCCAAGCCCAGTAACCACCAAAGTTCAGCGATTCATACGCCCAGGCTGAACCCATCATGATACCGGTACCCAAAGCCGCTGCTGAAAACAGGGCCCAGGGAAGAGCTGCTTTGGTCCACTCGCCGTATTTTTTTGTCCAAAGGCCGCCAATGGCAAAACCAAACGGAATCAATACAGAAGCAAAGCCAAGGAAAAGAACCGGCGGGTGAATCACCATCCAATAGTTCTGCAGGAGGGGGTTCAGGTCGTTACCATCTTTGATCAGTGAAAGATAATCCTGGCGGAAACCTCCAGTCATGTCGAAGAAAGCAGGCGCATTATCCAGCATGCCGGAGTTGCGCATCAGCACAAATGGATTGGAACCGATGTGCAGGTCAGTAAAGCCTAGCAACATGGTGGCCAGCAGTACCTGCGCAAATGAAATGACCGCCATCACGGGACCTTCCCACTGCTTTTCTTTCCAGATCACAATCAGACCTAACACACAGTGCCAAACGCTCCAAAGCAGGAAGCTTCCCTCCTGTCCTTCCCAGAAACAACTGAGCAGGTATTTGGGTTCCAGCGAACGGCTGCTGTGCTGCCACACGTATTTGTATTCGAAATAGTGATTGCTGATGATGTAGTACAGGATGCCGAAAATGGCAAAGACCGAAATCACTTCGGCAAAAAAGAAAATGCGGGCTAGTTTGCGCCAGCCGGTTTTTTGAAGGTTGTCTTTTGCCTGTACGTGCAGAAAATACGCTACTGTGGCGCCGATAGAGCTGACCAGCGACAGGAGTATAAAGAGATGACCAAGCTGCCCCGGTAATAAGTGCTCACCTATGTAATTCATTGAACATTAATATTGAGTAGTGGTATAGGGCAGGTTTTTTTCGGCTGCCTTCATATCGTCCTTATACTTGGAAGGACATTTGGTTTGGATCTTATTGCATTCGAAATAACCGTCACGCATATAACCGTTGAGGTCAAGGCCTTCCGAACGCTCCATGTCGGTAATTTTGGCATTGTTATACACCACTTTACGCCGCTGGCCATCGGCATCCAACGCATAAAAAACGGTCAGATTCGGGTTTTTCACAGCGTCGTACTCGATGGGTGTTTCCTTGTCAAGTTTGGCCTTGATTACGACATACTTGTCTTTTTTCCGTTGGGCGGATTTAAAGGTTTCCTGCGTAGTGAGGTCCTGGATAAAGAACGACATACCAACGATTCCGGAAACAACCAAAAGGAGCAGTACAATATGGAGCTTCTTCATATGCTTTAAATGTGGCAATAGCAAAGTTAGAGCAAATTCAACCGCAGACCGTGAGGAAAACGCTGATTTTCCTCACGAAAGGTAGTTTTCACAATTTAAAAACAGGTGCCTGAAAAACATGAATTGTTATTTGGTGCGCATCAATTGCTAAAGGAAAAACTTAAGGGTACGAAAAACAACTCTCTAATACCGGAGAAGCGTTTGCTTTATTCAAAATAGTCCCGGATGTGAATGTTATTAGAATTCCCGTTGAATCATTGGCGGTACCGGATTCCCGTTTAACTTTGTCGCCCTTTTTAATGTAGAACCATGGTTGATCTTTCAACATTTGACCCCAATAGTGCCGGTAACCCGAACAACAACGTATTCGGCCTTCCTTTTTCCGAAGAAGATGCCCGGCTTACCATCTTGCCCATTCCCTGGGAAGTAACGGTAAGCTTTGGCTCCGGAACGGCCCGTTCCGCCGAGCAGATTATGACGGCTTCGCTGCAGGTGGACCTGTTTGACCCCGAGTACCCGGATAGCTGGCAGCAGGGTTTTTATATGCGGGAAACGGATAAGAAAGTGTTGCTGAAAAGTGACTATCTCCGCAAAGAAGCCGAACTGTACATTGATTATATCTCCAAAGGGGAGATTGTTACCGATAACCAGTTTATGTGCCGCACCCTGAAAGAGGTGAATGAAGGCAGCCTGTTCTTAAACGAATGGGTGTACAACCAGGCAAAAGCCATCCTGAACAGCGGCAAATTGCTCGGCGTGCTGGGTGGCGATCATAGCACACCGTTAGGCTACATGAGAGCATTGGCTGAGAAATATGGCGATTTCGGCATTATCCAGATTGATGCGCATTGCGACCTGCGGGAAGCCTACGAAGGGTTTGTGTATTCGCATGCCAGCATTATGTACAATGCTTTAAAAGAAATTCCACAACTGAGCAAGCTGGTGCAAATGGGAATACGTGATTATTCACTCGGCGAACACCAGTTTATCAAGGAAAATAACGGCCGGATCCGTACCTATTTTGATCGGGAAATACGAGTACGGCAATACGAAGGCGAATCCTTTAAAGACATTGTGGAAGAAGTGATTGACCAACTGCCGGATAAAGTCTATATCTCGTTTGACATCGATGGTTTGGATCCAAAGCTTTGCCCGAATACCGGAACACCGGTACAGGGTGGTTTTGAAACCGAGCAGGTTTTTTACCTCTTTGATAAAATGATCAAATCCGGAAAGCAGATCATCGGCTTTGACCTGAGTGAGGTTAGCACCAGCGAAAACGGCTGGGATGCCAACGTGGGTGCCCGGATGCTGTTTAAGCTTTGTAACCTGATGGTGGCTTCGAACCCGGCAGAGTAAGGCTGATAATAGATATTTGATATTGAATATTGATTCATTTGACATTCTACTATACAATATCCACTATCCAATAACCAATAACAACTTGGAATGTACACAATAGCAGTAAAGATTGAAGGAATGGACAAACGGCGGCGCAGTACAAGCCTCGTGCATGCCATCATCGGCTTTTTTCTGCTGATTAAATCCTTTGACCTCTACAACTATATCGAAGGCCGAAGTATTGTACCGCTACTTCCCTTTCTGTTAATTGGTGTGGTGTCGCTCTTTTATGCATTTTTCCGTAACCGTGTCGACATTACCGCAAAGCACAATGCCGGGCTTCGCCTGCTGCAAACCGTTACCTTTCTCAGCTTTGGTTTTCTGATGATGCGCATCGGCAGAAGCATAGATTATATCGGGCTTTTCATTTGGGCTGCGCTGACACTGATCCTTTTCTTTTCCGAAAAAAGGGTGTTTAAAGAAACCATGCTGCAACTGACGGAGAAAGGCATTGTCATTCCCGGAACGTACCGGGAATACCTGGTTGACTGGCAAACGCTTGAAAACGTAGTCGTACGCAACGATTACATAACGCTGTTTCACCGGGGCAAAAAATTTCTTCAATACCAGGTGCTGCAGGATCTCTCGGAACTGGAGCTGGTAAAAATGAACGCTTTTTGCAGGGAAATGATTGAGCGTCCCGGTTCGGCGGAGAATGTGCAAACCCAAAATGGGCAAAAATCAGTCAATCGTTAAATGTATTTTAGCCCCGCGGTTATCCCCTCCCAATTGCCGAACTTTGCAGACGCAATTTTAAAAAGCATGGGTCCCTTTCTTTTATATTCTGATGGCAAAGGCAATATTTTCGAAGATACTTCCTTGTATGTGGTAGGACGTTCCGGCTGGGATGCCATGCCCATTCCCGAAGACGAATGGATTGAACTGCCGGAAGGTGGCCAGTTGTATGAGCTGCCCGGTCGTCGCGGTATTGGCATCGACGTAAAAACCGGTGATATGCGCCTTTGCGATAAAGGCTGGGCCGTAGCGGCATTTGTGCCCCCGGCTCACACGGCCTTTTACCTTGCCGCTTACGAATCGGAAGAAGGCGCCCCCACGCTGCCGCTTTTTTGCTATACGGCCGTGGGTTGGGATGATGATAAATTTTATGTTCCGGCTGTTCGCATTGAAAATGACATTCGTCAGGAATGTGGCGGCTTTGATGATAAAAAGGTAAAACAAGGCGTGAAAGCGCTGCAGAAAGCCTTTCCGCACAACCGGCTGGTAGCGCATCTTGCCAACAATTGTGCCCTTACCTATCAATGCCCTGCAGCCCGCAACTATTTTATGGGACGATGGGAATGCCCGATTCCTTCTTCTCCTGCCTGTAATGCCAATTGTGTCGGCTGTATCTCCTTCCAGCCCGAAGAAGAAAGCATTGTTTCCACGCAGGACCGCCTGACCTTTAAACCCAGCGTAGAAGAAATTGTGGAATACACGGTTCCGCACCTGGAAACGGCGCCGTTCCCAATTGTCAGTTTCGGGCAGGGTTGCGAAGGGGAGCCTCTGCTGATGTGGAAGACCATACGGGAAAGTATTCTGGAAATCCGAAAGCATACCCAAAAAGGCAGCATCAATATTAATACAAACGGATCTGACCCGGTTGCTGTACGAGCCTTGTGTGAAGCAGGACTGAACTCAATCCGCGTCAGTACCAATTCAGCTCGCAGGGAACTTTACATGCCTTACTACCGCCCCAACAACTACGAATTTGAAGACATCATTAAAAGCCTGAAAGTGGTTCGTGAGTTCGGCGGCTGGACCTCTATCAACTATTTTGTTTTCCCGGGCCTTACCGACAGCGTAGAAGAATATGAAGCGTTGCGCAATCTGATCATCGATACGGATTTGAAGATGATCCAGTGGCGTAATTTCAATATTGACCCCGATTGGTATCTTGGCAAAGTAGGCGTTTACCAGACTGGTGAAATCCTGGGTATTAAGCAGGTAATGGATTTGCTGAAAGAAGAATTTCCCCACCTGAAGTTTGGTTATTTCAATCCCCCGATCGAACGCATCAAAGGCAATTACGAACAGGATTTTGCACACTAGGAAGTTTACCGTTCACCGTTTAAAGTTCACAGTTAGTTGTGGAACTTTCAAAACAACTGTAAACGGTAAACTGTAAACCGTGAACTATTCTCTCACTGCGTCAGCACAACCTGCCCTCTTATCTCTCCCGGCTTATAGGTATCGTTGTGAATGTTGTAATACCACAAACCATTTATAAGTTCATCTTCCTGCGTATTATCCAGTACTTGCGTGCCGCTAACGGTGCCGGACGTTGTTTGCGGAAAACCATTTATTCCCAACCGTACTCCGGCCGCTTTCCCCGGATCAGCCGGACCATGAAAATGCATCATTGTCGGGTTCCCACCGGTTAGACCAGTCCACGTGATGGTGTAATTCAGCTCATTGGTTTCTTTGTTGTAGGTACCCGTTAGCGTTCCGGTTGCCGCAGTATTGACACGGGTTGGCGCCTCCTGTTCACCATTTGCATTTCCGCGCAAATTGTAAACAGGATTGTCAACGGTTTCCGTATCCTTTTCACAACCCAGTAAAATCAGGAAAAGAACACCCAGGCCTGCAAGTTTTGTAAAGAGTGTTTGCATAACGATCTTTTGGGTATATACGCAAATACGTTAGCCGCAGTTGCCTTTGCCACCACATGCTCCGTTTTTTCTTTTTAAGTAAAAGCAAGCGTTGGTTTGTAACCTGTGTTTATCTGGAAGGAAGCCCTTATTTTTAGCGATGCCCTCTCGCCTTTCCAACAACCGGTATCTTTTCTTGCTGGTGTTTTCGCAGTTTGCCGGTACGTCGCTCTGGTTTGCCGGCAATGCAATCATCGAGCAGCTTTCGGTTACCGATGCCGGTGCTACTATCACTTCCTTTGTTCAGTTTGGATTTATTGCCGGTACCCTTCTTTTTTCGCTCTTAACCATTGCCGATCGGTTCCCGGCAAAAAAGGTGTTTTTCTTTTCGTCCTTGCTGGCGGCGGTTGCCAATGCATTGATCATTTTGTTTTATCAAGATGCTGCAGCCATTAAGCTGCTGCGATTTATAACTGGCTTTTTCCTTGCTGGCATTTATCCTGTGGGGATGAAGATTGCAGCGGATGTTTTTCCGCAGAAACTTGGAAAGGCCCTGGGTTGGCTGGTGGGCGCCCTGGTCCTGGGAACGTCGTTCCCACATTTTGTCCGTTCGCGACTGGACGGCATTCACTGGGAGGCAGTTGTGGCCACCACTTCCCTGCTGGCATTTGCAGGGGGAGTAGTGATCCTGCTTTTTATACCATCAACTGCCAAACATAGCCTCAGGGCCAGACCTGATTTTTCGGCTGCTATTTCTGTATTTCGAAACCCGCCGTTTCGCTCGGCCGCCTTTGGCTATTTTGGTCATATGTGGGAATTGTATGCATTTTGGTCCATACTTCCCTTGCTTTTTGGTTATTATAACTCCGTTACGCAGACCGGAACCAATGTTTTCTGGTGGAGCTTTTTGGTGATCGGTAGCGGAAGCGCCGGTTGTATTTTCGGCGGGCTCCTATCACAGCGTTTGGGCAGCCAAAAGGTTGCGGCCACTGCCCTGCTGCTATCCGGGCTTTGTTGTCTCCTATTCCCTCTTCTCTTTTATACAAATTCCATCATTCTTTTTTCACTGATGCTTGTCTGGGGATTTACGGTTACAGCCGATTCGCCCCAGTTTTCGGCCCTGGTGGCAAAGGCCGCTCCGGACAAAAACAGGGGCACGGCGCTGACCATTGTTACTTCCATCGGCTTTGCCATCACCATAGTGAGCATTCTCTTATTAAAAGAGCTCTTTCTGCTTTACAAAGAAAAAGCCCTTTGGTTGCTGGCGCCGGGTCCATTCTGCGGACTTTTGGCCCTGCGAAAAAAGCGTCTGGCCTAAAAGAAGAAGCCGGATTGTTAAAAAGGGCCGGATTTCCTGTTTGCTCCGCCATAATTTTTTAATTTTCCCTGCGTTTAACAGTCGAACCAGCCACAAAGTAGTGTATGAATAAAGCTGCAAGCCTTGGAATAGAAGAATTTGAACGGCAGAAAAACCTGCAGGCCGCCCTGTACACAGCAGTCATTGCGGGTGCTTTGCTGCTGATGGTTTTCCTGATCAAATTCTACCAACCGGTTACCATTACGCCTCCCCAAGAAGAGTATATAGAGATCAACCTTGGAAGCAGCGATGTGGGTTCCGGCAACGACCAGCCCCAGTTGCCCGGCGAGCCGGCTCCCGAACAACAGGTAGCCTATACGCCAGCAACGGTAACCCCGCAAGCTTCCAGCGAACCGGTACGGGACATTGAAGAATCGGCCGATAATGATGCACCTCCTGTTTACAAACCCAATGTTACCCGTCCGGATGCAAAAAAGATTAACGAAGAAACCAAGGTAGAGCGGACGCCTACCACAACCACCAATGCTACGCCAACGCCGGCACCGCCCAGGCCCCGCGCTGTTATGGGACAGGTTCGTGGCGGCAATGGCAATGGCGGTAACGGTGCAGATACTTACCGTCCCGGCACCGGCGAAGGACAAGGTGGTGGCCCTGGTGACCAGGGAAGCATTGGTGGAAATCCCAATGGCCGCGACTACAGGCCACGCAACCTGGGGGCAAAAACAGTAAGTATTCCCTCCCGCAGTTTTGAAGATGATTTTAAAGAAAGTGGAAAAGTTGTACTGGATATTGAAGTGGATGAAAATGGCCGTTTGCAAACCGCAAACTACCAGCCCCGAGGTTCTTCCATTTCCAATCAAAAGCAAATCAGCATTGCAAAAAACAGGGCCCGCCAACTTGATTTTCCAAAATATCCCGGCGGCTTTAAACAGAGCCTTGTATTTGAGTTCCAGGTTCAAAATTAACCGCACCGCAATACATTTGCCTGCGGATGAATTACCCCGAAACACTCGATTATATTTTTCACAAACTGCCCATGTTCAGCCGCATGGGCAGTGCTGCGTATAAAAAGGACCTGACCAATATCCGGCTGCTCTGCGATCAGTTGGGCAATCCACATCAGCAGTTTAAAACCATTCATGTTGCCGGCACCAACGGCAAGGGTTCTGTCAGCCATATGCTGGCGGCTGTATTTAGTGCGGCCGGTTATAAAACAGGACTTTATACCTCACCGCACTTATACGATTTCAGGGAGCGGATCAGGATCAGCGGAGAAATGATCCCGGAAGAATTTGTGATAGAATTTGTGGAAAGTCAAAAGGAGATCATTGAGTCTATTGAACCGTCTTTTTTTGAGATCACAGTGGCGATGGCTTTTCAATACTTCGCCAACGAAAATGTTGATGTAGCCATTATTGAAGTGGGCCTTGGCGGCCGGCTGGACAGCACCAATATCATTACCCCGGAGTTGTCCATTATTACCAATATCGGCTGGGACCACACCAATTTGCTGGGCAATTCACTCGAGGCAATAGCCGGTGAAAAAGGCGGCATTATCAAAGACGCAGTACCTGTTGTCATTGGGAAAAAACACCCACAGACCCAACTGGTGTTTGAACGCATAGCGTCTGAAAAATCTGCCCCTCTCCTTTTTGCAGAAGATTTCTACCAGCAGGTGCAGCACCAGCTTGACAACACTTCTTTAGCGGTTACCTACAACCGGGAAAATGCAAACGAGCTGCAAGTAAAAACAGACCTGCCGGGCATTTACCAGGTGGACAATCTGCCGACAGTTTTAACGGCCATTGATGTGCTACGCAAGCAAAGCTGGAACTTGCCGGAGGCTACCGTTTTACAGGCCCTCACCGAGGTAAAAAAACGGACAGGCCTTGGTGGACGTTGGGAGGTTCTTCAGCAAAATCCGACAATTGTTTTGGAAGTGGCCCACAACGAGGACGGCGTGCAAAAAATGCTGCAGCATGTTGCAGAATTATCCTTCGATACGCTGCACTTTGTGATCGGAATGGTGAAGGACAAAGAAGTGGAAAAAGTCTTGCAACTGTTTCCGCAAACTGCTCACTATTATTTTACGCAGGCCCATATTCCCAGGGCCTTGCTAGCGGAGGATTTGCAGGCAAAAGCAGCATCCCAAGGCCTACACGGTGCTGTTTACAGCAATGTGAATTCGGCACTCGATGCTGCAAAAAAAGAAGCCGGAGCAAACGACCTGATTATTGTCTGCGGAAGCATATTCTTAGTGGCGGAAGTCACAAAAGCTTAGTATTGGATCTGGCCGAGTTTTTCCAGAGCGTAGAAGATACAATTCACATGCAGACTTTGCACGATCTTTTGTTCCCGCACAAGTTGTTTTACTTCGTCAATGGACATGTGCACTACTTCCACTTCTTCCTCTTCATCAAGACTTTGTTCGGCAATTTTTTCGCCGCCAGTCGCCAAAAACATGTGCATCATGTTGTTGGTCGTGGAAGGATTGGCGGAGATCTTCCCTAAATATTCTACGCTGTCAAACCGGTAGCCGGTTTCTTCCAGCAACTCCCGTTTCATGCCTTCTTCAATCTTTTCGCCTTCATCCACCACGCCACCGGGCAATTCGATGCTTTCAACACCGAGGCCGTGGCGGTATTGTTTCACCATCACTACCCTTCCGTCTTTTGTCAGGCAAAAGGCGTTGGCCCATTCGGGATATTCCATTACGTAAAAGGAGGGAATGGTTTTGCCTCCCGGCGTCAGGCAGGTGTCTTTGCGTACGGTTAACCAGGGTTGATTAAAAAGATAGGTCGATTCCAGCACTTTCCATTTCATGATGATAGTCTTCTCTGTTTTAGTTCCAGCCTTTACGTTCACGCAAAGCCGTTATATGCGCCGTGTGATGGCGGGAGTGCCAGGCATAACTGCCAAGCAATTCCCAAAGGGTAAATTGTTTTTGATGTTCGGGATGAAAAACGGTGCGTTGGAGATCCGCTTCCGTGAGGCTTTTCAGCATCTCGTACCACCGGCTGTGCAGGGCATGTAACAATGTGATGGAAACATTGATGGGCAGGTTGACAACATCAGCCGTACCCACCCATAAGGCCTCATCATAGGGTTTTATGTTGGGATTGTTTTCCGTCAGCCCTAGCTTGAATCGGCAATACGCATTCATATGACTATCGGCCACATGATGCACCAGTTGATGCACTGTCCAGCCGCCGACGCGGTAAGGCGTATGAATCTGTTCCTCGTTCAAATTGCTGATGGCATGCTCAATGGCCTGCGGCAAAAACCGGATATCAGCCAGCCATTCCTCCTTCAAGGAATCTGAATAGGCTTTCGGCTCGTATTTGCCGATAGGATAGCGAAGATCTTCCTGCATAAATTATTAGGAAAGGATTTCCAGAAGTTCAATATCAAATACCAGTGTGGCACCACCCGGAATGTCGCCACCGGCACCGTTATCGCCGTAAGCGAGATGAGATGGAATCCAGAGTCGCCACATGCTGCCTACCGGCATCATCGGCAACACTTCCTGCCATCCTTTGATCAACTGTGTTAACCGGGCCGTAAACGGCTGGTTGCGCTTGAACGAAGAATCAAATTCTTTTCCATTAAGAAGAGCACCGCGGTAATGCGCTTTGATATTGCTGTTGGGTGATGGTGTGGGACCATTCCCTTCTTTCAGCACCTGGTATTGAATGCCGCTGGGCAGTTCAATCACACCTTCCTTTGTTTTGTTATCAGCCAAAAAGGCCGTACCGGCATCTTTTTCTTTTTGAATCTTTTCGGCTCTTGCGCCCTGTAATCTGTCAAATAAACTCATATATCTGTCGATTATTTGTGTTGTAAAAAATGTCTTTTTTGCCGGTTGAAAATTGGCTTTATGCTTCCCGCAACGAATGACCTGTCAGGTTGATGAACACATCTTCCAGGTTCGCCCGTTTCATTTCCTTTGGCCGTTCAAAGCCGGTTTCCACCAGTTCGTCAATCAAACCATCCGGCGAATTCAGGGCGACGATCTGGCCGCTGTCCACAATAGCTACCCGGTCGCAAAGGTATTCGGCTTCGTCCATGTAATGCGTGGTAATGATCACCGTTGTTCCCTTGCTGCGGATGTCGCGAATCAGGTCCCAGAGATTACGCCTTGCCTGCGGATCCAAACCGGTGGTGGGTTCATCCAAAAAAATGATCCTGGGTTCATTGATCAGTGTTGTTGCTATAGAAAAACGTTGTTTTTGTCCACCACTGAGTTCTTTCACTTTTGCTTTGGCTTTATCTCGAAGATTCACCCTGTCGAGCAATTCCAGAGCATCAATTCTGCGGTTATACAAGCCGGCAAAAAGGTCAATGAGTTGCACCAGATTCAGATTGGGATAAAAGCCGCTGGTTTGCAATTGCACACCAATGATCTTTTTGATCTCGTTTGGCGCCTTGTCAATATCATGACCATTTACGAAAACCTGTCCCCCGGTTTTATCACGAAGCGTTTCAATGATCTCCAGCGTTGTCGATTTCCCGGCGCCATTTGGTCCTAACAACCCGAAAATCTCTCCTTCGTACACGTCAAAAGAAATGCCCTTGACCGCCTGAAAGTTGCCGTAGTTTTTTACCAGATCCTGTACTGAGATAATGACCTTTTTTTCACCCATGAAGGAATTGTTTTCGAAAATCAAGGCTCAAAAGTAAAAGCGGAACCGTTTTTCCATCCAACAATTTGGCCGGACAAATTGAGGTGAAGCCGCTGCAAACATCTTTAGAGCAGGCAAATTCAAAATGGAAACTGTTTTATTGCCGCTGCATGAAAACCAACGCTTCTATCTGCAGTCCATCAAACCACTGCCGCTTTTACTTCTGCCATGCAGGTTTCCAGTTCTTCCATCATGCTTTTGCTGCCGACAAAAAATCCACTGCGTTGGTGCAGTTCCGTGGGTACAATATCCAGGATGCGCTGCTTGCCATCGGTAGCTTTTCCGCCAGCCACTTCCACTATAAATGCAAACGGGTTGCATTCGTACAGGAGACGCAGTTTGCCTTTTGGTTTATCCTGGGTTAGCGGGTACATAAAAATGCCGCCTTTTATCAGGTTGCGATGCACATCGGCCACCATACTGCCGATGTAGCGCTGTGTATACGGACCGCCATCATCAGCCGATTTGTTCTGACAGCGGTTGATGTATTTGCGTACGCCTTCGTCGTATTGAAAAAAGTTCCCGTGGTTAACAGAATAAATCCTGCCGGCATCAGGACATTTAATGTCGGGGTGGCTCAGGCAAAACTCACCGATGGAAGGGTCCAGTGTAAACCCGTTCACGCCTCTTTTGGTAGCATACACAAACATGGTGGAAGACCCGTAAACAATATAGCCGGCAGCAACCTGCTCACGCCCCTTCTGTAAAAAATCTTCACGATTGGCTACTGTTCCTCTAGGCGAAAGCCGGCGATAAATGCTGAAGATCGTTCCGATGGAAACGTTTACATCAATGTTACCGCTGCCATCCAGCGGATCAAAGAGGCAGACATATTTTGAGTTTTTGCTTACATCATCGTCAAAGGCCACAAAATCATCCAGTTCTTCTGAAGCAATCCCGGCACAGCTGATTCCCCGTTGCAATACACCCATAAACTGGTTATTGGCAAATACATCCAGCTTTTTCACTTCTTCTCCCTGCACGTTCATAGTGCCTGCATCACCCAGAATATCCACCAATCCGGCTTTGTTTACTTCAACATTGATGCGCTTGGCAGCCAAGCCAATATCACGCAACAGTGTACTCAACTCACCCGTGGCATGTGGAAACTGGCGAAGCGATTGGATAGTGAATTCATCAAGGGTTAGTACGGTTCTGTTTACATTCATATAGTCAAAATTTTAGGGGAAAAACAAATGTAAGGGAAACTGTCTACAACAGGATTTGTGTACGAAAGGGATAGAATGACTTTGATCCCGGCCATCAAAGATGCCTTTGTTCAGAACTTCAACTTTCCTGTACTTCCTTGTTTTGTATGCAAAGAGTTTTCAGTCAATTTATTTCCACGAAAAATAAATCTCCTTCATCCCTGTAATTTAGCAACCTGAAGAACAGACCTTGGCCTGTAATTTTTGTATGATGTTTGTTTGAGGAAGAATTGTGGCAGCGACCAGAAAGAATGGCATAATCAATAAACGATAAAATGATAACCTTAGCTGAGATCAATCTGACAGACCCCGGAGTTCTAACCGCCTTGTTAACCCTTACCGTATTGGAAATTATTCTGGGCGTCGACAACATTATTTTCATCTCCATTGTTTCCAATAAGCTGCCCGCCGAACAGCAACCCAGAGCAAGGCTCATTGGATTATTGCTTGCAATGGTGTTTCGGATTGGTTTATTGCTGACCATAACCTGGATCATCAAACTCACCAATCCCATCTTCACCATTCCGTTTATTACAGAAGACGACGGACGGCCGCTGGGTATTAGCTGGAAGGATCTGATCCTGATTGCTGGGGGGATTTTTTTGGTGTTCAAGAGTACACTGGAAATTCACCACAAACTGGAAAAAGTAAAACCGGTAGAACAGCAGGTAAAAGTGGCGCCTACAGCTTTTAATGCCGTGATTTTACAGATTGTACTGGTGGATGCCGTGTTTTCGTTTGATAGCATTCTTACTGCCATCGGGCTGGTTGACCAGGTTTGGGTAATGATCACCGCCGTGGTTATTTCTATGACCATCATGATCTTGTTTGCCGGCGCCATCAGCCGGTTCATCAACAAGCACCCAACCTTACAAATCCTGGCGCTGGCGTTTCTGATTATGATCGGTGTGATGCTGGTTGCGGAAGGCTTCCATCAGCATTTCAACAAAGCCTATATCTATACGGCCATTGCGTTTAGCCTGATTGTTGAATTGATCAATATGCGCCTGCGGAATAACAAGGAGCAAATAGAGATCAACAATCAAAATCTCTAGAAGACAAGTTGGCACTTTTTTGCCTTCGGTGCTAAATTTGATGTTCTAACATTAAAATTAGGTGTGTATGCGAATTGAGATTATATCGGGAAGCCCAAGGCAAAACAGTACCACCCACCGTTTGGCCCTGCATCTTTTCAAAACTTTACAGGAAAAAACCGACCATGAGATCGGGATGCTGGAGGTACGCAATTACCCGTTACCGCTGTTGCAAAAAGTGTTTGCTACGGTAGAGGAAACCCCGGCCCCATACAAGGAGCTGGCGACCCGTGTTTTTGGTGCAGATGCCTTTATCATTGTAACACCCGAATACAATGGCAGTTACTCCCCTGCCATGCAAAATCTTTTTGACCATTTTCCCAAACAGCACCACAAGGTATTTGGACTGGTAACAGCCTCCACCGGTGCGCTGGGCGGCATGCGGGCAGCCATGCAATTGCAACAGTTTACGCTTGCGCTGTTTGGCATTCCCAGTCCGTATATGCTGATCACGCCCCAGGTGGATAAGAAATTTGACACAGACGGCAACCTGACGGATTCAGGCTTTCAGAAAAGCGTTGATCTGTTTATAAAAGAATATCTCTGGCTGGCAGAGAAGTTGGTTGAGGAAAAGGTGGAGGCCTAGAAGCAGGTAAGCTTTACATATTAACCATGAAGTCAGTCCTTTATAAAGCGGCAACAAGAGGCCATGCAAACTATGGCTGGTTGGATACCTGGCATACATTCAGTTTTGGAAATTACCACGATCCCAACCGCCTGCATTTTGGCGCCCTTCGGGTGCTGAATGATGATACTGTAGCCCCGGGTGCCGGTTTTGGCAAGCATCGCCACGAGAACATGGAGATCATCACCATTCCACTGAAAGGAGAACTCGAACATGAAGACAGCATGGGTAACCGTGGTGTAATAAGCCCCGGAGATGTACAGGTAATGAGTGCCGGCACCGGCATTGAGCACTCTGAAAAAAACGTCGCTGATGACTTTCCTGTCAGCTTTCTGCAGATATGGATTTTTCCCGAGCAAAATGACCTGGCGCCGCGTTACGAACAACGTTCCTTTACCAAAGAAGAAAAACAAAACCGGTTTCTGACGGTTGTTTCTCCGATGGATGCAGCAGATAATGGTGTCCGTATCAACCAGCAGGCATGGCTTAGCCTTGGGCACCTGGATGCCGGTACTACGCATGTTTACAACCTAAAAAAAGGGGACAATGGTGTTTACGCTTTTCTCATTATAGGCGATGTTACGGTGAATGATATTGTTTTGAACCAACGTGACGGACTGGGACTATCGGAAACAAATCACCTTTCCATCATGGCTAATACAAATGCCGAAATCTTGCTACTGGAAGTTCCGGTGGAAACGTCTTTTTCCAGGATATAATTTTTGTGCTGAAAAAATATCAAAAGATTAAAACGGCTGCTTTTTGTTACCGGTAGAAAAAGTGAGAAAGATCAGGTAAAAAAAGAACGGTACTCAGTGAAACCAGAGGGGTTATGGCGTTGATTTGAGATATAAACTTTAGACTATGTTCCCCACGATTGCCATCCCCAAATTGCACCAGGAGTACCATACCTGGATCGACGAGCTGAATTTCTGTAAAGAAGAAATCACCATATTTGAAAGCCAGTTGGCCAATTCTGTCAGCCGCATTACAGACTCATTTGCACTGGCGCAGGTTGAGCATTTTCAGAACCAGTTCATTCGCGAAAAAGAAGTGATTGACGAACTGAAACACAAGCTGCACATCAGCGAAAAGCAACTGGCCGGTTTTGTAAAAGACCTCTCCGGACTTGGGCTGGAAAGTATCCGGATGGATAACCACTCCAAACTGCGTGAAGACATGCATATTTTCCGCAAAATTTACCGGTCGCTGAAAGAAGAGTTCCGGCATTTTGAATCGGACTTTATTTGAGCAAACGGTTGCGCAGAGAAAACAATCAGCAGCAGAGCGAAAAAGCGATATTTTTAGCGTTCGCATCAGGCTCTGTTGAAGGGAGCAACAATGGCTTTGTGGACGGTAACCACAGCCTCTCGTTGCCATCAGGAACGGAAACGTTGACCACCATTTTTAAAGGGCTGCCAACGTTTTTTTGCTTTTACGCATCCCTAAACAAAGCCGTTTTACTTTTTAAGATTGTTTTAACCTGTATATATACCAATGATGAAAAAGCTCCTCTTTTTTACGGTCCTCCTTTCCCAGTTCGCCTTTGGGCAAACGAAAAACTCGCTAACCCTGATACCGCAACCCGTAAGTGTGAGCATAGGCAACGGCCAGTTTACGCTCAATGCAAAAACGGTGATTGCAGCGGCCGATGAAGCCGACCGGAAATCAGCCGAATACCTGAACTCCTACGTCAAACAGGTTTATGGTTTTTCGCTGGATATCGACCGGCAGGAAAGCAAAAATTATATTCGTCTGACCACCAAAAAGTTTGTCAAAGCACCGGAAAAAGAAGCTTACAACCTAACGGTGGGTAAAGACGGTGTTACCATTGAAGGCGATTCGTATGCCGCCACGTTCAACGGCATTCAAACGCTTTTGCAACTGCTGCCAACTACCGCCAATGCGCAAACGAAATCGCCTTCCTACGCCATTCCGTTTGTTACCATCAACGATTATCCCCGTTTCAACTACCGGGGCATGCACCTGGATGTTGGCCGCCATTTCTTCCCGGTTTCTTTTGTCAAAAAATACATTGATTACCTGGCCTTGCACAAGTTCAATTATTTTCACTGGCACCTGACCGAAGACCAGGGTTGGCGCATCGAGATCAAAAAATACCCGGAACTGACTTCGGTTGGAGGTTACCGTAATGGTACCATCATCGGCCGCTTTCCCGGCACCGGTAATGACAATACCCGGTACGGTGGCTTTTACACACAGGATGAGGTAAAAGAGATTGTGCAGTATGCCGAAAACCGGCACATTACCGTTGTGCCGGAAATAGAAATGCCCGGCCATGCGTCAGCGGCAATTGCCGCTTTCCCGTGGTTAAGCTGTTTCCCTGAGAAGGAAACAGCGATGGGCAAGCATCCTTCCGAAGCCAGCAAGCAGCAAAAAGGCAAAAAACTGCAGGAAACCTGGGGCGTATTTGATGATATTTTTTGTGCCGGCAAAGAAACCACCTTCGAATTTTTGCAAAACGTGTTGGATGAAGTACTGCCCCTCTTCCCATCCAAATATATCCACGTTGGTGGTGATGAAGCACCAAAAGCACACTGGAAACAGTGTCCGCAATGTCAGGCTAGGATCAAGGCAGAAGGACTCAAAGACGAACACGAACTGCAAAGCTATTTTATCCAGCGCATGGAAAAATACCTGAATGCAAAAGGCCGTACGCTGATTGGCTGGGATGAAATTCTGGAAGGTGGCCTGGCGCCGAATGCAATTGTAATGAGCTGGCGTGGTGAAAAAGGGGGCATTGAGGCCGCCAGACAAAAGCACCAGGTAATTATGTCACCCAATAATCCTGTTTACTTCGATCACTCGCAAACACGCAACGAAGACTCGGTAACCATTGGTGGTTTCAATCCCCTAAGCGCCGTTTATGCCTATGAGCCGGTGCCAAAAGAACTCAGCGCAGAAGACGCCAAATACGTACTGGGTGCACAGGCTAATATGTGGACGGAATACATGAAGAATCCCAGGAAGGTGGAATACATGGTTTTCCCACGCATGAGTGCCCTGTCAGAAGTATTGTGGACGCCTAAAGAAAAAAAGAACTGGGAAGATTTTCAGCGCCGCCTGCCGGCACAGTTCAAGCGCTATGATTTATGGAAGGCGAATTACAGCAAAGCCTTTCTTACTGATAAAAACAAAAAAGCATAACCAGCAGATTAATAAAAAAAAGGGCAACGAAATCGTTGCCCTTTTTTATTGTGTTTATTTCTGAAGGTCGGCGACAGCGTTTTTTTGCTGCCGCAGGTTATCCAGCATATCTGTAGTCATTTTTGTGAGGGTGAATTCGGGGTTCCATCCCCAGTCCTTTCTTGCCACGGAGTCATCGATGCTACCGGGCCAGGAATCGGCAATGGCCTGCCGGTAGTCGGGCTTGTAATCAATGGTAAACTCCGGGATATGCCCTTTGATCTCTGTGGCGATTTCCTCGGGGGAAAACGAAATGGCTGAGAGGTTATAGG
>JACJGO010000029.1 GCA_014163555.1 Flavisolibacter longurius
CCGTTTGTGCGTCAGTCCTATTGCTGGCAGGTTGCTCTCCAGCAGCGCCTGCGTCCCCTTCGAACTGACAAGGCGATTATAAACCTATTTGATGAAAAAACCACCAACCATTTTTCAGTACATTACCAGTACGGTTTTCATTCGTTTGCCGATATATCTTCTACCGTCAAGTCTTGACGTAAGCCTCCCCAACATTAATCATTTTTAGTACATCAATAAATCCACAATAGCCTCAGTTGGGCGAAGCGGCATTTCATCAAACACTAATTCTTCTGGAAATTTTGTAAGCCTTAAAAATGTACTTGCTGGTTCTTGGGAAATGAATGTGTCGAAGTGTGTAAAATGCCCGTTTGATAAATCAACCACTTCTTCTTTTGTCTCAGCCATTTTTTCTTTAAATCCAATCGCGGAGCCGTTCCCGGCTAAATAAACAGCTAATCTTCTGAACAACTTCGGGAGTATGGCGAATTCTTCTGTGATGGTCGCCATGTTTTGTACATCGATTCCTGTATTCGTTTTATCAATCCCGTATAATCCTAGTGTTTGCATTCTTGCATTTTTAACTGCCCTGGTGAACTCGTCTCTCAAATCAGGGAAAAGTCCTTTGTAGTAGGTCGGGTAAGCCAACCCTTCTGCCAATGCTTTGTAGTTATAACTCTTCTTCAGATCGTCGACATCTAAATTGAAATCAGTTCCATCCTCTTTCTCAATCTCTCCAGCATAGACGAAAGCCACCGGTCTTCCATTCTTCTCAATATTTCTACTCAGGATAAACCCTGGAGTCCCATCATTGGCGTCAAGTATAAGCTGGTGTTTTTCATTCCATTTGACATTGGTTATGCCCAGATAATTTAGGAGGGTATCAGTTGCTTTATGCGCAAAAGCAATAGGCTGGTGTAACAATGGGCTTCCTTTCACACTATAGTGCGTTTCTAAAGTGTCTATCGCCTCGATCCTCACACTACATCGGCCTTGCATACTCAGTGCTTTTGGTTTGAACCCAGGAAGTTCTCTGATTAGCTCTGGGTTTGTAGGAGCAAATTTGATCGTATCTCCGTCAGGAGAAAGGTTTTTTACATGAAAGGTTCCTTTGATTAAAGTAAATGGCATTCTGAATTAGTTTTTTAGTTATAGAACTGATTTTATTGTACTTACCAGGCATGATAAGTCTTTCGCATTGCAGTACTGAATTTATTACAATGCATATTCAGCATGAGCAAAACGATTAACGAGATTATAAGTCTTTTTAGAACATGGTCAATTACTAACAATGTTGACGTCCTTGCTACTAGGTGCCGAAAGCATCCCTTGCTATTCCAATCTTCCTGCTCGTTTCAAAATATTTAGAAGATGCGATAACCGGAAGGCCTAGCCAACGTTTTTTTGCAAAAAACCTAAACACTCATTTCTCGCCCCTAAGTCCACTCTTCTATATTCGATGGTTCGTACTGACTGCTATCCAACACTACCAATCTCTTTTGTCTATGACGACGCTGTTGTATCAAAACAATCACAGCGACAATCGCAAGAATGAATGCCGTTAGATCAATAAACTAGCCAGACTAATTTTTTCAACCACAAAACGTATTTGCTTATCGTCCGACCATTTTAGCATTACCTTATTTTATCAAATAAATCCACTTTATAAGAATCACTTTACTACCGTTCCAATAGTTACCAGCGATTTTTTGCAACGAGATGAGCCCATTGTAACTATTCACACGTCATGATAAGTCATTATACTATCGACTAAGCATATTGAATGCGATCGAAACAACTTCAATTCAATTATCTGTTTTGCTCTTCGTTTCAAAAACTTGACAGCATCTGCATTTACTTCATCCTCATCGTTATATTCTTGCTCTTTTTAAGCTTTAGTTTTAAAGAAATGGAAAACACTTCTTTTGTAGAATCCTCCGTGCTATACCAAGTGAAATGCAATATCGGCTCATGCGAACGAATCGTTTCAGGCGCTACATCAAAATGGACGAGCGTATCTGCAGTAATCTTAGCCACACCAGATTTTGCTAGGCTGTCTGTTGCCAGCTTTTTGTAGGTGATAATAGATGACAGGTCTTTATCCCTATGAAAAAGCTGGGGTGCCGCTGATCTGACCCTTTGCTCAACATAGGAGTTAAACAGCCTTTCCTTTCGCTGCAATTCATCCACCGCAAACATTTTTTTATTCTTGGCCAAATGTTGTAGCAACAGATCACCAAAGGGAATCGGTTTGTTGCTGGTTATTTTCGCTCTATACTCAGCATAACTAAGAGTTGAAGGTTCCAGGTACTTGAGCGCGATAGGCCATTCAGCAGACCCCTGCACGTCTGATAAGTAATTGTAACTCAGCGATTGAATACCATAATCGATCCACGTTGAAAATGCGGAATTAATGACAAAGGCGGGGTTAATATCAAAACGACCGTCATTGGCAATATCGCGCATGTTTCTCCTGACCCGCAGTCTGCATCGGAAGTGAGACCATGGATCGGCTAATATTTTTATGCGAATCACGTGCTTCACGGGTTGCGTTGCAGGCGCCGCTTTTACGCGAAACACTTCTGCACTCAGCACTCTTTCACGCAAGGCAAAACTGCTGTTGATGGTAAGAATGAATTTGCCAGAGTTGTCATGGCGCAATCTTATATCGGATATTGTACCCGTTGGGTCTTCTGAGCCTGGTTTTAATAACTCGTCGAGCAAGTTTTGAATAACACCGGTCGTTCCATCCAATGGCATGAGCGCATGTAACTCCAGGGGCTTAACGGCACCTTCTTTTTTTCGCACATAAAACTCGAATTGCTTGAAAATATCGGTATTTGGAATATCCAACGTATCGGCAAGATTTGCCTGATCAAGCGACGAAGTGTCAATCTTATCGCTTACATAAAGTTCAAAAAGGTCGTTCTTGATTTCGCCCTCTTCGTCTGGTTCAATAATAAAATCATAAGTATTGATGAAGATATCCCAGCGATCCCAGAATTTGGATTTGATCTCATGCAGTTTTTCATTATGTGCCACACCGCGACTTTCGAAAATTACAGGCGGTGCCGTGGGGCTGAATGCCAGGGAAATGTCATCTGATAGTTTTAGCACCAATTTATCCCAATCAGCTTCTGAATTCTTTGTCAATTTTATCTGTGCAGGAGTATAGGGCACAGGCGTCGAAGGCGGCGTTCGTGAAGGAAGCAAATAAAATTTTTCATTCTGTTGAGAAATCCAATCCGGGCAGTAATGAGCGACGGCAAACTTTCCAGGCTTGTCGGAGGCTTTCTGTTCATTAAGGCGATTGTTGTTTTCCAACATATCTTCCGCTGTGCGCACCTGTGAGGCGTCAAACGGTTCAGATTGCGCATTTCCCTTTTCACTTATCTGAAATTCATTATCATACAAGGCATCTTCGAGGGTCTCTATAAAGAAGCGATCAGAAACAGGCCCGCTTTCGGAGGTATTCTCAAGGAAAGCTTTAAAATTGACACGGGTAACATCATTTGCCTTCGGGGCTTGGCTAGGTGCACCCGGCGCCAAAGGCCTTCTGATATCTTTGATAAGTTGCAGCATGTAGAGGTCGCGCATCTCACCATCAGGCGGTAGCACAGAATGCGATTCTAGATGTTTCGTGCTGACACCCGAAAACAAACCCACCCCGAATCCTTTTGCCGTAATATACTTGACCGGGTCTTCCATGAGCATGGACCGAAAGGCTCTGCTGAGACTATTTTTGATCCTTTCACTGATGACTGAAACCAATTCGTAATGCGGATTCGTAAAGGTTTGCGGTCTGTTATCAACATAGGTAAGAAGTGTTACAAGCTTTTCAGCAATGGAGGGAAGGATGCGATCCCTTGCCTGCAATTTTGTTTTGAAGAGCGTTTCTGCATTGTTCGTTTCTACAATGTCAACTAGGAACGTTTTTGGATCTTCTTTTTGTTTTTCAGGATAAGCAAGCCAAGCCAGTAGGCGCAGCAAATACTCGGCAAAACTGATCGTGGTTTTCAGGTCCAGTAGTTTCGGATGAACCTGTAATGGCCTGAACGAATACGTGACATAATACAGCAGCATGTCGGTCATGTTAGGAGCAAGTCCTTTCGGCCTCCAGATAAATGAAGTCGTCTCGCCCAACAATTCTTTCACATTAGTGCGTTGGTCTGCTGATGTATCCGTAGGTTTATTGATGTCATACCATTCGGAACTTACATATGAGAACGAAGTAAATAACGTATTATTTCCTGATGCCGAATCAATATAGGATTGGAGTGCTGCCCTTGCAACTTCAGTACGTGTGAAAGCAAAGGTAGACCCTAATTCGTCCTCCCCTTTTAATGGAAAAGGTCTTAGGTCTTCGACATTGGGGACGCCTCCTTTAAATTGTTGTCTTACTGTTTTATCGTCGGTGCGTGTTATCAGCAGACCGAGTCTTACTATGTTGGTATTTCCGATCTCTGTAGCGAGAGATGATGTGAGCGTAACGGTTTTTGTATGCGTAGCGGAACCATCAATATATGCATTGATAGCCTCTTTAAACTCCTTAAAGGTAGTTTTATTGAATGATTTGAGCAGATCAGTAAAATCGAGCAACAAAACTTCTGTTTTTCGTTTTTCCAGATGCTTCATGAGGGAAGGCCATTCGCGGGAAATCTCTGGGTGTGCCGCCTCTTCAGGATTTAGGCCATGCAGGCTGTTGTTAAAGTTCCATAATTCAAGCGTCAGCTGGCATCTATTATGGAGTGCATCAAAAAAAGCCTCATAAAGAGCCCGGTATACAGTTATATGTGCAGCACCTTGGTCTTGTTGATTGCGTAAAAGTTTTTGCAGATATTTCTTATTAAGGGTCAGTATTAGCTTTTCATTCGTATCTGACAGCGTGAAGGTTAGTAAGGGAAAAGTTGACACCAGATCACCCGTAACTTCTGTTGTTTTCAGATCGCCAAGGTTGCGTATCGGGTGACTATAAGGAAACGTCAGCCCGCCAAGTTCGACGGCCAGTCTGAAGGCATATTGGTTCTCGATTTTTGCTCTTAAGGAAAGCGGGTTTACATTCAACCTGTAAAGCTTATAGCGATTCTCCTGGTTTGCATCATTGCTTTGGGAATTCACTTCTTCTGCAAAACGATGCGTCGTACGATAATGAAAGTTTTGTGGCATTTCGCTTGAACCGTGTTCACTAAGCGGCAGCAATGCGTCATTTGTGTTCAGCTTTAGTTCTTCTCCATTCTTCAACGATATGCGGAACTTGTTGAAATTACTATAGTCAAACAGCAGCGGTTCAATACTTCCCTGCCCTGCATTTACAAATCCATTTTTGTCCAATGTCACCTCCATAGCCCGCGAAAAACCATTGACAGAAATATTGAAACGAAAATTATAATGTTTATCAAGTGCTATGAATGCTGTTTTTGATGATTCTTTGTGCAATAGCACGTTAAAGCCGCGCTGGAACATATTAGGAATATTATTCTGAACGGGAATGATCAGAAGGTCTGCGTCTACTGTATCCTTAACTCCCTGCGAGTTCCCTTGGTTAAACATTGGAGATAGGCCTTCAGCGTAGATCTCAATCATCTCATCATCATCTACTTTTCCGTCAGTCCATACGTTGATGAGGATGATATTGGCTGCCGGTTGAACCTTCACGATCCTGAAAACAAAATCGTCCTTACGCAAGCTATCGCCTGGGCCATATAACAATTTGCGCAACTCCTGCAATTCTGTGACAACATCCTTTGCCTGAGGATCTGTGGTGGCGAGCGGAACAGATGCTTTTTTGGATATTTTAAACACCTGTTTTTGTTGCTCCGGCAAAACAACTTTTTTTACCTGTACGCTTACTACAAGGGCCGGAGTAAAGTTCTTTAACTCAATACTGTTTTCCATTGGAATGAACTTCACCTCATTGGTACCATCTTTTTTGAACAGATCTTCTTCACGCAACAACATTCGCTGAGGGTTAAGTTTAATGAATGCGGCGTCTTCGTCATCGCCTTGGTAAGTTACCCGGGGATAATCCACTAATGTATCCAGCAATGCTTCCGGAAGCTTGATAACGGTAGCAAAACTGTCCTGGCCAAGTTGTATGGGATAAGGAGTGAAGTTGTGATCTAGCAATGCGTTTACTGGATAATAATTTGCTTTCTCCTGGTTGAGTGTTGTCGTATCGACAACATAGGTTGCCGGAAACGATAGGCTCCTTTTGAACTTTGAATGATCGTTGTGATTTGTATTATGGATGTATGCTGTAATGGAATCAAAATAATTTTTGCGGTCTCCCGCAGAAAGCATAGCCAGCAAGCTCATAGTGCCGGCTGTAATTGTGAAAGTTGTTGCAAATGAAGGAAGCTGCACTTGGTGCATTGGAATGGCCGCTACCTGGCCGCACAAAGAATAAGCATTTGTTTCCATCCATCCCGACTGTGTCCCATCTGGATTTAGCTGCATACCATCGGGAGTATCAATATCTTTTATCGCCATTAGGGAGATACCAGCGTCACGATTAATACGGACTCTTTCACCGGCACCATAAAAGAATTGCAAACGCTCAACAAGCTTTGCCGGTTCTTTCTCAGAAGCGATATTTTGGCACAGAACCCTGCGATAGTTTTTATCAGCGCCCAGTTCTGCCTTTGCCTCTGCAGGTCTGGTTTTTAAATAATCAAATGCTTCTTTACTGAACTTCAGCGGATCCGGTGCAAACGAAGAGGTAATGTCGATACCTTCTATACTAAGAAAATGGCAATAACTTGCGATGTAAAAATTCTGTATACCCAAGGGTAGTTTTTTACTGGCGGGGATTGTGGCCTGCTGATTTTCGATTTTGCTTACAAAACTTTCCCGGAATTGAGCTGGGTTTTCTCCCGTCCAGTCACAGTTCCATATCTTTTTCTCCAATGCATCGGTGATTTCGCCTGGTTCTTTGCGGAACACATCGGTCAGAAGCGCGGTAAACCATTTGTTCAATGTCACCAGTTGCCCATAAAGAACATAATCGAAATAGTTGATGCCCGTTTTTCTTTTTGAAAGGTTCACGACAATAGAACTGTTGCTCTGCCTGATCCAATCGACCTTTTCTTCCTCTGACAAAAACTCAAACCCGAGCTTATTATCGACTGTCATTCCATTAAAAGAAAAAATGAGTGGCACATTCAATGGCGGAGGCACAGGTACCAAACGGGATGGATCTTCACCTGCTATTTGCATCGCCCTTGCATTTGCACCAAGGTATTCCCATGTATATGAAGCTGCCTGTGTAGCAGGGTTCAGGTAGTCTGTTATCAATGGACATTCGTCAAAATCATCCGTGTTGATAATAAATGTATTCACGATCACATAAAACGTATCGTTATTGATGATCGTTTGGTCATACAGCGCACGGGGACAAAAGTTATCAATAATGTATAATATCTTATTGCGCATATCGCATTATTTATTTAATTCAATCCGATTCTTCCGCTGACGCCGTAAGAAAGACTGCCAGCTACTTTCACCGTGATCTTGACGAAACCAAGTTTTATGCGGCATGATGCAAAATACCTTACACTTAATGTCGCACTGAATGTAAGTGAGCTGTTTCCACTCGGCAGGTAGATCAGGTGTCCGGCCAGTGCAGCTACGACCTCAGCACGTATTTCGGCCGATAACACCCAGAAATTGATGCCACCTGTAGCATAGGCATAAATGCCAATCACACCTATCACTTCGACCTTGTATAGTGTACCTTTAAATTGGGTTATCGCATTGCCTCCACTGGCAAATTTGAAAGTGACAGAGCCCATCAATATAACGGTAACTGATATTCCTGCTTCAGCCCAGGCAAACGGGCTTCGTGCTCCCACCTTATATCCGTAAGAAAAGGCAACCCCTGCGCCAATCGTCACCAATTTATCACCGGTGACAGTAATGTCCGTTCGTTTTTCAAAATAGAAGCCAAACCTCGTTTCAAAAATGCCTGCAGCGAAACTGAAAGTGCGATGCCAGAGATAGTGATTGCCATCTTTCCAAGGAAATCCAAAGTCAATAAGGAAATCACGATTGAGTCCATACTCAAGTGCTATCAGACCTGCCTGCATTGGACCCATCAGATCAAGCATGGGCAGCTTCATTTCGATGCGGAACTTATCAAGCTGCTTCGTTTTACCAGGAATGTAGGCAAGTGAAAGTGCATCGGTTCCAAATAATTGTTTAAACCAAGGTTGAGTAGAGCTGAGCATGATACCGTAATAATATTGATCATGCAAAACAAAACTACAGCGGTCAAGAATGTCTGCAATAGAGAAGGAAGCACCAAACAGCCAACTTGTGTTTGAAGTAAAAGAAATGTCTCCAAATGAATGCCCTTCATTGCTATCCTGGATGCCCTGAAATATTCTGTCCATTACATCATTCACTGGGTCTGTATTCGCAATGCTTGAAGGAGAAAGTAAAGCATTGAGTATACCCGGGTCAAGCGCAAGATTATTTGCAAGAAGAATCCAATAGAGCCTGATAATGCCAAGATCAGCTCCCGATTTTTTGCTATAGGCTGCAATCATGGCTGTCTTGGGTGAGCTTTTGGCTTCTATTGAACCTATTTGGGGCCTGTTATGAAAAAATGCAAGGCTAAAATTGGAATTCTTACCTAATGGTGACCAATCCAATATCTTAAGATCGATCTTTTTCGCACCCATGAATGTTACATTCGTCTTATTCGCTGCTTTACCGATTGTCGCATTACGGATCAGCAGTTCGTTGATATAAATAGAAATAAAACGGAAAAGATCAATGGATATCTCTTTTGCACTGAGCCCTGTAAGACCAAAAAATGGCTTTCCTGGATCCGGCTTACTGTTTTTGACCTTTATGCCAACCACACCCTCAAACTTCAGGTCCTTTGCATTCACACCACCCAAGGAAGGCAGTTTGCCCAACTGAACATCAAGTTTCAAATAGGTGAATGAATGACCCATCGGCGGCTGTGCATTGATCCAGATTACATTGTTATCAAAGTTTCTGGCAAGGTCCCCTTCATATCGTTTGATGTATCCAAGTCCTTTGGGAAGAAGCTCGATACCAGCAAAATCGATAGGCCTTGGTTTATCGATAATGAATTCAATAGCGCCGATGTCAAAATTTACTCCTCTTGGTTTCCCTGCAGGATTTTCTGAGCCATTATTGGATGGAGGCAGTATAATGTAAAAGTTTTTAAGCGCCAGCTTTTGCACGTTAACAATTGCCTCGAACGGTTTGAAATTCAACGTCGCATCTATTTCCAGCACCGATCTTCCTGCCTGCCTTGTCGCACGAATGCCGCGCAACTGCAGTGTGTCCAAAAAACCGGGCAACTCATCAAGTACTTTTTCGGGATGAAAGGTGACACCGAATTCAAAATCCCGTGGTGTATTATCACCGGCTGCTTGGGCCGGAATGGTACCACGGATCATGATCTTTTGCTTGTCCTTTTCATACTCTTTACC
The DNA here is from genome assembly GCA_014163555.1 of Flavisolibacter longurius. Classification (GTDB taxonomy): domain Bacteria; phylum Bacteroidota; class Bacteroidia; order Chitinophagales; family Chitinophagaceae; genus Flavisolibacter. Next base: position 9,447 of record JACJGO010000029.1, read on the forward strand.
GAAAACATTTTGAAAGTCTAGTTGCAACAAAACTTCACCCTTTTCAAGCCTCGTATTTTTAACGAGCGCATCGAATTTTACGAGTGTAAGCTGAGAATCCGGTCGTTCATCTCCGCTTCCTAAGTCAATATCCATTTTCTCAGCATTCTCTTTCACCCTTGCATAAATATTAAAGGGCACATCCAAATTTGAGGCGCTTCCATAAGACGTTCCTCCGATGGCTGCGAAAGCCATTTGTAAACTGGATTTTCCGATCAGGTCCCGCAATAAGGCATCGTTTCGGATATCGGCAAAAGGTTTGTAGATAAAGACGCCACGCCATTTCGCATCAAGGAGGTCAAGATGCAGATCTTTTATTAATTGTTCCAGTGGACTGTCTGTATCTGTGTTGGGCCGCTGATCGTTGAACGGTCCATCCTGCAGTCCTGGCTTCTTGTTGCTATTATTGATTTCACGCAGGATAGCGGGCATATTCATATCGTTGCCCAGTTTCAGAATATAGACCGACGATTCACTGAAGGAATGATCCCATTGCTTGTCACTACCAAGTTTGCACAGCACCAGCTTTTGCAGATGCAGTTTCTTAAGCAGGTTTTCCATCTGCTGCTTGAAACCAGGACTTGTGTTAAACGACAGGTGTTTACTGTAGACAATATATTGAGGGGGATCGATCCGCAAATCCGGTAAGGATATATTTACCTGGTACTTCTCGAGAAGATACGTTACAAGTATGCGCAGCATGGCGCGACGTTGCGCATCATCCTCCAAATCGGAAATAAAACCGGTAATGGTAAATCTTACATCTTCGATTGCAAGTTTTAGCTTTGTTATGATCCCCTTCCAAAAATGGTATTCATCAATGAGTTTTTGAAGCGTGTCTGCTACAAATACAATTTTCTCCCAGTGTTTGTTTACAAGCTCGTTGAATTCAGCTTGTCCGATTGATTCGAGTCGCTTCAGATCATCACCGTATTCGTACAAGATAATAACAGATGCCTCATTGTAGATTTCCTTGAATCCTGCGTCGTTTTTCAGTGCTTTTAATTCTCCAGCCGTTTTTACCTGGCTGATCTTCCTGATCAGGGAAAGGTATCCCTCGATCTTCGCCTTGGCTTGTTCCACCCTTTTTATGAACGAATAGAAGTTCCAGATATCTTCCTGATAAGCATCAAAGGTTTTGATAAGCCATTTTTCGATTTCCTGCCAAGGTTTCGAAGTCAGCTTTTTCCACTCTTCTAGCAAGCCCTCCTTGATTTTTTGCTTGAGTTTTCTCTCAAGACATTGCACGATACGTTTAGCCTGATCTTTTATGGCGGAATTGTCGCTTTTCAGATCTTTTAGTAGGCTATTGAACGTGTTGATACCAAAACGCACACCGTAGTTGGCTTTCATTTCGTCAAGTGATACTTCATCACAACCTGCTGTTGCATTGTCCCAGAGATCACGCACTTCCTCAACATAAGGATCAACGCCCTGCATGACCGAACTTACAAGTTCATCAATCTCCTGGTCAAGGTTTGCCTTGAACGCATCTATCTGCGCCTCTGTTAGTTTCAGGTAATCGAATATGAGCTTTGCCTGTTGACGGATGCCTGTAAGCGTTGCGTCGGTTGTTGCGAGTATTTCCAGTAGTTTGTTGATCACACTGCGGTCAAACTGCTTATACACTGAATCAAAAAGTGCATACAAGATTTTATCGGTCTCTGTTGTCAGTTCATCCCAGTTGCGATCCCAAACTGCTATGAATTTTGCCATCCCCATTTCTTCCACCTGCTGTTGCACGATTTTTAGTCGCTTGCCAAGCCCGGGAATCGCATTCAAATTTCCTTTCACCAGCGATTTCACCCGATGCAGCAATTCTGCCTTATTTGCCTCACTAGGAGCAATTCTAGCCAGTTTTAACCGGTAGTAAACCTCGTTCTTGTATCGGACACGCAGTGTTTGTATGTTCTGTTCACTGGTAAGGTTTTCAAGGTAGATGCGAATTTTTTGGATGGCGATGGCCGCGTTTTTCAAAGAAGCATCCACAGTATTTTCAGCAAGGAACAGATAGTCGTTCCAAAGATGATGCAATTGGTTTGCAATGTTTTGCACCAATCCATCATCCATCCTAAGTACGTCAGTTTTTGGTGCAACTGCCAGTGAATTTTTCTGATGTTTGTAATTACCGTGTTTGAAATCTACAACTCCAGGTCTCACCTGGATCGGCGCCGGCAGTGTCTCCGCAATGGTCCTTGCCTTGGGAGGGGGGTAAAGAAAAACAGTATCAACAATTACCTTTTGAGAATCGTCTTTGTAGCTGCGCAGAAACCCTTGCACATGTTCTTGGCCGACAGCTTCAGCGCTGAAATTTGCTAATGTTTTATTGATGGCAGCGATCTTGTTTTGAATGGCAGTGGGAACGGCGGTGGTTTTTTTACCGGAAGGGTCAACAATATTTGCTGCGCCAAGCAGATAATCAGTTGCCGGCAACACCAATGGCTCTGCATTTTGCGCTACAAACTTGCGACTATCGATGTGAAATATGGGTGTGGTATCAATGGTCACAGCACGACTTTCCCTCTCCTCGTATTGCGAATACAGGTCCCACTGCGCAGGATCTAACTCCAGTGTCATGACGTGATAAATATCTTCAGTACCTAATTGTACAGGTTCTGATCGCAGTGCACATTTCAATGGCGTGGTGGAAAACCTATTTTTTGATTCTAACCAAGCACCTTTCGTAAGGCTATGCAACGTGTCAGGTGTTGATGTTTGCACCTTTACGATTCCATCTGGCGGCAGCCAGAAAGGTGAGTCTAGGGATTCGGCTGAATTTTGTGCAGTTAAGTTCACGCCGAATAGCTGCTTTTCTTTGCGATCCCAGTCGATGGTATCGTAAGAGAGTTCATGCAAGGTGGCGTTCATGACGTCGGCCAGCGAAAGGCCTTGAATTGTTTTTTCAAATCGGTTCGCAGGAGTTGGATCAATTAAGGACTGCAAGCCATTTCGGAAAGTCAATTCAAATCTATTTACGCTGGTTTTTACAACCGTGGGATAGCTGTTACTGTCCGAAATGTTTGGCATAATTAGCAGCGGGTCCTCTTGGTGAATCAGGTGTCTTACCCAAAAGGCCATGCCGTCTTCGTCGGGCTCCTTTTGCAGACATACCATTCCATTGGCCAAAGCAAACTGGTACTTAATCTGTAATTCTTTTTTGTTTGTAGTCATTTCCTGACTCATGTTTATAACATCAGGAAATACAGGTAGATAGTTTTTTTCCGGCACAACAAAAATGAAGCAACCACCAGACAAGGATATACGAATTCTGTCAAATAGCATTTTTTGATCAAATCCAATGGATTCGCCGCTAGCTCCCCCCGTTGGACCTGCTTTGATTTGAATGGAATCTCGAATGGAATAATGTTGATCGGGCCGGATAAATAAGTCGATACAACTATCGGCCAAGTTGATAGTGATGGCTTTCACGCCGATACGATCAATGACACCATTTAGGTGAATCGTAGCGTATCGTTCAAAATTGTTCCCAATGGTTCCTTCATAAACGAGTTTGTTTAATAAATCATTGACCGCGATAGCAAAATTAACTTCGTTACGATCGGATAAAACAGGAACAATACCGGTTATAGCCACCTTGTACAAAGTGACAGCTAGGCTTCCCGTGTACGACCCGGTGCGAGAGGCAACATTAATCCGGATCTGTGCACCTGATTTTACCATGACAGAAAACACGGCGTTGGCGCCAGAAAAATTAACGTCTTCGGTAATGTTGATACGAAGACTGTTTGCCTGTAGCATCACAGTACCCACTGGCTTTGTCTGCCATAAAAGGGGGGTTTCTTTGCTTTCTTCCAGCTCGAGACGATTGCCTAAAACAAAAAATTTCATGGAAGTGGGTTAAAGGTGATGGCTATGGTTTCCGGAAGATTAAACGTTTGACCGAGGGGGGGAAAATATTCGTAAGATCTTCTTCTACAATTGTTTTTTTATCTCCCGACCCGATTAGCATCAGATCGCTGGAAGCCCCATACTTTACTCTCCTGCCAGGCTCCGTATCGTTGTTAACGATTAAGTAGCTGCCTCCGTATTTTTTAAACTTTATGCGTTTTAATATTCGTTCCTTGTCTTCATCATGCATGGGCACTCCAGAGTAAATCCAATCATGTATCGACCAGCTGGCAAGTTGCGTTATGGATTGATTTTTAGAATAAAAGGCGGCGTCAACAAAGACCGAATACGACACGTAAGAAAAAAAGCGGTCTTCTAAAGCTGGACTGTAAAAAATTTCATTATTGTTTTTTCCCACGAGTTTTTCAGCAAAAAAACTCCGCTGGTGGTCGGGATAACTTTGCCGGGGTACAACGATTTCCTGGGTCGTCCTGTCTAAAGCAATCAATTGATCATAAAAAGTTCTATCACTAGCTAACAAATCGTTATTAAGAGACGTATAGTCAACTTTAACTTTGGCTAAGGCGTTCGGTTTTGTATCCTGGATCACCCATAAATTATTCATTAAAAAATTCCACAGGTTTACCAAGGAGGACTCCGGAGGAACGGTTCCAAAATTTTTCTTGCTATTAGTCGCGAGATAAGTTAGTAAAAAATCTTTTTCATAATTTTTCAACTTTCCTAGTGTCACACCATTTTTGTCTTTCTTTTTTGTGTCAATCATTCTAACCGGTATATCAAAAACGTAATGAAGCGGCATCAAGCTTGATTGACCGTAGGGCTGGGTTGCAGTAAAACAATCTATATGAATGATGGTCCCCGGTTCAATTTTCCTTCGATAGTCAGTTGTACTTTGAGCGTACTGCCATACCGTACCCGGCATGGTATCATTGATGGTAAATGGGTCCCGTTGGGGGGGCCTCATACAAGAGAGGAACGTAAGTGTGATTAGCACGAGAGTCTGAAAAAGCAGGGCGTAAAATGTTTGCCTCATACAGCAGCTTGATATTTTGAAGAAGGTATAAATGCTTAAAATCTCACAAACGATTGAAAATATACATCTCCGATACATGCCCACCTGCGTCGAACTTATAATTACTGTACCTTTAACTGGATTGTAATTATCTGCCCGCTTTTATCAATTACTTCATTACTTTCGCCTACTAGGGTAGTGTCAACAGTATCGCTCGGATTTGGCTTTCCTTTCCAAGTAACACTTACTTTATTATACTTATTCGCCTCTAGTACATTCACAACAAAATCAGTTTTTGAATTAGCTGAAAGGGGAACTGCATGCACCAGATCACCTGTGCTGGTCGACTTTACTTCTACAACAGCAGTACGAAGCCCTTGAGAGGAGTTAAGAATATTTTGAACAATACTGTTGGGGACCGTGGTATCAAATTGAAGCTTTATTTGAATGGACGTAATAAGGGTTATAGGAAAAGTGTTCTCTCTGGCTTTAAATGCCAGGTAAGTTGCATTGCTAATGCCACTTAATGTTAATATCGTAGCATCCAACTCTGGCAATTCATTTAACTTATCGCCGGGATTATTGTACTTATAAATATATATAATAATTGCAATGATTGTCCAGACAACATTTTGAAATCTATGTATTGATATTTCTTTTTTGTCAGAAAGAAGATCTTTGAAAAAACCTTCCGAGGGTTCATCCTGTACACGGGGCTTGTTTTGATTGATCTCAGTGAGGTCAAAGATTGCTCCAGTAATAAATGTGGCTGCCGAAATCCCCATTAATATCAGAGCAGTTTGGTTTAATGCATTGAAATTTCGTCGGTCCCACAGAATTGCATATATATATATCGATCCTATAATAAATGTCCAAACAGCTAATTGTGTACGGGCTAATGAATAAGGAGGTTTAGCTTCACCATCGGCATTTTGGAATGCCAGGAAAATATTTTCCCGATTGATATTATCCCAATTACCAACTAAGTCTCTTAAAAAATCTGTGTGCCTTGCAAGGCTAAAAAACAACACGAAAATTATAAGTATAATTACTAACGATATTGCTTGGTTGGTAGCCAAGTTATAATTAGCTGTCTTAATTTGGACGATGTCTACAGTTAAGTTGTTACGCCAAGTACTGGAATCTTTCGGAGAAAGCTCACCGTTGTTTTCCCAAGCTTGTTTGAATAAGTCAAAGTCGCTTTTCAAACTGGGTGATGCATAATGGCTGTTTTTTATATGGTATTGTGTTTTTGTTATTCTTTCTAAGTTGACATTGTATCTATTTTCTTTCGTACAAATTTGTATGAAATGCTCTATATCATTTTCTATATCATTGATTGATCCAGTTCCGCTATTTCTGGTCCAATAAACAAATAAGATAACTGCAAAAACAATACAGATAACTACTGTAAAAAAAACCTTTATTCTATTGCTTATAACTGACATATAAGAGAAGTATTGCAGATATACTGTGTTCAAGGTGAGCTTTTCTATCAAAGAGTAATATTCTGTTTGAAGTCAACGATTACTTAACGAGTTGATGTGAAAGCACTTGCAGTTTAGTTGTTTTTTTGTAAGTGATTTTTGAACAGAGGGCGACTGTGATACAGTCAATATCAAATTTTTAGGATTCTTCATTTTCTTCATAACTATTTATACCGCTTAAACAATCATTTGCAAAAGCAAAACTTCAACAGAAGTTGCATGTTCGCTATAAGTTAATCATAGGAACTAGGAGCAATGAAAAACATCGAAGTATATCAATAGTTACGGAAAAAACGCACTGTTTCTATGAGCACAATCGTGAGTATTAAAAATAGGGAGGTGAAATTAAAGTGAAGACTACGACAAGTTTTCTATCATAGCGCAGTTAATTTCATGGCCTTAAATTAAGCTTTATATTAGAATAAACAAACTTTTGAATTTTTTTAAAACAGAAGTTTTCAAGAATACTGAGAAATGAATTTCCTCATAAATCAGCTATTAAAAGACTAAAGATTTTGCTTTTGAACTACAGCAGGTATTTCAATTGATGCAATAATTTAATCATATAAAGCGACGAGCTTGATGAAAACGAAAGCGATCTTGTGTATACAAAAGCGCAAAGAAACCTCATGATATAAGTGATTACTTAGGCAGATTACTCGATTTAAACAATCATCAAATCCGTGTATTGGATATCCTGCGTGGCCGATGTGTCACCTTCGGCCATATGAAAAAGTTAAGGACAATACACCTACCCTACACGAAACCTACCAATAATATATTATTTAGTATCCTGACGTCTTGTTATCAAATATTTAATATATATTTATTTCAAATCAAACTACTAATAATGGACAACACAGACGAACTAAAACAGCGTTATCCTCATTGTGAAGTTACCTCGAAGCCCCACTTATTCTCACATGTAGCAGAAGAAGACATGCCCTTCTTCTGTTCTGGAATACAACAAGGCCGCCCTCAAGATGGAATGCTTTCAAAGGGAGAAAAAGTCGTCGTCAAAACAAATGATGATCCACATCGACCATGGATTGTTAATAAAGATGGGATAGTTGCACAGGTGCAAGGCAAACTTCGTTCCATACCTTTATAGATATTACAGACTGCAAGAAACAGCATCAAACAGTGAGCAGTATTCAGCTTAATCTATTACACACCGCATTTTCGGTTTTGTATTTTTTACGGTGGCAAAATGGCGGAATATACTCTTGTATTTTGTCCTTATATATCGATCTAGTGGAAAGAACACATTTGTTTGAACGCTTGTATTCCCAGGCTATCGGTAAGCTGTAGATGCTGCCGACGAGTTAATCAATTTAATCACCAGTCAACCATGAAACTAACCAAAACTTTAAACAAAACGATTGCAGACTTTTGCAAGAACAAGTTCATTGGAGCTGAGGAGAACCATTGCGCACATTTTGTATGTCACGTACTGGAAATAGACTCAGGCTACGACTGTAAAACGCACAAGAATGGCAGCCATCCCGGCGCATGCATACGTGTCCAGAATCTCTTCGCAGAGTGTCCGCAAGTAGACAATTGGAACAATGCACCTCAGGGCATGAAGATTGTGTTCGTCACCGACAAGTCGAACGTCAATCTCACCACGCATACAATGCGCAACGTTCCCAAAAAGCATGTTGGCATTTTTTCTGAAGGACATGTTTACCACTACTCAAACACACAGGATGTTGTAATTCGGCAGACTCCGACAGATTTTCTTGCACGTTTTCAGGGGGCATACGGTGGTAATCAAGGATTGTTTTTTGGCACATTTCCTCCCGCTGCAAAGGTGCCTGATGCAGAAACAGAGGCTCCGTCTGTTACAGATTTTGTAACTACGTTTAATCTCACGCCCGTGGAACCAGAGCCGTCAATTCGACAGGTAACTGTTTCAGCTGGCAAATTTGATTATTTTGCAAAGCTTCCGGAGGTCGCAGAGTATTATGTTGCAAGCAATACAAAGTATAAATCGCTTCAAGGACTTTGGCAGCCAACAAGCAAGCTTAATGGCCCACGTTACACTATTGCTGCCTTTGCCGGAGAGTACGAAACTGTGGCCGGAATGCTCGGTGTCATCTCAGCAGGTGAAAGTAACGGTTACTTCAATCGGCTGAACACTTATGACCGTGCGGCATTCACCTTCAGATTTTTTCAACTTGCTGCTCACACTCCAAATGACAATCTTATCCTTTTGTTTAGGAGAGCGGCAGCCGAGAATTCCACGTTTCAAACGTTGTTTCCTAACTTGAAGCTGGTCGACGGCGTTCTTCACCGTGACCTCGGCACTCACACGGTCAGCGTTGAGAATCAATACCCGCGGCCTAACCACTCGAGTGAGCAGAATCTGAAGGATTTTATGACATACCTAAACGCCGATGGCACAACCATTGATACCAGGGAATTATCCACCTCTGCTCGACTCGTCCATCTAGCGAATTCGGACGAAGCATTCAACCAGCTGCAAGTAAGTGTCGCAGCACAGATAACTATGAGGAAGCTGAGGAACGCATACAGTGTCTGGTATAACCTAAACGGTGTTTCAGATCTAATATGCACTGCGATTGCAGACATCCATCACCAAGGCCGGGGCACGAAAACCGAGGTTCGGAACGCTCTTTCTTCGGCTGACACGGTTCAGGGGAAAATAAGCGCACTATGCAAAATCGGCGAAGCCAAATATGCTGAACGTTGTGCGACTTTGAAGACGATGCTGGCTAAGGCGGAAGCGGATGAGCACTTAGGAATATCCGTGTTCGATAAGGCTAGTGGCCTTTTTAAGCCGAAACAAGGCTGGCTTGCCTAGATGCGGCAAATCCTTTATTAGCATTCGGAGCCTTGATCCTATGCTGGGAGGGCTGAGTTGTATTAACGAAACGCCTTAATACAAAAAACGAAATAAGCAAGTAATGGAAATGAACAACTTAGAAAAAAAGAGAAGTTTCGGCTAATACCTTAATACTACTGTTGTGTGATATTAAATCCTAAATTCAATGTTCTCTAATACTGGGAATTTATCCTTATACTTGGGAATATTCTTCATAATAATTTCTTTCATCGGAATAGTATTTATCTATTTTGTGGTCAAGAAAAATACTATAGAGAAGGAGAAACTTGATAAAGTAATTGAATTAGGTAAATGGTTTATTGTTTCAGTTGCAATTGTATTGTCTACCTCGATAGTTAATGATGCATTTAGAGAAAGAGAACAGGATTTGAAAGAAATAGATGTATTTGACAAGTATGTTACTACTGTAACAAAAGCGAATGGAATTGAGGAAACTTGGTTACTGTGCGAATATTTTGCTATTGTGTCACCGGAAGGAGCTATGCAAGATTCATGGAAAAGGTATAGGGACACAATTCAACCAAGGTATATCGAGTTTAAAATCAATAATAAGAGAATTGATAGCCTCAAAAATTCTAATATTGATACAGCAGGCGCAAAAATTTTAGATAGCCTTACTCGAAGAAATAACGAAATAGACGCAACTTTTTCCTTTGAAAGCCCTAAAGTAAAAAGAGAAGAGACAGAGTGGGTGATAATAGCTGGAGGTTTTGTAAATGCTGATGACGCAAAAGACAAAGTTTCAGAAGCCATTAAAATGAATTATGCTGCTGATGTTTACAGAAAGAACAACGCATATAGGACAGTTATAGGACCTTTTGTACGACAAAGGGAAGCGTTTTTAGCCCTACCAGATATAAAAAAGATAAGCAAGGACGCTTATGTTGTGAGGCTTAATTCCTGGTGTGAAAATGCTATAATAAAGAATGATATAATTCACTGTCCGTAACATCACACAACATGGGTATTTATGCAAGTGTGGCAGGACGTTATAAATTAAGCGGACGAATATCACGGCATCTGCATATTTTCAATCAGCAGGAGTGCTGCCAATCCCACCCCTGCATAAATACCTAAACGTTAGCTGATACCTTTTTTAGAAACACTCTAATTTTTGCCCTTTATTGTTTTAAAGACTTGTTGTTGGTATGACTTATAAGAATAAAAGAATTATTAACATCAAACCATGGTAATTATGGAAAATTCAAATGAATATGGTGTTTTTTTCGTAAAAAGGATGAGCGAGCTTAATAAGCTACTAAATGAAGCAGAAGCTGATGCATCAAAAAAACTTATAGCAACAGCGATAGTCTATACTGACAAAAGCATGAAACTGCTTACTACCGTTAATAAGAATGCTACGGAATATGTAAACTATCTAAGCAACGAGGCAGATAGTTCCATGAAAGAAACAAAAAATCTTTTAGAGCAATTTCAAATGGCACAAGCCAATTTATTAAACTCTGGTATGCCTTCAGATTTAGTAACAACAATTTCCGATCCTATCCTTTCACAATTAGTATCATCTGTTGAGCTAACTGTAAAGAAATTTAATTTATCAATAGAAATGCTTAATTTGACTACAACCCTTTTAAAAAACGTATTACTTGATGAAATTTTTAAGCCAAAAGAAGATGAATTTAATTACAACAAAATCTTCCAGTTATTAGAATACATTGCATCTAAACTCATTCCAGGCCTCGACGAATTAAAAATTTTCCGTGATCTTACAAAACCGGCAATTTCGATAAAAAAAGATTTTCTCAACCAAGGAGATAAATTGTTTACATATCTTGAAGAATACATTGATGCCGTCCAAAAGTGGTTTTATCTATCTGAAAAACTTGCTTTCTTTTATAACATGCCAGGCAATGAAAGGCTCCAAAGTTAATACCTTTTCTTTTTTTGCGGTCTGCCGATTAACTTTTGCTGCATTGAAGCGGAAGAAAGGCGTCAGCTAATCGAGTAGACGGCCCTGCCACTGGTAGGTGACAGGGTGCGCCTCTCACACCACTGTACGTACGGGTCACGTATACAGCGGTTCATTAAGTCTTGGAGATACTTGTCTGTAGTAATCGAGCATAGACTCATAGCCGCGTTTCCTTAGCCGTTCCAACGTAATAGTGGTCACCAGTATTAAGCTTTGTGCCACCGCCCATTCTTGTCCGACTCCATGTATAGGCATGATGCTGGTCTACCCCTAAACGCAACAGGTTTTTCCGTTTACGTTCGGGTTTCTTCCAGTCATGCTAGGTACAGTAGCGTAGCCGGTTACGCACCCAACTATCAAGGTCACAGAGTTTGCCCACGATGCTTGCCATGCGGAAGTATTGGAGCCATCCTCTGCCCACCTCTTTTAGCTTGTGTATGCGCTCGGCGATGCTTAGCGGAGCCGTTTTGCGGGTGATGGCTCTGAGGCTTTGCTTCAGCTTATCCCACCCTTTCTCACTCACCACCAACTGGTACTTGCCCTTGGTTCCTTTCTGATACGTGGGTACAAACCGGTGCCCTAGTATGGTGAACTGAACCGGTTTGCGGGTGCCGCTTTTCTCAACATTTACCACAAGTTTCAGCTTCTCTTTCAGAAAAGTCACAATGACTTTCTCTGTCTTTTGTGCTTCATACTTGCTTTTGGTGTAAATACTGAAGTCATCAGCATAGCGTACCCACCGGTATCCCCTCTTTTCCAGTTCTGTGTCCAGTTCATGCAACATGATGTTGGACAAGAGTGGAGATAAGGGGCTACCCTGCGGAACGCCTTTTCTGCACTTGGTGAGTTTTCCATCAATTAGAATCGGTGCTCTCAGCCATTTGCGGATCAGGCGTAGCGTAAGCGGGCATTTTATTTTGCGATACAGCAGTTGCAGCAGCCTACAGTGGTCTACTTCATCAAAGGACGGAAATGGCCCAATGGAGCACTTCGTTTTATCTCTTGGGAGGCACTGAAACAATCCTACGGCTTAAAGTTAATAATCAAATTAAAAGAGTTGGCTTGAGCGTTGCACTCGACAAAGGTTGGATTAAGGTCATCTCTGAAGCCAATTCGATAGCCATTCGTAACGTAAATGCAACAGTAAAGATTATTATTATTCAATCATCAGGTTTCTTGATTAGGCAGTTAAATGAAGCGGCTCCAATAAACATGTCCGAATTTCTTGCCCAAATGCTATCTGTGGTTGCTGATTTTCAAAATGGTCCTAATTATCTCTATTATCGTTATCAGCAACAATGGTGGAGAGCTGTTTACCGTTCTAAGCAAATAAGCGCTACAGGCTTACAAAAAAGGATGTGGGAAATTGCTATACAACATTTTTCTAAAAAAGGGTTAGAGATAAGAAAAATAGAAGGGGGTCGAATTGTACTATTTGATAAAGGCAAAACCTGAAATCAGTTCATAGTTTTTACAACAATGAGCAAGTGAATCTATACCAGCTTGAACGTCTTCATATCGAAGAATATAATGATTGGGAAGTTTGCTTGAATTTTAATCCTACCGATTCATCATTATTTTCTTTTACTATTTCTGGTAAGTTGCAGAACGTAATTCCGTTTGAATTAGAGTACAATTCTTCAAATGAATTATCTGTTATCACAAGCGTTAAAAAGGAGGTAGAACTTTCTTCTGGAATGAGTTTAGAGTCGGGAATCAATATACGAACCTGTTTAGAGTTTTAACAGAAGGACTTCCGGTCGCTTAGGATTTTTGAGTTGCGAAACAAAAAAGTCCTTGAAAAACGATGAAAGTCCTTGATAAAGATATGATAGAGCGGTGGATCATTCCGCATTTGAGCAAAGGGACCTGGGGTCCCGAACCGGCAGTCAGCTTAGTAGATGTTGTCCGTGCCATTTTACACCGCCTGAAAACCGGCACACAGTGGCGATTTTTGCCGGTGGGTGAGTTCTTTGAGAAAGATGCAATTACATGGGGAGGTGTGTATCACCACCACCGGCAGTGGGTAAAGGACGGCTCGTGGAAAAAGGTATGGGTAACGCTGCTGAAGGCACAGCGTCACAGGCTTGATCTTTCCTGCATGCAGTTGGATGGTTCGCAGACTTTGTATAAAAAACAGGGAGAGCATATCGGTTATCAGGGCAGAAAGAAGAGCAGAACCACCAATGCGCTACTCTTATGCGACAATGAAGGCCAGCCTTTGGCAATGGCGACCCCGAAGGCAGGCAATCATAACGACCTTTATAACATCCAAGCATTGTTCAAAGAGTTATGTTCCCTGTTAGAAGAAGCAGGCATTGACCTTCGGTGCGTCTTCATGAATGCTGGTGCGGGCTTTGATGCAGAAGACTTGCGGCTGGTGTGTGCCGAAAAAGAAATTGAAGTGAATATTGACCAGAACAAACGAAGTGAAAAACAGCTCAAGGAAAACTATGTCTATTTCGATGAGGAACTTTACAAACAACGATATGTCATTGAAAGAACAAACGCCTGGATCGATGGCTTTAAAACTCTCTTGGTCCGCTATGAAGCCAAAATAAACACTTGGATCGCTGACCACTTCATGGCTTTTGTTGTCATCTTCTTAAAACTAAACTCAATTGTTAAACTCTAAACAGGTTCTACATATAGATCCTGAAAAACAAAAGGCAGATGCTAAATATTCATTTAAAGAATGTGCCGTTAAATTCACAAGTAAACTTTGTATTCCGTCGGGTTTGTCAGCGGGTATTGATGTTTGTGGGGTCATGGTTTCCATGAAACCAAAATCATTTAGCTTTGTAGGATATTATTAGCACTGTCCATTGAAAATTCTTGACGGTAATTTTCGAGCCTTTACTGGTTTTTGATGACGGCAAGTCCGAGACCAACATCACAATATATTTGATGATATTTCTAAGCAATACTTTTTCTACATTTCTTTCTCTATCGAAACTCTGAACGTCAATTAAATTTAAATATTAATTAAAACATACAGATAGAGAACCAGCAGCCGACAAGAGTAGTGGCAATAGTGGGGCTGGACGTTGAAGAAATCGACTCCAAACCAGTATCAGTTCTAGTCCGGTCGAAAAGAATTCTTTTAAGCATCACAAATTAAGGAACTAAAAAATGAGGGCTTGAAAGATGAAGCTAGAGTGTTAGAGGCTGTTTGAGTTATTTGTATAAAAAGGAGCCTCGGCAAAGTGTTTGGTATTCAGTAGTGTATGAAGCAAACCGAATACTGTAGCAGCCTTACCGAGGCAGAATTTAAGGAGATAAGACCATGCCTGAGTGTAAAGCGGCATTCCAAATGGCCTTTGTTGAATATCCTAAACGCCATTTTGTACATCTGTGATGGTGGCATCAAATGGCGGGATGTACCGCATGATTTTGAAATACCGTGGCAAACAGTGTACTGGTATTTTAGGAAGTGGACCGATGAAGGTGTATGGCAGCTAGTGAATGATCAGGTGGTGATGCTCAGAAGAATAAAGAAAGGGGGTGCGCCGGCGCCTTACTTTGCGGTGGTAGACAGTCAAACGGTACACAACACTCCAACGGCCATAGCGCTGGTAGGCTTTGATGGCGGAAAGAAGATAAAAGGCTGCAAACGCCTGCTGGTGGTGGACAGCCAGGGCCACCTGCTCTGTGTACGAGTAGTGAGTGCTGCTTTGCATGACGGGACAGCGGCGCTAAAGTGGTGGAAGCAGGAACTTAAAAAGATGCCACTGCTCGCAAGGGTAGAGCGCCTCTATGTTGACAGACACTTTAGTGGGCGGTTCAAAAAAGGGGTGGAAAAAACACAAGACATCAAGGTGATTACCGCACATGTACAATTTGGTGTAACAAAGGATGGCATGAAGCTGCACAAAAGGCGTTGGGTGGTGGAAAGAACCTTTGCCTGGGAGCTTTGTTCCAGAAGATTGGCAAGAGACTTCGAACGAAAGCCTGAACATGCAGAAGCCTTCTGCTACATTAGCTCCATCAGCCGTATCCTACGAAACCTTAATTAACTCAAACAGTCTCTAAGAACAGTTGCAAAAGTCAGCTGTAAAAGGACTACAGAAAAGTATTGAGAAGGTAGACGCAGCGATTAGAAAACTTATTGCTCGAATTGTAGATTTGAACCGAAAAGCGAAATGTATAACGTCTAATATTGGCATTGGAGAAGAGATTGCTTAGAATTTTCTTGCTCAAACTATTGGTTTTAAGTGTTTAGCCAGCGGTAAAAAACTTGGCTTGCTATTGTGGCGATGCCCCCTTTAAGCATGAGTCAGATAAAAGCATCCGAGGCAATACACGGGTTTTGCATATGGCGAACAAGCAGCTAAACCCCTACTTCTTGGGCGAACTAGTTGTAGTATTTTATGATGAACGGCTAAGGGCGACCTATAAGCGAAAGCAGTTGGAAGGCAAAAACAAAATATGTATATTGAATGCAGTTAGAACCCAACTGGCTCTACGAATTGCTGTTGTTGTAAGAGAGGATAAACAATCCGTCAAACTCGAAAAAGCAGCGTTGCCAAAAAGACTAAAATTTTTTTGTTTGAACCATAGAAATCGGTAAGCAGTGGGACGTTGGCTGTCATGGTATAAAAACAAAACAAAAACATAATGTTTTCACTAAATCCTCATAGCAAAGACTTCTTGGATACTTTGGACCTTTTATTAAAATTATTTGGAGGTATTGGTGGGTTTTACTTGTTCTTAGTTGGACTACGGCGGTATACAAAAGACCAAGTTTGGAAACGCCATGAATTTGTAGCAAAAGAGATAAAAGAATTTACCTCTGATAGAATGGTTCGCAATAGTATGTCCATGCTCGACTGGGGAGAACGTTACATAGAACTATTTCCAGACAAACCTAACTATGATGATAGATTTGCAAAAGTGGACAGAATGATATTGAAACTTGCATTGCAGTATCATGGTTTCCGAACTAAAGAATATGGTAAAGACAGGTTTACTTCAGTTGAAGTTGCAATTAGAGACAACTTTGACTACTTTCTATCACATTTGGAAAGGTTTGAACAATTTATTCAAGCTGGATTAATCACGCCGAAAGAATTAGAACCGTATCTAAATTATTGGGTTTCCACAATAGCTGATAACATAGAGGCTGACGTAAGAAATGCAATATACCATTACATTAACCAATATGGATTTATGGGAACTCAGCAATTATTCAGCAGGTTTAACAAAGACATAAAACCAAAAACAGAACTAAATTCAACAAGACATGTCCTGGCCCAAAATGCAGAGCACGAACAGCCAACTGGGGATTTGGTGCAAGCTGGGGGTGACGAAATGCATCACCACCAACAATAATGATACTCATCATCTGTCCCAGCTTGACTGAACACTATTGAACAGAGGATTTTATGTTGAACTACAAATTATTTTTAGGTAACTGTGTACAGAATGGGAACGGTCGAACAATCTTTTTCCTGTGCTTATTGAATTGCATCATTCACAAATCTATTTTATATTTGATTTGATGTCTCTATTGACAGTTGTCTTCGACACTAATACTGCAAGGAGGAATAATGGCTGAAAGTAGTTTTGATCACCCTTTGTTTGGCCACATCAGGTTTCGCACTGTGAGCTCCGAATGGAAGCGCGGAGATAAGATAAAATTTATAAGTGGATTTGACCTCAATGATGTAACCACCATTTTTATACCGCAACTTGAAAATGTTCCTGGCTCCAACAAAGGAAAGCTGCTATTTCATAAGAGAGGGCACGATCAGCTTTTGAGCGTATTCAATGAAATTGAAGCCAGAGGGTTGCTTCATTATATTAAAACTTGCGCCGGGACATTGAACCCGCGGTTGCGAAAACCTACAAGCGGCGCGTTGAGTAAGCTTCCCTCTAATCATGCCTTCGGGATTGCGATTGATCTTAATGAAGACGACCCAGGATTTGGAGACTCTGTCACTCCCGTGGCACCTGTTTTCCAGGCCTTTGGTTTTACGTGGGGTAAGGCATTCAATGACCCGATGCATTTTGAAATAAACAAATTTTTAGATACTAACGAAGTAGCTGAAAGAACGGGAACGAACTATGTTGCCACAAAACAACATGTCTTTAACCGTGGCGTGCCACCGGACGATTTTCTTGATCAACTCGTAGCATGGGGCAAACAAGCGGCTGATGATATATTTGAAAAAAACAGTTTTAGTGACATTTATTCTAGTGTAAAGAACACACTTGGCCCATGGAGGGATCTCCGTCACCGCAGGGCAGCAATGCTGGAAGTAATGCGGGTTCTTGCCGGCTTCGAATCTTCGTGGGACTGGAATGAGGGCCGCGATATCACTAATCCAACATCAGTGACGCCGGAAACCATAGAAGCTGGAGCCTGGCAGGTAAGCGCAGACTCTATGAACTTTGGACAGGAACTAAAAGATCTTATGCTCAAAGCTGTTGGCACAATTGATGCTAATGCTTTTCAAAAATCAATGAAGGAGAATCATAACCTAGCGATGGAATATGTTGCAAGGTTGTTGCGTCGTACTGTTAAACATCACGGACCGGTATTAAGGCATGAAATTGATCCCTGGCTGCGCAGGGATGCTGTTGATGAGTTTGAAAGACTAATTTGAGCAAATATTAATTTAAATGCCAAATGAAATCATCATGCAAGTATTGAAAAAATGGTTTATTTGCTAATCCAGAAAGTTTCTTTAAACAAAGAGGTTCCTTTAGAATCCTTTCCATCAACTTTTGCTCGTACCCAAACTTCTCCAGTATCCCTGTCCCAAATAACAAATTCGCCTACCCTGACTCTTTTATCTCCTAAAAAAGGCTCTGTTTCGTTTATAAACTTATACCAGTCATTACCATTTGGACGGGTTACCATATTATTTTGATTAGAATAAAAGGTTTGCTCTAATGCTTCACAATCTAATTCAGTACCTCCGCATCGGTGTACCATTTCATGAAAAAGAATACACTCGATTCTAGGTTTATCAATTTTAC
Organism: Flavisolibacter longurius; assembly: GCA_014163555.1. GTDB lineage: Bacteria > Bacteroidota > Bacteroidia > Chitinophagales > Chitinophagaceae > Flavisolibacter. The sequence continues at coordinate 27,638 of JACJGO010000029.1, forward strand.
ATATCGTAACAACTTTCCCTGAACGATGCCCGTCTAAACCTTTACATGCGTCAGTGCCTTTGCCATTTTTTATTGTTGTATCATTCCATCTTTACATAACATCATTACATTATATGACGATTTTATTGCAAACAGAGATGTCTAGAATTGGAATCGCACCTCTCATTTCTAACTCTTTTTGATGATGAAGCTTGACGTGCACACATGGAGATTTGGCTTATACGCTATTTTCAGTCGCTTTTAACGGGTGGTTGGTGATATTTTATGTATACAGTTAACTGCTGCTGAGGTAGCTTTATAATTATTCATTCAACCTATTAATCGCCTAAGTAAGCTTATTAATATTATTTGTCCTCATCTTGGGAAGGGCTGTTTTTGATGACAAACAAATTTTATCCCACCATAAAAAGCCTATTGTTTTGCCGGTTGCGCTACTGCACCGACGCTGTTCTCAACAGGCGGATCTCCTATAGTCAGATATATTTTGCTTTTCCTCGCTGGATTTGGTGAGGGTTCATATTGAATGCAGCCAATCTCAATCAATTGTTTAATGCACTTGTGATACGTTGCACTGCTGCCAATCTTCGCCAACCGCATCACCTCTTTGCGTTTGACCATGATCGGTGAAGCCCAGTTGCTTTGGCTCCATAATTGGTAAAGCGCCATGTACAAGCTTATATGGCTACTGCCTATTGTGGCTTTCTGAACAATATGCGAGTAAAAATTGTGTAAAACAGTAGAAGGGCTCATCAACCAATTTTCTGATTATCAAGTTTACCAAGTAAACCATTTATCTCTTCCTGGCTGTAATAGAATATTCCTCCCAGCTTGGTGGGATGCAGCTTTCCAGTAATGCGAAGGTTCTGCAACGTATTGGAAGAAATTTTCAGCATCTTTCTTACTTCACTGCTTTTCAACCAAACTTTTTCTGAAGCTTTTGGATTAGCAGCAAACAGTTCCTTGATGTCATTCAGCAATTGAACACGAAACGCCTGCAGGTCCTCTTTTGTCAATATTTCCACATTCATGTTGCTCACTGTTTGTACATCAATGAAGTCTCACGCCTTTCTTGTTTCCCGGTCCTTCCTTTTGCGGAAGCAAATCTTTTGTGCCTTTGACTTTTCCCTTTTTAGTATCCTCTGGCTGTTTGATATTACCCGTTGCAATTGATTTTTCCACTTCCTTTTTGGCATCCTTTTCCTTTCCCACTTCTTTGCCAGCTACTTTCTCCTTTCCCTCTACCTGGTACTTTTGCAGTTCTTCTTTCGGTACCCGCTTTAGTTCACTATCATAGAGGTTGATGGTTTTATATTGAGGGTTCGCTTCTACAAACATCCGCACCGCACCGCCTTCCTTTTCAAAAGCAACCGCCTGCAAGTTTCCTTTCTGCAATGAAGCAAGCAGGATGTCACTGAGATCCGGCTCTTTTATGTCCCGGATGGGAAACTTTGCCAATGCTTCTTTCAGATCATAGCCATAGGCTTCATGATATTGTTTTAGCTCATGATTGTTGCTTTTATCCCGCTTACTGAAATCAATCTGCAGCCAGGCATGATATTTCTGCCCGTCCTTATTCTCCAGTTCCTTGTATACGGCTCTGCCCTCCAGCAGATTGTAAGCCTCCTTCGCCGTAACACCTTTTCCTTTGTTCATATAAAAGGCTTGGTCCTTCCTCTCCCCATTTGACCTCGTCAGCGTCGCATGATAACTGTTGAAAAAGTACATGTCCGTATTTTCTGACTTTCTAAAACTGAGCACTGCAGAAAAGGCTTTCTTGTTGATCTCCGTATCACAGGACAAATGGAAAGCCGGCTCACCAACCTTCATCTGTTCTTTCAACACTTCGGCAAGTCCTTCACCAAAGCCGGCGTACTTTAGATTGTCTTTTAAATACTCAAAATTCTTCTGGTTCATAACACACGTTTTAAAAATTGATAAGATTGATTTATTGTTATCACGTTTTCCTGAGCAATTGGAAAGTATTGGGTGATCTTATATCGGCTTTCCAAGACAGCATAATCGTCAAAGTGCTGCCTGTACCGCACTTCCGGCCAGTATTTGAACATGAGCAGTTTGGCCACCTCTTCCCCTTCCTTCCAGGAGGCAAGCCGCTCCAATGCAGCATTTGTAGCTTCCATGTAACCCGTAATGTGGTCGTATTCTTCTTTGGTTATTTTTTCTGACCAGTTTTCACAAAGAAAGAAGTCGTAATACTTGTCTACTTGCTTTAGATTTAGTTCCAGCATCAAGGCATCAATGTCTCTGATGCTGATATTAGGAATTTCAACTCTTGTTAGTGAAAGGTCATACCCTGTAAGAGAGTAAAACCTGGCTTCACCTCGTCGAAACTCCAAACCATACAAGAGGGTGTCTTCACCAACTGAGCGGCCATAGAAAAGATGAAAGGAAGGTGTGTCTGAGTTTCTAAATGCTTCTAACTCCCATGCTGTTCTTCCGGAAAAGCCCAGCTTTTCAAGCATTGCTTGCAACTCATGTATGTTTTCCTCGCTCATCGCATTCCGTTTTTTAATCCAGTGGCTTTGCCCTAAGGAGCTGTTTACTTTTTAACTTCAGTAGAAGGTTTCGACCGCCACTTGCTTCCGTCATTTCTACCATTAGGTACTTTCCATTGGTGATCGTCAGTTTAGGAATAGCGATAACCAATCTTTGTGCACTATCAGCCTTTACAAATGTTGTTTCGCCTTCGATCAGTAATGGTATAATCTCCCTTTCCTGAACGGCTGATCGCTTTCTCCCTGCTTTATCCCGGACATAAAGCCGAAACTGGTCCGTGTCATAATTGATGTTAGAACCATTTTGGAGATGAAAACGAAGAAACATGGCGCTCTCCTTGACAAAGACACCCTCAACAACCATTGTTACATCGCCTGTTTTTGCGGTGAGGTGAAGGTTCTTGTCTGCCGAAAGCGAGAGTTTGGCATAGTGAACCAATTGGCCATCGTTCAAAGTGCCTGAACCGTTTTGCTTATTCCCGAATTTCTGTGGCTTATCAGAAGCACTGTCCAGGTCTACACTGACATAGGAAGGACTGGGATTGTAGCTAACAAGAAAAGAATACAGCTTTCCATCACTGGTGATCACACTTAGATTGGTTTCTTCAAAAGCCTTCTGGTCCGCTTTTACTCTGAGGATGTTTTCAACACCACTGGCCTTCTGCGCCAAGATAGCTGCACTTCCCCTGTCAATGGAGACAATGGAAAAGGGAAAAATCAAATGGGTTGTTTTGTTATAGGCCACTTCCAGGCTGTAGGGCTGAAGAATGGCTGAAGAATCAAATGATCGTACCGATTGTGCATTTAGATCAATTGCCATGCACACAAGTAAAATTGCAAACACAAACAGAATTCGATTCATAACACTGGATTTGATTTTGATGGATGGTTATTGCTGCCCATTTTCATCTTTTAAAAGCACCTGATAGCCGGTTTTCAGCGACACTTTTAAAAGCTTTACTTTTTTGGAGAGCAGGCCCTTTGCAGCCTGGACACCGGCTGCTGTTACCTGTGCTTTTAGAGAAGGATCTAGGGAAAGAAGACCAACTGACTGAAGACTTTGTTCGGCAGTGCCTTTTGCCACGTCACGGGAAATGGAACCCGGTACACGAATTCCTTCCAAGCCATCCAAATCGTAAACATGTAGAGAAACCGGAAATAAATTCTCTTTGTACTGAATAGCCGGAATGGAAACTTTTAGCCTGTCCTCTGACAGAGCCGCCGTACCGAAAACAAACGTTCCTTTGGGTATCAGCATTCCGCCCACATATACATCTGTCAGCAGGCGCAATTTGATAGTAGAACCGGCAGTAGCTACCGCATCTTCGCCAATGGCAGCCGTAACAGTATTGGCTTTTGTTGCCCCTTCCGCACGTTGGCTCTGTTCATTCAGGAAAGTGTTGTACTGCTTCGTGCTGTCGTTTTTATCTCTAGAAACGAGTAGCGACACTTTGACCTCCATTTTATAACGACTCACAGGGTAAACGCCTTTCTTGTTTTGCACAGATTGTTCTTTCAGCCTTTCCTTCACCCGGTCCGGATGCTGAATGTCAAGGATGCGCTCCATCATGCCAGTGAGCTGTTCTAACTCGGGGTCGCTTTCCTTTTTCTCCTGAACACTCTCCATCATGTCAGCAAGCCTGTCAACATCTTCAGTTAGGTTTTGCACTTCCTTTCGCTGACCAGCAGGCGCCTTTTCTTTCTTCGTTGAAGACGATTGGGTGGCCAGTGCTTTGTTCAACTCGTCCAGCCTTCTGTAAACCTTTATTTCAGCCGGGTCTTTGGCTGAAAAAGAGCCGGATGATATTGGGTCATAGCTGTAGCCAGACTTATTAGCAAGACTGGCAGAAACCTCCGGCACCCCTTTTTCAGGTTGAAAAGAGAGCTCCATGGCACTGTCGGCGGCAATGCTTCCAACTTTTGCCTGTGATTCATAGAAGCTCAGCTTTGTTTTGTCTTTGTCATCACCAAGTTGCGCATGGGGGAGTTGAAGATTAATCCCATCTTCTTTTTCTTTTGTCCCATCGGTTTTCATTTTACCTCCTCCCATGGCCCAAAAGGCCATCGTCAAAAAGGGAATAACCAGAAGTGGCAACACGAGGAGTGCCTTTCGTCTTCGCTGAAAATTGGTTAGATGACTGTTCATAGACTTACTTTTTATGTTGGTTGAAATAGATGATTTCCAGCAGGGATAATGTGTCCAGTAGCTTTGGGTGTTTTTGGAGTAAACTGTCAAGCTGCACCTTTCCGGTCTTGGTTTTGCCGAGACTGTCGAGTGTAAATCTTAGCTTATGAATTCGGTCAAACTCACTGCGTGTTATTGCCCCCTGCCCGTTCCGTTTTCCTTCCAGCGGCATTGCCTGAATGGGTGTAATGCGGAAGGGCGGCGTTCTTTCCTTTACGCTTGTAATAATGATATAGGTGCCGGAAGAGACAAACAGGAGGCAAAAGAGGGCTAATAACAGCTTTAGCTTACGTGGAGGAAGACTGTTTGACCGACGCTGCAAGTACATGGCCCAATGCACCAATTTATTATTGAAGCGAATCAACAGTCTTGCAAGGAATAACGGTGCACTCTTCGTCTCACCCATTTTCCTTTTTCTTTTCCACAGCATGGCTAACGTTTTTCTGTTTTAATGTCACGATTGTCGAGGATGCGCCACTTTTCAATTAAGAAGCCATGTGGATTGTTGTCAGACCTCGTGATTGACCGTAGAAAACCTTCTGTCACCAGGGAGCGGGTGGTCACGGCACTTGGCCGCGTAATCTGTTGTGTGGCCCAGCATCGGAAAGAATAAGGCACCGTATTTAAGTCGACCGAAACACTGTCGACCGTTACTTCCTGGCTTACATTGCCGGTGATAATTCCGGTGTAATAATTGTTTTCTTTCAGGCTTTCATAGATGCTTTTGGCAGAACCATCAGCGAGATACAAGGCTTTCGTGATGGTAGCCTGAATGGCTTTTTCATCTGGTGCCAGCGTAAAGAAATATTGATGAAAGGTCCGTACATGGTCCCTTGCTTCTACCGGAATGTTTTCATTTCTGTCAGTGGCAAAGGCTTCAATAGCCTTTCCGTTCGCCAGCACATAGATGTGCGACTGGATATTTTCTGCAAGATGATAGCTTTTGTAGGTCACAAAGCCCGCCAAACAAACAGTACAGACAATAACAACCAGAGAAAAGGTCCGCACCTGCCGAAAGGCTGTGTCCATATTTTTTGCTTTCCGAAACATTACTCCTTCCCTCCACTGATTTTGTTCTTGAAATAGCTGCTCACGGCGCTACCGGTTGCCATGCCGGAGGCCATCACAGCCGGCGCATTGCCGTAAACATCTTTGACCATTGAAGTTCCGCCTTGTATCACGCTTTGGGTAGCGGAAGAAGCAGAAGAGCTGAAGACTGAACTTACTTTGTGCAAGAGGGCATTGCCACCCCCGGCATGTACGATGTAATTGGCAACAGACGGCACGGTGAAATAGCCGATGATGCCGATAATCATAAAAATGAGGTAAGCGGTATCGGCAGAGGAGAAAAAGGTGTCACCGGTGGAACTGATTTCCTGAATGTCCATGGCAATCATCTTCTCCTGCACCTTACCGATAATAGAGCCGAAGATGTTGGCCACTGGCAGCCACAAAAAAATGTTGATGTAGCGGGCTATCCAAACCGTCAGGGTGTGGCCAAATCCGTCAAAGACAGCTATTCCAAAGGCAAGTGGCCCGAGAATGGCCAGGACAATCATGTAGAAGGTCCGAATGGTGTTGATACAGAGAGCAGCAGCCATGTAAAGTATGTGAAGCACCTCGCTTAACCATTCCTTAATGGAGTTCCGGAAGTTGTAGGAGGCTTTGGCCATCGCAAATTTTATGTCGTTGCCAATCGACTCTATCCAGCCTTCGTTATCGCCAGTCGGGTCATCTGGGTGGGTATATTTGTACCACTTATCACGGTCGCCGCTGCCAGTCTCTCCCACGTACATCTGCCATACCGTGGTTTGTTTGATGGCCTCCTCTTTCTGCTTTAGCAAGACAGCAATGGCCTTATCTGAATTGGAAACCATGGCACCCGTTGCGGTGACTGTTGGTTTCATGACACCATTTATAAGCGCAATTACAGATGGAAAAATAATGACAGCAAAACCAATAACAAAAGGCCGGAACAAAGGATAAAAGTCAATTGGTTCAGCTCTTGAAATATGCCCCCAGACACGAGAAGCAATGTACCAGGTAGCGGCAAAGCCAGCTATGCCTCGACCGACGCCTATTAACTGGCTGCAAAGCGGCAGCATTTCGTCATAAAGCTGCTCTAACACCTTCTGAAGCCCGCCTATTTCGTTGGCTAATGCTTGTGCTTGAGACAAAAGGGGCAAAACCATTCCCGCAGCCATGCAAAGCATAGCTCTCACACTTCGTTTCATATGATTTACTTACTTTTTAATGGAGAAAAGGCTCTTTTGCGACTGGGCATCTGCTGAGGCTTTTGCCCGATGTAATGCCAGCAGTTTTGTATCCTGGTTAAAATGGCGAATAAAAGTCAACTGGTTAGAAGCTTCTTTCCAGATAGCATCAATTGCGGTCAAACGCTCGTCATCGGACATACGAAGTTTCCCAGCTGTGAGTACCATCGTTAGAGCTTCTATGTTCTCCGCACTTTGGTTGAAGAGATTTTCTGAAACAGATTTTATGTATTTCAACTCTTCAGTCGAGAAAAAGCCGCTGCTAACAAATCTTCTATAGCCTGCCTTGCACTCTTTGACCAAGCTGATTTGGGCACGAATAATATCAGTAATACGCCGGTAGTTACGTACTGTTGGACTGACTTCCAACAGCCCATCCAAAAAGACTTCGTGGAGGCTGAAGTTGCCCTGCGATAAGTTTCTAATGGTAGAGTATCCTTGCGAAACGATTTCATAACCCTTTTTCAGGTCTTCCAAAATATTTTTCAGTTGCGCCAACTTTTCTACGTTTAGAAGAAGTTGTTGCACTTCCTGGGCTTGTCCCTTTACTTTCTGGGAAAGCAGCAAAATCGCTATTGCAGATAAACTAAAAACAAACTTTTTCATACATCACGTTTTACGTGCTTAATAGAGCGTCCTCATTTTCTCTGCTTCCTTCCGCTCTTTAAAACGGTTCAGGGCAGCGATTGAAATATCATTAGCAAAATGCCTTACAAAAACATACAACTCCTCCATGTTTTGGTGAAGCGATTGAAGCTTTTTTAATCTTTCATCATCTGTCATTTGATAATGCCCATCCGATGTGAGTAAAACCGTCTCATCTCCTACCACTTTACTTTCAGTCGAGATGTTTCCAAGCACTCTGGCGAAATAGTTTCTTTCAGCCGAAGAAAACTCATCCCTATCCAAACGCTTCTTTTTACACTCGTTAACTACTTTCTGAATAGCTGCCTGTAAAGTAGCAATCCGCTGAACGAGTTTACTGGCCTTGAGACCTTCACGAACCTGAAGCAAGGAAGTAAAGTGGTTCCGGTGAATGATTAAATCACTCTCCTTCAAATGACCGATGTTTTTCAATCCGGCATCAACCAGGTCATATCCCTTTTTTACTGTAGTACCGTATACCGTAAGGGCAGATATTTGTTCCACTAAATATTTGATTTGCGTCTTACTTTGACGAAACCACTCATCCCAGGTCTGTGCACTTACATTTTGAACAAGACATAGCATGGCCAGGACGGCAACTATCCTTTTCATTTTTATTCCATTTTATAGATGAATCACTACATTCCGTAAAGCTTTCGAACGACAGCTATTTCATTAACATTTTTGGACCGTTGCAGGGAAAGTTGAACATTTTGATTGTTGAAAGCTTTGATGTCATTGTAATTCTGCTGCATCGCATCGGCCGCAGCATTGATCAGCTCCAACCGTTTTGCATCTGTAATTTGAAGTGAAAATGACCGGATCACAACAATGACTTGTTCCAGGTTTTTCAAACTTTCCTCCATAATACCAGCGTAGACCTTCCGCATGTATGAAACCTCCTCCGGCGTGAAGTGCTTGTCCTGCTGTATGCCATTCCAGGCTCTTTTATATTCCTTCACCAATAAAATTTGGCGGCTGGTAATGTCCCTGACCTTGTGGTAGTAGCTAACCAGGTCTTTTACTTTCCAAAGTTCGTCGAAGTAGTCTTGATAAAGATTACGCTGCTTCTCCACCCAATCTGATATTTCATCCAAACGAAGTTTGGATACCGTATTCTCCACAACCTTCTGCGCATTATGTAGCCAAATCACCTGGTTTTGTAAGCGCTGGACTTTCAAGTCAACAGCCACAATCACTTTCTTAATTCCTTGCTGAATGACAACCGTAATTGGGTCCTGCGCATTCAAACGGCTATGAAGTGACGCAAGTATGAATACCATAACACACAAAAACAATCTCACCTTTTTCATAGCAAACATTTTTCATTAATTATCAGCAAGCTTTGTATAGATCGATAATCCAATTGAAAGCTGGTTTCCATCTGCTGAGAGGGAGTAGATCCTGCCGTGTTTTTGCTCCTTTAACTGGCTGGTACTCGCTTCCCAAATTGCGGTGGCCATCTCTTGCTTGAGTTCTTTTGCCTGAACACTTTTGTCCGTAATTCTTTGAAAGCCGACACTTCGCTTCACCGAAAACAAGTCATTCTGGCCCAAGACAGTTGTTATAATAAGTGTATCCTCTGCCACGCTAAATTCACTTTTAGACTGCATCACGTAGGTCCCTTCAACTGTTTCACTGGACCCTTGGCTGTTTGAGTTTGCACATGACAGCACTACCGGAATAACCAGAAAAGGCAAGAAGTTCAGTTTCATAGATTTTGCTTTTATGTGATGGAATTATGATTTTGTACATCTCATTTCTTCAGCGAGAACTGCGATCCCTTTTCGCATACTTCCCCATTTTTTAGCGTAAGCAGCAACTTTTATTTTCTCTCTTTCTTCCGTTGTATACGTCAAATATTCTTCCAGAGACACCTCCGTCCGGTAAACTTTTGAGAGAATGCCACCGAGAGAAATGAACACTTCTTTGTACCGTTTTGCAGGGTCGTTTGCCTTGTTCACAGAGAGCACCAACGCTTTTTCTTTTTCGGTTAATCCGAGCAATTCCTGAATTTGGTCAAACTTGTTCTGGTACTTGCTTTGGTCCAGTAGGATCTTGCAATCTGCATTGTTAATAATGGCCTGTTTTACCACCGGCGAGGAAATAATATCTTCCACTTCCTGGGTCACCACAATGGCTTCTCCGTAGAACTTCCGAACCGTTTTAAACAGGTACTTGATGTATTCGGCCATACCTTCCTTGGCAATGGCTTTCCAGGCCTCCTCAATCAAAATCATTTTCCGTACCCCCTTCAGCTTTCGCATTTTGGAGATAAACACCTCCATTATGATGATGGTCACTACCGGGAACAGAATAGGATGATCCTTGATGTTGTCCAATTCAAAGACGATAAACGGCTGCTGGAGCAGGTCAAGGTTGGCTGTTGCATTCAGCAGGTAGTCAAACTCGCCGTCTTGGTAATAAGGTCGCAATACGTAGAGGAAATTTGAAATGTCGAAATCCTTGTCTTTTACCTTGTCCGCCTTGAGCACTTCAACAAATTCTGCCTGCAAAAACTCGTAGAAGGTATTGAAGCTCGGAAAAACACCGTCATTCCGGTTCAAATGCTCGTAATAGAGCTGCAGGGCGTTTGACAGCGCCACGTATTCACTTCGGTTGAAAGTCTCGTCATCCTTTTTCCAAAGAGCCAACAGCAATGTTTTGATGCTTTCCTTTTTCTCAGTGTCAAGAACATCACCTTCGCCGATATAAAAAGGATTGAACTTGATAGGATTCTTTTCATCATAAGTGAAGTAATAGCCGCCAACCAAATCACACAGCCCTTTGTATGAATGCCCTACATCCACCAAAACAATGTGTGTTCCCTGTTCGTAATATGAACGGACCATATGATTGGTGAAGAAGGATTTGCCACTGCCGCTAGGTCCTAAGATGAATTTATTCCGGTTGGTACAGATACCCTTTTGCATGGGTTCATCCGATAGGTCGACGTGAACGGGTTTTCCGGTTAGCCGGTCACCTAACCGGAGGCCAGTGGGCGAAAGGGAAGATTGGTAAGCTGTTTCCATGTTCAGAAAACAGCAAGCCTGTTCTACAAAGGTGTCAAAAGTGTCGTTCATGGGAAAGTCTGCCTCGTTCCCTGGTATACCAGCCCAGTGGATCTGCGCAGCTCCATCTGTTTCTTGTTTGGGTACTGCATCCATCTGAGCCATGGCACTTGAAACCAGGTTTTTGAGGTCTTTCAACTCTTCTTTCTTATCCGTCCAAACCGTCACATTAAAATGAGCTCTTACGGGTAACCGTTGCCCGGTAATTGCTTCATTCAAAAACTCGTTTGTTGCCTCTTTTACAATCGCATTTTCCCGGGAGTAAGCTGCCAGCGACTGCAGCCGGAGCCGCTTGCTTTCGAACTTGTTAAGGGTCTTTCGCGCGTCTTCTACAAAAACATATTGGTGGTAAATGTGGTTACAGGGAAGTAACTGTCCAAGCGGTGAGGCAAAGCCAACTGAAAATTTCGTCCTGTCTGTTGAATACCGGTCATAATTGATGCGTGAGCCGCAAAAAGCCGGTAGTTCCTGTGCATCGGAAAGGGTAAAAAGCTGTATATTCTGGCCACCTATCTTGATACCATCTTTAAGCTCAATGTCCCGGATAGTTAACTCTTTTTCATCTTCCAGCAGAAAGCAGTAACGCTCTATCACACCGGCTTTTTCGTTTAGGCTGAAAAGCTCACCATTTGAAAGTCGCTGGAGCCGCACAAATCCGCCGTCTTCTACAATCTGCTTGAATTGTCCGCATGCATCTAAAAAATCCTGTAGGAAATGAGGCTTAACTGCCTGTTCGGGCACAATGCTCCTCCGAATTAAATTTGACAGAAGCGAATTTGCCTGCTTTCTGCCCACTGGCTTTTTCGTCAGAAACAAATAGCAGGTGTGGTCCAAGAAAGGCCTTTCATTGAAAAAACGTTCGCTTCCGAGGGAAAGGAAACTCTGTTCTTCCTTGGAAAAATCAGACTTGTATTTAGATCGAATAAACCAATCCTGCTTGTGAAAGATGCTGTGCCTGGGAAGAACCTTAATGGCTTTTACCCACGCCTGGTGAAACGCTTCGTAGTCCCTGTCAGACAAGGTGAATAGTTCCGGTAAGGCCACCTTATAGCCTACTGTCAAGTCCCCCTGCTTTGACAAAATGGTATCATGCTCAACCTCCATGATGGGAAGCATTTCTTCCAGCGCTCTTTCCATACCTTGAATTTGAATACGCCTTATTTAAACCTTGTAATGAAGTTTTTCCGACTGTACGCTTTTAAGATGGCAGGAACTCCTTTTATTGCCAGCTTTTTCATCATCCCGTGCTCTCCATATTTGTGGCTTAAGCGATAGATGTGTAAGAACAGGGCCGCACCCAGCACCAATATCAAAGCCAGACAGACAAATGGACTAATACCACAGATATACAGGACAGTAAAAAGAATAAGCAGAAAAAGTAAGCCGCCACCCAAGTACCAGATGTATTGCGCCTTTAGCCCTTTGAACTCTACGGGTTTGTTGATGTTTTTGTTGACACTGTAAACCACAGACATCCGTAATGATTTTAAACGCCAAAAAAACTTCTGATAACGGTGGCTACGACAACGAGGAAAACACAGCTCCCGAACCAGGCCGCAGCTACTTTACCTGTATCATGATCTCCACTGTTCCACTTTTGGTACACTTTGATGGCACCTATCAAGCCGACAATCGCACCAACAGCATACATTAGGTTTGTCCCTGACTGAAAGTAGCTTCTCACCCGCTGATTGGCTTCATTGATACCGGCATTGCCATCCTGGCTAAAGGCAACTACATGGATAAGAAGCATTGTTCCGGCCAGCACTACTTGTAGCAACTTTTTTTTCGGGCATAAGAAGCCCTTCTGCACATTTTTCATATACACACAGTTTAATTAGGAATGAAGTTGTTGAAGACTTCTCCCATAAATGGCCCCGCCTTACGGGGCAGGGCCGGGAGATGCTCACATTCACGAATGGACCCACACACGCACCACATCATCAGCACTCAGGCGAATGGAGCAGTCATGTTCACACTGACTAACCAGAACATTTGTCAGCGACTCTTTGTACTCTGAGGTTGAGAGACCAGGATATTTTTTAAGAATGGACTGGAAAGCATAGATGATTTCTTCCTTTGCACATCTTGCTTTCTTCGCTTCAGCCAGATATGCATTGATTTCATCCATACAGGAATAAACAACAAGCTCAAGGCTGTCCGCTTCAGGAAGTTGGAACTCTTCTACAGGGTTTCCAAACAAGGATGATTGCTGAAATGTTTCCTTGTGGCCATCGACGCCACTCTGAACGGAGGAGTGAGAAAAGAAAGGACTTTTTGTTTGTTCAGGTGAACGCTTTCTCCATTCGATTGAAAAGTCCTTTCTGAAATAAAGAAGATAGATAACGAGATAATAACCTGCTGTTAGAAGGGCAAGACACACCCAGTAGCCTTGCCAGCTAATATTGTTGAACATAACGCACAATTTTCAATCTACACAAACAATACTGTCATGGAGAGACCTGTACTAAACTTTGCTTAGAAGGTTCTGATTCACGCTGCTTTTGGGATGCGGTTTCCAAAATGTACCCAGTAAAAAACAAATGGCAATAAATGCTGAAAGCATTAGCGTAAACATTGGAAAGCCTTGCTCGAATGTTCCCCAGTTGTAATGCGCTCTATCGTTAGAAAAAAAGAAGTATACTGATGCAAACAACAGGGCGGTCCCTGTTACATTTGCCACTTGTCTTCGTAAAGAATTTTGAGACCAGCCAGCGTGATGCATGACAAGCAACACGATAATACCAAGAAAGGCAAGTACGGAATGAATGGCCCCATGCATAAGTCCCAATAAAACATATAGTGCATAAAAACCACCCAGATGCTGCCCACTGATTACAATGAACAAAAATGAAAGGATCAGCGTATAGGGATGCGAAAGGATTTTAAAGAGTTTCATACTTATAAATTTACTTAATTAATTGCATGGACCTGTACTTCCGCCCGCATAACCTTTGTAAATTCCAATGGTAATATTTGCCTTCTCCGGGTGGTTGCTGGCCATCATTTTTTGCAATTGATGATAAATCCCCTGGGGCGTCCGTGAACCCTGCGTCATAGGGCTACTTGGAATGCCATACATGGGTATTTCAAGTTTATTTGTCCGCACACTGTTAAAAACATCCAATGCCCAATCTGCACAGTTGTAGCTATCAACATCATAGTTGATATTGGAAAGCTGCTGCATTCTGATAAGTGCAGTTGACAATTGGGCTGGTGTAATATTCATTAGCAAAGCAGCATTGTATTCATGCTTTGCATTGTCTACCAATTTCCCAGCGGTTGGGGCAAAGGTTGAAGCTTTGTACCCCGATTTTGGATAGAAACCAATATTTTGGCTGACAGTCTGCGACCCGTTCTTTTTGGTGATGGTGATAAATGAGTGCCCTGGTGAGCCTGTGTTGAAATCGTAGAAGGCATTCGGGTTCGCATCTACGGGAATATCGGTGGACAGTTCGATGGTACAGGTAGCACCGGCATCTGGAACACTGTTAAAACAAGCAACATACTTCTGAATGTCAATACCATCTTTTACATCCTGTGTTTCCATGTCTACATGGATAACAGGATCAGTGGATCCGGTACCGGAAGTAGGGTCTCCACTTTCATAACTGCCTCCACCCCCACTTGAGAAATCACTATAGTATCCACCGCCGCCACCTCCTCCTGCGCCATTGGCATCCGCTGACATAAAACTATATAGCATAAACCAGGAGGACCATGACAACTCACCACCCCCTGATGGCTTGAAATACGTAATAATTACTTCCGGCATCATTTGCCCCTGCGGCTCTTGTGTTGCGGTACGGTATCGACTCGGCTGGTGGAAGGCAGTGATAAAACCGTTTTGAATGGAAGACTTTAGCAGCTTCCGTCGATCCAGTGACCCAATGGCCACTTCACCATTCCAGCTAGCAGCCCTTTGCTCTCCGGCTCCTGTAGCATGAATTTCTCCTCGCAAACGAACAATGCTACCTTTTTCTATACTCCCGGTTTTGCCTGTTTTTACCAACACAAAATCTTCATTCGGTTTTTTACCCATAAATGGAACTCGTAAGTAGTAAAGACCAACGCTGTCTACAACCGAGGGAGCTGCATGGGAAAAATCAAGGGCCGCAAAATCAGCCGCTCCCATACTGTCTCTTAAGGCTTTGCGGACGGTTTCAATATAAGGGCTGTTAGCAGGTTTTAAAGCCTTTTGACAGCTCAGAAGTAACAGGCCTGGTAAGAAAAGGAGTAAAACATGTTTCATGGTGTGGGGTGTTTTCGTTTCTAAAGTAAAAGTAGCTTGACAAACAAGCGATTAGAATTAAAAATGGCTAAGAAATCAGGCACGTCCCTTTATTTTGCTCATGGTAACCTCTGTTATACCGAGGTAAGATGCCAAGTGTTTTGCCGGCACCCGCAAAACCAGTTCACTGTGATTTTCCATTAGGTATTCGTATCGCTCCTGTGAACGTTGCATGCGTAAAGAATAAAGCCGCTGCTCACTCAGCGTATAATACTTTTCCAGCAGTACACGTCCTATAAAGTTGAATTCTGGAAAATGTCGATAGATATACTGAAGTTCTTCGTAAGTAATGTAGTAGATCAGGCAGTCTTCCAGCGCTTGTATGGATTCATAGCTTTCCCGCTGGCTAAAAAATGATTCCACGGAAACGATCACATCACCTTCTTTCATAAACCAACTGCTGATCTCGTGATCATCCTTGATATAAAAACATCGCAGCAGCCCTTGGGCAATAAAACAGATTTTCCGGGAAACCTGGCCAGCTTTAAGAAGGTAATCTTTACGGAGTAGCTTTTTTTCTTTCAGGGTAGCAGCAAGGTGCTCTTTCAATCCATCACTCATTGGATGTATGGACTGAAGAAAGTTAAATAACTCCATCATAGGTTTCGCTTTTTGGTGTGAAACGAATAGGTTAAAGGGTTCAACCTGTTGAAACAAACTGAATGTGTTTCGTCACATTAGGGTAGCAGTTCTTTGGGATCAACACCCAACGCGGTGGCAATTTATTGAGGTAGGATATGCTTAAGGCCACTTTACCGAGTTTCTTGCGATTCACATGGCTTGTAGCCATACCACAATCCGTTGCCAATCAACAATTGAAATCGTTCCTTTTTTCCTGCCACTCTTACCAGTTGATTAACCCGCCTGTTAAAGGCATCATCTGCAGACTATTTCCAGGAAGACTGGTCTTCCTATTACAAATTAAAAAAATGAAAGCAGGTAAAAAAGAAGAATTCTCCTAATCATACATTTATTATCCAATTTTAATGTTCTTGAAAAGGAGTACCGGAACGTATCCCTTCAGATCACCTGCGTTCCTTGCTGTGAAAGGATAACCAGCTTATGAGAGCGTTGGCGTGCGGACAGCGCTGCTTTGTAGGTAAACTGTTTTAAAACCCTAAAAGAACAGTTCTACCATGTTGCTGGAGTGGCTACATTCCTACGCGACTTTCGGTAGGAAAATGCCTTCAGCTTTGGGAGGCGTATCACTAATTCCTCCTTGGTGTTTTCAGATGGTAGGCAGTTCTTTTCGTTACCTGAGTGCCTTTATTAGAGCAACAAAAGCAATCTTTTTTGGAAATTTTTCCATTTTTTATAGAATTTTTTCCATAATTTTATAACAACAATAAAGCCGATGGCAACAGCAATTGCAAGTAAGAAAGATTTCAATAAAGTGCTCACGAAATACGAGCCTTATTTCCGAAATGACATTGCCCTGCTTTTCCAAGCAAAGAAGGGCTTGAAACCACAGGCAATCTTTGACTTTGTTGGCTTATCCGAACTTCCGCATCCGTTGGTAGAAGAGGTTTTTCATAAGAGTATGAAGACGTTTCAAAACTATCTAACGAAAAATACATTATTAGATGCCTCCACGAGTGAAAAACTCTTAAAGCTGTTTGCCCTGTACGGGAAGGGAGCAGCGGTTTTCGGATCCATTGAGGAGTTTGCAGAATGGCTCACGAAACCAGCCTATGGCATTGGCAATATGGTGCCCCAGACCATTCTCGACACGGCAACCGGCATTGACTTGATCAATGAGGAGTTGGTACGGATTGAATATGGTGATCTGGCTTGAGTATGCAGGTATACCGTATCACGCTGGCCAAGTACGCGGGTTCGTTACATGCTTCTGGCAACGCTGCCCGTTGGAACCCAAAGGATGTAAAAATGATCTACACTGCTTCCAGCAGAGCGTTAGCCTGCTTGGAAAACGTGGTTCACCGAAGCGGCCTTGGACTGAAAGAAGCTTTCCGGACCATGCTTATTCAAATACCGGATGGGTTACCCATTACACGTATCAAAGAGTCAAGCCTATTACCCAATTGGCACGCGTTCATCAATTATCCCTATACACAAAGCCTGGGAAATGCTTGGATTGAAAAGGGCGACACGGCCGTCCTGCAGGTCCCCTCTGCTATCATACCCGAGGAATCGAATTATCTTTTGAATCCCATGCATCCTGATTTTACGCAAATACAGCTGGTCAGTACGGAACCGTTTGCGTTTGATCCAAGGATCAAAGCATAATGGTTTTGGCGAGATAACTCAAGGCATCGTCTACATTTTTGCATTGGGTAATAATTTGCAGTCAATGTGCCTCAAGGTACAGCTGAATATAGTTCCGGCAATCGGTCAACAACTTGTTGACGAAATTGTCCAACAGCTTGTTGGACAATTTCTCCATTCGCAATAACCAGCTGTGAAAGGGGTTTTTTGCCCTCCACTTTCAAAGCTTTATAATTGGGCAACAGGTTGTTGCCCAATCCGATCGTGGTAAAAAAGATACCAGCGCCTGATATATTTCAAATTTGTGTGAGAAAATCCTTTTACCTCCGGAAATCCACCCCCAAAATCTTTCGAAAGCTGATGAAGCCATTTGTCACCCCAGGCGACAGGTTTCTCCTTGTCAGGATTTCAGCATCCAATGCCCAATACAGGTAGATCAGCTCCACGTTTACTTTCAACGCTGCCTTTACCTGGGCAGTGCGGATACGCTGTTTCAGCATTTCCAGCTACTGTTTGTAATCGGGATTCATCACGGCAATTAGTGGGTAAACTCAGAGGAATCAAACGGACAATTGGTGAAAATAAAATAAAGCGGCAACACAAGCATGCGCGTAAGCTTCTTTTGTTTTACGCATTTGCCACACTTTACCATGTATTTATAAAGTTCATGAGCAGTTTTTAGCGATAGCACGAAATGAACTTTATCGCATTTAATTCAGTCGATTGATATTAATCATCTTTTACCATTGCCAGATTTTGAATACAATTGCGATTTTTATGTTGTCCCTGGTCATCCTTTCGTTCCATTTCTCCTTTATTTTAGCTTGAACAAAATCTTGCCTTTGCCATCTCGTGCAAAAAACTGCTTCAACTCACGCAGCTCTACAAGCAAATAGGTGAAACCATAGCCGATGACTTCTGCCGTAACACGTATTAAGTCATAGTAGATGTTTACAACCACACTTTTAAGCTTGGATTCAGCTGATATTTCTTGGATTTGGTGGAAAAGGACATACGTTCGCAATGATCTTGACTACGCTTGGGCAAACCGTACTTTTCCAAACCAGCCTGCAGAACATCGTAGGCAAAACGCTCGAGCCGGCCATCAATGTAAGCGTCTTACTTATAATCAAAGGGTCGCTGGTTCAAATCGGGCATAATCCACTTAAAAATCAAGGAGTTACAGCCGTAACTCCTTTTTTGATGTGGTCCTGTGCACAAAATTTGCACAAAAAAATACTATGGCGGTACGCTGTGTCGGTTTTCCAGTGCAAAACTCTCGAGCATTCCGTTTTTGGTGGCCTTGGCCCTTACATACCGAGGTTTTCAAATTCTTTTCTAAGCATAGGGTTCCGCCAATTGGTCTACCACTACTTCATCTTAAAATTTATGATATTCAAACGTTAGCTGCAGCCTACTGTTGATAGCAAATAGCAATCTTATGTGGTTGTCTGTCCTCGACGACATTTTTCAAAGTGCGGATATGGATGAAGGCCGTGCGCAAAGTGCAAGAAATCAAATAGGTCAGAAACCGTGGACAGTCTCCGAAAGCTAATGCTCTCTCCTCTCTCTCACCAACAAAATATCTTATTTATTAGAAATTCCCGGCAGCAGCGCCACAGACATTGTGTATTTCTCGAATACTTCGCGCCGTTCATTTGAAAGACCCAAGGCATAGCAAATATGCCTGCATATACAGGCAGTTCGATTGTCTATCAATAAACTCCTGAAACTTTTCACATGTTTAATACGGCTTTGCTTTGGGCTCTCCAAATGAACAGGTAACCAGAAATGTAACCACATTTAAAAATTGATAGCTACTTAGGGTGTTTCACCTATAAAGCTAAAAAGCTCACCAACATCTAAGACATTGTACCATTCCTCGTAAACGTTACAGAGCCTTGTCACTACGGCTGCTAAATGAGCCTCAATCATCTCTGTATCTCCGTCATTGACACGCCTGTCAATCTTGCTCCAGAATGCCCAATCACTATTCTCTTTTACAAAACTATCCTCTCGAACATCAATTTTTCGTTCCTCGTCAACAAGTCTTTTACTGGGAGAATAGATGTTGCCCTCTCGTCTGTTTTCTTCCAAGGAGAGGGCTCTGAAGTTGCCAATCGTCCATGTCCAATGCCGGGTGTTTAAATTAATGTTCTGTTGGTAATACACCCAACTTTCCGGATAAATATGGTCCCAATCCCAAGGTCGGTTGGTGTCTTCTAATTCTCCCATCTGATTAAACTCAGGAAACGTTCCGTTCAGGTAATGACGTTGAGCAAAAAGCAGCAAGGAGCGGTTCCAAAACAGCTTACTCCTGAATGTGCCCCATATCTCACGGGCGATATTGATCCTCTCTAATACGTCACCTTCTGTAGTGAAAAGAGTAGCTATCTCTTTCATCACAGGACCATTATCCTCTGGGCGAACATCTCCCCATAAAACAAATTTGGAGTCACTAACAACAGCTTGTTGCAAGTAGTTTCGTAGTGCATCCGGTGAAACCAACGGATACATGATGTATTCAGGACTATTGCGATAAGGAAAACTCAAAATCTCCCTACTCCAAAAATCCCGCTCAACAAGAGAAGGCCAAATTTTTCGAACATACTTTGCATTGTCTCTACCAAACCATGTGAGGGCTGTAAAGGCGGCTAATATTCTCTTACGTTCTTCGCTTGTTGGTTCGTGGTCGTTGATTTGAACCCATCGGAGAAGCAACAAAAACAATTCTGATGAACTTTTTACCAATGACTTAAGTAAAACTGGCGGCACAGCAAAATCAGCTTTCGAGCGCAAAATGGTAAAAGCTTTTGAAAAAATATTTTCAGCAGGACTATCACTGTCGCTTCCAATAAGCTGCCTTAGTCCAAGTTTGAAATCTGCATCCTGAATTCTTTTCCGAAACTCGTTCACACTCATTGGCACCGGATAATGCCCATTATTCATCGAAGCAAATGTCAGCCTGGCAACAAGGGAAATCACTGTTGATGGCGCAATAAAATTGGCACTTATTTTTTCAACCAGTTGTTTTGCTTCTGGAAAGGAAGCTTTGTAGATTGAATACATTAGTTCCTCACCGGCAATTCTTGTTCCTGATGAGTTCAGCCGTACAAAAAGCGTTGGGTCACCTCCTTCTTCATCATCAGCTGATTTCAGCACTTCTCCTTTTACAACAATGCCGGGCAGAGACATTTCTTCCAATCCTTGAATCGCAGAATAAATGGAAATTCCGTCGAGCTTGATCATCTTATTACGCTGATGGCTGAGCAACAAAATCATTGACAATGAACCCTTTTCCTGATTAAGGTTTAACGGAATTGGGTGATCACAGCCTGTGCAATTTCCATACAACCTAGCATTGCTGTCAGACAACGGCAAAAGAGGAGGCAGCCGGTGCCCGCTGACCGGCAAGATGTTCAATTGTATCACGAATTGTTTTTCCCTTCACTCGGAACTCGTTTCGGGTGAATTCTAAGACATTAAAAACAAAAACGTGAAAGAGGTATTGTGATGAAAGAAACAAAAAAACAAGTGCGCAACAAGTGGCTGCACATCCGGCTAAATGAAACCGAGTACAGAACCATCAGCAGCTATCACCAAAAGACAACGTGCAAAGAACTGAGCAACTATGCCCGCAGTGTACTGCTCAGAAAACCCGTCACTATCAACCACCGCAACCAATCCGCAGATGAAATTTTGACAGAGATGATCCGGCTTAAAAATGAGCTAAGTGCGATTGGCAACAACTTCAATCAGGCCGTTCACAAACTGCACACACTGGATACAACACCAGAGGTAAAACTGTGGGTACTGATGAGTGAAAGCCAGCGGGCCACGCTGCTGAAAAAGACCGAAGAAATCAAGGTACGGATGAACGAAATCTACGAGCAATGGTTGCAAAAATAACAACGCCTGGTTCCATTTCGAAGGCGCTTAACTATAACGAAAAGAAAGTCCATAAAGGGGTGGCAACGTGCCTCTATGCAGGCAATTTCCTGAAGGATGCCTGCGCCCTGAATTTTAGTGAAAAGCTCCACCGGTTCAAAGCCTTAAATGAGCTGAATACAAGAGCAAAAACCAACACCCTTCACATTTCGTTGAACTTCGATCCAACGGAAAATTTTTCGCAAGAAAAGCTGGTCCAGATTGCTACCACCTATTTAGCAAAAATCGGTTTTGGCGATCAGCCTTGCCTTGTCTATGAACACCGGGATGCCGGCCATCCGCATATTCATATTGTCACCACCACCATTCAGGAGAACGGAAGGCGAATCAACACTTACAACATTGGCAAGAACCAGTCGCAGAAAGCCCGAAAAGAGCTAGAAGAAGCATTTGGACTGGTAAGGGCCAGTGGCAAGAAAACAGTGCAAAAAGAGGGGGATGACCTGCTCGCAATACAGAAAATCAGGTATGGCAAAACCGATTCAAAAAGAGCTATCACAAACGTCTTACACAACGTTTTGCATCACTATCACTATACTTCACTGGCTGAATTAAATGCCGTGCTAAAGCTTTATAATATGACTGCCGATGCAGGAGCAGAAGGTAGCCGCATCCACCGGAACCATGGACTTCTTTACCGGATACTTGACGAGAGAGGTCAGGCCATCGGCGTTCCCATTAAAGCAAGTTCCATTGCCTTTAAACCAACGCTCCCTTATTTAGAACTACAATTCAAAAAAGGCAAAGTGACAAGAGAGCCGTTTAGTCAGAAACTAAAAACAGCTATTGACTTTCAACTTTACCAAAAGCCAAAAGATTTAGAGGAGTTTGTGCATCGGCTTAAAAGTGAAAAAGTAACAGTTACGCTCAGAAAAAACGCACAGGAGGGGGTGTACGGCCTGACCTACATAGACCACCGCACAAAGGCCGTTTTCAACGGCAGCGATCTTGGAAAAGAGTACAGCGCCGCCGGCATTCAGAAGCGTATTCTGGAGGGGGTCCAGAAATCTGAAAACAAGGGAGCCAACCTCCTTCAGAAAACCTCCTCTGCTTCTCTCCTACACAGTGGAAAAGACGCAGGAAAGCAGCCTACAGAAAAGTTGGCTAATGAGAAGGCAAACACCGAAAACCGTTCCTCCGACCTGCTCCATCAGCTCCTGAAAAATGAAAAAGAGATGGAAAACGTACCCTATGAATTTAGGAAAAAGAAGAGGCCTGGCGGCGGACTTCATCAATAAACAAAACAATTTTTGTTATGCATACAGGAACTGGAGAAAACGAAAACGGACTAAAAAAGATCATAGATTTTACACGGCTGGGAGGCCTGTTTATCCTGCTGCTCCATTTTTATTACGTGTGCTACGGCGCTTTTCACCAGTGGTCACTCACCAGTGAGCTGTCCGACAGATTACTCGGGAATATTAGCCGCACAGGATTATTTAAATCGAGCTATTTCACAAAAGCGCTTTCCTTGATTTTGCTCCTGATTTCCCTCATTGGCGCAAAAGGAAAAAAGACAGAGACGATCCAAAAGTCCTCTGTCATTACGCATCTTGCCCTCGGCTGTTTCTTGTACTGGTGCAGTTCTATTTTACTTAAGATTTCCGGAAATGCAGAGACGATTGCTGTTCTGTACATGACGGTAACCGTAATAGGTTTTCTGCTGGTTTTAACAGGTGGCACCCGGCTTTCCCGCCTCATTCAATTACAAATGGGTAAGGACATTTTTAATGAACTTAATGAGACCTTTCCACAGGAAGAACGCCTGCTCCAAAATGAGTTCTCTATAAATCTTCCGGCACAGTACAACCTGAAAGGAAGAGTACGAAGGAGCTGGATCAATGTGATCAATCCGTTTCGGGGATTACTGGTGACCGGAACACCAGGTTCGGGCAAATCATATTTCGTAATTCAGCATGTCATCCGGCAGCATATCCAAAAGGGCTTTGCCATGCTGGTTTACGACTTCAAATATGATGACCTGTCCAGGATTGCCTATAATACGCTGAAGAAAAATGGGCACGCCTACAAAGTGGCGCCGGCCTTCTACGTGATCAATTTTGATGACCTTTCCCGCTCTCACCGCTGCAATCCGTTGGACCCTTCCACGATGTACGATATAACCGATGCGACGGAATCGGCCCGGTCTATCCTCCTGGGCCTGAACAAGGAATGGATCACCAAGCAAGGGGACTTTTTTGTGGAGTCACCTATTAATTTTCTGACGGCTATTATTTGGTTCTTGAAAAAGTATAACGATGGAAAATATTGCACATTGCCCCATGTGATTGAACTGATGCAGGTCTCGTATGAAAAGCTCTTTCCTATACTCCGGACAGAAAAAGAAATTGAAGTGCTCATTAACCCTTTTATCTCGGCTTACCAGAACAAAGCGGCGGAGCAGTTGGAAGGCCAGATTGCTTCTGCCAAAATAGGCATGGCCCGCCTCTCCTCTCCACAACTTTATTGGGTGATGAGTGGCAATGACTTTACCCTTGATATCAACAATCCAGAAGCGCCAAAGCTGCTTTGCCTCGCCAACAATCCACAAAAGGGTCAGGTTTTTGGAGCTGTGTTATCGCTTTATGTGAACCGGATCATTAAGCTGGTAAACAAAAAAGAGCAGCTTAAATGCAGCCTAGTATTCGATGAATTTCCCACTATTTTCATCAACGGGATTGACAGCCTGATTGCCACAGCCCGGTCCAATAAAGTGGCTACTTGTTTAGGTTTACAAGACTTAAGCCAGCTAAAAAAAGATTACGGAGCAGAGGAGGCAGCAGTTATCATGAACATAGCCGGAAATATTATTTCCGGGCAGGTGGTCGGTGATACGGCCAAACATCTGTCGGAGCGGTTCGGTAAGAT
This sequence comes from Flavisolibacter longurius, assembly GCA_014163555.1. Lineage (GTDB taxonomy): Bacteria > Bacteroidota > Bacteroidia > Chitinophagales > Chitinophagaceae > Flavisolibacter. The sequence goes on from JACJGO010000029.1 coordinate 51,658, forward strand.
TGTACAGGTCAAAGAAAGTGTCTCCATAAACCGAACCGATACCTCTGTAAGCAAGTCAAGTCAGCTTGATTTTGCGGTACCAGCATCCAAAATAGCAGGGCTTTCATCGGGTGAATTTGTAGGTATGGTGGCCGACGATCCGGATCAGCCGATTAAGCTGAAAACCTTCCATGCCGCTATTATCAATGACCACATTCAATTGAAGAAGGAGCAGGCAACCCTTAAGAAGATACCGACGGTTAAAACTGTTGCAAACACCGAGCTGACAGCAAATTACTTCCTTATTAAAAAGGATATTGAAAAACTCATTGAAACGGAACTGGAAATCTTGTTGAATACAATTGGGTAAGCGAAAAATGTTGTCGCAACTGCACTTTGATGTTGTGCCGGAAAAATGAATGTGTGTATTTCAATTTATACGCATAGACTAGGCAGCATGGCGACCCTAATCCTGCTGTTCAATCTAGTGAATACTTTTCCTACAACATTGTCAACTAAACCACGAACGGTGTAGCCTGTGTTCGACCTCATTTAGTTCACTTCCACTGTGATGGTACTAGCTTCCACCCCCTAAACTGCACTGCCAATGGTTTTACCAGCATGTTTGCTTGTATGCACAACTCATTTACTTTCGTCTTCCCCCGAAACTTTTTTTGAGGACGAAAACCTACTTCAATCAATATAAATTATTTAGGACATGGCCAGTGCAAAAAAAACCACAACGAAAGGACTCCGGTTCACCCGGAAGTATACACGTGATGATATCAGCGTGTTTGACCAGTTTGAGTATGATTACCGTACATCCGTGATCCGTAACCCTAGCGGCGAAGTGGTATTTGAAATGAACAACGTGGAAGTTCCCAAGCAGTGGAGCCAGATTGCCACTGACATCCTTGCCCAAAAATATTTTCGCAAAGCCGGCGTGCCGCAGCCTTATGGTTCGCTGGGCCGTGAAACTTCCGTAAAGCAGGTGGCTCACCGTATGGCCAACTGCTGGCGGGTATGGGGCGAACGCTATGGCTATTTTGCCTCTGAAAAAGACGCCCAGGTTTTTTACGAAGAACTGGTGTACTCGATCCTGAACCAGATGTGTGTACCCAACAGTCCGCAGTGGTTCAACACAGGCCTGCACGAAAGTTATGGCATCACCGGCAAGCCCCAGGGACACTATTTTGTGGACCAGGCAGATGGCCAACTGAAGAAATCAACATCGGCTTACGAGCGTCCGCAGCCCCATGCCTGTTTTATCCTGAGCATGGAGGATGACCTGGTAGGTGATGGTGGTATCATGGACCTCTGGGTTCGCGAAGCACGCATCTTTAAATATGGTTCGGGTGTCGGTACCAACTACAGCAACATCCGCGGCGAAGGCGAAAAACTAAGCGGAGGTAGGATTTGTTGTGAAACGAAGTGAAACAAGTTGTTTTTGGTCGGGAAACAAAATTTTTTTATGCCAAAATAAAAGTTTTTGCATACGGAATGCACAGGAACGGATACTGGACTGCATTGTATATTTTTTCACAGCAATTATCCACCAATGTGCATATCTCTGGCCTTTTTTTTTCGATGAGGAAAGATACTTTCGTCTACCTCTGAAGCATAAACAATTGAATCAATTAGTTCACTGGCAAGCTTTCGAGAACAGAAGTTCTTTACACAATGGTTTAAAAAGAACAGCCCCTGCGCTAACAGGAGCTGAATGAAATTTAAACACTGGGGTTTAAAAATGACAAAGCAATATTACTGCACTCCTCTCCTGTTTCCAATTTCACTTTTCCACACCACTGAATAGAGAAGAAAATAAGTTTCGTTAACAAAATATTTGCAGCTATTCAACTTTTTAGTTGAATAAATAGTCGAAAAATACTATTTTCGTATGGAAAAGAGAAATGAAGTACAAAGCTTTCTTAACGATTTCAAGACAAAGCTGAAGATCTGGGGAGTTATCTTTCGGGACAATCGAAGCAAAAACTCCCAGTCTGTCCTGGATCTTGAAATCACAACAGAGCTGCGAACGCAGATATTAAGCGAGCTCCAGCTGGAAGACTTCTGTGAAGGCCCCATCGACGACACGCTTTATGGTGTCGCCTCCATGTGGGTGTTCGGCAAGCTCGTAAAAAAGAAAGAGATCTACATTAAGATCTCGATGGGGCGACCAGGGTCGCAGACAATCTGTATTTCATTTCATGTGGCAGAACGGAAAATGAAGTATTTCTTTAAATGATTAATGTATGAAAAGTCCTCTGACAGGTAAAGACATGCCAATTGTGAAAGAGGAAAGATCGCTTGCGTATAGGAAGGAAGAATTCAAGGTGGTGTACCACGTGTACAGGTGCGGGGACACGGACGAAGAATTTACGGATGATGCACTGGACAACCTCAATCTGGCGCAGGTGTATAATCAGTACAGGGCTAAGTACGGCATCCCGTCGGCAGATGAAATAAAAAGAATCAGGGAAAGCTACGGCCTAAGTGCTGCCAAGATGAGTGAAGTGCTGGGATTTGGTGCGAATGTCTATAGGCAATATGAATCAGGGGAGATCCCATCTGTAACGAACGGCAGATTAATTAGACTTGCCGCTGATCCGAAAGAATTTAAAAAGCTGCTGGAAATAGGTAAGAATGCGTTGGAGGAGCATGAATACCGGAGAGTATCAAAAAAAATAGAAGAAGCGGTAAGCGGGTGGGATGTGATTGATGAAATCATCGAAGACCGCATGTTCCATTCAAAGGTACCTAATGAGTTTAATGGCTACCAAGCGCCGGACATCAATAAGATTGGTGCAATGGTAAAGTTCTTTGCACAAACAGTGCACCCTTTCACAACCGCTCTGAACAAACTGATGTTTTACGCTGACTTTGGTCATTACAAACGGTATGGCGTCAGCATCAGCGGTTTAAAATACCATGCAATTCAACGCGGCCCGGTCCCAGTGAACTATGGCAGCATCTATAATCAGCTCTACAATCTGCAGTATATAACTGTAGAAGAGATAGAGTTTGAAGACTTTGTTGGTGAAAAGTTTCATCATGCCGGTGAACCTATCAGCTTAGAAGCAATAGCATCTCCGTTCAATGATGCAGAAAAGGAGACCCTGAAGATGGTGGTAGATACACTCGGTAAAATGAAAACAAAGCAACTGGTCAATCTTAGTCATGAAGAAGATGGTTGGAAAGACAACAATGAAAGTTTTGAACAAATCAGTTATCAATATGCTTTTGATTTAAAGGCGATTTGAGAGCAGTTCTTTGAATAAGGTTACTATAAAGAGAAAACCCCTAAAAGTTCTTGCAAAACTTAAAGGGGTTCAGGAAAGAGTTACGCAAGTTTGCTCGATCCTTAGTTGGTTTTTTGTTCTACCGCAAATGTAGGGGTTGTTTTCAATTAAACTACTCCTAGATTTTGCGAAAGCATCATCTGCACATTTTCTACTACCAACCTTCTCTTTATCAAGCTTGCCGGCTTTACGGCCTATCCGCAGCTACGCTGATAGTGGGCCTTTTTCAAACTATTCAATCTAAACCGTTATGGCAAGCAACGGAAAATCTGGAGACAACAAACGACATGGCGCGGTAAAAAACCGCAGCCAAGTATTCAATCCTTTCAGCCAAAGATTCGTAAAAAGAGACACGACAACGGGTCAGTTCATGGATGTAAAAAAAGACGGAAAAAAATTTAAAGGCATACGTAAAGAAAGCTAAAACCAATATCATATGAGGTATTCAACCCAGTACTGGCTGCAACTGGCAGACCGTATTGTAGAGCCTATCTTTCAATCAGGGCTTAGCAAACATCATTCTATTTATTTAGGAACAGACTCCAGCGGTAGTAAATGGATCTCAGAGAACCTTTATCGCAAAGATGTTCGTCTTGTACCTGCGAAAGCGTTTTTCCAACACCGGAAGCAATTCGGGTTACAACCTTTTATCGGCAGCTATCCCGACCGTATTCCTGCAGTGAAACGGGCGTTGTATTATTTAGGCAAGCCTTATGACCTTTTCAGTTACAACTACGAGCACTATGCAGAATATGTACAGCATGAAAGGGTAATTAGCAGGCAAATAAACACTGTCAATGAAATGATCCGGGCGATTGCCATCCTTACCCTAATAGCAGGTCTTCTTAACATATTTACTAAACGATAAATCCATACCAATGGAAACAAAAATTACATTTTACCCTATCGGAAATGCTGATACAACATTGATAGCGCTAGCGAACAATCAGAAAGTGCTCTTTGATTATGCCAACATGCGTTGTGCCGATGATCCAGCTGATAAACGAATTGATTTACCGAAAGAGCTGAATAAAGTTGTTACCGGCGATAGCTATGATGTAGTTTGCTTTACTCATATGGACAATGACCATATTTGCGGCTTTTCCGAATATTTTCATTTGGAACATGCAAAGGCATATCAGGGTGAGGGCAGAAAAAAAATCAAAGAGATGTGGGTGCCCGCTGCTATCCTGTTGGAAACCTCACTTGATGGTGAAGCCCTGACGCTGCGAACGGAAGCAAGGTTCCGGCTTCGCAACAAAACGGGTATTCGCATCTTTTCCAGGCCCAAAAAACTGAAACAGTGGTGTGATCAGCAGCTGGATATTTGTTTTGATGACATCAAGCACCTGATTGTGGATGCGGGAACATTGGTACCGGACTTCACAAAACAGGGTAATGGTGTTGAGTTTTTTGTCCATTCACCATTTGCCAGTGAGACGCAGCAGATCGACCGAAACAATGAGGCCATCGTTGTACAGGCAACTTTCGGTGATGCATGCGAGACAAAACTTTTACTTGGCTCTGATCTCAACTCTGATGCTTGGTCGGATATTGTCAAAATCACCAGGCACTTTGGCAGGGACGAACGACTTCGATGGAATATTTTTCATCTCTCTCATCACTGTAGCTATACCGCTTTGAACTGGGAAAAGGGAGAAACAGAAACCAAGCCGACGCCTGAGGTCAAATGGCTCTTTGAAAATCAAGGAGAGAACCGCTGTTGGATCATTTCTCCAAGTTGGTGCATTCCAACCGCAGATACAACACAACCGCCGCATAAGCAAGCCGCTGCCTATTACCGGAAAGTGGCAAACAGCAAGGCGGGCGGATTCAAGGTAACAATGGATCATCCAACCAGTGGGAATCCAAAGCCAATGACCTTTGTGATTGACTCGCTGAGTTGCGCAAGGTTGCAGATACAAGCGTCGGCGGCTTTCGCAAGTTTTGAACAAAAACCCTCAAGAGCTGGCCATGGACAATGACAATGCACAGTTCCCTGTTGCAACCGATCCAATTGATGCTGCCAAATTGCAGGTTCAAAAAGCCATTGATTTTGCACACAGCCTTCCGCTTACCGAATGCGCAACGCTCATTAAATGCCTAACCATCACAGAGGGTGATGATATCCTATTTTATAGCGGAGACGAGATCGTTGTTTTTGAGGTGGCTGTTGATGTGGGCCCCAGGCCCGTTCATGACATCCGGTACACAGAGCGAATGGCTGTCTTATTCACTTCAAAAGACCAGACGACGCCCTGGGTTTTTGCATTGCGCAAAAACTTCCCCCCTGTTCTTCACCGGATCAGTTTATACTTTGAGCAGCCAACCTGTCTTTGTATTTACGAGACACCTTACGAAGAGTTGAAACTGGAATGGCGCCCTCAACGTTTTTTGCAGGACATCCGGAACTGGCTTGCCCTGACTGCCGAAGGAAAACTTCACCAGGATGATCAGCCTCTGGAGCCGCTGCTGATTTTTAACCAAGGACGAATCATTTTGCCACCTGACCTGAAGTTGGAAGATGATTTATTTGTAATGCTCCGGAGCGCTAGGAATGGCAAGTGGAATTTCCTGGCGGGTCGCCAGCCGATGGAAAATACCGAACCATTTCATTCGCTGATCTTAATTGGTGCGCTGCAGGAGCATGGCATTTTGGACAGTGCACCGATGAATTTACAAGCGCTGCACCAGTTCGCACTTCGAGCTGGCATCGACCTGTTGGCGCTGTTACAGGAAATGATCATCAAAAAACTGGGGCAACCTGATTTTCTAAAAAAGAAGCTGCTGGTCCTGCTGCAGCTTCCCAAAAAAGGTGAAGGCCGCGGGCAGGAACAAGACTTTTACGTCTTTCTGACGAGTAATACACTCGAAGAAATCGGTTGTGAAATCAATGCATTGGCCAGGGAAAGTGACCACCTGGGAGCGGTGTTCCCCGCAATACCTCCATCAGCCCAGAGCGGTATCAAAGTGCCGGTACAGGTCCTGATACCCTATTTTAGGTTGGACAAGAATCTTGCTCATTTTTTTTCAGGTTACCCTTCCACAGATCCAACGGCCATCACCATTGCGCAGATTGGCGTAGGTGCTCTCGGTTCCCAATTATTTATGAACCTAGCGAAAACGAGATTTGGTCGATGGAAACTGATTGACGATGACATTTTTCTTCCCCACAATGGTGTACGGCATCACCTTCATCAACAATATGCCGGCCTTCCCAAATGCCAGGCGATGGCACATGAAGCAAATGAACTGCTTGAGGAGAAAGACATGGCCCTGGGTATCTGGGAAGATTATTTATTCCCAGCTGACAGAGACAACCTGACAAAGCACCTTCAAGAATCGAACATCATTCTTGACCTATCAACCTCTATTCCGGTTGCAAGAGACCTGGCGTTTCGCAGGGACCTAAAAGGCAAAAGGGTGTCGATGTTCTTGAATCCAATGGGCAGTGACCTTGTGATTTTGGCAGAAGATGCGGAGCGCCGCTTTCCGCTTGATGTTTTGGAGTTTCAATATTATCGCGCCCTCATGACGCAGAAGAAGCTGGTGGGGCATCTGGACACTGCCGGTACGGTTCGTTACTCTAATTCATGCCGCGATACCACTAGTCGTATTCCACAGGATTATGTAGCCCTACACGCAGCGATCAGTTCCTCGACGCTTAAAAAACTAGCGAAGCAAGGCTCACCCATGATCGGCATCTGGCGAATAAAAGAAGACATGGCAGTAGAGGCTGTCCCCATCAACGTGGAAGATTATGTAGTCGCTGAACGAGGTGCATGGCTGGTATACATTGATTGCTTTTTGATAGATAAGATCAGTGAGGCAAGACTGGCTAAGCTACCCAATGAAACCGGTGGCATTTTGATAGGAGGTTATGATTTTGAAAGAAAGCGCATTTACCTGGTGGATAGCGTTCTTTCGCCAAAAGATAGTGAAGAGACACCCACCGGGTATGTGCGTGGTAGAGAGGGACTGAAAGAGGTCACTGCACGTATTCATCAACAAACGGCCAATCACCTCGTTTACGCCGGCGAGTGGCACAGCCACCCTGAAGGATGCAGTCTAAAAAGGAGTGATGATGACGAGATCCTGTTTGCAGAAATTAAAACCAATATGACAGCCATCGGTTACCCGCCATTGATGCTGATTGCCGGTGACAATAAAAAGGTGGAAGTGTATATTGAATGAGATAACGCCTTATAAAGGTGTGGCCTTACCATAACCGGGTCGCTTGGATGTGCCCCTTCGGTGCAACAAGTTATTCTTTGCAGTTGAATAAACGTTACAGTCGTAGGATTTCAATAACTCCACTACCTTTTCATTGGGATAATGATCTGACCCATCACCAGAAACATAAGCGACTTTGGGTTTGAGGATTTTGATAACATCCTCGTCAATATTATAAATGCTTCCATGGTGTGGGACCTGCATCCAATCCAGTTCAATTAGGTCATATTTTTCACTTGCTTCTCGGATAAATTTTGACTTGGTATCAGATGTAAAAAGGTACTTCCGATTAGCAGGGGTAAATAGGGTAATGGCAGAACTATTATTCTCCTTCGAACCGTCGTTGTACTTCTTTAAAACATCTCCGAGCTTACTTTCTAAAATAATTTTTTCTGCAAAACCCATATCTTTTTCACGTCCTAAAAGAACTGATACATCCCGATATTTACTCAATAATTGCTGATATGTTGGTTTCGTTGGGCCAATAATCTTTAGGGGGGCTTTCTCATATTCCGTCCCTTCGAAAGGTTCGCGGTCCCTTCGGATCGTTCTTTTTGAGTCAATCAATTCGAGTAGATTTAATGAGTCTTTAAGGGTTTCATTTAATGTTTGCAGTCCGCCTTTATAGAGCCGACTGCCATCAATTGCTTCTGTTAGTTTTTCAATTTTATTCACATGTCTCGTTGGATCATGGATCCAGAACTCGTCGATAGGTACCTTGTCGACTACTTCAAAAAAACCGCCGATATGATCTTCATCGGGATGAGTACAAATTGCCAGATCGATTGAACCTTTTGTAAATCTATCTATGTGCTGTACAACTCTGCCCCCATGCTCCTTTCTCCCCGCATCGATCAGAATCACTACTTCATTATTGACTTCATCAAAGTACCTGATAATAATGGCGTCTGCTGCTTTTACAGAAAGCATTTCTATTTCAAAGGGCATAATAATGTTTAATTATTTTCAAGCTTTGATATTATATCAAACTATCAAAGTGTATTGTAGGTATAAGGGATCATTAAGTTCAAAGTTCTTATCAAATTCTTCTTTTTCTTTTTTTGACATTCGGGATCTTGCTTCTTCTATCCTTTCCTTAAGCGGAACTTCTTTGTTGAAGTCATAAAAGAGGTCTTCCTCGTTCATTATCATTAAACGGCCTTTGGTTTTTGCCAGTAGCTCTTTAACAATGGCTCGGTTGGGCATTGTACTAGTCCATCCTTCGTTAATGACGTTGTAATCGAGTGTAGCCATGGCTACAAGGTCTTTGCTTTTCATCATATTTAAACCTAAACGCTGGGCTGTACCATTATGGCTGAGATGATGGGCAACTTTGTAAAAAACTGTGCGGTTCAGGAGGTCTTCCGTTAGAGGGGTTTCTCCATCGCGTCCCTTCTCCGTCCATTCGATGTTATGCCAGCTCGCCCAACTGCCATATTCCGCATCACCAGGAAAGAGCAGTACTTTGCCGCTATCCTCCAGTTCAATAGCCAATGTCAGGCTGAGGTTATTGGTTAATCCATTCATGCGTAAAGCAAAAGAGCCTGCACTGAACATCCAGTCGAAATCAATTTTTCGCCAATCGTGTTTATCGTATTCAACACAATTAGGGTTAGTATCGGTACATTCTACAAAATGTTCATCGAATGGCAAAAGGCTTACCTTATTCAAACTGGTCTCGTAATTCATTACAGCCGCTCCAAATGCGCCACTTTCCCTGAGAATATCATTGTGCAGGTAACTTTCTCCTTCTGCGCCTTTTTCTTTTTTTATATCCTCGTAAAGTTTTGGCGGACCCAAAACATAAAACTTGATACCTTCTGCCCCCTCCATATCGCTGACCGTGTCGCCAGGCATGAAATACCTAACTTCCTTTTTGTTTATCTTCCTTTTCACCACCTCCATTCCATCCAATCCACCTTTGTATACTTTCCCCGCTGCTGACATATGTAGGTCCGCAAAACCCGATAAAACATTGGAAAAAGTTTTTCTTGCATTCATTGTCATAGTAGCATGCTTGTTACCTTCCAGCTGTTTTTTATACTCCGGGCTATTAATTGCTTTCTCCAGTTGACGAGCAGCTAAACCTAAGGCCTTTTTTTTCTCGCCATAGTCTTTCTTCCAATCTTTTACCTTATTAGTTTTATCGTTCTCTGTCCAACCGAACCAAATTTCACCTACTTTAAAATCATTGGCAGTAAAATGGTCCTCGCAACAATCAAAAGCATGCACATGATCTTTGTGCTCATGCGTAATGACTAAGACATCGATAAACTCACCCAAGTATTTCTTAAGGTTTGTGATATAGGGTTCTATTTCTGACTTTTTGCCTGTCCATGAACCTGCATCGATTAACATTCTAAACGTTGCTTCTTTTTCTTGTTCCGAGAAAAACTTCAGCGCAAAACAATCGCCTGTGCCCATGCGGTACATACGAATTTCTACTTTATTGATCTTTGCCATGTTGATGATGATGTGTGTGAAGAAATGCAAACGGTTCGTTGAAATAACTTCTCAGTCCGGTTCCGAAATATACGCTCTGTTCACTGAGGCTTAGGATGCCTTCTTCTGTTTGGTAGCGATGCTGTTTTAGGATGCGGTCGTGGCATACTTCCCGGATGTTGTTGGTGAGTTTTTCGACATCAAGTAAGGGTTTGCTGATGACATACCGAACAGTCACTGTATCCAAGTCGAAAATCATGGTGGAGCCACCCCAGAATTCGAACCCGCCTTCTGGGGGCTTTCGTTTGTCGTCAGGCCTATAGGTTTTGACAAACTTGCCATTCTTTACGACCACGCCGATCCTTTGCACAAGGGTAAAGACGATGTAATTGATGCGATTACCATCCGGCCCTGAACGCGAGACTACCCGCAGGTTTTGGACACGAAAGGAAGGACCTTTTTCATTGTTCTCGTAAGGCTTTGTTGTGCGAACACCATACCTTGCCCATTGTTTGTTAAAAATGATCCCTGTCAGCTTTTCAAACTCAATGGAGTTTTCAAATTTCAGAAACAATCGTTCATGGAGCCCCTTGATTATTTTCCCATCGCCTCCAAGGTATTTGCGGGAAACATTATAAATCGCTTCACGATCATTCAGGTAGATGACTTCATCCCTGTATTCTTTCAGGAATTCAATGATGATGTTGAACAATTCCCTTGTAGAAACATTCAATTGCGGTTCGCAAGCGTAGCGCAAGCTTTCTTCGCTCAGGGTCTTTATTCCTTCAGGGTAGATTCCCCTTCTGCGGAAGGCCTCTATAAATGCCAACCGATAGTCGCGGTCATCTTCCATTACCAAGTCATAGTCGGCGGTGATGATAGCTCTCAGGTATTCTCCGAAGGTAATGTCAACAGGGGGGCAATAGTCTAATGCACGAATGCACATGTTCAGGACATGGCTGGCAGCTTTGGATGCCTCACTAGCCAACCGATTTACAAGGTCAGGGTGCAACTGCCCCTGTGGCAGAATTCCAGTACCGTTAGTTGCGATCCGCAATAGGTCGGCAATCCTACTTTTATAAATATTGATAAAGGCCTCAAAAACGGCAGCTACAAGAATGCTACCTCTTTCATGAGGCTCCATTTCTTTTCGATATAATTCAGGATCGGGCTTCCGAGATCTCCACTCCCCTGTATTCCGATCGACTTCACCAATGGCATCCCGGAGGCTATTATATGAACCGATAGCGGCCCCAAATTCTTGGGCCAGCTTTCCTAAAAGATTCTGGCTTTCGAGATCGCCTTTTGTTTGTGCGATCTGGTGTTTTAGGACTTCCGGGAAGGTGAAATGCTGGAACAGTGCCACGATATCAGCAAAGGCTTCATGAAAGGCCAGCACATCGGGATTTGATGGTTCGTTATAATGGTAATGCATACCGTCCAGGATGGCATGCGTGACTTCGTGGGCGATGATATCATGACTGAGACAGGTAAAGACCAGGGAATCAGGCATGTGCACGACGTTGTCGGCAGGAACTGACGAAAAATAGCCGAACAACAAGGCTTTTTTTTGTGGACTGTAGTATGCATTGGCTTCCCGCAGTGCATGCGGGTAGATACGCAGCTTGGGCACATATTCCTCAAATTGCTTTGAACTTAATAGGCGGGGTGCCCAAAGTATTTTGCGGCCTAAAGCTTTTTCAAAGTTTTTTATGGTGGTCATGGCAACTGCATACACCATTTGCTGATGAAATTGTGGGTTGCTCTCACTTGGTTCTAAACCATCTTGCGCCAGGACAAAGGGGTGATTTAGATTGGCCGCTTTGTACATGCGTTTAATAGTAGGATCAAAATCGATGACCTCTATATATTCTCCACACAAAAAACCATCTTCGAGTTCTTCCCATGGAATTTTATAGACGATACGGTTGATTTCGGCCGTATCCATTTTCAGTGATAAGGATGGATCAAATGCATATCCTTTTAACTTCCTGAATGGCGGTTGTTTGATATTCTCTTTTGATAGATTGGTATTCAGGGGCATCAATTTTGAATTAATGATGGGCAATAGAGTTTGACCTGCAGTTCCGTCAAGTTTTCTGCATGACGAACCAACAAAGAAAGCCGCTTTGGAGACAACGCCGTGAGGTTGGTCCCGGTTTTTCTAGCAGTGTTCCATTCTGCGTTTTCTAGGTCTCTTTTGGCAATGGCGGCATAGCCAACCCGAGCTTCTAGGTGCTGAATGATTTCTCTTTCATGGGCTTTGGGATTATTAATCCAATCGGGGTTAAAGCGGTGCGCATCGACAACTTCTTGTATCACTTGTCCGTCGCACATGTTGCGAAAGAAGCCTGGAATGGCATTTTTAATTTCCCAACCTAAAGAAAAGTAGGCAATTGGCTTAGCTCCTCCCAGTAGTTTTCGATAAATGTTCTGGACCATCTGAGCCGCCTTTATTCGATACATGAACAGGTTGACGGTACGCAGAAGTAGCTGCAAAGTGTTGGGGTATTTTTCATCGGCAATAAAGTTTCCTCCGGCATCGGAGGTGATGATGATCCCGCATTCATAACTGCTTTTAGGTTGTGTTAGTTTCTGAATACCCTGGTTATCGTAAACCCCGCCATCCACCAGAACTGGCTTTATACGGTCAAAGTCGCCAGCCACTTCAAAAAATTCTTTGCTGATGGTAATTGGTGTGAACGCAAAAGGTACACAACTGGAGGCAACCACGGCCCTCGCCACCGGGAAGTTTTGGTGCTTAAACTTTATAGGCGGATTATATTCCTGCCGGAAAGTATAGCTGCTGTCTGCCATTTTATTCTTAGAAAAAGTGAACGGCCTTCCCGAATGAAGATTGGAAGAACCAATTGCTAAAAGAGGTCGCTCTTTCAGTTGACTCAATGTTTTGTTATGAAAGAAATATTTATTGTATGCTTTTTCTATGACCCTGCTCACCGGGAAGATCCGAAACTGAAAAAAATAGAGCAGAACCATAAAAAGTAGCAGAACAGGGAATGTCAGATGCGCCAATGACGTAAACGAAAGTGCAACAGCACCACCAATGAATAGAAGAATGAAAATTAGGGTTCGAAAGAAGATCCAGGAACCAAGGATAAACCTGATTACACTTTTGGTAGCGAGCTTGGTTGCCATTTCTTTATGAAAAGAAGGATAGTCTCCATTGTAAAGACACCAGGTAGCACCGGTTATGGAGCCTCCTGAGATAGTGGACATGACATCCACTTTGTCCAGTATCCCCAACTCATGCAATTTGTTTAACGTACCCAGGTGAAAGGCGGCAGCTCGGTATCCTCCGCCCGATAAAGCAAGACCCAGTCGATCTTTCAAGGGAGTCATAAGCAATTAATGATTTTGATTTCGCATGTCGAATTTGCGACTTTTTCCTCTTTCCACAATGTACTTAATAAAGATTTTTTGGATGATACCAACTCCGCAAGCGATTAAAGACCTAAGGTATTCTAATTGTGAAAACTTGTTGAATATCGGTGTCGAATGTTGCTATTTTCCCTTTAAGTATTCTTGGCCAAATCGTACGGTGTAACGAAAAGGAGCGGACAAGCATTTGGCACCTTATGCATAATTAAAATTAATCGTTGCAGCCGTTTTCTAAACTGGCATATCCTGGTTTTACTGTTGAAGTATTTATTAATCAGATATGAAATAGAGAACCGTTCAAAACAGATGTCATCACTCACCGTGATGACATCTGCTGAAATTACCTGGCTGAATCAAATGCGCTAACTCACCTTTTGCAGCTTTTTCCGAAGTGCAGCCATGTCATCGCTTACCTTCTTGTCCAAGATTTTTGCATAATGCTGCGTCGTCCGCAGGTTTCGATGCCCCAGCATCTTGGAAACGGTTTCGATTGGCACCCCATTGCCCAGTGTTACGGTGGTGGCAAAGGTGTGGCGGGCAATATGAAACGTAAAGCTCTTCGCAATCCCACAGGCATCGGCAATTTCCTTCAGATAAGAATTCATCTTTTGGTTACTTAACACCGGCAACAACTTCTCGCCTTGCTTACACTGTGGATGGTTCTTGTACCGGTCAAGCAGTTCCAGTGTCGTCGGCAGCAGGGGTATTCGAGAAGGGGCTTCTGTCTTTTCCCGGCTAGTGAAGATCCATTTGCCGCCATCAATGCCAATTTGAATTTCATTTCGCTTCAGCTTTTTTACGTCGGCATAAGCTAAACCTGTGAAGCAGCAAAAGATAAAAATGTCTCTCACCAAAGACAGCCTTTCAATACCGAACTCCTTGTCCATGATCTTTTGCATCTCTGCCTCCGTCAGAGCCACCCGGTCCACCTCCCGCTTAGTCATTTTAAAGCCAGCAAAAGGATCTTTGGGGAGCCATCCATTCCGGATACAACGATTCACAATCTTTCGAAAATTAGCGATGTACTTGATCGCTGTATTGTGACCGCAGTTCCGTTCACTTTTCAACCAGAATTCATAATCGGAAACAAACTCAAAGTCCAGTTTCTGAATCGGCATGTCCTCCACCCCATATTTCCATTTCATAAAGGCAGCCGTGTGTCGGATGGAAGTTTGATAGCGCTCCAGAGTACCAGCTGAAAACTCCTTTTCCACCAGGGCGGCCATTTGTTCGTTGTGTTGCCGGAATACTTCCATGATTTGCCGTGTTTTCTCCTCCTTTCCAGTAAGAATATTTTTGATGGCTGTAGGCGTAACGGTTTTATTTTGCTCAATCAACTGCAGTCTTGCCTCGAACACCTTCATCCGGAAAGCATTGATGTGGTGATTCAGCTCTCTTGCCTCTTCGCCTTTGCCGATAACTTTTTCTGCTTTTTTGTCCCAGCTTTTGGTCTCACACTTCCGAGAGATGCACAGCTCTACGACTTCTTTGTTCATCGTAATCCGCAGATAAATGGGAAGAGGTCCTACTTCGTAGTTTTTGGGTTTTTTCAGGTAGAGGTGTAAGCTCAGGTTCTTTCCTAACATTTTTAAAGATTTAAAGTTGATGAAATTAGGCTCCCAACGACTCCCAGACAAGACGTGTTCAGATATTAAACAGGCTCATTTTCAATGAAATATCTCGAAAATCGTGAGTCAGGTACTGCTCTTCCCCGAACTCACGTTTAACTCACGAATAGAGTGAGCGTTTTTGCGGTTTTTTGAGTAGGTGACCAACAACAAAAAGCCCGCAAACAGGGCGTTTGCGGGCTTTTGACTTCTTTTGATATTGATCTTTGCGGAGACTGAGGGATTCGAACCCTCGATACCCTTTAGAGGTATACACACTTTCCAGGCGTGCTCCTTCAACCACTCGGACAAGTCTCCTTCGGAAAGGGCAGCAAATTTAAGGGTTCTCCGCTTTCCTGAAGAGTTTTTTTGCATTGGCCGTGGTAATTCTTGCAATTTCATCCACCTCCTGGCCCAATAACCCGGCGATCTTTTCTGCCACCAGCTTTGTATATGCTGGTTCGTTGCGCTTTCCCCGGTAAGGCACCGGAGCTAGGTAGGGCGCATCCGTTTCCAGGATTACCTTTTCCAAGCCTACGGCCGGCAATACTTTGTCCAAGCCACTATTTTTAAATGTTACCACACCGCCAATACCCAGGTAAAAGCCCGCTTCCATTACCCGGCAAGCCTGCTCCTCGTTGCCCGAAAAACAATGAAAAACACCCTGCAGCCCGGGGTACTGCTGCACCACTCTAATGCATTCGTCGGTGGCATTGCGGGAATGAATTACTATGGGAAGCCTGTACGCTTCGGCCAGCGAGATCTGCCGGTGGAAGGCAGCATACTGCTGTTCCGCATAAGTTTTGTCCCAGTAAAAATCTAGTCCGATTTCACCTATAGCAAGAAAGGGTCGCTCTTTCAGATAACCCTCAATAATTCCGAGTTCTTTTTCAAAATCCTCTTTTACCGAACATGGGTGCAACCCCATCATGCTTTTGCAAAGTGGGTACTGGACCTCCGTTTTCAGCATGGCAACATGGGTTGAGGAATCAATGGCCGGCAGGTAAATCGCCTCCACACCAGCTTCCACCGCCCTTTCCATTATGGCCTGACGGTCTTCGTCAAAATCAGAAAGGTAAATATGTGCATGCGTATCAATAAGGGAATTCATAAGCCTCAAAGCTGGCAAAAATTTTTAAATCAGCGGATCCCAGTATTCTCGGTTCAATCACATGCAAGATGATTGGTAGAGTCATCCTGATAATAGCTGCGAGATAAATTATAAACTGGACAGTTATGAGCGGAAGGAGGATCAAAGCTTTCAACTCCGGCCGAAAAAAGCATTTATTTCTGTTGGGAAAGGGGCAAATAATACTATGCAAACAGGTTTTCAGCCAATCAATAGCAGGTAATCAACCCCCATTTTGACACCTTCACCTGCCATATCAACGAAATCAAAAGATTTTACAGAAATGATTACCAAATTGTTTTGAGATAATTAAAATTTTATCTATACCTTTAATCCAGTTTTCATAGGGTACGGATTAAAAACGGGCCAGGGTTTCTACCCAGGCCCAAATTTTTTTTAAGGCGGTCTTATAGTTTTCCAAATGTATAACCCTGGCAAGAAAGTGCCTCTAGAACAAGCGGCAAAGCAACTTTTAGGTTCGGAAAGGCTTTTTCGCTGTCATGAAATACTACAATCGATCCCGGCCGTACAAACTTCAGCACAATCTCCGAGCAGTGATGCGGTGAGATGGTAACATCAAAATCAGCGCTCAGCACATCCCACATAATCACCCGAACATTCTTTTTATCCATAGCGCCGGAAAGACGCGAAGCTTGTCCACTTTTTATCCGCCCGTAAGGCGGGCGAAAAAGATCACTGTTTATATAAACACTTGCCCTTTTCACATCATCTAAGTAAGCGGTGCTTTCCGTTTTCCAGCCATTGGGGTGAGAGTGGGTATGATTACCGGTACGGTGACCGGCTGTTAGAACCTGTAGATATACGTTTGGATACTGTTCAACATTTTTACCAATACAAAAAAAAGTAGCGCCAGCCCCGTAAGCTGCCAACTGATCCAGTACCCATGGCGTGATAGAGGGGTGTGGCCCATCATCAAATGTGAGGTAAACCGTTTTCTCCCGGCCGGGCATCCGCCAGGTAAATTGCGGAAAAAGTTTCGGTACCCACCAGGGTATTTTTAAAAAATACTTGTGCATGTTCCATAAAGGTAACAGCAGAAGCAAACAGAACAGGGAAAGCGATAAATCGGGAGCCCTAAATTCCGTGGGATTGTTCGCTAATCATTTGTTCATTTAACGAATATCTGCTTGTACAGCGCAAGAAAGCGTCAGCCTGAGACACCAAATCCACCATCCAATAATTTGCATTCAACACTACTTCTTCATTCCTTTTTCCTTGTTCATCTGTTGATTATTCCCACGCTATTTTTGCGGCATGAACAGTTCAAAAGTCAGAGTACGGTTTGCACCCAGCCCAACGGGAGGCTTGCACTTGGGCGGTGTTCGCACTGTGTTGTATAATTACCTATTTGCCAAACACCACGGTGGCGAATTTATCCTTCGCATTGAAGACACCGACCAAAGTCGCTTTGTGCCCGGTGCGGAAGAATATATTTTCGAAACGCTCAAATGGTGCGGCCTAGAACCTGACGAAAGCACACAGCATGGCGGCGATTTTGGCCCTTACCGCCAAAGCGAACGCAAAGAAATCTACTCCGGTTATGCCCAACAGTTAGTAGAGCAAGGTTATGCTTATTATGCGTTTGATACAGCCGAAGAACTGGATCAAATGCGCAACCGACTGCGCACAGCCGAAAATCCCTCGCCCCAATACGACCAGACGGTTCGCAACCAAATGCGCAACTCTCTCGCCCTTTCCGCAGAAGAAACCGAAAGCCTTTTGCTGCAAAATGTACCCTATGTAGTGCGTATTAAAATGCCCGAAGGAGAAACCGTTTCGTTTACCGATGCCATTCGCGGTGAGGTTAGTTTTGACACCTCGGTGGTGGATGATAAAGTTTTGCTGAAAGCCGATGGCATGCCTACCTACCACCTGGCTGTAGTGGTCGATGATTTTGCTATGAAGATTACCCATGCGTTCCGCGGCGAAGAATGGCTGCCCAGCGCTCCGGTGCACATCCTGCTTTGGCGTTACTTGTTTGGTGAAGACAAAATGCCGCAGTGGGCCCACCTGCCGCTGATCCTTGGGCCTTCGGGGAAACTGAGCAAACGCGATGGCGCCAAATACGGCTTCCCGGTTTTTGCTATGAACTGGAAAGATCCGAAGACCGGAGAACTTACGGAAGGTTTCCGCGAACGCGGTTTTTTGCCCGAAGCCTTTGTAAACATGCTGGCCGTGCTGGGCTGGAACGACGGCACCGAGCAAGAGGTTTTCACCAAAGAAGAACTGGTCCAAAAATTTTCCATTGAACGGGTGCACAGTGGCGGGGCCAAATTTGATTTTGAAAAAGCAAAATGGTTCAACCACGAGTGGATTAAAAAATTACCCGTTGCATCGTATAAAGGTGATGTCAAAGCGATCTTCAAAGCAAAGGGTGTTGAGATTAGTGACGACAATTATTTTGAAAAGATCGTTTCCCTGGTAAAGGACCGCTGTACGTTATTGCCCGATTTCTGGGAAC
Source organism: Flavisolibacter longurius (assembly GCA_014163555.1). Lineage (GTDB taxonomy): Bacteria > Bacteroidota > Bacteroidia > Chitinophagales > Chitinophagaceae > Flavisolibacter. The sequence goes on from JACJGO010000029.1 coordinate 70,228, forward strand.
ATAGCTTTTTCTTTTTCAGGGCGCCGAAAGAAATTGACTTCACGCCCATAATGGCCAAATGGAACCCGGAGAAAAAAGAATTCTTCCAGGGTTTTGTAAAATCCCTGCGCAGCATCACCGACTGGAAAGCGGCTTCACTGGAAGCGCTGTTCAAGCAACTGGCAGAAACCGCAAGCATCAAGCCGGGAGAACTACAACTACCCATGCGCCTGATGCTGGTTGGCGGCAAGTTTGGGCCGCCCGTGTTTGAAATTGCCGAAGTGCTGGGCAAGGAAGAAACAGTGAGCCGTTTAGAAAACGGGTTAACGCAACTGCGAGGTTAAACTTCTTATAATCTCCCTTTGTTTATGGTGAACAGTAAATGGTAGTTAAGCCCTTTCTATTCACCATAAACAAACTTACTTCTGACTTTGCAACAAGCGGAAGGTTTCTCTGTCTCAACCTCTTTGCCCATCGGACTAGCCACTACACTCTTGTTTCTCGCTTTCATTCATACCAAGAAGCAAGATATAAGGAATCAATCGTACGCAATAGCTCGCTATCCACTTTACACATTCTTAAACAATCATCCCAAATTGCTTCACGCAAATAATTATGCATACTTAAAACAGCGGTCCAAAGCAAAGTGCCATCTTTTCACCAATCGATTCACAAGAATTATCTTGTGAATCGAACTGCTTCTTATGAAGAAAGAAACCCTTGTTCTCTGTTTCCTTTTATTGCTAAAGTTCTTATTGCCTTTTTTGCTTTCGCATCCGGTGTATGAACTGCACCGCGATGAATATCTTTATTACGAACAGGGCCAGCACCTAAGCCTGGGTTATCTTGAAAACCCACCATTGATTGGTGTACTCGCTGCCATTTCATCCTTTTTCGGTGGGGGCTATTTCTGGGTGAAGTTCTGGCCATCGTTGTTTGGTGTCCTCACGTTATGGATTACTTTAAAAATGGTGCGGGAATGGGGTGGATCTTTTTACGCTCAAGTGCTTGCCGCATTGGGACTCATTGTTACCGCTTACCTGCGTATTCACTTCCTGTTCCAGCCCAATTTTCTCGAGATATTTTTCTGGACCTTAGCTTCCTGGTACCTGCTTCGTTATCTTAAAACCGAAAACAGTCGTTACCTATTTTTATTAGCCATTTCTCTGGCTTTTGGTTGGTACAGCAAATACTCAGTGCTGTTTTTAATTGCCGCACTTTTTATAGGTATCCTCCTCACACATCATCGCCGCATATTGGTAAGTAAAACATTCTGGTTGGCGGTGCTTACCGGAGCTGGGTTGGTAGCACCAAACGTACTCTGGCAGTACTACCACAACTGGCCACTGTTTCACCACATGCAGGAACTGCAGGAAACACAGTTGCAGCACCTCAACCGGCTTGATTTCATAAAAGAGCAGGTTCTTTTTCTTCTGCCCGTTGCTTTTCTCTGGATAGGTGGCTTGTGCTGGACGTTTAAGCAAAAAACATATCGATTGATGGCCTGGTGTTTTGTATTTATTCTGCTCCTTATTATGATGGGCAGCGGCAAGGGATATTATACCCTGGGTGCTTATCCCATGATGCTGGCTGCCGGAGCGGTTTGGGCAGAATCGGTCAGCCAGCAAAAAAAGACGCTTCGGATTGCTTTTACCGCCATTATACTTTTGCTCTCCCTTCCGTTTATTCCACTGTTATTGCCTTTGCAAAAACCGGCTGACATGGCAGCCAGCAATCAAAAATTTGGCGTGGGCAAACTTGGCGTTTTGCGTTGGGAAGACGGGCAGGATCATCCCCTGCAGCAGGATTTTGCCGACATGCTAGGCTGGAAAGAACTGGCCGAAAAAGCAGAAGCTTTTTACCAGCAGCAACCTGATTCTGCCAAAGCATCCATACTCATCTACTGCGCCAGTTATGGCCTTGCCGGTGGTATGAAATATTATGCAAAAGATCCGAATTTCCGCAACAAAATCATCAGCGAAAACGGGACCTTTCTCCTATGGGCGCCGGACCGGCTTTATTTTAAACACCTTGTTTTTATTGATGACGAAATGCCGAAGGCCAATGATAATGTTTTGAAACGCTTCTCTTCAACAACAATCGTTGACTCCTGCACCAATCCCTACTCCAGACAGTTTGGAGCGAAGATCTTTCATTTTCAAAACGCCACCGACAGTGCCTGGATCATTGCTTCGAAGGATATACAGGAAGCCAAACGGAAGTTCAGTCGCTAAGCGCCGCAGTTTGTATTATTTTCGCAACCTTGCTATGAATACAATTAATCGCCCCATAAGAGTGCTGGTAGCCAAAGTAGGATTGGATGGCCACGACCGTGGTGCCAAAGTAATTGCCACGGCTCTGCGGGATCAGGGCATGGAAGTGATCTACACCGGTCTGCGACAAACACCGGAGATGGTGGTAGCAGCAGCCCTTCAGGAAGATGTGGATGCCATTGGCATTTCTATTCTTTCTGGTGCACACATGACCGTGTTTCCCAAAGTGGCGGCACTGATGAAAGAAAAAGGAATGGACGATGTGCTGCTTACCGGCGGTGGCATCATCCCGGAAGAAGACATGCAGCAACTGCAGGCACAAGGCGTCGGCCGCCTGTTTGCACCAGGCACTCCTACGTCAGATATCGCGGAATATATCATGGCTTGGGTGAAAGAACACCGTAGCTTTTAAGCAATCTTCCCAAAGCATTTTCCGGTTACAACCTATTTCTTTCTCCATCAGGAATAGAAGTTGACATCGATGAACACTGTTTTTTCTCCGTATAATGTATCTCAGTCCCTTCCGCTGATAAATTAGCCGGCTAAGGTTTTAGAGCTCTGCACAATTCATTCCTTTGTTTTGACACTTGGGGAAATAACAATCACATTCCAACAAACCAACATTTTAAAACACACTGTAAAAGGGACATCTTTACATTATAAAATAAAAACATGTTTCGACTGCAGCCTCCCAAACCGTTCCGGACTTTTTGTTACCTGTTTTTAATTTGTTCTGGTGTCGTATTGCTGGTAAATCTCTTTATAGGTCTTCTTCTTCATGGCAATCCTTTCATCCCCCTTGGAGATGAAGAAAACAGGAAAGCAATAATCCTGACAGGATCACTGCTTTCCTGCGCCTTATTTATTTTAAATGCTGTTATCCGTTTTCTTGAAGTCCATTGGCAAAAAATTGTAAAAAAACATAATGTAGTGGCGGCACTTTGTGGCGGGATGCTGTTGTTTTCACTCAATAGTTGTGAGCTGGAAACCGGAAGCCGGGTACAGGTAAAATCGCAGGTGCAGGGCAACATCAGCAATGCCGCTACTGGCCTGAAAGCAGTTTACCGCAACATGGAAGCCGAAAAAATAAAACTGGTGATGAACGATGAAGTGCTGGGCCATGCTGACATTCCATTGGGCGAAAAATTCTATATCGTCAATGAGGGCATCAGGGGACTTATAGAAAAAGAAGGCATGGTATCCATCGGCTGCTCCTTACAGATCACTGATGAACAGGGGCAGGTTATCCTGGATGAACCCGACCTGTTCAGCGGAAATGACCTTTTTAAAAAAGAAGCGGCTACGTACTTGCAGTGTGCTGTTTCTACAGGCCGGCCCATGGAAACAGAATATCATTATACTGTCAGAGCAAAGTTCTGGGACAAATACGGCGACGGCTTTATCGACAATACCGTCCGCATCCGGTCTATCGACATTCCATGATAAGCAATCCGGAAAAGCACCACAGAAAGACAGCTACCGCGCTGTCTTTTTTATTTCACCCAAGTTTGCATATAAATGTCAATAGACAGTTGACAAAAGGCAATCGGCAATAAAACCAATATCCCAATATTTTCCTAGAGGTTATCTCAAAAATATCTTAACAGCATAATGATGGCAGCGAGGTAGATAAATGCCTGGAAGTTTTCTTGCTTTCGCTCCCACCTGACTAAACATCTCCTGAAATTTTGCAACCATGCAAAG
>JACJGO010000002.1 GCA_014163555.1 Flavisolibacter longurius
TCGGCTGGATTGTCTGCATTAAGTGTGGTTTCGATTGTTTGAAAGTATTCCTTAATGGACTTTTTTTCCAGAGCTTCAAAGTCAAGCCTTGCAAGTGAGGTCAAGTCGTTTTAATATGTGGGCTAACAGTAGTATATACGCTAATATACGCTGCTTCAATAACCGCGTTTATTTTTCCTTGCGATTCAGTATCAACGATCAGGAAAAATAGACGCGGCAAAGGGCCACCCGCGCAAATACAAACTTTTATAAGAACAAATTATGTATAGGACTATTGATCTTCCCCATACCCACAGCCAAATAGCTGGCAGCTTTGTTTAGAAGAATCTATCTGCAGGCAGTTCGCTAGCCGTTAATGCAAGCCTGTGCAAGCAGTTGATAGTCCTGATTTTTCTAACGTTGCTAAATATACGGTACCACCCATATATGATTTATGAAATAACCCAAAATGGGTATAGCCAACCACGCTCTTAAACACGTAGCCAATCCTTCCCTATACAAAAAGCATCAAGTCCATATCAAGTGCATTAAACAACGCACTTGATATGGACTTGATCCAATGAATGTCCTGGGCAAACATGAGCAAAGCTATCTTCCCGCCTAATCTTCCAACTCTTCGCAATGGTGGCCTTTTTGGGCCAGGGCTTCAATGACCTGTACCGGCCGGCACCTGGAGGTTTCCACCCTTAGAATCCGCTCCCAGTCGGAAAGGTCGAAGTTCCACCGCCCCTCCCCTTCCACCAGGTTATTGAGCGTATCCTGCACCAGGGCAATGTCCCCCACACTGGCCACGGATGTTCTGAAAACAAACACTTCTTTCATCGCATCATAATTTAGGGACGGTCCCAGAATGGCGGCGGCTCGATGCCCAGTGACCGGAGATACACATAACCTTGGGCCCGGTGGTGGATCTCGTTGTCGATAAAATAGAAAAGGGAAGCCCAAACCGTATTTTCATACATGCCAAAGAGGTTGACCGTTTCGTGGAAACGTTCGGCCGGGATCTGCCGAAACAGCGCATCAATTTCAACGGTGGCGGCATCCCAGCGTTCGAGCAGGCTGGCCTTCTGGTTCTGGTGGTCGAACTCCTCGTTGAGCTTCGTGGTGGCTCCGCTGACGATCTCCTGCAAGCCCGGCACGGCTATGCCCAGCAGTTCCATCACCATGGCAGCAAAGGGCCGCATGCCGCCAATGGAAAACGTGAAAAATTGATCCTCGGGAAAGGCTTCAATCACCCGGCGGGTCAGCTGGCGGTGGCCCTGCCAGTGGCGCAGCAATTCTTCCTGTGTAATAACCTGTCTTGTTTGCTGAACTGTTGTTTGCATATGGATTCTGTTTTGTTGACACAAAGTTTCCTCCGCCCAGTGACAACCCTATGTCAGCAGCAAAAAAGGAAAACAAAGTTTTTTTTCCGGAAGTGAAATGCTGTTGTTTTTGCTGGTGCGGCCTTGTTCAATCGAGTTCTCCCAAATGAGGATTGGTAGCCTTTTCTCACCCCCTTGGAAATGGCTCAAAAACAGTAGTTTTAAGCATAAAATCAAACCATGCCCACAACCTACGAATCATTTAAAGTCACGGGTGAAAACCTGGTTAACAAGATCAAAGAACTGGTGCGGGAAGGAAACATCCGCAAGATCATCATCCAGGACGCGGCCGGCAAAGAGCTCATGAGTTTTCCCCTGACGGTTGGCGTGGTAGGCGCCCTGTTTGCCCCGGTGCTGGCGGCGGTTGGCGGCATTGCCGCGCTGATGGGCGATTACACCATCACCGTGGAGCGGGAAGCCAAGGACGTAAGCTGAAGCCGTACCAAGGCTTTCAACCCTTCCAACCGTTATAAATTAAACACCGGTTTCACCACCCTAAACAACGCTATATGACAACGCTCCTTTCCGTAGAAGACCTTTCTGTCCACCACCAATTACTGACAGACCTTTTTCAATGGCCGCAATCGGCAGCGGAATGGGAGCAGTACAAACTGTCGCCGGAACAACTGGATCATTTTGAAGCATACGGCTATGTCAGTAACATCAAGCTGCTGGAGGAAGGGCAGGTAGCTAAACTAACGGAGGAACTGCAGCTGCTTGCCGATCCTTCGCACCCGGGTCATCACCTGTTTTACGAATACCACAGCAACGAATCCACCGTTGCCGACACAGTGCTGTTTCATGCCCTGGGTGCCTGGCGCATTACCGAAGGTTTTCATGATGTACTCTGGAACCCGGCCTTTGTGATGGCGGCCAGCCAGTTGCTGGGTGCCCGGGGTGTACGCTTCTGGCACGACCAGCTTTTTTGCAAACCGGCACACCATGGCGGCGTGGTGGCCTGGCACCAGGATTATTCGTACTGGACCCGCACGGGACCCATTCAGCACCTGACCTGCTGGGTAGGACTGGATGATGCCACCACCGAAAACGGCTGCCTCTATTATGTACCGGGCAGTCAACGCTGGGGACTGCTGGACAAACCCGAACTGGCCGGCGACATGGAAGGCCTGCAGCAATACCTTACCGAAGAACAAAAGGCGGCGTTCAAACCCGTGCCCATCGAGCTGAAAAGGGGCTACGCTACCTTTCACCATCCCCTGATGGTGCACGGCTCGTATGAAAACCACTCAGACAGGCAACGAAGAGCCTTTGTGCTGAATGTATTTGCCGATGGTACCCGGTCCAATTCCGGCGATGTTTTATTGAATGGCGTGCCGCCGATTAAAGAAGGCGAGAAAATGGAAGGACAGTTTTTCCCCTTGCTCTTTACACCATAAAGCTCAGAAACACAAAACCTGCAATACGAAATAAATTGAAAACGCCGGCTTTGCGCCGGCGTTTCCGCTGTAGCCCCAAGGGTTGAAAACTCGAACCAGCTACTGAAAGATTTTAAGGATTTATGTCTCTTATTGGGAATTAATGGATAAAACTGGCCAGTAAAAAGTTCGAGTTTTCGAGGTCTATATTAATTAAGTGACATCGTTTATTACAATAAGCTACCGAAGTAGCTTGCATTCAATTTCTAAGATGATGTTCAATTCCGCAATTACTTTAATGTAACTGGCTCACGGTCATATACTAACCAATGTTTTAATGAAACATTTACGCTATCTGCCGGTTGGCCAACCTATTCTTTTTGACCGGCTGAGGCTACCAGCACATCTTTATTTTCCAATAAAAACTCCCTGACTGTTTTGGCAGGTCTACCGAGGATGTAGGGAATATCATTTTGAACCATTGACATATACGACATTCTTCCATCCAGCATATGTGTAACAAAGTCGATGTTTGCGCTTGCATACCAACTATCAGCTCCCTTTGAAATCCAGTCTTCAATCAGCTGTTTGAATTCTTCAACCCCTTTCTCTTCGCATTTGATTTGGAGTCCGGTTACCTCACTCATTAGCTGGGCAATCTCTTTTCCATTAAAGCTCTCTACACTCAACCAATAGTCTTTACCAGCATGCCGTTGAGGGCCATCCATCAAAACTTTTGCTGCAACAGCGGCTATATCGCTTGAAGCAATGTATCCTACCCTGCGGTCTTCCCAATAAGTAGTATAGGTAAGATTTTTTGGCAGGTAGGCACTTGTAAGGGCTTCCATAAACATATTCGGATGGAGGTGTGTCCAGGCAATACCACTTGCCTCAATGTATTTTTCAATCATCTGGTGCCATGCAAAGTGAGCATCCGTTGTATCCCATTCAGCAAATACACCCACATGTACGATATGACTGACGCCTGCTTTTTTCGCAGCGTCCACTAATGTTTTACTCTGCGTGAGCATTCCAACCGTGTATCCTGTTAAGAGAAATACCCGGTCAACACCGGCAAGAGCCAAAGCAAACGTCGTTGGGTCATCAAGGTCAAGATACTGGCAGTCTTTCCCTTCTCTACAAAGTTGTTCCACCACTTCCTGTTTACGGGAAGTGATACGGACATTGACAGCTTTACCTTCCAGTTCTTTTACGACTTGCTTGCCGATCGTTCCGCTGGCACCTAAAACAAGTATTGTCGGCTTTTGATTATATTCCATTGGGATATATTTAGAATTATTAAAAGAATGATTCCTTCATCTTTCCACATTGATCTCCTTCATGATTTCTGCAAATAACCGGGTAGATTTTATTCTGTCGTTGATATCATACATGGTGTTTACAACAATAAGTTCATTAACACCGGTTTGTTCCAGAAAGGCTTTTATCTCTTTCTTTACTGTTTGCTTACTACCGACAAAAGAATACTTCAGCATTTGATGGATGGAAGAATGTTGCAACACTTCTTTTAAATCCGCTGTCAGCGCCGTTGGTGGCTGCAATGAGTCCCTGGCACCGGTTAACACACCCATAAACATTCTGATTAGGCTCGTAAACAGCTGCTCTGCTTCCTCATCCGTATCTGCGGCTAGCACATTTATGCCAGCCAGGGTATAGGGTTGTTGCAGGTCTTCCGAAGGCTGAAACTCCTGGCGATAAATCTTCAATGCCTGCAGTAAGTAAGTGGATGCAAAGTGGCTGGCAAAAGCATAGGGTAACCCCTTTTTAGCCGCCAAATGTGCACTATCAGTACTGGACCCTAATATATACAGCGGTACATCCGTGCCTTCCGCGATGGCTGCTCTAACATTTGATCGTTTGTTTTCGGCCGAAAAGTACCGCTGGATCTTTTCTACTTCTTCCGGAAAGGCCTGTGCTGCCCCATAAAAATCGGAACGGATGGCGTGTGCCGTTTGCTGGTCTGTGCCTGGTGCCCTTCCCAGACCTAAATCAATGCGATTAGGATATAAATGCGCCAATGTCCCAAACTGTTCTGCAATAATCAAGGGCGAGTGATTAGGAAGCATGATACCACCGGAACCTACCCGAATGCTGGTGGTGTTTTCTGCTATATACCCAATGAGCAGTGAAGGGGCATTACTGCCAATATTATCAGAGTTATGGTGTTCGGCAAACCAAATGCGTTTGTAACCGCATTCTTCCGCTGCTTTTGCCAATGCCAATGAATTGTGCAGGGTCTGTTGTATACTCTGCCCTTGTGAAACAATGGCTAATTCCAAAATCGAATAGGCAATTTTTTGTTGATCCATGCTCACACTCGTTATCTGAACTTTTATTGATTCGTTGTTGTCAATATTACTTCAATGTTATTTCGGGTGGCGTTGGAGTAAGGACATACTTGATGTGCCCGTTCAGTAAGTCGTTGTGCTTCTTCTATGGAAACTTCAGGAATATTTACTGCCAGTTCGACTGCCAATCCAAATGCACCACCTTCGAGCGGTCCAATGGATACTTTTGCAGTCACTGAGGTTTCACCCGTTTTTACCTTTTCCAAACGAATGGTATGGTTAAGGGCACTGTCAAAACAAGCTGCATAACCGGCAGCAAAGAGTTGTTCGGGGTTGGTGTAATCATCATTAGCACCACCCATTGCTTTGGGTGCTCTTACCTGAACATCCAAAACGCCGTTATCTGATATTACATGCCCATTTCTTCCACCTGTTGCCGTTGCTGCGGCTGTGTATATTGCTTTCATTTTTATTTGTTATTAGTTATTGCTTATCCTACTTTGTTCCCACCTGGTATAAACGGTTTCCCGCTAAAATATCTTCGTATCGAGGGTTTGGCCAGGTATCCATATTTACCAGTCTATTCATGATAAAATCCCTGATGGCAGGAGCTTTTCCCTTTTCCGCGTCAGCAAGTGCTTTATGTAATTCTGCCGCATTCAGTTCCGTGCAATAGGCAGGGGTGCCCGGTTCTTGTCTCCAGGATTCGGAAAGACTTCCACCATCCACAGTATCAAAACCGGTGATGCCAACTATTTCAGCTGCTACTTTTTTATGTGGCTCGTTATCCCCAGCTATCGAAATGGCTATTCTTCCTTCTTCATTTGCAGCTTTCCCTTTGTGTTTGAAAGTGTATGCCAAAATATTGTTGAATGCCTTAATAACCGGCCTTCCCAGCGTTTCAGATATGTATTCACTTTCAGTCTTACCTTGTAAACCTGGCAATTCGCCATCACGCAAAGGATAGTAATTAGAGGTATCCATAATTACTACTTCTTCGGGTACGTCTTGCAATAAATTCTTTGGCAAGTCTTTATAGGCATTGAAGGGAATAGAAAAAATAATAACGTCCACATCTTTTACAACATCTTCTATAGTGGCAGCTGCTGCTCCCAAACGTGTAGCTATTTTTTGGAGTTCAGCCATATCCCTGGTATTCGTAACTTTTACCTGATGCCCTGCATGAGATAGTTTTTCTGCCAGGGTGCTCCCAATGGAGCCAGTACCTAATATTCCTATTTTCATTTTCGGTATTTATTTATGTTTAGTGAATTGCTTTCAGCTCCCTTTTACTGTATTAGTTTGCTATAAACAATGATTTGCAAACCTAGCCATTATTACTTTCCTTTGTAAAGTACTTTCCCAAAGGAAAGTATTATAAGAAATCTCATGGCAGTAAAAAAAGCACATAGTTCTTGCTTGGATACGGTAAAGCCGGTGCGGGATGCACTGGACGTTTTACACGGCAAATGGAAATTGCCGATCATTATTTCAATTGGAGTGGGTAATGACCGATTTACAGATATTCAGGAGAGTATTCCCGGTATCACGCCGAAAGTATTGGCAAAGGAACTGAAAGACTTGGAACAGCACCAATTAATCAAACGGATTATAACAGAGGGTTACCCGGTTAAAATATCGTATAAGACCACAAAACATTCAGAAACATTGTGGCCGATCATTTATGCCTTAAAGGACTGGGGGCTACATCATCGAAAGAAGATTTTCAACCAAGCATAGAGCAGAGGAGTTCCACAACGCAAGTCATGTCAACTTATAGTTTTATTATCCTTTTTTATCCCTTTACGTCCCAAAACAGCCCAAACTTTCCCGTTTCTGCCCACAACGGACATTTGTAGCCCCAAGGGTTGAAAACTCGAACCTTTTACTCAAAGATTTACAGGATTTGTGTCCTTTACTGGGTGTTACCGGGTAAAACTGACCATCAAAAAGTTCGAGTTTTTCGGGGTCTATAAAAACATTTTCACTTCACATTTCCCTTCCTTAGTAAAATGTTCAACCTCCTTTTTCAGAAGAAATTATTGAAATATGGGGGAGCGAATATCGACCGATAGCAATCTTGAAACTTACATTAATTGCTTCTTATTTTTAAAAATTGCATTATAGTATCGATGGCTGACAAAACTTCGATATAAATGCTAGCCCCAACGATTACCAGAACCCTACCAATAATACATCGTACCTTATAGAGCTTTACAGAAGAGCTGAGGCGCAACGTTTGGTGAAATGAAACTCCTGATAAAAAATATGGTCAGCCTACGTTGCAAAATGATTGTAAAGTCGGTTTTGCACGAGTTAGCCATACAATCCATCCTGGTAGAGTTAGGAGAGGTAGAGATAAGGGGCGCTCTCTCACAAAAAAAAGCCCGGTTGCTCCGCGCTGAATTACTGAAATTTGGCTTTGAACTCATGGAGGATAAGAAAAGTATTCTTATTGAGAAAATTAAAAACATCGTCATTGAAATGATCCATTACAGTGATGAGCCACCGCTCCTTAATTTTTCTGACTTTTTGAGCCAAAAGCTCGCTTATGATTACCGCTATCTCTCTACTTTGTTTTCTGAAGTAAAAGGCGTTACCATTGAACACTATATCATCTCCCACAAAATAGAAAAGGCAAAAGAACTCCTCATCTACAATGAATTAACACTGACTGAAATCGCCGAAGCGCTGCATTACAGCAGTGTTGCACACCTCTCCAACCAATTTAAAAAAGTAACCGGCCTGACGCCGTCATTTTTCAAGAAGATGAAGCACAAACGCCTAACTGCCCACGAAGACCTCTGACTTGCAACCTGTTCATATCTGAAAACTATGTAACATTTTACCCGTAATGCTGTAACGGCAGACCGGTTGATTAGACCCAATTTTAGGGTATGAAAAAACCATTGTGTAAACCTTCATCGGTATGAGCAATCAAGCTGATAGAATTGAAGTTGAAAAAGGCATTGCGCATATCATTGTTGAAATCATTGAATATGTACCCAACGCCGTAGTGAGTAAGACTATTATAAAAAAAACAACAGGAAATGTTACTGTTTCGTCGCTTGACGCAGGAGAAGAATTAGGTGAAAAAACATTAGCCTTTGATAACTACATCCAAATCATTGACGGTGCTGCCGAACTAAGCATCAATAATAAAAGCTACAAATTGAGACTCGGTGAAGGCATCACAATACCCGCCCATGCAAAGCACTGCTTTAATGCCGCCCAACAGTTCAAAATGATTTCTACCATTATTAAAAGCGGCTTCGAAAGTTGATTCAGTAACATAGCAGTAAGGTTTGTTTTTAATCCTGCCCTTGAAAATTATTACCAGTGTATCTGAATGGATGTATAACAATCAAAGTCTGAAGCAAGAATAGGGAGACCGAAATCGATAACACAAAACCTATGGGCTACAACACTTTTACAAGATACATTTCTGGCTATTAAATTTTGGGCTACAGATCGTTCTGTGTTACGCATTCAATCACTTTTAAAATCCTTGAACCATGGATTTGTCTACCAACTTTTTGTTTCGCAATAAACTATCCAGTTGCCTTGTCTTTATTGATAGTTCCTCCACTCCCTGCTACGTCTTTGTGGAGCTTCAAGACGAAGATCTCATTGCTGAATTTGGAGAGGAGATAACTGTCAAGACAGATTTTGAAAAACGATTGCCCAAAAAGGATGATTACCCTGCCTTGATAGAACTAAGACAAAGCATTTTCGTAGCTATCAAATTTCTTCCTGATTTTGTTGCTGCCCATCATAAAATAGAATTATTAGAAAATGGGAGTTCCAGATCTTTCATAACCGAGATCGGTTAATTCATTATGAATTATCGTTTTAATTTTGCCTGAGCAACAGATGGAAGGCTATTACAAATTAGAAAGTCTTATACGCTGCGCGGTAATCCGATCTCTTTAAAAGCATTTCATGCTCCATGAAATTTAAAGCAAGTTCATGCATTTTGCGCTGGCCTTCTTTAGGTTTGTTACGTATTAGTTCATCAAATCAACAGATGCGCTTAGTTTCAAAATAACCTAACTTTCCCCTCTTTCTGACAGACATGTAAAGGGTTTGGTACCAACAGTTTGGTTTTGATAAATCGCTACCTTAGTGACCTTAACCATACCCAAGGGTCGAAAACTCGAACCAAATACTCAAAGATTTTAGGGATTTATGTCCCTTATTAGGTATAAGTAGGTAAAACTGACCAGCAAAACGTTCGAGTTTTTCTAAGTCTATATTTGCAAGTGACCACGGTCAATTATTGAAAGCTACTTCTGTAGCTTTTTTTGTTTTGAGGTAGTAGAGCTCACAGCAACTGCACGATCTTCTAACAAAGATTTATTGTGCTTCACCATCAATCGCCACAGAGATAAATACTTATCTTCATTATCATCCTTTATGACATACGATTCTTCCCTTGCCGATTTTTATGAAAAAGCCGCTTACATCAAACTGTTTGACGCACTTGCCGGTCACAATTTGCTTTTAGAAGCTAATCCCCCATTTTTTACCATTTTGGCTGCCACGACCCAACGTCTTCAAGATGTAGGTATGACTAAAGAAGCTGTTATCGGCAAAGCACTTTTTGAGGCACATCCAGGAAATCCCACTGACCCGTCCGACAATGGCGTTAGCAATCTACGTTCCTCCTTAGAAAACGTTTTGCGGTACAAAGAGATTCATCAGCTTCCGGTTCAGCGGTATGATTTGCCAAACGACCAAGGTGGCTTTACAGAAAAGTATTGGAGGGCGAGCAACCGGCCTGTGCTGAACAAAGAAGGTGAAGTCGCTTATATCATTCATACAGCCGAAGACATAACCCATGAAATAAAAGCACGGGAGTTGGAAGAAAAGATAAAAGGCTTGGAGCAGGCTTACGGACTGTTTATGCAGGCCCCCTTTGCCATTCACATTTTCACCGGCCCTGATTTAGTTATTGAACTGGCCAACCCACCAACCTTGCAATTGTGGGGCAAGATGGAAGACCCCACCGGCAAACGCTTTTTAGACGTGCTGCCCGAACTGAAAGGACATGGCTACGATGAAATGATGCAAGAAGTGATGCAAACCGGCATCAGCAAGTTTTTTTATGAAGTACCGCTCCAGTTGAACCGACCGGGCAAAGAACCCGTTGGTTACTTCAATTTTGTTTACCAGCCGTACTACAAAGAAGGGGCTCCAAAAGCCGAAAGTATTCTGATTATTGCCAATGAAGTGACAGAACAAGTACAAGCAAAAAAGAGTATAGAAGAAAGCGAAGCCCGTTTTCGAAATTTAATAGACGAGGCCCCGGTGGCCACCTGCCTGTTTGTAGGTACCGACCTGGTAATTGAAGTTGTTAACCGGTCCATGCTCGACATTTTTGGCAAAGGAGACCATGTTCGAGGAATGAAGCTTACCGATGCGCTTCCCGAACTGGCAAGCCAGCCTTTTCCTCACCTGTTGCGCCAGGTATTGTTGACGGGTGAACCTTATACAGGTCTTGCTGCAGAGGCAGAATTATTTAAGGACGGCAAATGGGACACCTACTATTTTGATTCCACCTACAAACCGATACGCAACGCTGCCGGGCAAGTATATGCCGTTTTGGGTATGGCAATAGACGTAACCGATCGGGTAATGGCGCAGAGAGCCCTGGAGGGAAGTGAGCGCCGGTTTCGTGCTCTTGTAAATGCCTCATCGGATGTGCTTTACAGCATGAACGCAGACTGGACAATTATGAATCCTTTGGACGGCAGAGGATTTCTTTTAAACGCCCATGCACCCGTAAAAAATTGGATGGAACGAAACGTTCACCCCTCAGAATTTGATACCGTTAAAAAAACAATTGCTGCTGCCATTGCGAACAAAACTGTTTTCCAGCTGGAACACCGGGTTGTAACGGTTGACGGCAGTGTGGGATGGACTTTTTCACGTGCCGTGCCTCTGTTAGATGATGAGGGTAACATCATAGAATGGTTTGGTACCGCTACCGACATCACCACCCGAAAATTGGTAGAACAAGCATTGAAAGAAAGTGAAAGCCGCTTCCGAAGTCTTGCCGACCAGAGCCCCATCTTTGTTTTTATCATTGAACCCGATCCGCAAGCTCCGGTCAATTACTGGAATAAAGCGTGGTTGGACTATACAGGGCAAAGTATGGAAGAAGCAAGAGGCAGGGGATGGGAAGGCATCATTCATCCCGAGGACCTCTCTGTTGTGATGGAAGCTTATGCTCCTGCATTTGAAAAGAAGGAGCCCTACTTTATCCCTCCTGTAAGAACCAAGCGTTTTGACGGTATTTACAGATGGCATACGTTTAAAGGTAATCCCCGCTTTGCAGCCGATGGCAGCTTCCATGGATATGTTGGCGTAGGCTTCGATGTTCATGAACAAAAAATGGCAAAGGAACGGCTGGAGTTCCTGGTAAAGGAACGAACCAAAGAACTGGCTGAAGCAAATCAAACACTGCAAATAATCAACAAGGAACTGCAGCGCTCCAACCAAAACTTAGAAGAGTTTGCTCACGCCGCTTCGCATGATCTGAAAGAACCGGTGCGCAAGATTCATTTTTTCACCAATCAATTAAAAGATCAGCTCAGTTCCCAGCTTCATGAGAGCCAGGCCAGAGCCTTCCACCGCATTGAGAATGCCACAGAGCGAATGGGTAATTTAATTGACGATCTGCTTCTTTACTCTCATGTGAGCCAGCGGCCACACCAGACAGAAAGCGTTGACCTCAACCAGCAAGTGCAACGGGTGTTGGAAGATTTGGACCTGGATGTAGAAGAAAAGAAGGCAATCATTACAATTGGGAAGTTGCCTGTGGTACAAGGATACAGAAGACAGCTGCAGCAGCTTTTTCAAAACCTGATCAGTAATGCCATGAAGTATAGCAAGCGGGATACAGCACCTCAAATTCGCATCCATGCTAGTGAAGTCTCCGAGGATGGAAGGTTGCACCACCTGATCGCAATAACGGATAACGGCATTGGCTTTGAGCAGGAATACGGAGAGAAAATTTTCCAGATGTTTACCCGCCTGCATGGAAAAGCCGAATACAGCGGAACGGGTGTAGGACTATCGATTGTAAAAAAAGTAGTCGAAAATCACAATGGGTTTATCAAGGCTGAAAGTGTCAGCGGCGAAGGTTCGGTGTTCAAAATTTATCTACCCCTTCAAAACTACTAGGAAGACAACATATTTGAATCGAACTTTTATCGAGAAGCTGTTGTACCTTTTTGAGTATTCCCGTCCCAAAACAGCCCAAACCTTCCCATTTCTGCCCAAAACGGACATTTGTAGCCCGGACAAGAATCGAACTTGTATCTAGAGTTTAGGAAACTCCTATTCTATCCATTGAACTACCGGGCCGGGCTACAGTTCAAAGGGCGAAGTCTATGGTTCATAGTCCGTAATCAATTGACTATGAACGTTGAACTCCCGACTCTGAACTGACCAGCGGGTCGCAAAATAACAAAGATTTGTTCACCGCTCGTCTTATCTTTGCCAACTCTCAAAAAATTTCTATGAAATTTTACAACTGGCTGATTAAATACCGACTTTACCTTGGACTGGCTTTGATTGTGATTGGCCTGGCATTGAACCTGACCGTCAGCGGCTTCTGGCCGGTATTCCCACTTTACCTGATTGGCGTGATCCTTATTGCCGGTCATTTCTTTTTTGGCCCGCTGCGCCTTATCCAGGTGCACATGGAAGAAGGCAACATGGACGAAGCCGAGCGGATTGTCAACTCCATCAAATATCCCAACCTGCTGTACAAACCCATTCGCTCGGTGTATTATACCCTCAAAGGAAACCTGGCTATGATGAAGCAGGATTTTGAAGGCGCCGAAAAAAACATGAAAAAAGGCCTCGACCTGGGCATGCCCATGAAAGAAGCCGAAGGTGCCAGCCTGCTGCAAATGGGAATGCTGGCCCTGCAGAAAAACGACCTGAAACAGGGTGAAAGCTATATTCGCCAGGCCCTTCGCAAAGGCTTACCCGATAAGGAAAACCAGGCGGCTGCGTACCTGCAGATGTGTTCTATTATGATGAACAAGCGGGAGTTCAGGGCGGCCAAAGATTTTTTCCGGAAGGCAAAAGCACTCAAGCCCACCACGCCGCAGATTGTTGACCAGATCAAACAAATCGAAAAATACATTTCCCGGATACCGGGTTGAGGTCAATGGACAATTGACAACAGGCAACAGGCAAAGGGTCGCTCCTTTGCCTGTTTCTTTTTCTTGCCCATTGTCTATTGCCAATTGCTTATTGTCTATTGGAAGCGCAGCGCCATCCCCTCTCCTTCCCAGCTTCCAAACAGGGCTATGATCTTCTGGTAGCGATAGGTAAATATTTTTTGCAGTTCTTTTTTTACGACAATCCCGTGGGCAATACTGCCCAGCACACCAAGCGGCAGGCGGTAGTGCACAATGTCGGTCATCTCTACCCCGCCTTCGATGGGCTTGAAGTGGTGCTGGTGATGCCATAGTTTGTATGGGCCCTTGCGCTGCTCATCCACAAAATACCGGCCTTCCACTACGTGGGTAATCTCGGTCATCCACGAAAGCGGAATGCCCAGCAACGGTTTTACGGTATAGGTCATCACCTGGCCGGCATATACGGCATCGCCATAAACATTGTTGGTTACTCTCAGGTTCAGCTCCGGGGGCGTTACCGCCTTCAGATTATTGGCGTCTGAAAAAAAGGCCCAGACCGCATCGATACTGGCCGGCACCTTTTGCACGCTTTGCAAGGAATACACTTTACCCATTCTTTTTCAACAATTAAGGATTCAGATAGTTGAAGGAAATCCCTCCAAACACCAAACCACAAACACCAATCCTTTATCTTCGCACCGCTAACAAAAATCTATGCTTCCAAAATACAAACGCATTCTGCTGAAACTTTCCGGCGAGTCGCTGATGGGTGATAAAAGCTTTGGCTTTGATACCACTGTTATTAATCAATATGCACAGGATATCAAATCCATCACCGAGTTGGGTGTGCAGGTAGCCATCGTTATTGGCGGTGGAAACATCTACCGGGGGATGAACGAAGCCGAAACCGGTATTGAACGGGCTCACGGCGACTATATGGGCATGCTGGCCACCGTCATCAACGGTATGGCCCTGCAGGCCGGCCTTGAAAAAATTGGCGTGTACACCCGCCTGCAAAGTGCCATTAAAATGGAGCAGATTGCCGAGCCGTATATCCGCCGCCGCGCTATCCGCCACGTGGAGAAAGGCCGTGTAGTGATCTTTGGCGCCGGTACCGGCAACCCTTATTTCACCACCGATACCGCCGGTTCGCTGCGGGCCATCGAGATCAAAGCCGATGTAATTATGAAAGGCACCCGTGTAGATGGCATCTATTCGGCCGATCCTGAAAAAGACCCGACAGCAACCAAGTACGGAAAGATCACCTACCAAGAGTGCATCACGCAAAAGCTGAATGTTATGGACATGACTGCTTTTACGCTGTGCATGGAAAACAATTTACCCATCGTTGTATTTGATATGAACAAACCCGGAAATTTACGCAGAGTAGTAACCGGTGAGAAGGTAGGTACATTGGTTTCAGCTTAGCCGTAAATTTACGAAGGAGTATTACGTATAAACTTTTGCAGAAAAGCTTTAGCTTGTCCCCGCAAAACTGACTGGAGACACCCCATGCTAATTTTTACACTTCCTTCCGGACTTTTAGAAATCACGATTTTCGGGTTTGCCGTTGTGGCCTTTGTGCTGGCTGTACGTTTTTTTATGGACAGCCGAAAGCGCCTCGAAGAGCTTTTTCCCGGTACCGTAAATCCACGCAAACTTTTACCCTTTGGTTTCGACCGCAGTGGCTTCCTGATTCCCAAACAGGGAGCACCAAAAGAAAAGCCGGCTGCCCGGGTTTTCTTTCGCTCTTCGGAAACTACGTCGCCTGATTCCACCAAAAGCGAAATACGCGAACTGCGGCAGCAGGTAAAACAGCAGCAGCAGGAACTGGAAAGAGCCCTGCACAAAATGGCGCACATCGGGCAAAAATCGGCAGTGGAAGAAAAGACGGCTACGATCCTGGCCGACCAGCAGCGACTGGAAAGCCTGCGCCTGCAACTGGAAAAAAAGGACGCCGAAATTCAGCGGCTGAAGCAGCAGGAAACCTATGCCCAGAAAATGCAGGAGCGTTTTGAAGAAGTGCAGGCCGAGTTTGAAACCCTGCAGGAAAAAATGCAGCAGATGGAACAACAGGCCTGGCAAACGGCCGACCTGACCATTCAACTGGAGCATGCCGAACAAACAACGCTACGCCTGGAAGAAGCACTGGCCAAAAAGGATGAAAAGCTGCGTGACCTGAGCCTCGAAAACCAGCGCCTTCATGATACATTCTCGGAATTGCAGGAACGCCTTTCGGAAGCTAACCTGCAGCGCCAGCAACTGTCCAAAAAAGTGCAACTGCTCGAATCGCTGAATGCCGATATGCAGTCGATGGCCGAATCGAACCGGAAATTAAAAACCGAAATTGCCCGTGTTGCCGAGCTGGAAAGCATGCTGCAGATGATTTCGGAAGAGCGTCACAGCTACCGGAGATAAAAATCTTTTCATTAGAAGAGCCAGCCTTACCGCTGGCTTTATTTTTTGTTATGAAGCCTGTTTTCGTCACGGGTCTTTTCCTGTTTCTTTGTTTTTCGTTTTGCCGTGCACAGCAAGGTTTTGAGTCCCGGCGCAATGCCATTTCATTTGAACTGGGAAAAACCGGCCTTATTTATAACCTGAATTTTGATCACAAGTCCGTTGGGAAAAAGCACGGCTTTCGCCTGGTTGCCGGATCCAACTTTGCAAAGTATTTGAATGCTTTTGTTGCCGGTGCCGGTGGGTATTACCTGGCAGGAAAATCAACGCATTTTCTTGAGCTGGGCCTGGACCTGCAGTATCTCGTGGTAGATGAAGTCAGCGATGATCAAAAAGGCTTTGTCCTGATCTATCCCGATTATTCCATCAAAACATTTTACCCCAGCCTGAATGCAGGGTATCGCCGCTACGGGAAAAAGACCCTGTTCCGCCTTGGGCTTTCCCCGGGCCTTATCGATAGTGAATTTATGCCCGGTGGTTATATCAGTTACGGTTTTCTATTTTGACGTTTGTAGCGTTTTTTTTCTGCACAAACTATAGCGTGTCATTTCCCTAGTAAAAGATTCACTGGGCTAAATGACCTTGTGAATACACAAGGTGGGGTAGATGCACACCCTTAAACCCTTTTCCCTTAAGCCGGTTATACAAACGGTTTATGAGCTGTTATTGTCAACAGCCGTTTCTCAAGCACAGCAGTGTTTCTTCTTTGCCATTCCGCATAGCTGAAATCTGAAAAAACTACCATGCAAAAAATTATTGTGCTCTAAAAGAAAACGGACCTGCCGCAGCAGGTCCGTTTTCTCCATCACCAAAGCAAGCTTAGTTTGCCGATTGCTTATGGCCGATTGTCAATTGTTTCTTGTCTCACGTCGCCGGTTTGTAGGTATTGTTCTTCCGGTTCAGATCGGGCAGTTTTTTATCGGGGTCAATAACCACTTCGGTGATCTTGCTTTCGGGATAGACATAAAACGTTGCTTCGCTTCCCTTCATCCACGATTCCACCGGAACGGTGATAGTGTGCACCTTACCGTTGGCTTCTTTTACCTGAACCGGCACCGGCATGGCCATCTGCTCCAGGTTGTGCAGGGTAATGGCAACGCCTTGCTCAATCTTGGTGCTGGTAGGCGTTACGCTTCTTACGGCTACATCCAGTTTGTAGTTGTTCAGCACCCAGGCCCGCCAGAACCAGGCAAGGTCTTCGCCGGCTGCATTTTCCATGGTGCGGAAAAAGTCCCAGGGAGTTGGGTGCTTGTACGCCCAGGCCTTGATGTATTCACGAAAGGCGGCATCAAAACGTTCGCGGCCCAATACCACATCCCGCAGGGCGGTCAGCATCTGTGCCGGTTTTTCGTAGGCCGCGATGCCCAGGTTCACTTCCATAATCTGATCGGGCTTGGTATAGAGGGCTTCCATTTTATCGCTGAAAACATAACGCACCAGATCATCGCCGCTGAAATACGAAAACCCGGCAAATTCACCCTTGTTAAAGGCCTTTGTTGAAAGGCCGTTGATGAATGTATTAAAGCCCTCGTCCATCCAGGCATATTTCCGCTCGTTGGTACCCACAATCATGGGAAACCAGATATGCCCGAACTCGTGGTCTGTTACTCCCCAGAGGTCAGCGCCGGCGGACATGTAGCTGCAGAATACAATCCCGGGGTATTCCATTCCGCCCACAATACCCGCTACGTTAATGGCAGTTGGGTAGGGATACGAAAACCATTTTTCGGAATAATGTTCAATGGAAGCTTTGACAAATTCGGTGCTGCGCTGCCAGCCATTTGTTTTGATGCTTTCCACCGGGTAGGCGCTCATCGCCAGCGACTTCTTTCCATCGGGAAGATTGATGCGGGCTGCGTCCAGCACAAAAGCCCGGGAAGCGCCAAAGGCTATGTCTCTTGCATTCTGCATACGGAAACGCCAGGAGAGATTACCGCCGGAGGGCCGGCTCTTTGCATCGGTTACTTCGTTGGCGGCACGAATGGGTACTGTTTTGTCGCTGGCCCGAGCCTGCGCCAGCCGGGAGACTTGCGTGGATGTATACACGTCTTTTTCATTTACCAGTTCACCGGAACCCACGATGATCAGGTTGGCCGGTGCGGTAATGGTATAATCAAAATCGCCATACTCAAGATAGAACTCACCGGCGCCCAGGTAAGGAAGGGTGTTCCAGCCCTGCTGATCATCGTACACACACATGCGGGGATACCACTGGGCAATGGTGTACACCCAACCGTTCTTTGTTTTCAGCCGGCCCATGCGGTCGGTGCCGTATTCGGGAACGGTGAACTCAAAGGCAATGGAAAGCACTGCTTTTTTACCGCCGGCTTTCAGGGCTTCCTGCAGCCAAACCTGCAGGCGGGTGTCGCTGGTGATGGTTTTCGGCGTGTATTTTTTCCCGTCCACATCCACCGAAACTGATTTGATTACATGTCCCTGGGTAAAACCGGCATTGGCATACCGGCCGCCGCCGGGAGCCGACGAGCTGCCGGTGCCGCGGGAATCGGCCCGAAAGATGTTCTGGTCCAGCTGCAGCCAGAGATAGTTCAGGGCATCCGGACTGTTGTTGGTATAGGTGATGTCCACCGTGCCGGAGATCTTGTGCTGGGCCGTATCCAGCGCAACGGCCAGTTTATAGTCGGCGTGGTTTTGCCAGTACTGTGGTCCCGGCGAGCCATTGGCCGAGCGGTACACCGTGCCGCTGTTGGGATAAAAATCAAGGGCGAAAAGTTCCTTTGGGTTAAACTTCGAAGTCTGTGCAAAAGCGGCCAGCAAACTAAAGCTTGCCAGGAACAACAGGGAGATTCGTTTCATCAGGTTAAATACTTTATACGTAAATGAGAAAAGAAGCCATTGCACAAAAGCCGGGTGGTGAGTGGTCAGTGGTGAATGGTGAGTAACTACATTTTTTACCACTGACCACTCACCACTTACGGAGGATATTTATAAAACGGCTTGTTGTTTCAACTATAAAATTATGCCCGGGCAAATGTTCAGGGAAACATTGCTTCGGCAATGGCCACACTTTCCGGTTTGCCCACATCGATCACTTTGTTCTCAGTATGATCGTAGCCCGCAATTTTGTACTGCGGTGCCATGGAAAGATAAACATCGATCAGCGAGAACTTGCCCGTTTGTGTGATGGCGTCAAAAACTGTGGGCTCAAAAATGGCGATGCCGCTGTACGCTTTCTGGATGTAGTCATCGGCCTGCACGGCAATGCGTTCAATCAGTGCCGGTGCCGTGTTTCGCCAGCCGCACAGCCGGTTGTATTCATTGAAAAGAAGATACCGGGAGGTAGGCCGGTCGCTTACGGCCAGCGAAACGTCGGCGCCTTGCTGCTGGTGAAAATGGAGGAAAGCCTTGAGGTTGGTATCCGTCAGGATATCGACATTGAGGGTTAAAAAGGTGCCGTCCTGCAGGTGCTCTCTGGCTTTGAGAAGGCCGCCACCGGTTTCCAGCACTTCATCTTTCTCATCGCTAATAATGATATTGCTCCCCCAGCCGGCCGCCTTTTCAATGGCCTCAACAATCTGGTCGGCAAAATGGTGCACATTCACCACCACATCAGTGATGCCGTATTGCTGCAGGTATTCAACATTTCGTTGTAAAAGGGATTTCCCGTTCACGACGGCAAGGGCTTTCGGGTGCTTGTCGGTCCAGGGTTTAAAACGGGTACCCAAACCGGCGGAAAAAATCATGGCTCGCAAACCAGCCCCCACTCTACCCAATGGGGGATTGCCATTCGCACCAACCTCGCCTTCGGCTACTCTATTTTCTTGATTCATTGATTTCTAAATTCAGTCATCAGACTATAAGCTGCAAGCAAATATTAATCCTTTTCCATTAAACGGTAGCCGGGCTTTGTGCAGCGCCATTCCCTTCTTGAGGTGCGGGAGGGCTCGGTAAAGGATTCTTCCATCCCTTTGCTTCCTGCTCACGGTGGCAGAGTTCTACCTTTACTTTGTATTTGCTGCGCAGGTGCCTGGCCATGGCATCGGCCGAATACACGGAGCGATGCTGCCCGCCGGTGCAGCCAAAGTTGATAGCCAGGTGATCGAACCCACGCTTGATGTATTCTTCTACGGTAATGTCAACAATGTCAAACACGCTGTTTAAAAAATCCTGTATACGGGTTTGCCGTTCCAGGTATTCCATTACCGGCCGGTCGCGGCCATGAATTTCCTTGTACTCGGGATAACGTCCCGGGTTGTCGATGCCGCGGCAGTCGAAAACAAAACCGCCACCGTGAATGCTGTTGTCTTCGGGTATGCCTTTCCGGTAGGAGAACGAGCAAACCTTTACTACCAGTGGTGTGCTTTCATCGGCCTGGATGGGAGTAAACCGTTCAATCACTTCATCGGTGATGCACAACTGCAGCACCTTTTTAAACTCCGGTACGGAAATGCCCATGCTGTTATTCTCCACAAACCACTTCAGGTTTTTGAGGGCCTGCGGAATGCTGGTCAGAAACTGGGCCTTCCGTTCAAACAGGCCGCGAAACCCGTAAGCGCCCAGCACCTGCAATAGCCGTATCAACACAAACCCGTTGTACTGGCTGCGAAACACATCACGGTCGACACCATTTTCCACCACGGCTTCAAAATGATCAATGTAGCGTTCCAGCAACGTGTCTTTCCATTCATCCGGAAGGTTGGCCCGGGCCTGCCAAAGCATGCTGGCCACATCGTATTGCGGTGCCCCTTTCATGCCGCCCTGGTAGTCGATAAAATTCACCGTCTTATCACCGCTTACCATAATGTTCCGGCTCTGGCAATCGCGGAACATAAAGTATTTGTATTCGGTATGCGTAAGGTAAGTGCTCAGCGCTTCAAAATCATCAATCAGGCTTTGTTTATCGTAAGGCTTGCGCAGGGCATCCAGAAAATAAAATTTAAAATAAAGCAGGTCAGCCATGATGGCCTGTTTGCCAAATTCTTTGTTGGTCAGACATTTTTCATAATTCAGTCCGTCGTCGCCTTTTACCTGCAGCCTTGCCAGTTGCTTCAGGCTTTCGTCGAAAAGGTCGTACACTTCCTGCGTGTACCCTTTTTCTTCGAGCACATCCAGTAACGACACGTCGCCCAGGTCTTCCTGCAGGTAGATGGTCTTGTCATAGCTAACGGCTACTACTTCCGGTACAGGTAATGCTTTACTTCGAAATTGGTCGGAGAAATAAACAAAGGTTTCATTCTCGGCCACATTCAACCCATAGGTACCGATAACCGTTTCCCCGGCCTTATTGTGCAACCGGAAATACCGCCTGTCGCTGCCCGACTGGGGCAACACATCTACCCTTGCCGGCTCCTGTCCACACCAGCTTTTGTATAATATCGAAACCGCATTAATTAATTCCTGCATCTGACAAAAATAATAGGCAATCAGCCAGCAGCAATGGCAGGCAGGAGCTGTTTTCTTTTTTTAGCAAAAACGCTGGCAGTCGCTACGGGTTACTATAGAAAGGAAAAGGGCCGGTCAGCAAAATGACCGGCCCTTCGAACCACGTATTGAAAGAAGCGTTTCTTATTACCAGAAATGCTTACTGAAGAATAAATTTCAAAAGACTTACATCTTCAAAAGTAACTAATCGTACCACATAGGTGCCCTTGCCATACTGTGATAGATTGGCCATCCGGATTGCATTGGCGCCTTTCTGCACCTGCACTTTTTGGCTGCTCACTACTTTCCCAGCCACATCCATCAGGTCAATTGTAACGATTTCATTGCGGTTACTGGTGACGTTTAAAACGGCCTGGCTGTGTGCCGGATTCGGGAAAAGAGAAACAGATGGTTGCTCTTTGGCCTGTACCGTAACAATGCTGCTGTAGGTAAAGCTTCCATTCTCATCTACCTGCTTAATCCGGTAGCAATATTTCTGCTCACGGGCTGTAACATCCGTAAATACATACTGGTTTTCTGCTGCATTCACAGGAGAATAATTAACCACACCCACCGGTTCATACCGCGAACAATCGGCACTTCTTTCCACAACATACTGCTTCACCTGTTGTTCCGATGCCACTACCCATTTCACCTGGTTCCCGGTTGCTGATTTTTGAGCGGCTATGCTGAGGAAACGAACAGGGAGAGTGATCTCGTTCACGGTTAAAGCAGCAGCGGCCGTTGCAACGGGACAGCCCGAAAAATCATTGGCTTCCACCACAAGGTTATAAGTGCCGGGTGTGGTGAAGGCTCGGGTTGTTAAAGACAGATTACTGCTACCCGGCGCCTGTGTGCCGGCATACGTAACACCGGATGCCGCATGAATCACCGAATACCACAAACCGGTTTGAATATTGCCGACCGTATAGGTTTGGGTTTGTCCCTGCTGAATGGCAGACGTTGGCGGATTGATGGTTGGAGAAGCCGGCGCACTACAGGTAACGGTTCTTTCTGCTATTGCCGCACTGCAATCTATTTTTTCGGTACCTGTTGCTCCGGATTGAAACGTAACCGTTAATTTACCACCATTGTAAAACGGCTCTGCAGAGGTGATACTCCAGGCGATGTTTGACCCGGTGGTATTCAGTGTTTGTGAGCCTACCAATGCACCATCCAGGTATAACCTTACAACACTTCCGGTTGTTGTTACATTCACCGTTCCGCCAGCCGTGTACGGAGCGGTTGTTCCGTAAGAGGCGGCACCAAAACTTGCACAGGCAGTTGTTACTGCTGCCACGGTAACGGCGGCAGATGCGGCACTGGCTGTTCCGCATGAACCTGAAGAAACCGTTGTGGCCGTATACGTATCCGTAGCTAGCAGTGCCGGTACGGTAACCGACCAGGCCCCGTTTGCATCGGCTGTTGTGGTCCATGGTCCGGCGGCGGTGCCTGCGGTTTTGTTAATCCTGATACTGGCATTGGCGGCCGATGTACCGCTGATTGTAGTTCCACCTTCCTGTAATTTATTGCCAGGAGCGGTAATAATGGGCGGTGTGTTATAACAATGAACAGATGTGGTGTTATAAACAGCACACGTATTGGATGCATTGGTACCCAGATAAATGGCAATGTTATCGGTTGCCCGTAGCTGGAGATTTTCAAACAGGTACGAAGTCGTGTTTGCCGGAATGGAAACGGAGTTGATCAGTTTTCCACCGATAAACAGGTAAGCCCTTTGCAAACTTGCACTGGCAGGAACTGACCCGGATATCGAAGTATGGAAAGGATAGATCACAGCAGGGAACGTGATGCCGGTGCTTTGTGTCAGAGGCGCTACTGCGGAAGATCCTGTTGTAATACAGGTGAAAACCGGCGTGGAAGAACAACCATTCCCGGTTAAAATGACCATATATGTACCGCCACTCAAATTACCCGAACCTCCGGAACAAGCCCACCAGGTAAATGACGTGGGGGTGTAGGTCATGTTGGCATCGTTGGCGTTTTGCAACGTCATGCTGGTGCCATCGAATTTATAAATTTCGGCCCTGGTAGCGCCGGTTGTCATGCTGCCACAAATTCCTTTACTGCTGGACTGCGTTAATACAGAAGGATTAATGGTTGCGGCACAACTGGAATAAACACTTGCTGAATACAAACACTCCGATTCGCCAGCGCCTACCGCCCTGGCTGCATATGCTTCACCGGTGCTAACCGTTACACCGGCTATGCTCCAGCTGGCACCGGAAGCTACCGGCGCAGACGTTGCTGCCACAAAGGTCCATACCCCGGCCACCTGTTTGTACAGATTGATCGTAGCGGAAGTTTGTCCACCGGAAGCAGCCGTCCATGTACCGGATATGGTTACATTACTGCCTTGCGTAATCGTACTTGTAATGGTTGGTGTTGACGTGCATTGGCCGAACGTATTCGTTGTGCTTCCACTGAGCTCATTTAAACTCACTCCCGGACTTCCGCCAAGGGCCGCCATCCAGGCATCAGCCGTCAATGCATAATTGCCATCGTTCACCCCAAAGACATCGGACCGATTCCCTTGCAAAGCTGATGTGGGAGAGCTTACCGTAGTAGCCACCATTCTGAATTTATTGCTGGCAATGATTTGATGTAAGCCTGTGAATTGTGCGATGGGCAGATAAAAATCAAAGAAGTAATCCGCATCGTTATGGGTGGTGGACAACGCTTTGGAGACCTGGTAGTTATTGTTTTCAACGGCATGCTGTTGCACTATACTGCTTCCAGCCTTGCCGTCCACTTCGTACAGGACCACACGGGTTGTATTGCCTGTCATCAGCACCAATTCCCACTCAAAACCGGGGTTTCCATTGCCCGATGTTGTAGGCGCAATATAATTCGGGTCTGCCTGCGAACCGGTGTTACCGGCTCTCATATCGGCATCAATTAACACGCTATACGCTTTGGCTCCTGAACTGATTCCACTGACGCGGAGACGGAACAGTAAATTGTTGCCATCAAAATGCAACATCATCCCGGTTTCGTCAGTTGGCGTTGTTACCAGGTCGGTAAAGCTACCCGTGGCGCCTGTTTTTAAATCACCAACAGGTTCCGAAAAAGGAAGTCTCACCACTTTAAAAGGAATACGACTTTCTGCAACATCATTGCTGATAAATCCATTGGTGGTAGCAGCGGTAAAACCATTGGCTCCGGGATCAAGGACGGCATTCACAGCATGACGCTTTATAATCTGTCCGGGAAGTTGTGCAAAAGCAAAATTGGAAACGAAAAATACGGCCGTAGCCGCCAAACAGCGCAGGAGGTTTCTCATATCAGTTTATATTGGATTTCGAACTGGCCGTAAAAGAAATTCAAAAACCTCGTTGCATCAAACTTTCCCTTCCTTTTTTATGCATTCTTTCGTTGAACAGACAAAATATGCCGGTAAAGAAAAACCCCCTGCGCTAACAGAGGGTTTTCCTTTATTGAGATAAATGTTATCGTTTGTACTGTGCACTGATGTTGTTTGCCAATTCCACCATTTTGGCGATGCCATCTTCCGGCAATGCACCTTTTTTGAACTGGTTCAGTACTTCCGGATGTTTGTTTTCCATTTCCATCAGGAACTGCTCTTCAAACTCTTTTACCTTGTTTACCGGAACATCACGCAGCAAACCTTGTGTACCCAAGTAGATGATGGCCACCTGCTTTTCTACTGGTACCGGGGCATACTGCGGCTGCTTCAGGATCTCCACGTTACGGGCACCTTTGTCCAGTACCAGTTTGGTAGCGGGGTCAAGGTCACCACCGAACTTAGAGAAGGCTTCCATCTCGCGGTAAAGGGCCTGGTCGAGCTTCAGCGTACCAGCCACTTTCTTCATCGATTTGGTTTGCGCATTACCACCCACACGGCTAACCGAGATACCTACGTTGATCGCAGGACGGATACCAGCGTTAAAGAGGTTCGACTCCAGGAAGATCTGTCCGTCGGTGATAGAGATCACGTTCGTTGGAATGTATGCCGATACGTCACCAGCTTGTGTTTCGATGATCGGAAGGGCAGTTAAAGAACCACCACCTTTTACCAGGTGACGGATGCTTTCCGGCAGGTCGTTCATCTGGCGGGCCACTTCGTCGTTGGCAATTACCTTGGCGGCACGTTCCAGCAAGCGGCTGTGGAGGTAGAATACGTCACCAGGATAGGCTTCGCGGCCCGGCGGACGGCGCAGCAGCAGCGATACTTCGCGGTAAGCCACGGCTTGCTTGGAAAGATCATCATAGATGATCAGGGCAGGGCGTCCGGTGTCGCGGAAGAACTCACCGATAGCAGCACCCGCAAACGGAGCGTAGAACTGCAGCGGAGCGGGATCGGAGGCAGAAGCCGCAACGATGGTTGTGTATGACATGGCACCGGCATCCTGCAGGGTTTTCATCACACCCGCAATAGTCGATGCTTTCTGGCCAATGGCTACGTATATACAGTATACAGGGTTACCTGCGTCGTAAAACTCTTTTTGGTTGATGATGGTATCGATACAAATTGCAGTCTTACCCGTTTGACGGTCGCCGATCACCAGCTCACGCTGACCACGGCCGATGGGAATCATCGCATCGATGGCCTTGATACCTGTTTGCAGCGGCTCTTTTACCGGCTCACGGAAAATTACACCAGGGGCTTTGCGCTCCAGCGGCATTTCGTAACGTTCGCCAGCAATGGGACCTTTACCATCAATCGGCTCACCCAGGGTATTTACCACGCGGCCAACCATGCCTTCGCCTACTTTAATAGAGGCGATCTGGCCGGTGCGACGCACTTTTGACCCCTCTTGCAAAGAACCCATCTCACCCATCAATACCGCACCCACGTTATCTTCTTCCAGGTTCAGGGCAATACCTTGAACACCGTTTTCAAATTCCACCAGTTCACCGGCACGAACGTTGCCCAGGCCGTAAACACGGGCAATCCCATCGCCCATTTGTAAAACCGTTCCTACCTCTTCCAGGTCGGCACCGGCATTGAAACCGCTCAACTGCTGGCGCAGTATGGCACTGATCTCATCTGGTTTTATTTCAATATCTGCCATTACACAAATTTTTAAGTGGCGCAAAGGTAAGTGTTCAGGGTGTTGTTTTTGCCAAAAAATACAAATATTTAAAGGGCAGAATGAAAAAGCACACCACCCTTAATTGTTGATGGAATTTTAGTGCGTATATCACACAACGAACAACTGTTTCGACGTTGGCTGTTTATATATAACCTGTATTTTTCTTCTTTCGCAAAGCGGAGAACTCACCTACCGCTATAAACAAAACAGCCGGGTAAAAACCCGGCTGCTATATCATTGATCAGTTTATCTCTTACCGCACTTTGTACACAAAGTCGTTGTTCTCAAATTTCCGGGAAACCTGCTTCAGGTCATAAGAAATGCTGGCGTCCACCAGTTGATCGCCGGCCTGCAGGATGAAGCCACCAATGATGGCTGGATTTACCACTTCTTCCAACTCCAGTTTCTCAATATTGGTTGCCTTTTTTACCTGGTCGATAATAGAGGCTTTTACCGCATTGCTCACGGGCACGGCCGTTGTCAACTTTACAACCCGGATGCCTTTATAGTCTTTGTACTGGCTGATAAAAGCGGTGATGATTTCCGGCAGAAGTCCCTCACGGGTTTTGGTTGTCATCAGTCGTACAAAGGCCGTCGTCAGCTCGCTTACCTTACCGGCCGTAACGGCTTCGAGGGCTTTCAGCTTTGTTTCCGATTTTACAACCGGGCTACGAAGAAGATTTAAAAATTCACGGCTTCCTTTTGTCAGGCGCTGCAGGTACAGCATGTCGCTGTACACAGTTTCCAACTGGCCTTTCTCCACCGCGAAGTCAAGCAGTGATTTTGCGTATCGGGAAGCTACTCTGGGGTTTGGCATTGTGTATTCTTTTGGCAGCGAGCTTCGAGCAATGAGCCGTGAGCAAAAAGCTCGAAGCTCGGGGCTCAACGCTCAACGCTTTCTTTAACTCAATTTAATATCGTCAATCAGACCTTTGATGTGTTGTTCCTGGGCTTCGGGGGTAGCAAGCTGCTTGCGCAGTACTTTTTCAGTAACCTCGATCACCAGTTTACCCACTTCATTTTTCACGTCGGTAATGGCGGCCATTTTTTGGGCGTTGATCTGTTGCTGGGCTTCCAGGATAATTTTGTTGGCTTCTACTTTTGCCTGCTCTTTGGCCTCGGCCACAATCCGGTCTTTGGTATCGCGGGCTTCTTTCAGCATAGCCGATCTTTCTTCACGGGCCCGTGCCATCAACTCTTCGTTCTCACTTTTCAGTTGTGCCATTTCACGCTTAACCTTTTCGGCTGTTTCCAGCGAACCGGCAATGTTTTTTTCGCGTTGGTCCAAAGAGCTCAGGATGGGACCCCAGGCAAATTTGCGCAGCACAAAAAACACAATCAAAAAGGCCAGCAAGGTCCAAAACAGCAGTCCTAATTCAGGAGTAAGTAATCTCATATACGAAATGTGATAATTTGATAATTCGATAATTTGATAATGAGGTGTTGCTTACCGCAGTTTTTCCTTCATTATCTCATTAGCTAATTGGAAAATTAAAACTGCACCCGCCGCCCTGTGCTTTGAGTGCAGTTTTGTTTTTTTAAACGAACATCGCCAGGATACCGGCAATTACGGCAAACAGGGCAACACCCTCGATAAAGGCTGCTGTCAGGATCATGTTTGCGCGGATGTCGTTAGAAGCTTCCGGCTGACGGGCAATAGATTCTACTGCACCGCGACCAATTTGACCAATACCGATACCGGCACCAATGGCAGCTAAACCTGCACCAATTGCACCACCGGCATTTGCCCAAGGTACTTCGCTCAACAATGTGAATAAAAGATCCATGTTTGTTTTGTTTATAAGGATAAAAAAATCACGTCGTAAATGCTATGAGCTTCGAGCTTTTCCGGCTCACAGCTCATGGCTGTTTTAAATTATCACCGGCTCCGTTGGCGGGTTGCCATGATGGGCGTCGCCTTCGTGCTGGTGGTGGTCTTCGGCTGCCTGGCCAATGAACACCGCTGTCAGGTTGGTAAAGATGAAGGCCTGGATAAACGCTACCAGCACTTCAATCACATAAATAAACACCGCAAACGCAATGGAGATCGGTGAGAAACCAATACCAATGCCAGCGCTCATGTTACCAAAAATGAAGATCAGCGAGATCAGACAGATAATGATAATGTGGCCTGCCAGCATGTTAGCAAACAGACGAATGATCAGGGCGAACGGCTTGGTAAAGATCGACAGGATCTCCACCGGGATCATGATCAGCTTAATGCCATGCGGCACCGGAGGCCAGAAAATGTGTCCCCAGTAATGCTTGTTGCCGCTGAAGGTGATTACCAGAAAAGAGATTAGTCCCAATACCGCCGTGAAAGCAATATTACCCGTTACGTTAGCCGCACCCGGGATCAGTCCAAAAATGTTATTGATCAGGATGAAAAAGAAAATAGTCAGGAGGAGTGGCATGTATTTGCGGTAGGCAGGGCCGATGTTGGGTTTGGCCACTTCATCGCGAACAAACTGGATAACCGGCTCGATGGCATTTTGCCAGCCCTTGGGCGCCGAGGTCACACCCTGGCCGGTTTTATAACGCTTGGCCACAGAGGTCATCAGCAGTACCAACACGATCAAGGCCAGAAACATTTGCACCACGTTGCGTGTCAGCGAAAAATCGTACACTTTAATGTTTGGCAGAACGTTGCCGTTGTTATCCACTGCTACAATTTGCTCGTCGCTCAGCAGGCGAATCTCGTCTTCGCTTACGCCTTGTTGTTTCAACTGCTCTTTGTAATGTGCGGTAATAATGCGGTAGCCGTTGTAAGCATCCTCACCATGGTGAAACTTTGACGAGCTGAAAAAGGAAAGACCTCTTCCGGGCTCATATAATAAGATAGGTAAGGGAATGGTAGCATGGTGTTGCTCGCCGTCGCTGCCTTCCCAGGAGAAAAAGTGAAACTCGTGACCGTCCATTACGTGGCCGAAGATTACCTTGTTGGCATCGAACTTTCCTTTCTCCTCGTGTCCCTCGCCGCCTTTTTCGTCGGCGGTGTGGTGCACTTCGTCTTCTGCCTGCAGGTTTCTGTCAGGGTCATTTTGCGAAAAAGAAGGATTAGAAAAAAGCGTCAACAATAAGCCAAAAACCGCTACTGATAAGGATTTGATTCGTCCGGATGCCATCACGTTTTCTGAAATTTGGCGCAAAGATAAGGAGGATAGCCGAAAAGAGGGAGTGATGGAAAAAGTTTGTAAGATTTAGGAAATTGATAGTAGAAACAGGACCTCTGTTTAAAGACAGTGATGACAGTTCTCGCCTTTAAACGAGGCTTGTTTTCTTTTCAAACTGCATCCGGTGCAATTTGCTGTAAAAGCCACCCTTTGCCAGCAGTTCCTGATGGGTGCCTACCTCTTTCAATTCGCCTTTATCCAACACAATAATCATATCAGCCCGCTGAATGGTGCTCAAGCGGTGGGCAATCACAATAGACGTACGGTCGGCCACCAGGCGGTTGATAGCTTTTTCGATCAGGTATTCGCTTTCGGTGTCAATGGAAGATGTAGCCTCATCCAATATTAAGATGGATGGATTGTACAGGAGGGCCCGGATAAAAGAAAGTAATTGGCGCTGCCCCAGCGAAAGCGTGGCGCCGCGTTCCATCACATTGTAATCGTACCCGCCGGGAAGCTGCAAAATGAAGTCATGCATGCCAATCAGTTTGGCGGCTTCCTCTACCCTTTCCCGCGGAATTTCGGGGTTCATCAGGGTAATGTTGTCCAGCACGGAGCCGGGAAAGAGAAACACATCCTGCAACACGACCCCGATATTTTTGCGCAGCAAATCCGTGTTATACTTATCTATAGATACATCATCAATCCGGATCTGTCCGCGCTGAATCTGGTACAGGCGGTTCAGCAGCGAGATGATGGTGGTTTTTCCACTGCCGGTATGGCCAACAATAGCGACGGTTTGCCCGGGCTCGATGCGGAACGAAATGTCTTTCAGTACCGAATGATCTTCGGTATAGCCAAACCAAACCTGGTCGAATTCGATCTTTCCCTTCACAACGTTCGGCGCATACGCATCGGGGGGCGAAGGCGGCAGTTCGTCCTCGTTGTCCAGCACCTTGAATACCCGTTCGCTGGCGATCATGCCCATCTGCAGCACGTTGAACTTATCGGCAATTACCCGCAACGGACGAAAGATCAGGTTGAGGTAAAGTATAAACGCTGTTATTTTCCCCTCCTGGCCTGACTGCACGGCAATGGCCTCTTTGGCCGCCCAATACACGATCAGTCCCATGGAAAGCGCCAGCACAATTTCTACCAGCGGGAAAAACACCGAATAAGCAAAAATGGCGTGGATGTTGGCGTTGCGGTGCTCCTTGTTGATGGCATCGAATTTTTCCCGTTCCCGCTTTTCCGCAGCAAAGGCCTGTACAATGTACATACCCGTGATGTGCTCCTGCACAAAAGCATTAAGGGCCGATACGGCATTACGTACGCGGTGAAAGGACCGGTTAACGCTTTCTTTAAAATAGTAGGTACCTATAATAATAATCGGAAAGGGAATCAGCGAGATCAGGGTGAGTTGCCAATCGGTCCAGAACATAATACCCAGTACGCAAAGAATGGAAAGCAGGTCGGCGATAATGGGAATCAGGCCATCGGCAAAAATATCGTTGATGCGTTCGATATCGTCCACTGTACGGGTGGTAAGTGTGCCGATGGGGGTACGGTCGAACTGGCGCAGGTTGAGGTTGAGCACCTTGCCAAAGACCTTTACCCGCATATCTTTTACCACGGTTTGGCCCAGCCAGGCGGTGGTATAGGAAAAATAAAACCGCAGCACGGTTTCCAAAAGCGTAAAGCCAATCTGCAGCACAATCACCCATACCAAGGCATCAATGGCTCTGTCGGCAAAACTGCGGTCGGCGCCAGCAATGTATTTATCTACGGTAAGCTGAATGAGAAAAGGCCGCACCGGCGTGAAGGCTGCCAGCACAATGGCCAGCACAATAGAGCCGATAAACCGGCCCCGGTACGGGCGGGTGAATTGCAAGACCCTGTTCAATA
Organism: Flavisolibacter longurius; assembly: GCA_014163555.1. Taxonomy (GTDB): domain Bacteria; phylum Bacteroidota; class Bacteroidia; order Chitinophagales; family Chitinophagaceae; genus Flavisolibacter. The sequence continues at coordinate 31,141 of JACJGO010000002.1, forward strand.
AGCTAAAATCAAAAAAAGACTTCTTCCCGCCGGTAGTGCTCATGTTTCAAAAAGTTCACAAGTTCGCTCGTTCACGAGTTCACAAGTTAATTTTATCGGTCTTTATATTTTACGCCTTTCAGTTCGGATGTTTCCAGGTAAGCGATCAACTTTTGCAGCATAACGATGATCTCTTTCGACAAGGCAAAGAGTTCATCAAATTCTTCTTTTTGCACATAAGCCCTGTCCAGTGCCCGGTAAAGCTGCGAACGAAGTTCGCCACAAGAACCTTTCGCAACGTAAAGAAACTGCAGAAACTCTTTATTGCCACTTCGCTCAAAACCTTCTGCAATATTATCCATGATAGAACCGGCAGCGCCTTCAATTTGTGCAATCAGGCGGTAGTTCCGCTGAAAACGGCCTGTATCGATATAATTGCCAACTTTTTGGTTGAGAACTCTTGCCTTCTGCCAGGCCTGGATTTCTTCAAAGCAGGTAAAGGTTGCCATACGAACAAGTTTATGGGTTTACGAGTTCACTTGTTCACAAGTTAGTATATAAGTTTTCGGACCACAACTTGTGAACATGTAAACCTGTGAACGTGTGAACTTGCCTTTACGCTCCGCGTTCCTCGCCGCCCATCGCATTTTTGTAGGCTTTGATAAAAATGGCACCCAGGTTTTTGTGCGGGGGCACATAGTCGCCGAAGCCGTCGATGTTTTTGTATTTGCGTTCAAATTCCCGCCAGAAAGGAATCCAATCGATGTTTTTCCCGGTACGCAGGTTTTCCATCATCATGTCGATGAGCGGCTGGTTAAACACCAGCTTCCCGATTTGCTTGGAAGAGATGATGTGGGCATCTTCGGCATGCTCCAACACATCATGAATCACATTGTAGCCGCCGCACGAACCCATGAACACGATCTTGGCGGTTGGCGCCAGCTGCTCGATGGTATACGGAGCATAATAACTGTGACCGCGGTGAATGACTACCGTAGGCTCCAGCCCTTTTTCGGCCAGGTAATCGCCCAGCGCAGCCTGCGCCCGGTCCACCTCACCGGAGACTTCGTCGAGCGGTTTATTGGCGAAAATCTTTATCGGCCGGCCTTTGATAGAGGTAAAGGTGATCCACTGGCGGTTTTCCTCCCGGCGCCAGAGGCTGGAAGAAAACTGCGGAACAAAGTTGGCATAGTTCATCCGGCCGTCTTTATCGCCATAAAAAAATACCTGTATCACTACCTGGCCGGAGTCGCTGCCCCCAGCCAGCGTTTTATAATTTACGCTGTACACGGGCGGTATGTTAAACTCCCTGGAAAGGTCAATGGTAGTATCCTCGGAAGAACGGAATAACTTATACAGGAGGTCGTAGATCACTAAACCCCGCTTGTTGTTGCTGCGGGCGGCTTCTTCGTAATTGAGCCGTACGTTGGCAAGCATCTGGTCGGCCACGGGCTTCATGGTTTCGGCAATGGAGGCATAAGAGTCAGCCACATCCACACCGTCTTCCAGTCCATCCGATTTATCCAGGTTGTTTACAAAAGCCGTCATCAGCACCCTTGCCCGGTCGCCGTCGGGGAACGAAGCCAGGAAGTTTGTCAGGGTGTTGTAACCGGCTGCCACCTTAATGAATTTTTTGAAATAATCAAAGCCAACGCTCATCAGGAGCGAGTCGCCGCGGTTACCGATCTTCTGCATCAGGCGTGGGTACACACCTTTTGTATAACTGGATGTATACAGGTCGGTTTCGCCGGCAATCACCAGGTAATACAGTTCCTGTGCGGTCAGCGGGTTGAGGGCAGCAAAGCGAACCGCGGGGTTTTCCACCTCGTGCAGATCGTTGATGCTTTTGATAAAATTATCCAGTCCTTTTTTGGTCAGCATGGCCTGGAGGGCCTTCATCTCCATGATCTTTTCTCCTTCCAGTTGACGCTGCACATAATCCATACGGGTCTTTACCAGCAGCTTGTAATATTTTACGGGATCGTCTTTAACGGCTTCAATTTCGTCAATGGTCTGGCGTCCCTTGATCAGGTTGTCCAGGAAAGGAAAGTACAACTGGCCGCTGGTGCTTTTGGCCATTTTGGATATGGTACGGATGATCGGGTCGTCGATGGAGCGGATGGCATATCCCAGCTTGTTATCGGCTGCGGCATAGTCGTACAACTGGCGCGGATTCTTATGACCGGCAATTTTGATCAGGCTATCGCGGAAGGGAACATCAGGGTTGTCTTTGAGGGTAATGAACACCTTATCAGGGTAAAGCGTAGCAAATTTCAGCACCACTTTATTCTGCACGCTACGCAGGCCCGGGTTGCCATCAAAGGCCTGGGAGGCTAAAAGCACATTGGCCACTTCGTACTCCTGCCGGTCCACGATCGCTTCTATGCTTTGTATTTTTTTATCCTGCTGAATGGCATCGTTATAGGCCGTCAACAATATGGGCAGGTTGGAGGGTGTAAAGGTCCGGCTGCGAAAATCAGTGGAAACTTTCCTGAGCATCCGCTCCAGGCCGCGCAGGTAGCCGATCTTTCGCTGGTCGCCCATGCTGTCGCTGTCGATACTGCACTGCAGGGCATTGACCTGCTGGATCAGGGCATGATTTACATAGTGTACAACATCGTCATTATCGCCTTTTGCAAGACCCGATTTCAGTACAGCAGCCTGGGCTTTATCTACATTGTCATGCCAGAGCCGGCGACTGATAGGCGGCTTGCAGGTAAGATCGGTAACGGATTGAGCCGACAGTGCAAACGCAAAAAAACTAAAACACACAGATAAAACAGCTCGGTTGGAGTAAGACATGCGCCTCATAAAACAAATTTAATACCCGAAGTGCGAAAGCGGGGTTAATCTTCCTTTTGCTGACGAGGCAGGGCTCTATTTGGTTGTCATAAAACAATTTGTTTCTAACAAAACCATGAAGTCTTTATTAATTAATCATTAAGTCTGCTGCTGCCGGAAAGCCAGCCCGGGCGGAGTAAATGCTTTTCCTGTAGGTTTGCCGCAAAGTAGTTGACCGATGGAAGCAAAGAACCGGAAGGTATTGATCGCAGACGACGAACCGGATATTATAGAAATCCTGAAGTACAACCTGGAGAAAGAAGGGTACGAAGTCATTACGGCAAAAGACGGCGATGAAGCCCTCCACAAAGCCAAACAAACCTCTCCCCAACTGATTGTGCTGGACATGATGATGCCCAGGAAAAGCGGTATGGAAGTGTGCGAATTGCTGCGGGCTCAAAACCAGTTCCAGGATACGCTGATCATGTTCCTGACCGCCCTGAATGACGAGACCACGCAGCTGAAAGGCTTTGACACCGGCGCCGACGATTACGTGAGCAAGCCCGTTAGCACCTCTGTTTTTGTAAGCAAGGTAAATGCTCTTTTCCGCCGGGTCATTCCGTCCGAAAACAAAGTGCTCCGGGCCGGCGTGCTGGAAATCGATCCCGAACGTTTTGTGGTGAAGCTGGACGACAAGGAGATCATCCTGGCCAAAAAAGAATTTGAACTTCTTTACCTCCTGGCCTCCAAACCGGGCCGGGTGTTCCTGCGCAACGAGATCCTGAGCCAGGTGTGGGGCAATGATGTGATTGTTGGCGACCGCACCATTGATGTGCACATCCGCAAGATCCGCCAAAAACTGGGCGTTGACTGTATTACAACGGTGAAGGGCGTTGGGTATAAGTTTGAATTGACGTGAGTGGTGAGCTTTGAATGGTGAGTAAGAGAATCCAAATCTTATCTCAAAAAACCATGGAATCATACTAATTTATAGTACTCAACTCACCACTGACGACTCACCACTCACGAAAAATGTTCCAGACAAAAAACCTTTCTCCCCGCAAGCTATCTGCCCTCACAGCCCTGGCCCTTTCCATCCCGATCAGTGCCGGCATTTACCTGCTGGAAAGGTCTTGGCAGATTGGTGTGGCGGCGTTTGTGCTGATTTTCCTGGTGAGTTATTTTTTGATCTTCAACATTATCCAAAACTTTATCTACCGCAAGATCAAACTCATTTACAAATTCATTCACCAGACAAAGGCTACCCGCCGCGAGGAGATGTACTATAAATACATTTTGCCCCAGAAAAGTATCGATGACGTGCGGGAAGATGTGGAAGCCTGGGCGGCGCAGCAAAGCCGCGAAATGGATATCCTGAAACAGAACGAAGTGTACCGGAAAGAATTTTTGCAGAATCTCTCCCATGAATTCAAAACACCAGTGTTTGCCATCCAGGGCTATATTGATACCTTGCTCAATGGTGCCCTTGAGAACCCCGACGTGAACCGGCGCTTTTTGGAAAAAGCCGGTAAGAACGCCGAGCGGCTGGCAAACCTGATCAACGACCTTGACGGCATTTCCAAGCTCGAACGCGGCGAGCTGAAACTTTCCCCGCAGAATTTTGTGATTCAGGATGTCATCCGCGAAGCGTTTGAAAGCCTTTCCATCAAAGCCGAAAGTGCCGGGATTGATTTTTCATTTAAGAAAGGTTGCGAGAAACCGGTTGGCGTGTATGCAGATAAAGAGAAAATTCACCAGGTGGCATACAACCTGATTGACAATGCCATCAAGTATGGCAAACCCGGCGGGCATATCGTTGCCAGCGTGTACAACACCGACGACCGTACGATTTTGACGGAGATCAGCGACAACGGCATCGGCATTCCCGAAAAATTCCTGGGCCGCATTTTCGAACGGTTTTACCGCACCTCCGGCGGCCGCAACAAAGATGTAAAGGGTAGCGGGCTGGGATTGGCGATTTGCAAACACATCATCGAGGCGCATGGCCATACCATTCATGTGCGCAGCAAGGAAGAAGTGGGTACTACAATCGGGTTTACACTGGACCGCAGGAAAGAAGCTTAACGACCTATAGCAATCGACAGCCGGCTGTTGTCTCTCCACAACAGCCTTGCCCAAATGAGTCCAAACCTATCCGTTTCATTTTGCAGAAATCTCCTGATTTACCCATTCTGCCCGACGAAATAATATAGGCCAACGTTTCTGTATTACCTTTTTGTTATCCTTTCGTAACTTTCTTAGTCCTGAGAACGCTAATCACGATAGGATTTGCCTTTCTGCTGCTTTGCATCACACCGCAAAACACCCGGGCCCAGCACAATGCCGGACCCGTAGATTTTTTCGGAGTTTCCCTGCATGTACCGGCTTATAAATCACCAGCTTACAAAGGACCGCTGACAGAAGCCTCCGTTCAGGAATACCTGCAGGCCATCGACACGGCCGCCCTGGCTCCTTTCCTTTCGACTCTTCAGGCTTACAAAAAGGAGTATCATCCTGATGACTGGCTGTATTACCAGTTGGTGCGGAAGATGGCGCAGCAGATCAGTCCTAAAGGGGATAACTATTACCAATATACGTTTTACAAATGGTGGTTCCTTGTGCAATTGGGCTACGATGCAAGGCTGACAGTGGCTGCCGATTACCTGTTGTTTTATGTGCAGTGCGATGAAAGCATTTATAACATCCCTTCAAAGATGATAGCGGGACGCCAGTACGTTTGCCTGAACTACCACGATTACGGCAGCATTGATTTTGAAAAACACCGGTTTTCCGATGCTTCGCCTTTTGTTACAGCTGGCGCCAGGCCATTTTCCTACAAAGTGAGCAGCCTGCCGGATTTTAACCCTAATACTTATACTGAAAAAGATGTGCAGTTTTCCGACGGGCTGCGGGAGTACAGCTTTCGCATCAAGGTAAACCCGCAGGTAAAAACCCTGTTCACCAATTATCCTGCGGTGGATTATGACCTCCAGTTTAACATGCCGCTGAGCAAGGCAACGTACGAATCGCTGATTCCTTCCCTGAAAAAACAGGTGAAAGGCCAAAAGCCGAAGGACGGTGTGGCTTTCCTGATGCAGTTTACCCGTTATGCTTTTTTATTCAAGCCCGACACCGAAGTGTTTGGCGCCGAAAAGCGCTTTTCGCCGGAGCAGACCTTGTTGTATGAATACAGCGACTGTGAGGACAGGGCGGCGCTGTTCTTTTTCCTGGTGAAAGAGATTTACAACCTGCCGATGCTGGTGCTTACTTATCCCGAGCATGTAACCGTGGCCGTGCAGTTTGACAAGGCCTATGGAAAAACCATACAGTATAACGGCAAGCTATACACCGTTTGCGAGCCCAGCCCGCAAGGTATGGATCTGCGCATTGGCCAGTTGCTGCCGCAGTTCGATAAAAAAACCTATCATATCGCTTATGCCTACCAGCCCAACTAATAAATGTCTACGAAAACAGATGAATAGCATAAAAAACCCGCCTTCATCAAAGGCGGGTTTTTTATGCCAGCGAAATTTATCAGTTGTTGCTGCCGGAACTTAACAGGTCGTCGTTGGTCACGCCTTTTTTCTTCGACACACTTTCTGTCATCTTGCCAAAGTTCCAGGTAAGGCTTAACGACAAGGCCCGGAACGGACTGGTGGTGCTGGAAATGTATTCAAACGAAGGATCGATGGTACGCAGTTCCCAGTTGCGCTCTTTTTCGAAAAAGTTGGTAACACCACCCGACACTGTCAGCTTTTCATTGAACATTTTATAGCCCATGTGAATGCCGTACCAGATATTCAGTGGGTAGCTCGTTTGAATGGTAACCGGCGCCCGGAAGAAGCCAGCAAAGCCACTTGCCGTAAATCGCTTCGAAATAGAATAACTGGTATTAAGGTTGGCATTGCCGCTGATACCGCTGTTCACCAAATCCGGCAGAAATTTATTCTCCACGCGGTTGTACCGTACGTTTCCGTTCAGGAACACCGACCAGTCGTTGTTAAGCTTAGTACTGAAATTTCCCTGCACACTCAGCGAAAAGTCCTTGCCCACGTTGTCGCTGGTGGTGGTGGTTACACCTTTGGGTGCGTCAAAAGTGGCGTATTGCACAATCAGGTTATCGCTGTATGAACCGGTGAACGTAAGGCCGGCAAACGTTCGGCCTTTCATCAGCCTTGTTTGAATGGCCAGGCTGTGAATGGTTTGGGGCTGCAGGTTCGGATTTCCATAGGTAATGTACCGCGGATCATTGTCGTTGCGGAACGGGTTCAGGTTCTGGATAAAGGGCCGCTGAATGCGGTCGCTGTACGTAATAACCGTTGTAAACGAATTGCTGAATTTTGTGGTAGCCTGCAGGTTGGGCAGCACGTTCAGGTAGGATTGGGCCACTTTTGTTTTGGCGGAAATAAAGTTTCCGTCAACCGTGGTGTGTTCCAGCCTTGCTCCCAGGCGGAAAGTTGTCTTACCGGTTTTAAAACTATAGCTGCTATAGGCGCTCAACACGTTCTGGTCGTACCGGAAGCGGTCGGTGTTGCTGGCATTGAGCTGGTAGTCTTCCGTATTGGTGGTTTTAATGCGGCTGATAAAATCTGATTCGGCTTTGCGCAGGATGGCCTTTAGTCCCACCTCCAGCTTTTGGCTTTTGGCCAGGGGCAGCAGGTAGTCAGACTGAATGGTATATTGCTTGTTGACCGCTTCACTGTTGTTGATGACATAACGGTCGTTGGCCACCGGGTTGTCCATCACGCTGTTCAGGAAGGTGTTGTTGATGCCAAATTCGGCATTGGTGCGAATACTAAATTCTTTCTCTTTGTTGCCGCTGAACTTTTTAATGTAATCGGCACCCACGCTGGTTGTTGGCATGTTGTATTCACTATCCAAGTCATAATAACTAATGCTGTCGATACCGTTGGAATACGAAGTGGTGATGGTTTGGTCCAGAACATGACGGTTCTTGCCTCCACTAAGATTGCCATAAAAAGCAAAAGTGTTCAGCGAGTCCATTTCGTAGCTGATCTCCGCGTTGCCAAATTGCCAGAGATTGTTCATGGTACGGGCACCGGCCAGTTCGCGGCGGGTAAAATCGGACGGAACCAGGGGCGTTGTTACCATGCGGCTCTTGGCGGGGACGTTGTTGCCGCCATTCAAACCATAATACATGGTCATGCCCCATTTGCCAAACTTGGCGCTGAAGTTCGTGTTCACATTATACCAGCCAATCTGGTTGGCCCAGATGTTGACCGAGCCGTTATACCCCACTACTTTTTTCTTGGTGATGATGTTGATAATGCCACCCACTCCCTCCGCATCATACTTGGCCGAAGGCGACGTGATCACTTCGATTTTCGTAATCACCGATCCGGGAAAACCTTTCAGGGCTTCTTTGGGATTCTGGGCAAACATGCCGGTTTCGCGACCATTGAGCAGCACTTTAAAATTCGACTGCCCGTTTACGGTAACATTGTTGTCGCCATCCACACTCACAAATGGTGTTTTGCGCAGGATGTCAATGGCTGTTTCGGTTTTGGTTGCCGGATCATTCTCTACATTAAAAATGATCTTATCATCCTGCTGTTCTACCAGCGGTTTGCGGGCCGTTACCACAATCCCTTTCATGGTAGCGGAAGCCGGTGAGAGCTGCAGTTGCTTCAGGTCTGTCACTCCACCTGAAGTAACGGTGAGAGGCACCTGTTTTTCGGCAAAGCCGGTATGTGAAAGCAACAAGGTGTAGCTGCCCGTATCAATGCCTGCAAGACTGAACTTTCCCTTGTCGTTGGTAAAGCCCACCTTCAGGGCCTGTGGCGCCAGGGTAGCACCCTTGTGCAGTTCAACGGTTACATACTGCAGGGGCTTGCCGGCGGTGCTGTCGCCAACTGTTCCTTCAATGGTTGCCTTTGATTGTGCTATTGATGTCAATGCAACAACTTGCAGCAGCAAGAAAGCCAGTCCCTGTAAAGCATACTTTTTCATAAAAGCGGTTGAGGTTTATCATTACGAAACAGATCGTAAATTGAAACTTTTTTGCATCCGGTTCTGGCCCGTTTACATAAAAGGGAAAAAAAGGCGTATGAAGTGTTGCAAACCGGACGGAATGGTGAAAGGGCAAGCGCAGTGAGCCGTGTTTTTGGGATGCGTTCAACACCTCGCAAGAGCACAAAACGCCTTTCCATGGCCTTATTCAACAATGGTTGTTTTTATGCGCAGAGATGTGCCTTCCAGCAGGTCATCGGCTTCATCATGATCTACCAGCCGGGGTTTGAATGTGGCCGTTACTTCGTAGGTGCCGGCCGGAAAAGTTTGCGCACTTACGGTGGCAAAAACATCGCCCCGGTTGTTAGCCAGCACACCGCCATTGGGCACGCCCCCGGATCCGCGGATCACCTGGATACCAGCCGGCACATGGTCCGAATGTGCCACACTGGCGATGGCAATGGGATGATTTCCCCTGTTTTTAAATGTTGTGGTTTGCAGAAACCGTACGGCACCCACCGGTGCATCCGGCGTTGTTACCGTGCCATTGTCGAAAGAGAGCGGGGCTTTTACATCAACAATGACTTTATAGGTTTTCACTCTTGCGGCGGATTTCACCACGGCATAAAAAACTTTGGGAAAGGTAAAATCAATGGCCAGGCCTCCTGTGGGATATACCGTATTGGCTTGCTCTGGCACACCAGCATCATCCTGCAGGTAAAACAAACCTGTTCCATTAAAATTCATGGTTGGTGTTAAGGACGAAAAAGCGGTTCCTGCAGGCACAAAGACAAAAACTTTTCCCATGGTGGCTACGCCTTCTATGATTCGCGAAGCTTCCACATCGGCAGGCAAAAAGGGATTCTTTGCTTTTTCAAACCGAAAAGCGGTTAGTGCCGGTTCCACATCGGGCTGCACCGCTGCTTCAACGACGGTGACAACATAGTGCACTCTTTTTGATGCATCCTTTTTGGATGCGATGCTATATACCTGCACCCGGTTCTGAAAGTTTTGCAGCTGGCCCAATTGGGGACTTACCGTAAAATCGTTGTTGGTGAAATTGGAGGTTTTTGGTGTTAGGCTTGTCAGTGCCGTGCCGCGGGGAACGGTTACGCGGATCTCCCCCTGCTGTGTTTCCACACCATTACTTATGATGGGATGCGTAAGGCTGATACCGATATAGTCCGTTTCCTGCAGTTTGAAATCTTCCAGAAGAACTTGGGAAAGGTCAATTTCGGCTGGGGTAACCGGATCTTTTTTGCAGGCGGTTAGCGCAGCGACTAAAAACAGGGCAATGGCCCATTTCCATTTTGCGTGTGGCATGTTGGTTGGTTAAAGGGTTAAAACAAGGCCCCAAAACTAACGGGACTGCCTACGGGCAAAAATGCAAAGGTTTGATCAACCGGAGGGAATGATGGATGAATGGTAGAAAAGTGGATATGAAATTGAAAGTATAAAGGTGTTGAAAGTTGGCAATGAAAATGTCTTTGTTGCCTAATTTAAACTTCCCAGATTTCCGTAAGCAGATTTGACAGAAAGCAATCCTTTCCTTACTTCAATACATACCGTTTGGTAGTTGTCTATTAAAACAACACTTTCATCTTTCACCAAACAACGAATACACAGAAAGAAAACGCAAACTTCATTTTCTGTTTTATCCTTACCTCGGTACCAAGAGTACACTTAAGCCCCCTGCGCCAATCGCACCTGTAAGCGGCACCGCCTGCCCATTTTTCCAGTATGTGGCTGCAGAATAATTTGGCCCTCTGTCAAATCCTGCAACATACACATCGTTGCCAAAAACCGCAATTGAAAATGCAAGAGCACTGGCTGATCCATCCGTTAGCGGAACCTCTTGGCCATTTTTCCAGTATTTTGCAATAGAATTAGAATAACTCCCTTCATATCCGGCTACATACACATCGCTACCTTTAACAGCAATGGCAGTTGCAAAAGCGTGTCCGAATCCATTCGTAAGCGGCACCGCCTGCCCATTTTTCCAATACTTTGCAACATGTGTCGTACTGTTCACCTCTGACCCAGCCACATAGACATCGCTTCCAACAACTGCCATTGCATGTGCATAAGCCTGGTGGTTTCCATTGGTTAGAGAAACAGCCTGTCCGTTTTTCCAGTATTTGGCCACTCCGTTATCATGGCCTGAGACATAGATATTGCTGCCAACAACAACAATACCCGTAGCCTCGGCATTTGCCGAGCCATCCGAAAGGTTTACCGCCTTACCATTTTTCCAGTATTTGGCCACAGTATGGGCACTTTTAAACTCCCATCCTGCGACGTATACATCGTTTCCACTAACAGCAATGGATGTAGCTCCCGCACCCGTTGCCCCTGTTAAAAATATTTCCTTCCCGTTTTTCCAGTACTTCGCTCTGTTCTCACCATAATTAAAAAAATCACCCTCTTCCCCAGCTACATACACATCATCGCCTACTACGGCAATAGAAGTAGCCTTTGCATTCGGAGACTGACTGGGCAGGCTTACCGACAGCCCGTTTTTCCAGTATTTGGCCATATCATTCTCCTGTCCTGTCACATAGATATCCATCGATGCGTTCGTTGTTTGCGCGGTTACAACTACCGATACCGTATCCAATGAAAACAATCCGCCTGCGTCTGTCACTTTCAATTGAAACTGGTACGTTCCTTCCACCAGATTATTTACTTGTGTCTGCACGGTATTCGCATTGTCAATGCTGAACGAACCAGGTCCTGAAATCTTTGTCCAGAGATAAGCCATAATTGCATTTTCAGGGTCAGATGAACATCTTCCATCCAGTAGCATATTATTGACAGGCAATAGAATGATTTGATCACCGCCTGCACAGGCAACAGGTGGTTGGTTTTGTGTAACAACCGGTGGCTGATCCTGTATGTTGCATCCCTCACACGAATACTCTTTTTTGCAGGACTGGATAAAACTCGTTGAAATGACTATTGAACACACGATGGTAAAAAAAGTCCATTTCATTTTGATGCGATTTAAAGGTTATGGTACACTTCACCGGTGTGACTGAAAAATTCAGTTTTTGCCAGGTATTTGATTAAGCACGTAGCTACCTTTTATAAAATGCAGCCGAAAGCAATTATTTGTTGAGCCTTCTCTACTGTGGTTTTGATTTTCCCGGCAGGTGCACTTTCAATTCCAGCATAATCAACCGGCCAATGGAGGGTGAGCCTACAAATTCAATTTGTTCGGTATTAAAAAGATTGGTGACGCCAAGATTTACCCGGCACTGGGTTGTGAACTGATAGCCAGCTTGTAGGTCAACGGTGGTAAAGCTACCCAACGGTCCCCAGTCGAAATTCTTTGGATAGTAGCGAGGCTCGCCGGTATCTGGATGAGGACCGCCATACACCGAACCTCGTTTCCCTTTTCCCGCTTCTGTACCGATTTGGTTGCCGCTATAAAAATCATACTGCTCTAACCAGCGGGTGGCGATATTGATAAAGAGCTTTTGCTTCAACAGGTTTTTTATATCGAGTAAGACCATGCCCCGGTGCCGCGGTGCGTTCAGGCTTCTTTCTTCGGAAGAAACAAACTTATCGTCGTTTGCATCGTTTTCCATTTTGTCCTCTGTTATGTCCGAATCAAACCAGGAATATTTTAGGCCCAGGCCGACAAATTTGCTGAACGTGTAATTCAGTCCCAAATCAGCCCCGTAAATTTTTACCTTGCCATAGTTAAAAAATGTAAGAAAGGAAGCACCTTGCAGTTTGCCGTTGGCATCCGCCGTGCCGGCAAATGGCATGCTGTGTGTTACCGGGATTCCGTTTACAGATATTGCACGGCCCCGAACCATATTGGCCGGACTGATAAACTGTTCACTGGTACCATTGTAATAATTCACATCGGCAAAAAGCTTTTCGGTGATCCGCCCACGATAGCCGACCTCCCATGTACGAACCAGTTCCGGTTTCAAGGGTTTTGTATTGACAATTGATTCCGGGTCGTTAAGAGTTGCTCCCTCCGGAACATACTGAATGCCATTGCCGCCATTGCCGAACAAAAACCCGTTGATACCCGCATACTGGTTTAATATACTCGGCATGGAATAGGCCTTACCCCAGGTGATACGGATACTGCCTTCATTAATACTTTTCACCAGCGCCAGCCGCGGCGCCAGGAAGTCGCCAAAATTGCTGTGATGATCCAGCCGTGTTGCGCTTACAAATCGCAGGCCCCAGGGCAGGGATTTTTCTACCTGCAAAACGGCACCATATTGTGTTACCCGTATACGTTCAAACTTATCCACCAGGCTAACGCCATAACCATTGGGTTTTTCTATCTGGTAACTGGCACCCGCCACCACCCGCAGGCCCGCTTTTGTAAGGGAATAATTGTACTGCGCTTCCGCATTCAGCCGCTGGCTCCGCTCCTTGATCCGGTTACCCAATCTTGTTGCATAGATCTCGGCTTCTTCCGGCGTTCTGTTATGCGGCGGCCGGGTTTGAATATAAAAATCACGGGTATAATTGGGAAGGATAATCGAGGCCCCCAGGTTGCCCCACGTGTTATACACGGTAGCAAAAAACCGGGGATGCGCCAGGCGGCCCTGTAAAAAACCATAGGTCATATCCCGCATCTGGTTGCGGCCCGACGTGGTTACCTGCAGGCGGGTAAACTGGCTGCCGCCACCCGATACGATAAAATCCATTTGGGGCAACACTTTGTAGTAGGCATGCATTTCACCACGGATACGCTTAAACGTAAAATCCGTGATGCGTTCCGGTATGCCGATCGCTGCGGGGCTATTGGGGTTGGGCACGTACACCGGATCATACCACTTGTAATCCTGCCCCGTGACATGCTCGCCGGTTACCTTGAAAGCAAGTTTTGAATTGACCACTGCGGCGTGCCGGATCCGGCTGCTGAACTGGTATTGGCTGCCGGCGCTTACCGATACCGTCGTACCCGGGTATTTCCTTGGATCTTTTGTGATGTAGTTGAACAATAGATTGTGTGCATTGGGACCATAAAGCGCTGTTTGCGGCCCCGGCAGCATTTCAATTTGGTCAATATCATCTTTTTGGGTACTGCCGTTGTTGAACATGGGCAAACTTCCGCTGGCGGCTGCCATGGTATTGCGGCCATCCACCAGTTGCAAAACCCTTATGTTGAAGGCACTGTGTAGGCCCCTGGCATTAAACGTGGTTTCATCCACGCCGGAGCGGGTGTATTCAACCCCCTGCACCCGCGATAGCAGTTCCCCTACATTCGACCCCGCAAATTGAGCAATGTCTTTGGCACTGATAATTTGAATAGGCGCCGGTGCTGCTGTAATTTTTTCGGGCCTCCGAGAAGCAGATACCACCACTTCATTTCCCGGGCGGTTGTCTGCCAGCAGTCTGACATTGACTTCTGCTGTTTGCCCTTCGGCTACTGTTACGGGAAGCTCGATGCTCTCGTAACCCACATGCGAAATCAGGAGTATATGCCTGCCGGGATGAATAGCAGTCAAAACAAAGACTCCATTGGAATTGGTGAGCACAGTTGCCGACGCTCCCTTTAGCACCACTGTAGTGCCGGGTAAATTTTCAGCCGTTTGCCCGTCGGTAACCTTGCCTTGAATGGTTCCGGTCTGCTGTGAAAACAAAACATTCTGGATGAGAAACAAAGCGATGAACAAAATGGCTTTACGCATTTCAGTTGTTTTTGGTTTCGAAATTGTGCAGGCAAGCAATAGCGCCTTGCTAGCTGCCCTGCAGTTTTAAAAACTGGTTCCGGTAAAGTTTTCCAATGGGTAGTTCTGTCTCTCCTATTTCAACAGTTTCCATGGTAAAGGATTTCAGTTTTCGCAGCGAAACGATATAGGAGCGATGCACCCGCAGGAACTGGCTTTCGGAGAGCATGGCTTCTACGGATGCAATGGTTTGCCGGGTGATGATGTGACCGTTTTCGGTGTAAACTTTTACATAGTCTTTGTCACTTTCAATGTATAGGATATCATCCAGCAACACTTTGATCATCTTCCGATCAACCCTCAGGTAAATAAAGGAAGCAAGTGGTTTGGTGCTTTCCGGGGCTGGCAACGGCGGTTTTTTTAGTTCCTGTTGCTTTTGCGGCAGGGCTTTATTTACGGCCCGCAAAAAACGGTCGAAGCGGATGGGTTTTAGCAGGTAATCAATCACATCCAGCTCGAAGCCTTCATGGGCATATTCTTTATGCGCCGTGGTAAAAATGATCTTGGGCGAATTGCGCATACTGCGTACAAATTCGGTTCCGGTGAGCTGCGGCATGCGGATGTCGAGAAAGATAAGGTCCACCGACTGCTCCAGCAGGAAAACGGAGGCGTCGATAGCATTGCCAAATTCGCCTGCAAGCTGCAGGGTGGGAATTTTTTCAATATACCGCCGGACTACATCCCTTGCCAGGGGTTCATCATCAACAATGATGCATTGTGCCTGTACCTGGTTTCCATTATGCATAATGTATTTCAGATAATAAGGGTGACGTAACTATAACCTGTCCTTCTATTGGCTGTCGCGTTAATGCTACCTGCAGGTCCACAATAAACACCTCTTCATCTTCCGTTACCTGGAGGGTATGCTTGTCTTTATAGAGCAGGTTGAGTCGCTGTTTTACATTGGCAATACCAATACCCGGTTTATGTGGCTCTTTGCCCGCCGGCGCTTTGCCATTCATCAGCTTCATTACCAGCGTGGTTTCTTTCACTGCAATGGTCAGGTTGATCCAGGGGTGTTCGAGCACATGACTGGCACCGTGTTTAAAACAATTCTCCACAAAGGGAAGCAACAGAAGTGGTGCGATATAAATATCTTCAGTAGCTGGCGGCATGGCCATATGCACTTCGAGCTTATTACCGTAACGGATCTTTTCCAGGCTGATGTATTCCGTTATCATTTGAAGCTCCTTCTGCAGGGGCACCAGAGGCTTTTGCCCTTCGTATAAAATATACCGAAGCATGTCCGAGAGGCCCATGATCATTTTCGAGCCCTTGGGCGATTCGGTTTGCGTTTGTGAAAAAATGTTATTGAGTGTATTGAATAAAAAGTGCGGGTGCACCTGTGCTGTCAGCAGTTGAAGTTGGGACTGGGCATTTTCTTTTTGCAACTGCAGGTTGTAGTGATCTTTCAGGTACCAGTGTTTCATCAGCTTCATACCCACTGTAGATGTAACGCCTAACATACCGCCCTTCATCGCTGCCATCAATCCCATAAAAAATGTAACATTTTCTGGACGTTGCGTATTCGGTATAAACCGCTCAGGCAATAAAAACTGCAGGATAGGCTGATTAATGTGCTCTGTCAGGAAAAGTGTAATGCAACCAACACAATACCATAAAGCAGCTGTCAGGAGAAACCCTTGCAGATATTTCCGTTTTAAAAAAAACCTGGGTAGAATGAAATAAAGAATGGGATACGCTAAAAGCAACTGCGGTAGAATCAACAATAAACTCTCCGTTAATGTATACGGAAGATTCCTGAAATACATAATCTCCGGACCTCCGAAGGAATTGGCCGCATGTAATAAACCATAATAGATCCAGTAACAGGTCCAGAAAAGCACATGTCGTACGATACGATACCGTTTTTCATTAGAGAAAACCAATTTGTTATCAAGAATGGAACGCATGACACATTAAATTAAACCATTTCGTAAAGAATCAAAAGGAAATGCGACTGTGGTTGTCAAACCTGCGACAAACGCCTTTTGTCGCAGATGAACACAAAGCCATCTAAGAAACGATAGGGACAAACCCACACAACCCGCTTTCCGCAGCAGCCGCGCTGTTCTTTGTCGCAAAAGCAAATTTTACCCTTTCGCATACGATAGTTTTAATCTATCAACTGCACGCTTCACTAAAATCTACAATCATGAAAAAAAGTCACTACCCGCTAAACGCGGTCTTTTGCATTCTTCTTTTCTCGCTGTATGCCTGTAAGAAAACCGACCTTTTGGAAAAAGGCGGACGCCCCCAACCGTTTGAAAACGGATTTGCCGACAATGAAATGGTGATGTACTGGAACGATAAAGTGAATACCGTGCTGGGCGTGCCTATGAACCAGCCTACCCGCAGCCGCCTGTATGCGATGATGGAAATTGCGGTACACGATGCCCTCAACAGCATCAAGCCGAAATACAAGCGGTATGCACTTACGGATGTCCGAGAGCCGTTTGCTTCTCCCGATGCTGCCGTTGCCAGTGCTGCTTACTGGGTGATCATAGGACTGAACCGGCAGGGAGCCTTCCCGGTAGATACCTGGTACAAGGAAAGCCTGGCCAAAGTACCCGACGGACAGGCCGAAGAATTAGGAAAAGCGTTGGGTAAAAAGGCTGCTGACGCCATTATTGACAACCGTACCAATGACGGATTTGCACAAACCATCCTTACTTCACCGACTCCCCCCAATGGAACTAATCCTGGTGAATACCGTTCCACTGTAACCGCCGTGAACTACGTGCCCACCCAAACTCTCTTTCCCTTTCGAATCCTTCACAACTGGGGCACTGTAACAAAGCCTTATGTCATTGAAAGCAACCAACAATTCAGACCTCCTGTTGGCCCTTATTCCGTTACGTCAGAAGAATATACAGCCGACTTTACTGAAGTCAAAACAAAAGGCGCAAGGGCAGGCAGCACCAGAACGGCAGAGGAGGAGAAGATTGCACATTTCTGGAGTGAGAACCGGCCATCCATCCTTTGGAATACCCTTGTACGGAAAGCCATCGAGAACAAAAAACTCGATGCCTGGAAAACAGCACGACTCTTTGCCCTCATGCATGTGAGTATGGCAGAAAGCATCAACACGCAGTTTAATGCTTCTTATTATTACTATTATTGGAGGCCCGAAACGGCGGTTCGTTTGGCAGCAACAGATGGCAATAATAATACACAAGGTGATCCCAATTGGTTACCGTATCTGTCGGAAACGCCTACCTCGGTTTCAC
Organism: Flavisolibacter longurius; assembly: GCA_014163555.1. Classification (GTDB taxonomy): domain Bacteria; phylum Bacteroidota; class Bacteroidia; order Chitinophagales; family Chitinophagaceae; genus Flavisolibacter. Next base: position 48,806 of record JACJGO010000002.1, read on the forward strand.
CGCTTGTGCCGGGGTACCCAAATGGCTTTGCTGCCTATGGCGGAACCACAGCAGAAATCCTTCGCCTGTTCTTTGACACGGATCAAACCTCTATTGCGCTTACCTCCTCCACAACCAATCCTGCGGTCCCTGACCCCAAACCAACCCTTCATTTCTCCACCTACTCTGAAGCTGCGAGAAGTAATTCTCTCGCCATGGTTTATTCAGGCTGGGACTTTCGAAAATCAGTCCTTGACGGTGAAACAATGGGTAGACAAATAGCCAACTACGTATTTACCCATGCCTTCGGGGAAGAATAGAGGTCGCAACCATTTCTTACCAGGTCATAACCTTAAATATCCTGTTGCCAATAACTGCTGCAAGTAAACCCTTCAGGTGCCTGATCCAACCTCACCAGGTGAGCGGGCACCTGAAGGGTATACTTTGTTTTTAATCTTGCTCTTTACAGCTCCATGAAAAACGATAAGTGTCTAGCAATACTATTCATAAACATCACCGACAGCTGCCGGGTGAATGAAAGATGTTTTTCAGTAGCGAATAGCGTCTTTCCTAAAAATGATAAATACATTACTATATGATTTTGGCAACCTATGGCACTTCTGATCGCACCAAAACGCACCTTTTGATTTTCCTTTACCCTTTGCAGATTACATTTCTATTTTTTAGATTTAAGTGAGATAAAATTCAACCATATACAAATCCCTGCCATGAGAGTACCAATCTTCATTCTGCTGTTTTTATTGTCAGCCGGCAGTAATGCCCAGGTAAAACTAATTCCCTTGTACAAAGGTGTGGCGCCCGGCTCAGAAAGCTGGAACTGGAAAGAGGGTGAAACCAGCAATACGCCCATGAAGATGAAAGTGGCATACAATGTTACGCAGCCCACACTGACCGTGTTTACTCCCGACAAGCCGAACGGCACGGCCGTAATTCTCTTTCCTGGTGGGGGTGGCCGTGTGGTCAATATTGAGAACGAAGGCTCCAAGATTGCTGCCGTATTTACGAAAAAAGGGATTACGGTATTTGTGCTCAAATACAGGGTAGCGCAAAGCAAAACAGCCGATCCCTGGCAGGAAACCATTAACAGCTTAAAAGACACGCAGTCGTTACGCAAGGAAATGGAACCAATCCGCCAACTGGCCAACAACGATGCCACTGCTGCACTTGGTTATGTACAGCAGCATGCTGCCGAGTACAAGATCCAACCGCAAAAAATCGGAATCATTGGTTTTTCTGCCGGTGGTTCCATGGCCATCCGGCTGGCCACCAATAAAGATCAAACATCCCGGCCCGCTTTCGTTGGGCTGATTTATTCTGTTTATAATCCTGCCATTTACGACCCGGTGCCTGCCGATGCACCACCGGCTTTTATTGCCTGTGCTACAGATGATGTCTTTGCGTCCTCAATTAACAGTACCCGTTTGTACGACGCCTGGGTAGGGGCCAAACGCCCGGCCGAGTTACATATTTTTGCCAAAGGTGGTCATGGGCTACGAGGCAGTGCATCCGCTGCCAACTGGATGGAGCGGTTTGAAGAATGGCTGCAGACACTAAACTTTCTTCCGCAGGCCGAAAAAGAATCGACGGCTAAAAACGGTTGAGCAGGGAAAGACTAGGCTTTCTTTTTCTTTTTCGAAACTTTGGCCCGTGCATTGAAATCGAGGCAGAGATCCATCCAATACACAAATGCTTTCTTTGACTGGAACCCCGACGGGCTGACATAGCAATAACCCCGCAGTTCTTTTCCTTTCATAACCATGGGCAGATAACCATCTTTTTCGGCAACGGTTTCCTGCAGAGCGGGATCAAAGCGGCACATCAGGTTTTCGTCACTCACACAGATGCACATTTTGTCATTCACCATAAAGGTGAGACCGCGGAACATTTCTTTCTCATGGATGTGTAGCTGCGGAAAATTCAGAAGATACTCCCGGATCCTGTCGGCAAGGCCCGTGTCGTAAGCCATTTGTATATAGATTGAAGAGGTGAAAACTGAAAGGATCATTTAATCAAATCGGCGTAGGCACTAATCAGGATATTGTAATCATCTACCACCCAATCGCCAATGCCAGCGCCCTTGTAGGAACCGGTGCGCAGGTACCGCTCGTACAAGCCATAGGCTGCCTGTGCACTGCTGTCGTTGTAAAAGCTTCCTTTCCATTCTGCCGGAACCATCTCGTACGGATAGATGCCGATGCCGCCGTTGTAGATCTTCACCGGCCCTTTTGAATACTCAAACGAAACCACGTCCTGCTTTCTGTCTTTTGCCGCTTTTAAAACCAGGGCCAGGTGTTTGATATAAGCTGCCAGCCGTTGGGTCAGCTCTTTTTGGTCTTCGGCCTTTGCCGGCTTTGTGCGCCACTCGTTGTTGGCGCCATAAAACGGATCGTCTTTGTAAAGCCTGAGCGGGCCGGCTACCTTGCGGTATTTTAAAACCCGTCCGCCCCTCTCCACCTGCAGCGAGGCATAGGCATTACCGGCGTTGTTTTTTTCTTCTGCAAGGGTGGCACTTTTCGCCTTCGCATTGGCACCCGTTAATTCAACAGCACCGCCGTTTGTATCCCATCTCCCGATTGTAAAGTTTCCGGGACTATCCATTTCGGTAAAACTGTTGTCGCCAAAAAAGCTGAGCATCGAACCTTCTTTCACGTCCTTTTTCAGGTCCACCGACGCCGAAAAACTTAACTCCGTTTCATCCATTAGGGTGATGTCATACAATTGCCAGGTTCCTTCCAGTCCTTTATCACTGGTTGATTGTATAAGGGTGCATCCGCTGAGGAGCAGGATGCAAAGCCAAAGGCTGATAATTTTTGTTGTCACGGTAAAGCGGCTAGTTTTATTGGATGATGTTTGTTTGCCTTTTTGTGCAAGATTGCTAATAAACAACCGGTGCCCAAAGGCTGCGTAAAGATATCTGCATCCACCCATTTCGTCAAGCTGGTGCTTTTCACTGCTGTCTTTATTTTGTTGCGGACTGAAACGCGTTATTGCTTTTTTGCCCGCTGCCGGTTTTGCTGCAGCCAATTCGCCGCCTTATCGGTTAAGGGCAGGTAGATAAAGGACCCATCCTTGATAAAATAAAAATAGCGGCAGCTATCCTGCCTGGCGGCGAAGTAAACGGTCTTCAGTACGTCTTCCCCCTTCAGCAAAAAAAGTTTGCCTTCTGAGCGACACGGCCTTGCTTTGGGCTCCTGCACATACACGCCATTCAGCTCCTGCAGGAAAGATTGTACCTGCGCCGTATCGGCAGTTTCTGTGTACGTAAAAAAGCGGGAATAGCGCAATGAATCCCCATCGGGATCATCGTAAAACAATACCTGCAAACTATCGGTATTGGCCAGCGCCGGTTCCAGGTCAAATACCCGTTTGGTAATTGATATCGCTGCTGTTGTATCCTCGCGACCCGCCGCTTTGCCGTTGCTGTTGCTGGCACAGGACAGCAGCAAGGTTGTACCAACAATAAGAAAGAAGAAACCTTTTTTTATCATCGCCTTAAATTTCAGGAATAACAAAGCCGCTCCGAAAAGCGGCCTTGCAAAACTAATCAGGACAAGTATTAATTATAGCTATTGGTTTGCGGTGTAAAAGAGGCCCAGCCTGTCAGCCAGTTTGTGGTGCCAAAGGCGCCACGGAAAGTGCCAGCCGTAAAGAAGGCATCCAGCCCGGTGTAGCTGGCGCCGCTGAGCGCCGGTGAACCGGTTTTGGGCAGATAGTTCGGCGCATCCCAATTGAAAGGTGCTTCCAGCATGATGTCGGCCGCATTGGTGTAGGTAACCGTGCCGGCCGCTTCAGCCTTGGCCTTCACCTCTGCTTCACTCATGACAGCTGCAGCAGCGGCATCTACTTTATAGGGAGAGGCTAGTGCATGTACCAGGTTGTTTTTGAACACCGAGCTTCCGGCTTTAAACGCTTCTGCAGTCGCTGCACTTTCCATCGAAAACCCACCTTTTGGAAAGCCCACCATGATGGAGTTGTGCACTTCAAACTGAACGGCTCTACGCCAGCGGTTGGCAAAGTTCAACTGCGCATTCGTCTGCGCATCACCGTTAGGGCCAATCCAGGTTATATTGGAAAGTACCGGCTTGGTAAACGGTGTAGCGCTTGTTCCCGTTCCGTCATTGTCGGCTTCAACGCCATTACCCGCATCGGTATCGGCAATCTCCGGACGGCGCTGTACCACTGCGTACTGGATTTTTCCGGTGTAACCAAAGTCAAAGTCCAGGTCGTCATCGGATGTGGCATAGGACACCAGGTATCTGGCATTGACGGTACCGCCAAAAAACTCATAGGCATCATCGTTACCATACGATACTTGAATGTATTCCAGTGTGGTGCCGGAACCTACACCACCGAGGGTAAGACCGTTGATCTCGGAGCCCGGTTCGGCTGCGATGCCGGCCCACTCGATGCGTACATAGCGCAGGGTGCCGGAATTGTCGGTTGCATTGGTACCGCCATAGCGACGGTCCACACCGCCTTCGATCAGGGGCGCCGGCGAAAGCGGACGGTTGGTAGGTGCATTTCCCAGGATGATGATGCCGCCCCAGTCGCCACGCTGGCGGCTGCCGGCTGGCTTACCGGAAGTGAATACGATGGGCTCCTGGGCCGTACCCGTAGCTTCGATCTTAGCGCCTTTTTCGATGATCAGGGCGCCTTTTTGTGAAACATCGCTTTTCAGGACAGTGCCTTTCGGGATAGTGAGGGTAGTGCCTGATGTAAAGTACACGTAGCCTTTGATAGTATACGTACCGCCAGTAAGGGTAATGTTTCGCTCATAAGACCCCTGAAGCACACGGCTTACGTTGGGATCTTCGTTATTGGTACCCGGCGTTGTTGTACCATCTTCTTCGAGATTAACTTTTACGCATGCCGGCAGTGTTAATGCAAGGGCAAGTACTACCAACAATTGTTTGAACCTTTTCATGCTTTTCATTTTAATGCGTTCTTTTAGTTTGATTTGGTCTTTAGGTTGAAATCGTATGTAAACCCGATGGTAACAGTCGTTCCCTGTTTGTAGCCGTAGTTGATCCTGTCACCCTGTCCAAAGTTGTAACCGGCTTTGCCCGAAGGATTGTCGTAGAAAGCAAACTTGTTATTCAGAATATCCGACACCGTTAGCTTCAGTTCACCATTTCCATTTAATACTTTGCGGGAAGCCTGGAAGTCGAGCAGGTTGCGGGGCTTTTCATAAATATCATAAAAGCCGGCGCCATTCGGATCCCCTACCAGGTAAAGGCGCGGACCTACCCGGTTGTAAAGCAGCGAAGCATTCCACACAGGCGTCGTGTACTGGAAACCACCGTTCACCAGGTAAGGCGACTGGCCATAGAGCGGACGGTCCTGGGCCGCCTCTTTGCCCGAAGCCTGCGTGGTGCTGAGGGTAACTTTTGAATCAAGGACCGTAGCGTTCCCAATAAACGTAAAGTTCTTCAGGCCTTCGCTGATAAAGTCCAGTCCCTTGCGGATCTCGAACTCAGCACCCAACAGGGTTGCTTTGTCCGCGTTGGCATAGGTAAAAAGCCAGCGGTCGCTGTTACTGCCAGGGTCCATACGCAGCTCGATGGGATCATCAAAATGTTTGTACAGCGCTCCTACCGAAACCACTTCACCGGAGCGTGGATAAAACTCGTAGCGCAGGTCGCCGTTCAGGATGGCGGTCCGCTTCAGGTCCGTGTTCCCGCTGATGCCCCAGATCTGCTCATAATCGAAGAACTGGAAGGGGGCAATCTCGCGGAACTCCGGCCGGGCCACGGTTTTGGAAGCGGCAGCACGAAGCTGGTGTTTTGCATTCAGGCTGTAGGTGAGGTTTAGCGACGGCAGGATGTCCCATTTCTCGGTGTTCACCACAATGCGTTTCAGGGAAAGATCACGGCTGTGCAGGAACTGCTCGAAGAATTCAGCCCTAACGCCCCAGATCACCCGTAAATCGGACCCGATCTTGTTATCGAACATCGCAAAGCCGGCATTGAGCGCCGAGATACCAAAGTATTTGTCTGTATTCTGGGTTTGCTCGTCGAGGTAAAGACCATTGCTGTTGATATTGTCCGGCTGAAATGCCTGGTCGTACGGAACCGTGATATCAGTGTTTGTAGATGCCGGGCGGTAGCGGAAAACGCGGGACTTGAAGTCGCGGAAGCGCACCAGGGTACTGCCCCCGGCCTTGAAGGTTTGTTTCTGCCCACCCATGTCAAAGGGAATGGCCAGGGCAGCGTTGCCACCAATACTGTAGTCGTTGAGGGTAGAGAAAAAGCGGCGGGTGTCGTCGTCATCCATCTCGTAATGTGAAGCCGGATCGCTGAGCGGCTGCACGTATTGCGCCGTGCGGAAGTCAGGTTGCTGTTTGTTGTTGTAGGATACGTTGCCGTTCCAGGTGAGGCGAATGCCGGACTTTGTCAGTGCATGTTCACCTTCCAGCTGCCCGCTGTAGAGGAAACGCTGGTTGAGGAACGAAGAGCGCAGGTTTACGTTCTGCAGGCGGCCGGTGTGCTCCAGGTTGCGGGTGTAGTACACATCGTCGTAGGCCTGGTTGAACAGGTTTTTCAGGGAAATCTTGTGAACGCCGCGTACATAGGAAAGGTTGATCAGGCCACCGGCATTGACGCTGTAACGGTTCTGCGTTTCGCTGCCGCTGAAGATGGGCGTACGCACCTGCTCGAAGCGGCCACGTTCTACTTCATCATAGATAACCATGCCGCGACGGTGATAAAGCGATACAATGGAACCGAAGGTGCCGTTGTTTTTTTTCGACCGGCTGAAGGCTGTCCAAGTGAGATTAAGTGTGGTGATAGGCATCGCCTTTGCCGTCTTTTCCGTGTATACATCACCGGGAAAGTCTTTGGTCAGGCGGATTTTTTCGGCATCGGGCAGGGAACGGTAAGCGGTGGTAGATGGAATGGAAGCCGGCAGGCTGCGGGTTCCGTTATCAAAACCCAGCCAGTCCCACTGGTTGCGGGGGTTGCTGGTAAAATCGTTGAAGGTGGACTGCGTGTTATAGCCTAATGAAACACCAATGGAAAGTTGGTTGCGGGTAGGTACGTCTTTCGTACGAATCTGTACCAGGCCACCGGCAAATTCACCGGGAAGATCCGGCGTAGCAGTTTTGTTGATCATGATGTTGTCCACCATCTGCGCCGGTACCAGGTCAAATGAAAACACTTTTTTATCGGGTTCGGAAGAAGGCAACTGGGCGCCGTTGATCATCGCTTGGTTATACCGATCGGAAAGACCGCGAACCACCACGTATTTGTTATCCTGGATGGAAGCACCGCTCACCCGCTTCAGCACTTCGCCAGTATTGCGATCGGGGGTGCGGCGGATAAAATCGGCCGCCAGTCCGCTGGAAAGAGCGGTGTTGTTTTTCTGGAAGGCAATAAGGGCATTGGTGGACTCCTGCCGGCGGGTAGAGGTGGCCCTTACCACGATGGCATCGCCCATTTTGGAAGCGGTTTCGAGCAACACGTTCAATTCATTGGCCCCGGTGGTGGTCACATCTACTTCGGCAATGCTCTTGAGTGAGTAGCCCACGGCACTGATCTCGATCGTGTATTTGGTGCCGGTAGAAAGATTCAGGAAATAGATTCCCTCTACGTTGGTAGTGGTACCGGTGGTGGTGCCCACAATCTTGATGGAGGCACCGGCAACCGGTTCGCCTTTATCATTGGTAACCTTTCCGCTGAGGCGGGCGGTTTGGGCAAAGGTGGTAGAGAGAAGTAGCAGGAAACAGACAGTGAGCCACGAACGGATCGGCATGCTTTCGAATTTGCTGCAAAAGACGGCTACTTATGTTACCGCATTGTTAGAGCCGTGTTATCGAAAGATGAACTGAATGTTACCGGAATGTTATCACTATGCATGAAGTTTCTGGGAGTGGAGAAAAATTACAGCGATAATATATAAGGAAACCGCGTATCAATTCTCTGCTTCATAAAGAATGCATCTATTTCTCTTGATATAGATCAAAGGCATTTCTTACCCTGCCTCAATGGTGAGGCCTCTCAGCCTTGGTAGCTTTGCACTATCAATAAACAAAAACAAAAATTATGGCAAACGTAAAATGGACAATAGACCCTTCGCACTCAGAAGTACAGTTTAAGGTAAAGCACCTGATGATCACTACCGTTACCGGTTATTTCAAAAAATTTGACCTGCAGGTGGAAACAGAAACCGATGATTTCACCACGGCAAAAAGCATTGTGTTTACGGCTGATGTGGACTCTATCGATACCAACAACCAGCAGCGGGACACCCACCTGAAATCGGCAGATTTCTTCAATGCTGCCGAGCACAGCCAGCTCCGGTTTGAGGGTACAAAATATGAAGCCGGTGGTGACGAGGCGAAACTGCACGGCGAATTAACCATCCGTGGCGTGAGCAAGCCCATTACCCTGAATGTGGATTTTGGTGGCATTGTGGTGGACCCGTATGGACAAACCAAAGCCGGTTTTACCGTTAGCGGAAAGATCAGCCGGAAAGAGTTTGGTCTGACCTGGAATGCCGTTACCGAAGCCGGCAGTGTTGTGGTGAGCGACGAAATTAAAATTCATGCAGAGGTGCAACTGGTAAAACAGACACAATCTGAAACCGTTACAGCGTAAATTGTATACAAATGGAAAACAGGATACTGGGCCTGCATCACATAACCGCTATTGCAGGCGAAGCGCAACGGAACTTTGATTTTTATACCAAGGTGCTGGGATTGCGGCTGGTGAAAAAAACCGTCAATTTCGACGATCCCGGCACCTATCATTTTTATTTTGGCAACGAGGTTGGTACACCCGGTACGATTCTGACATTCTTTCCCTGGGAAGGCATCCAAAAAGGAAAAACAGGAACCGGCATGGCGACCGAAATCGGTTATGCAGTACCGAAGGACAGCCTCCCGTTTTGGCAGGACCGTTTTGCAAAACAAGGTGTAAAACAGTCAGCCATAGCCGAACGGTTTGGCGAACGCCACCTGTTGTTTGAAGACAGGGATGGCCTGCAGCTTACGCTTATTGAAACCGCCACGGACGACAGGCAACCCTGGACCACCAGCGATGTTTCGGCCGATGTGGCGCTGAAAGGTTTTCACAGCGTGGTGCTGACCGTGCAGAACAGCGCTCCTACCACGAAAGTGCTGACCGATATCTTGGGTTATCAATTGCAACAGGAAGACGGCAACCGCTTTCGCTTTGCGACAGATGCTATCAATACGGCTAATATTGTGGATCTGGTAGAAAGGCCGGGCGGCCAACGCGGCATCAATGCCGGTGGCACCAATCACCATGTGGCCTTTCGTGTCAAGAATGACAACATCTTAATGGACGTGCGGGAAAAAGTACGCAGTGCCGGGTTGAATATCACTGAAAAAATCGACCGCAATTATTTCTACTCACTTTATTTCCGCGAGCCCGGTGGTGTTTTGTTTGAGCTGGCATCCGACAACCCGGGGTTTGCTACCGACGAAACAGTAGCCGAACTGGGAACACACCTGATGCTGCCTGCGCAGTACGAACGCAACCGTCAGCGCATCGAAGAAGTGTTGCCGGTTCTTCACGCTTAAAACAAAACAAATGATAGAAGACGTTCGCTTACAAATAAACGAAACCGGGCAAGGTGCCTTTTTAATCGAGGATGGCGAGGAGCAACTGGGTGAGATGGCGATCAGTATTTCCGGCAGCAACCTGACCGTGTATCATACTGAAGTGTCTCCGAAAGCGGAAGGTAAAGGCTTCGCCAAAAGGCTGCTGGCGGCGATGGTGGACCATGCCCGTAAGAACAATTTAAATGTAGTGCCGCTTTGCCCCTATGTGCATGCACAGTTCAAGCGTCACCCGGAAGACTATGCGGATGTATGGAAGGGGCCCGGCAGCGAAAAGGAGTCGATATGAAAAAGCGTGATACTGCGATCATTGAACCCAGAACGATTTTTTTAGGTGCCGCTGATGCACCGGTTACCCTCTTGGAGTTTGCCGATTATGAAACGGAATCAGCAGCTACTGTGCATGACTGGATCAAAGAATTTTTGTTTCAATATGAAGGCAAACTGAAGTTTAGCTTCCGGCACTTTCCGTTGCGGCGTTTTCACCAGAAAGCACAAAAGGCTGCCGAAGCCGCTGTGGCCGCCGCGCAGGAAGGTAAGTTTTGGGAGATGCATGAAATGCTGTTGCAGAATCGTCGGGCCCTCGGCACAATTAGTTTAAAGTCCTACGCCAAAGAAATTGGTGTGACCAACAAACGTTTTTTGGACGAGTTGATCAACGGCACCTATGCCTGGTCGGTGCAGGACGACCTTGATGAAGGTCTGCGGATGGGTGTTACCCAAGTGCCGACATTTTTTATCAATGGCGAAAAACTGGAAGGTCCTGTACCAAAAGAGGTCCTGCAGACCAGGCTGGAAAAAGCCATCGACAATTAAAATAAACGCATGGAAAAAACAAACGTGCTTGGTTCGACAGTAGCGGTAAACAAAGGTGTTTTGTATCACACCGATCTGCAAACGGGACCCTTTCATTTCATAGCCGATGAACCCGTGGCCTATGGCGGCGCTGCTACCGGTCCTTCGCCAATTGATTTTCTCTGTATGTCGCTGGCTTCCTGCAAAGCCATCACGGTTCGTATGTACGCAGCCCGCAAAGGCTGGAAACTTGAGGAGGTTGATGTAAAGGTAAATTTTGTAAAAGCGGATGCAACGACGGCAAGCGGCAATACTTTTTACTGCGAAGTAAAACTAACCGGTGAACTGGATGCTGCCCAACGCAAACGCATGCTGGAGATCGCACAGGTTTGCCCGGTTGAACGGCTGCTGGGCAAAGAGAACACAGTGATGACGACGATGGTGAAGTGAGTGATAAGTGAAGGCAAGTTTTCGCATACGATACATTGCATTTAAACAATAAACCGATTGCCATGGAGAGTACCGATCCCAAAAAAACAGCCGCGGAAAAGGCGGTGTCGTACATAGACGACAACATGGTCATTGGGTTGGGAACAGGATCAACTGCGTATTGGGCCATTCAATCCATTGGTAAAATGGTGAAACAGGGATTGCACATCAAAGCCGTTTGTACATCCTCAGCAACGGAAAAACTGGCAAGAGGGGTAAAGATTCCCATCGTGACATTTTCGGATATCCAACAGGTTGATCTTGCCATTGATGGTGCCGATGAAATTGATCCGCGAAAGGCCCTGATCAAGGGTGGCGGCGGTGCCCTGTTGCGGGAAAAAATAGTAGCGTACAACAGCCAGCAATTTCTTGTCATTGCCGATGAAAGCAAACGGGTGGAAAGGCTTGGTCGTTTTCCCCTCCCGGTGGAAGCGCTGCCCTTTGGCGTGGAAAGAACGTTGCAACACCTGCAGGCGATTTGCAAAAGCGCTAGCATCCGAATAGCGAACGGTTCACCCTACATTACAGATAACGGCAACTACATTATTGATTGTCCGCTTGAAACCATTCCCGATCCGGAAGCGGCGCAGATTGCCATCAAAACTATTCCCGGTGTGCTGGAAACCGGGCTGTTTTTTTCCTTAAGAAATTGCATTGTCATTATTGGCTACAAGGATGGAAGTGTAGAGTTATTTTAAAACAAATTGTATGGATCAACTGATAACAGGCATTCACCACGTAACGGCCATTGCCAGTAACGCACAAAAGAACATTGATTTTTATACCGGCGTGCTGGGTCTGCGCCTGGTGAAAAAAACGGTCAATTTCGACGGACCCGATGTCTATCATTTTTACTATGGCGATGAACAGGGAAGTCCCGGCTCTATTCTTACCTTTTTTCCCTACCAGGGACTCGTGAATGGCCGGCACGGAAAAGGCATGCTGAATACCACAACGTTTTCGGTGCCCACCTCTTCACTTAACTTTTGGCTCGATCGATTGAAGCGCTTTGATGTAGCGTACAAAAGACCGCAGGAACGCTTTGAAGGCGAAACCGTGGTGTATTTTGAAGATGAAGATGGACTGGGGCTGGAACTTGTTTTTAATGACAATGACTACCGAACCGGTTATGCAAAAGGGCCTGTTGCCCAGGAACATGCCATCAAAGGCTTTTACAATGTAGAGATTTGGGAAGAAGGCTACGAACGCACGGCTGCCCTCCTAACCGAACAACTCGATCACCAATTGGTAGTTGAGAAAGCCGGCCGTTTCCGGTTTGCCGCCAAGGATGCACCGGGAAATTATGTGGATATTATTTGTGCTCCCGATAGCATGAAAGGCCTGGCCGGCAGCGGCACCGTGCATCACATTGCCTTTGCTACTCCCGATGCCGAAACCCAGAAAGAAGTACGCCTGCGGATTGTGAAACGTATGTTGAATCCGTCGCCCATTCTCGACCGCAGTTATTTTACGTCTATCTATTTCCGTGAGCCCGGTGGCGTGTTGTTTGAAGTGGCCACAAACGGCCCTGGTTTTGCTGCAGATGAATCACCGGAAACCCTCGGCGAAGCCCTGAAACTGCCACCCCAATTTGAAGCCGATCGTGAGAGTATTGAAAACAGTTTACCACCCATTTCCCTTAACATTAAAAAGTATCAGTAATCATGCACCAGAAAAATATTCATACCGCAGGAAAAACGCTTAACAAAGACAGCAAGGTTTTGATCATGATCCATGGCCGGGGCGGCAGCGCAGAAGACATTCTTTCGTTGGCATCACACCTGCATGTGGCAGATTTCACCCTCTTGGCACCGCAGGCGACTAACGGCACCTGGTACCCGTATTCGTTCCTGGCGCCACCGGCACAGAATGAACCCTGGCTTTCCTCCGCATTGGCGGTTTTGAAAAAAGTTGTGGATGATCTCAATGCACAAGGCATTTCATCCGACCGAATCTATTTCCTGGGCTTTTCGCAAGGCGCCTGCCTTACACTGGAATTTGTTACCCGCTATGCAACCCGGTATGGTGGTGTGGTGGCATTTACCGGTGGATTGATCGGTGATAAAATTCACCCTGAAAACTACAGCGGTGATTTTGCCGGCACGCCTGTTTTCATTGGTACCAGCAACCCCGATCCGCATGTGCCTGTAGAAAGAGTGTATGCCACGAGCAATATCTTAAAAGACAAGGGAGCAGCCGTTACAGAAAAAGTCTATGAAGGCATGGGACACACCATCAACGCCGACGAAATTGCCAATGCCAACAACCTGATTTTTCATTCGACAGCAATAACACCGTAAACAATGTTCCGGATTACCAGGGTTTATAGCGACAGCAATGGGGATAGCCATTTTGCAGACTTTGAAATTGAACTGAAAGAAGCCGGTAGTATTGGAAAGCTTTCCGACACCTTGCCAGCAACGGGTGTGGTGTTTCGTGAAGTGGCGCCAACATACGATTACCATTTCCACACCGCGCCACAAAAACAATACATCATCCTGTTGGACGGCGAAATTGAAATCCAAACGTCTTTGGGGGAAAAACGAACCTTTAGCGCCGGTGATGTATTGCTGATGGAAGACACGACCGGCAAAGGCCACAAAACACGCAACCTGCAGCCTATTCAGCGAAGATCCATCTTTATTACCCTACCCTGAAAAGCCAATCCGGGAGTTATTGAAAAACTGTTTGTAGATTTAAAGAACCAACAGAAACCAACCAAACTCCCTTCATATGGCAGCTAAATCAGCAATGGACCTGGTAAAGGAAGCCAAGCAAAACGTTGAGAACCTTTCTCCCGAACAGGTGGAGCAGGAACTTTCCACCGGCAACGCAACATTAATCGACATTCGCGAAAGTGAGGAACTGGACCAGACCGGGAAGATACCCGGCTCGGTGCATGCACCACGAGGCATGCTGGAGTTTTATGCCGACGATTCGCTTCCTTACCACAAGCCGGAGTTTGATAAAAATAAGCGCATCATCCTGCATTGCGCCTCCGGTGGCCGCTCAGCACTGGCTGCCTCCACACTCAAACAAATGGGGTATGAAAATGTAGCCCACCTCGATGGCGGCATCAAGGCCTGGAAAGAGGCGGGCAAACCGGTGAACGGGTAAGCACTCCTTTTCGCCAATCCTGATTATTCTTCACCCTTACGCAGGGAGATGGGCTTTTGTTTTGAGGAAAATAAAAGCCCCTCCAAGGAGGGGCCAGTTATGTCAAGGCGCTTGTTTTAATTTTAATTTTTTCAAGGGACAAGTCGGACGCCTTTTGTCTTTACAAAGGATGATGGATTTGGTTCTTTACAGGACGCTGGTTTGGTGGCGATTCAAAGGAAATGGAAAAAAGAAGTTGACTGATATTGGATTTTGGTTTTTTTCTTCGGATATCGGATTTCTTACAAAAACTTACTGAACGGTTTTCAAGGATTTTGGTTGCTGATTTTTCAGTTGGTATTGGATTGGATTGATAGTGTCTATCAATCAACTTCTGACACAAAAGTAGTACGGCAGAGGGCGCTGTACAAGAGCAGTTCTGCCCTTTTTTAATGCGTAGTTTGGTCACAATTTTTTCGCAAACACCACCCCCGTTTTTCGTAAATGTACGAGCTGAAAATGCAGCTTTCACGAAGCGTAAACTGTTCGACTATTCTAAGGAAAACACTTAGCAAACGGTTTGTGCAACGAGGCAAAATGCAGGCAGGCACCTGTATTTCCCTCTATGAGAAGAGAATATGGATCATTAAGGTCAGGATAGCAGATATTACACCAATCAATAGGGAAATCCCGATAACGGAACCGACCACCGCGTAGGTTTTTCCTTTTCGTACCCGCAGCCGCGCCGAAATTTATCGTTGTGCCAGGTACATCAACAAACCTGTAAAAGCGCCGATAAACAAACCGTAGAAGATACCATCCGAAAATGCGGTATGAATTACATGGCTCCAACACATCCCGGTAATGGCGCCGGCTATCCCGGCCAGAAAAATTGTACGCATAACATTCACCTTGGTTGAATGAGTATTTACCGGAATAAACTTTTTCATTCCCAAGCCTTCGTCACTCTCGCTTTCAAAAGGTAGGGGTAACCTCCTATGCAAATAAGGAACTAAAATCAAGGCAGCAGACCCGTCCGTCATTGCAACGGCACCACTAAAATTAAAGGTTTTTTTAATTTATTCTCGATGCCTTTCACAGAAGTTTGGTTGGCATTGTACGCATCAAGATGGCTGTTGGCCAACACGTAAAGTTTGTTTTTATAGAGGGCTGCCGTGGTAGGGTCTTCCATGGCCGGGTGCCCTTTGGAAAGCAGGGTTTCGCTCTGTACCCCGGTGCCGTCTTCCGTCAGGTGGTAACGTATAACACAATCATCTGCTCTTTCCTTTCCAATATTGTATACGCCATAAAGCGAACCGTCGCGGTACACCAACCCATCTAGGCCATGCGAAATAACCGTGTCTTTTATGCCGCTCATCTTCTCCAGTTTTTTGGTGGCCGTATCCAGTCGTACCAAGCCGTTGCGGTAAGTGGCAATATAGAGTTGCCCTTTGCCGAAAACCAGCCCGTTGGGATAACGCAGCCCGGGACTTTGCAGGAAAAGTGAAAGCGCTTTTCGTTCCGGCTCCAGTTTGTACACAGCGCTGAAATAAGTATCAGTCAGAAAGATGTTTCCGTTGTTATCGATGGCCAGATCATTGAAAAGGTGTGGCACCGTATCCTGGATGCCGTATTGCTGTACCGTTTTCGCAGTGGCCAGGTCAAAGGCATGAATCCTGGAGGAGAACTGCTTTCCTTCCCGCAACACCGAAAGGGCCCAGAGCCAGCCGCGCTTTTCGTCCACTTTCAGGCCAAGGCCTTCCAAAAAGCCATCCTGGCCAGCGGGGATAAAATCCCTAGCGGCCCCCTGCTGGTCAACGGCGATAATCTTATGCCGGTTGATGCTGGTGATGTAGATCGTCCCGGTGCGGTTGTCGATGGCAATGCCTTCGGGAATAAGATCCGTTTCGGCTTCTGCCTGAATAACGGCCGTTTGTTGTGCATTTAAAAAAGGAGAGAAAAAAACAGCCAGCAGGAAAAACATCGGTTTCATATACGTTGGTTGAGTTGATGAATGTTGGTAATCGATTCCGAAAGTCCAGGCGAATAGCCCCGCCGCTTTAGCGCGGGGGTTTGAAAGCGCAAACACGATTTTCTGATACAGTCTTTAGGCGAAGCATCTTCAGCTAAAGCCGATACAATAAAGAGCACTGCCTGATTCTATCCCCGCGCTAAAGCGGCGGGGCAATTAAATTTCTGCAACCCTTTAGTGTAACTCCATTGTACATCTTCTGCAAGCTCTTGCAAATCCCACGGCTCTTTATCTGTAAACAGAGCTCTTGTTCCCTATTTCTATCCCTCATTGCATATTGCCAATTGCTTTTTGCCGATTGCCCTCACCCGTTTCCTACCCGCTTGATCTCATCCCCGGCAGCGCCATCCGAACGCCTGCTGGCTTTAAAGGTTTTGCCAAAGCGATAAGAGAAAGACACCTGCACCACTCTTGTATCGCGGGTCAGTTTGAAATATTCCGTTGCATTGGGAAAATAGGTATTCCCTTTCATCCATTGCGTGTAAAAAATATCACGAACACCCAGCTTGATCGTGCCTTTGTTCTGCAGCACGGTTTTGGCAATGCCCAACGACAACTGCCCGGCCGGATCCACGATCTCCTGGATATCGTTTTGGCTGCGGGAGGTATAAAACCCGCTAATCTCACCCGACCAGCCTTTTTGCAACCGGAACTGGTTGTTCAGGTTCAACTCAAACTGGTTGATGCTGGCATGCAGCTTTCTGTCGATCACCCCTTCCATTTCCTTGTGTACACCGGCCACCTGGGCGGAGAAAGACCACCACGATGCCGGTGCCAGTTGGGCACTTACCGAAAGAGTGTACTGCTGCAGTTTGCCCAGGTTGCCTTCGGTATAAATCACCAGGCCGTTGTTGGATACCGGGAAGATCTGTGAGAAATAATCGGTAGTGACACTATACCCAAAGCTGGTAATGATTCGGCCCTTGTACACATGGCTCAACTCTGTATTCCAGGTGTATTGCGGACGATAGTATGGATTGCCCTGCTGGTAGGTGTATTTATTAATGATAAAAATAAAGGGGTTGAGTTTTTGAAAACCCGGCCGGTCGATGCGCCGCCCGGCACTGATTGAAATCGTATGGTTACTGTCGGCTTCAAAAGTTGTTTGCACTGACGGAAACAGGCTGGTGTAGCTGCGGGAAAACGAAGAATCTTTTTGCCTGCTGTTACCCAACTGGCGGGCGTCGTACGAGGTGGACTCCAAACGCAAACCGCCCTGCAGTATCCAAAGCCCGGTTTTGGTTTCAGCATTGGCATAAGCAGCCTGTATGCGTTCGGTGTACAGAAAATGGTTGCTCTTGCCGTCGTCCTGCTGCCAGCCGCTGCCATCATTCATTTCGTATTGCGCCAGGTTATCGGTGTTGATGTGTGAAGCTTTTAGGCCGGTTTGCAGGCGGATGCTTTTCCACTGGCTGCTATAATCAGTTTTGGCCGAAACAATGCGCAGATCAGAAGGAAGGTGGGCCCGGGATGATTCCACATAACTACCGGGAAAGGCTAACCGGTTTTCAAAGACTTGATCACCGCGGATGCGGTAGCCGATCACATCCACATCGGCTGTCAGTTCGCGGGTGGCGGAAAAGCTATGGCGGAAGTTCAGGTTACCACCCATATTTTTCCAGTCGGTATTGTTTTGCCCCGTGGTCAGGATCATCGAATCCTGCACCTTCTGTGCATTCATCCAGATGGCCCTGTTGGTAGTGGTACTGCCGCGACCCAGCAACATCCCATTGAGGGTAAGTCCCACCGATGTTTTGCTGGAAAGCGAATAATCGGCTCCTGCCCGGATGTTGTGCGTATTGCCATCGCCCTTAAAATAACTGGGCTGCTCCAGCATCGATTCCACACTACCATCCGCGTTATAATAGGTTCGCAATGCATAGATCCGGGAAAAGCTCTGGTTGATATTAACGGAGTAGCTGCCGAAAACATTCCACTTGTCGCTGCGGTAATTCAGTTGCAGGTTATTGTTGGTTTTGGGGTAGGCACCCTGCGCATAACCAAGAGTAACCGCACTGTTAAAACCCCGCTGGCGGGACTTTTTCAGCCGGATGTTAATGACACCTGCATTGCCTGCCGCATCGTAGCCGGCCGGCGGTTGGGTCATGATCTCCACCTGCTCTATTTGCGTAGCACTCATCCCATTAAGCATGGTGGCCATTTGCGAGGGATCGAGATAGGTTTGTTTGCCGTCGATCATTACCAGCACGCCGGCTTTTCCTTTCAGTGAAAGGTTGCCATCCTTATCCACCGTAATGCCCGGCATTTTTTCCAGTGCCTCCATGGCCGTTACACCGGCATTGGTGATGCCCGCTTCTACGTTCACCACGGTCTTTCCCGGTTTCAGTTCAATAAAAGGTTTGCGGGCTGTAACAGTGATGCCTGTCATAGCACTGCTGGCCGGCTCCAGTACAATGGAGGTGTGCCGGCCTTCTGCCAAGGATAAAACAGAAGAGGTGTAGGGTGCAAAGCTGGTGTGACTGACACGAAAAAAATAAGGTTGGCCTGTGCGGAGATTTTCAAAGGCCAGGGTGCCACTGCCATCAGTCATTTGCACTTTTACCAATGCGGAATCCGGCAGCCTGCTCAATTCCACGGTAGCTCCTGAAACAGGTTCCTGTTGCGGGTTGGTAACGGTTAACCGAAATGAAGCCGTATCCTGTGCCGAAACGCCTGCTGCTGCCAAACAAAAAATGAATAGCCAGAAAATTTTGTGCATGCCCATAAACGCTGCATATTAAGGGCAAAGTGTGAACAATAAAGAAGGATTTATGCCAGCGGTTGTATTAAAAGGATAAACAGGCCAAAAAAGACAATGCACTCAACTGTACAAAGCAATACAACCATTGTGCTACCTTAATTTTTTTCCTGTTCTCCAAATTTCCTGTTAGAGAAACGGGCCTTTGTAGACAAACGGTGCTTTTTCGTCTGCAAACGCTCTTTGCTGCATTTTGGGTTTTTAGTCGCCGGCTTGCTGTTGTCTGCTGGCCGCTGTCCCGTTTTCATCCATTCTTCTGATTTACGGCTTTGCGGGGTTGTAGTTTTATCCGGAACGAATGATTCTTACACTTCAACCTTCGAACATGAAACCGAAACTTTTATCCATCATCTTCACCGGCGTTTTTTTCTTTCTTATCTTTCCTGCAAGCGCCCAAGACGAAACCACCTCCCGCCAACCGCCATCCTGGACATCGAATGCAGGCTACTGGGTAGTGGAAAGTAACCGGCAGCGACCCAAAGAAGCTATTGTATATTATTATACCAATGCGCATGTTTTGGTGTACAAAGAAGAAATCAAAAACAAAAAACTGAAACTGAACCCGGCTACGCTGCAGCGCCTGAAGCAGTCGCTGGAAGTGGCTGTGGCCAGTTTTGCAAATGGTCAAAAGACTGCAGGCGATGTTGGATTAAACCGGCAGCGCTGAAAACGTTTTTATTCTCAGACATAAAAGTAAACGCCCTGCTTTTTTTAAGGCGGGGCTCTTTTGTCGACAAAACCGTGCTTTCTGACGACAACAGCTTTCCGGCTGCACCCCGCTGCCAAGGCTTGTCTTACCTTAGCCTGACCGTGTTATGGAACGCTACCCCTTTATATTTTCCAACCAGTTTCGCTACCGTCTGCAACGGCACCTCCTTTTCTGGATCACCTGGTGGGTTTTTCATAGTACGCTGTACTCATTTTCGGCTGGCATTCTGAAAATAAGTTATTTCCAGCGCCTCCCGGTTTCGGCCGTTGAGTCGCTTATCTACATGGTGCCGCACATGTTTCTTTCTTATTCGCTGATGTATTTTGCCATTCCGTATTTTTTGCTGAAAGGAAAATATGTTCAGACAGCCCTGGTGGTCATCGGGCTTTTTTTGGTCACCGCAGCATTATCTGCTCTGATCAGCATTTACCTGCTTAGCTATTTCCGCTCCCTTATTTTGGACAATGTTTATGTGCCTCCACACATTAACGAAGTGAATTTTTTCCTGGGATTGCTTTCGGGCCTGCGTGGTGGACTTACCATCGGCGGACTTGCTGCGGCTATCAAGCTAATGAAATTCTGGCACCAGAAAGAACAGCGCAATCTGCAGTTGCAAAAAGAAGCCATCTCCTCGCAACTGCAACTGCTGAAAGCGCAGGTGCATCCGCATTTTTTGTTCAATACGCTCAACAATATTTATGCGGGCACGCAACTGACCTCACCGGCTGCTGCCAAAATGATCATCGGCCTTTCGCAGTTGCTGCGGTATATGTTGTATGAATGCAACCAGCCCCTGGTGCCGCTCGACCGGGAGTTGTCGATGCTGAAACAATACATCCTGCTGGAGCAAAGCCGCTATGGCAATAAGCTGGATATTAATATAGACCTTCCATCTGAAGCAACAGGCCATGCCATTGCGCCCCTGCTCATGCTGCCCTTTATTGAAAACTGTTTTAAACACGGCACCAGCCAGATGCTGGAACAGCCCTGGATCAGCCTGCGCATTTCCATAGATGTCGACTGGCTCAGGATGAAACTTGTGAACGGGAAAATAGATTCCGACACCGCTTCTGCCAGCGGCATTGGGCTTGCCAATGTTGAAAAGCGCCTGGCCCTGCTTTATCCCGACCGGCATGAGCTGGTGGTAAACAACGAAGCCGAAGTGTTTATTGTAAACCTGAAGCTTTTGCTGGATAAAACGACTGTACCCGTTGCTCCTGCCAACCTTTTTACCACCGAACACTATGCATAACCCGTCTGCCATACGCTGCTTGATTGTAGATGACGAGCCACCGGCCCGCGATGTGCTTCGCCGGTATATTGAAACCGTGCCCACCTTGCAGCTTAGTGGCGAATGTGCCAATGCTATTGAAGCCATGAGCTTTTTGCAACAGCAATCGGTGGACCTGTTGTTCCTGGATATACACATGCCGCAGCTAAAAGGCATAGACCTGCTGAAGATCCTGCCCGATCGGCCCAAGGTGATCCTGACAACGGCATACAGTTCCTATGCGGTGGAAGGGTACGATCTTGATATTGTAGATTACCTCCTGAAACCCATCCAGTTTGAACGTTTTTTAAAAGCCGTGGGCAGAGCGTTTCAGCAGGCAAAGTTCGTAACGCCATCTAGCGGTGTGGCGCCGGTTGCCGAAGAACCGCGGAAAGAAGGGTATATCTACCTGCGGGCCGACCGGCGCATGGTGAAGGTGCTGCTGCAGGATATCCTTTATATTGAAAGCATGAAGGATTATATTAAAGTGGTCACGACCGGCGGACCCATTGTAACCAAACAATCCATCACCGCCATGGAAGCTATGCTGCCCGAGCAACATTTTATCCGCACCCATCGCTCCTTTATTGCTTCATTGGAAAAAATCAAATCGTTTACTACGGAAGTGGTGCAGATCGATAAAACCGAGATTCCCATCGGCAAGCTTTATCGCCAAAGTGTATTGAAAACCTTGGGCGGATAAGGGATGAATTAATGCATGACGAATACTCTTCCTGCCTACTCGCTACTGGCTACTTACTTTTATCTATTCAACATAGGGCACGGTTTTTTCAGCCCTCTCGAAACACCGTTGACAGGACAGGATCAGTGCCGGCGCTTTTAACCTTCTTTTAAGGCAGCAGTTTTCGGGTTTGATCTGTCTTGTGAATATCGCTTAACCAATAAAAACTCGAAACAGATGCTTACGTACCGTTTACCCCTTTTTCTCGACTATCTCTCCAGCCATTACGCCAATCTTTATTCTAAATACATTGGACGACTGATTGAATTGTTTCCTTCCTCGCAGGACAGTGATGATAACCTGGTGATTGTTCATGATGCCGCAGACGCTCCGGCGGAAGATGAACAGATCATGCAACTGTGGAAAAAATTCAAAGCGCAGTGGTAGGCTGAGTGCCTGCTTTGCAGGTCCAATTCATTTTTTGTTTTTCACCAACTTGATTACCGGCAACAGATATTCGGCAGGCCATATTCTATCCAGACAGATAAGAGTATGGCTCGCCTTTTTGTGCCTGCATTCTCCTATGTTTACCCTGAGCAAAAAGCTTATTGTCATCCTTACAAAACTTCTCCATTCTTTGCCCGCCGGTACAAACGCTGTTTCATCCGGCCGTCTGCACAGTTCATACAGCTTTGGCTTAGTGGCCCCCGGCTGCAGTGGTAGTTTTAGCGCTCAAACCCAAAACCATTGGTATGAACAAATACATTGTTGCCGCCCTGGTCCTGCTCCTACCAGCCTTAAGCCAGGCACAACTGGGAGGCCTAATGAAGAAAGTAAAGAATAAAGCAGAACAGCGCCTCGAGCAGAAAGTTGACAGGGGCATCGACCGTTCGCTGGACCAACTGGAAGGCAAACCAACAATAGCACCCGCACAAAATACGCCTGCGGCTCAAACGGCAGCGACACCTGCCGCCGCACAACCCGAGGCAGCCAAACCCGAAAAAGAGACCATTAAGAGTTATTCCAAATTTGACTTTGTTCCCGGCGAACGAATCATCTACGCCGAAGACTTTGCGCAGGACGCCGTTGGCGAATTGCCTCTCACCTGGAATGCCAGCGGCAAGGGCGAAGTGCAGACCATTGAAGGCAAGCAGGGGAAATGGCTGCGTGGTTTTGAAAACTCGTTTTACCTCACCGGTAACCGAAAAAGCTTTGGTGAAAATTATACCGTGGAGTTTGATGCCATCTTTTATTTTCAGCCCAAGGTGAAAGGCTACGTTTTACCTTACTGGAAAGCCGGTTTATTAAGCAGCGGCGGAAAAGATCCGGCTGATAACGAATTTCTGCGTGAGCAAAGTCAACACAACAATACATTTATCACGTTTAACCCGGGTAGCAATGGAAGTGCTTTTGTAGAAAGCAGCGCCAAAAGAGCGCAAACCTTTCGCAGCGACCGCATGTCGCTGGGTGACATGACCCAGGTCTTCAACAAAGTGGTTCACTATTCCATCCAGGTGCAGAAAACAAGGTTCCGGATGTGGATCGATGATAAAAAAGTTTTTGATATTCCCCGCGCCATGAACATGGCAGATACCATGAACCAGCTTTGGTTTTACCTAGAAAGCTCCAACTACCAGGAAGATGAGATCGGGCTTTTTATCTCCAATTTAAAAGTGGCCACCGGTGTTCCGGATACCCGTCACAAGTTGATTGATGAAGGAAAGTTCTCTACTACCGGCATCTTGTTCGATGTGGCTGCTGCTACCATTAAACCCGAGAGCAATGGAGTATTGAAAGAGTTGGGTACATTACTGAATGAGCACAAAGACGTCAAAATAAAAATCGTCGGGCATACCGACTCCGATGGTTCCGATGCAACGAATCTTGAATTGTCGAAAAAGCGGGCCGAAGCTGTAAAAGCGGCACTGGCGAAGGATTTTGGTGTTGACGATAGCCGTTTGCAGACCGATGGTAAAGGCGAAACGGCACCTGTGGGTGATAACAAAACCAAAGAAGGCAAAGCACAAAACCGCAGGGTAGAATTCATTAAACTATAAACACAAGCAGTCCCTTCAACCGGTGTATTGGCCAGCGGCTACATGCACCGGTTTTTTTTATGCTCTTTCCTGAAAGACGCAAGTGCGGGCTACCTTGCAGGGAATGAAAGACAACTTTTCTGCCGCTTCGGATAGGTATGCCCGTTACCGGCCAGCTTATCCCGATGAATTATTTGCCTATCTGCAAACGCTGGTAAAGGGCACTGAAACTGCCTGGGATTGTGCAACCGGCAACGGGCAGGCCGCACAAAAGCTTGCCTCCGTTTTTAAAACGGTATATGCTACCGATATCAGTGCATCACAACTGGAACAGGCGGTACAGCTGCCCAATATTCGGTACAGTGTGCAGCCTGCAGAAAAGACAGATTTTCCTGATGCGTTCTTTGACCTGGTGATGGTAGCGCAGGCCGTGCACTGGTTTCGCTTTGCAGATTTTTACAAGGAGGTAAAAAGAACGGCGAAGCAGGATGCACTGCTGGTAATTACCGGTTATGGGAGAATCGCCATTACCCCAGAAGTGGACAGGATAATTGATCATTTTTATACAGACATCGTTGGGCCGTATTGGGATAAAGAACGGCGCTATATTGATGAAGGCTATCAAACCATTCCGTTTCCGTTTACAGAAATCGCGGCGCCACCGTTCAGCATTACCTACCAATGGACGCTGGAGCATCTTTTGGGTTACCTGCAAACCTGGTCGGCAGTAAAACATTACCAAAACAAAAACGGTAGCAACCCGGTGGAGTTAATTCAACAACAATTACAAATAGCTTGGGGTAAGGAAGAAACAAAAACAGTCCGGTTCCCGCTCCTGTTGCGGATTGGAAAGATCCATAAGCCATAGAAAAGATTGATCACTGCTTTTTCTCACCAAACAAAAAGCCCTCTAAGAATAGAAGGCCGTCCTGTCTTGGTTAGATAACTGCTACGGCCATAAAACTAATTTTAGTTTCCCGCCTGCCTGTTTCCGGTGTATGAAAAAATCGTTAGCGAATTGTTACCTGTATACTACACTTAAAATCGCATTTGCATCCGTAGCGTAAACACGTCATCGTCCAGGTCGTTACGATAATCCGGCAGGGCGGTTTCTTCGTTGCGTACAAAACTGTAATAGGCAAGTATCTTCAGGTGCTCCGAAAAATAACGGGTAAGGCCCACACCCCATGTATCATAGCGTACATCGGCCGCGGTAAGGTTAGCACCCATATTGCCAATGTCTGAAGCCGATGCCATACGGTTAGGATCATACCAGTCATATTTAACCATCAGTTCCCAATCTGGATTGATGATGTTTTGCAAAAAGTAAAAAAAGGCGCCATCAAACGGGCGGATATACGTCGGGCCTTCGGGTTGTACGCCGGGATTCTCTGTTGTAGAAGCCGTGCCGGGTTGTGTTCCCCACCAGTATTCAGCCCGCCACTCGGTTTTGCCCCAGCCGTGCTTTAGCTCCAGTTGCGCATCGGCACCGTAGTAGCGGCGCGGGGCTTTGTTGCCAACATTTGAAAGGCTTGAGTCCACAGAAAATATTGTTTTGCCACCTTGTTTCCGCGTTTCATAACGGTAACGGGTATCCTGTCGCCAGCCGCCATTGAGCAGCGAAAGCCCGCCGCTCAGTCTTACCGTACGCGAAAGGGAAAAAGGCGAAACCGTTAACCGGGAAATAAGGTCCTTGTAGCTGTCAAATTCGGCCGGCCCCGACTTTCCCTGCCCGTTAAACAAACCAGCATCCAGCTTTAGCCTGAGTTTTTTCAGTACCGGCTTTTTGGCTTCGTAACTTACCATGGCACCCAGGTCCCGTTCAGAGGGCATCAGGGTTTGTGACATACGGCCCCGTTCCGGCGTTTCGCGGTACGACGAAGAAAGATTGACCTCGTAGCCGAAGGGGCGGGCAAATAAACCTGCTGTCAGTGACAGCTTTTGCTTTTTGGGCTCAAAAATGCGAACAAATACATCCCGCACATTTACGTCCCGTTCGGTGGCCTCAAACTGAAATGTAAACAGGGCTGCCGGGCCGTAACCTTCTTTGGAGGGTAGACGGTAGTCCATTTTTACCCTTGCCCTTCGCAGCATAAAGCGGCTGGAAGCATTTTTTCGGAAATCACCGCCGTCGAAAGATTCAATTCCCTTGCTCTGGGCTACCTGGAATTGCGGCTGCATGTACCCACTGAAATGCAGGTTCTCAAAACGGCGGATGGTGTTCACCATCGTATCCTTAAGAAAGAGGGTCGAATCGTATTCGGATAAAAAACGCTGTGCCTGTACACCCAGCGGTGTACCAAAAAACACTGCCATCGTCCCCAGCAGCAAACCTATTTTTTTACTTGGCATATAATATGAAGCAATTGAGTGTGCAAAGCAAGGGATAAAATTGAAAGCAGTATTAAGTTATCATTAATTTTCTGTTACCAACCCTGCTCTGCCGAAATGGCTATAATTTCGCCCAACATTTTTAAAGACATCAGTATGAACATCTTTGCTAAGTTTCTGGCCCCTAAAAACAAGATCTTTTATGAGCTGTTTGAAAAGAGTGCCGATAATGTAAAAAATATGGGAGTCTTGCTACAGCAGGTTGTACAGGAACCGGATTTTGATAAACGCCAGAGCCTGATCTCAAAGATGGAAGATGTGGAACACGCCAACGACGAGCTTACCCACAGCCTGTTTACCGAGTTGGGCCGCAATTTTATCACGCCTTTCGACCGCGAAGACATTCACTACCTGGCCTCGGCGCTGGATGATGTGGCGGATTTTGTATTTGCCTCTGCAAAAAAAATCAACTTTTACCGCGTAAACCCCAATGATATCGGTTTGCACAAGCTGGCCGAGATTGTACTGCAAAGTACCAACGAAGTGCGCAAAGCCGTAGGCGAACTGCGCAACATGAAAAATATGCGGGTGATCACCGATTCGCTTGTCAAGATCAACAGCCTGGAGAACGAAGCGGATGACATTTTTGACATGAGCATCGAACGCCTGTTTGCCACTGAACCCGATGCGAAAGAAGTGATCAAAAAGCGGGAAATCTACCAGGTGCTGGAAACCGCTACCGACAAGTGCGAAGACGCTGCCAACGTGATTGAATCCATTATTGTAAAATACGCTTAATCAATGTGCCAATTCGATAATGTGACAATTTGATAATGAAGAACATTAAACCGTTTACGAAGCTGTACCACCACGATGAGGGTGTAAAGGTTTACGTATATAATCACCTGTTCTTCAGCAAGCCTGACTTTCTGCCTCATGCAATCAGCAGGCGATTGCTTTTTTTCTCAAATTATCGTATTATCAAATTATCTCATTATCACATTCCTCTTCTATGACCTTTATTATCGTTATCATCGCTCTGGCCCTGATCTTCGATTATATCAACGGCTTTCATGATGCCGCCAACTCCATTGCCACCATTGTATCCACCAAAGTACTGACGCCTTTCCAGGCCGTGGTATGGGCAGCCATCTTCAACTTTGCTGCCTTTTTTATTTTTAAAGATCATGGTGTGGCTGATACCGTTGCCAAAACAGTGCACTCCGACCAGGTAGACGGCAAGGTGATGTTGATCGTAGTCTTTTCAGGATTAATTGCCGCCATTTGCTGGAACCTCCTGACCTGGTGGTTTGGTATTCCTTCCTCCTCTTCCCATACGCTGATTGGTGGCTTTGCCGGTGCTGGTATTGCCGCCGGTGGTCTTGGCGCCGTCAACTCCGATGTCATCCTGCGGACGGCTTCATTTATTTTCCTGGCGCCGCTGGTGGGGATGTTTTTTGCCTTTGTTATTTCACTTTGGTTTCTCTTTTCTTTCCGCAAAGACATTATGCCCCGGCTTATCTCGATCCTGTTTGTGGCAGGAATACTTTTCTTTCTTTTCTCCACCATCAAGATCAACCGCGCAGAAATTGCAGGTTTGAAAACCCAGACCACCAACGGGGTGACTATGCTCACCGATGTACCCAACGGCTCCACGGGGCAGCGAATGGGTTTTAAAAAAGGCGACACGTTGCTGAGCATCAACAACGTGGTATCTCCAGGCAAAGAAGAATTGGACGATGAATGGAAAAAAACAGGCTCCGGCAACAATTTTACGTATACCGTCATCCGCAAAGGAGATACACTGACGGCCACCTCTCCCTATCTTACCAACTACGACACGAGGATTAGCCAGATTGTTTTCTTTGGCGAAAACTTCAAATGGCTTCTCTTGGGTTTTATTCTATTGGTGATGGCAGTGTTTACCTTTTGGCTGAACACGCTGAATGCCTATCGCTCCAACGTTTGGTTTAAGCGCCTGCAACTGGTGTCATCGGCTGCTTTTAGTATTGGTCACGGTGGCAACGATGCGCAAAAGGTAATGGGAATCATTACGGCAGCCCTGATTGCCAATGGCTCTATTACTTCCTTTGAACAAATGCCTGCCTGGGTGCCGCTGGCCTGTTATACCGCCATTGGCCTGGGTACCATGAGCGGTGGCTGGAAGATCGTTAAAACCATGGGTACACGCATTACCAAGGTCACTCCGTTTGAAGGGGTAGCGGCTGAAACAGCCGGAGCGGTTACCTTGTTTGTAACCGAAGCCCTGAAGATACCGGTGAGCACAACACATACCATCACTGGTGCTATCATGGGGGTAGGGGCTACCAAGCGCCTTTCAGCTGTACGCTGGGGTGTTACCATCAACCTGCTCTGGGCCTGGATCCTTACTATTCCCATCAGTGCCCTGCTGGCCATGGGTGTGTTTTATGTAGCACGACTCTTCATCTGATAAACAATATTTTTTGCAAAAGGCAGCAGCGAAGAATTCTCTTTCTGCTGCCTTTTTTCTTTCTGTCAACACCTGTATTCTGTCTCCTTCATTCTTCTATTAAAATTTATTTTCCCATTTTTGCCCTTCAATTTTTACGCATGCCAAAAATTCTGGTGACGGGTGGATGTGGCTACATTGGCTCCCATACCCTTGTTGATCTGATTGAAAACGGATACGATGTTATTTCTGTTGACAACAACAGCCGCTCCAATGCGGCCATTTTAAAAGGAGTGGAAAAAATCACGGGAAAAGCCGTGAAGAACTATAAGGTTGACCTTTGCAATTTTGACGATACGGCCGCCATTTTCCAGGAAAACGAAGACATCAAAGGCATTATTCATTTTGCTGCTTACAAAGCCGTTGGCGAATCAGTGGAAAAACCACTGATGTATTTTGAGAACAACCTGGTGTCGCTGATCAACCTGTTAAAATGTGTGCAGGAGTTTCGCACCCCCTGGTTTGTATTTTCATCGTCCTGCACGGTGTACGGCAACCCCGATCATACCATTGTTACCGAAGAAACCCCGCCCAAGCCGGCCGAGTCGCCTTATGGCTATACCAAGCAAATGGGTGAGCAAATTATTGGGGAGTTTCAGAAAGCGGCCGGAACGCATACCATCCTGCTGCGCTATTTTAATCCTGTGGGAGCACACCCATCCATTAAGATTGGTGAAATGCCACTGGGGCGTCCGCAGAACCTGGTGCCGGCCATTACCCAAACTGCTATTGGTAAACTGCCCAAGATGACGGTATTTGGCGATGATTACAATACCCGCGACGGCAGTTGCGTCCGTGATTTTATTCATGTGAGCGATATTGCTCATGCGCATACGCTGGCCATTAAATACCTGGAGGAAGGCCGCAACATGGGTGGCTGCGAAGTGTTTAACCTGGGTACGGGCAATGGTGTTACCGTGCTGGAAGCTATCAAGGCCTTTGAAAAAGTAAGCGGAGTTTCCCTGAATTATGAAATTGGTCCGCGCCGCCCTGGCGATGTAATCGCCATTTATGCCAACAATGACAAAGCCAAAAGCCGCCTGCAGTGGGACCCTTCAATGACCATTGAAGACATGATGGACACGGCCTGGAAGTGGGAATTAAAGCTGAAAGAAGACGAATCGTTTTTTGCAGCACCGAATTCGGAGCTGAATTAGAAGCTCTACCAAGCCCCCACCTAACCTCTCCGCCTAAGGTGGAAGGAACAGCCACCGCACAGCGCCCTGAGGCCTCCCCAAACCCCTCCGGTGGAGGGGCTTTCTACCGCACGGTGCCTAGCTTTTGCATGATACATTTTTAGCCTCTGCCAGTTTTTAGGCGGAGGCTTTTGTTTTGGGTAAAGACAAAGAATTTTATGCTGGGAATATGACTTTTTATTTCCCTCGTATGACCTGCCACCGGCGGTGTCCGCACCGCTGGAAAATGACCTTAGCAATGGCTGCGCATCAAAAGGTAATTAATGTGATATGCGTAATGGTGTAACGGCTTCAAGATGAAATGGCAAACTTTTAGGTGGATGTTCGACCCCTAACGGGGTCGGGGTGTGTTTCTCTGCGCCCTTTACCAACAGCTGCACCGGTGGCTACCAAGACGTGCCCCCTCCGGGGCCGGACGTAAAACCCAGGTTTTCGAGCATTGAAATAGAGAAAAACAAGTGGTTAACCTCATCGTATATAATAAAGAGTTCTACTAAATTATAGTTTAGTAATGCAAGTAGCCATTATCAAAAGGCTCTTACCCGAAGCCTGAAGGGCTTTCCTGTATATAGCGCCGGGTGTAAACCCGGCGAAAGAATACACGATTAGGAGACCAGAACCCTGAAGGGGTTCAAAGTTTACCATTGATATCTCAAATTACCGGCGACAAAACTCCATTTCGTTTTACCAACTGCCTTCACATATCTGCCGGAAACATTACCTGTTTCCTGAAAAAATAAACCTTGCCTCATCATCCTTTCCAACATATTATTTTTTACTCCCTCCCTTTTCAACATTGCCATTTTGGTTTGAAGGCGAACCTTATCTTTGCGCCCTATGCTCAAAGACATCCAACCAACAGGCAAAAAAGATACGCGTAGTGGCTTTGGCGATGCCATGACCGAACTCGGTCGCACCAACCCAAATGTTGTGGCGTTAACCGCAGACCTGGCCGGCTCCTTGAAGCTGCAGGGTTTTATGAAGGAAAACCCGGAACGTTTTATCCAGGTAGGTATTGCAGAAGCCAATATGATGGGCATTGCCGCTGGCCTTACCATTGGCGGTAAAATTCCGTTTACCACAACGTTTGCGAATTTCTCTACCGGCCGTGTGTACGACCAAATCCGTCAGAGCATAGCCTACAGCGACAAAAACGTTAAGATCTGTGCTTCGCATGCCGGTGTAACGCTGGGTGAAGATGGTGCCACGCACCAGATCCTCGAAGATATTGGCATGATGAAAATGCTGCCGGGCATGACAGTGATCGTTCCCTGCGATTACAACCAAACAAAAGCTGCCACACTGGCCATTGCCGAATATGAAGGACCGGTGTACCTGCGCTTTGGTCGTCCAAGCTGGCCGATCTTCACGCCGGAAGAGCCCTTCCAGATTGGTAAGGCACAAAAGTTTTCCGAAGGCACCGATGTTTCCATTTTTGCCTGCGGCCATCTCGTATGGCTGGCTATCCAGGCCGGCGTGCAACTGGAAGAAAAAGGCATCAGCGTAGAAGTGATCAACCTGCACACCATCAAGCCGCTGGATGAAGAAGCTGTATTGGCCTCTATCCAAAAAACCGGCTGCGCCGTTACTGCCGAAGAGCACAATGTGTTCGGTGGAATGGGAGATGCGGTAGCACAAGTGGCGTCGCGCCATTTCCCTATTCCCATCGAATACGTAGGCACCAACGATACGTTTGGTGAAAGCGGAACTCCCGATCAGTTGCTGGAAAAGTATGGCCTCAGCGTTCAGCACATTGTGGCATCGGCAGAAAAAGCCATGGCACGAAAGAAAAAATAGGTTCCCTTATAAATGAATAAAGCTCCTTCGGGAGCTTTTTTTATGCCCTTTCAACAATATAGCAGTGCCCGGTTAACAGGATTAGAATCACATTATTTTTTCCACAAAACCCCAAGCCCTGCGTTTGCAAGGAAACAATTTTGTAATTTTTCGTATCCCAACCAAACCATATGTCTATGAAATGGGTTCTTTCACACGCAACAGATGGCCTTCATCACTGGCTACTGCAACAGGAAGAAAACACCCGTTCGCTGATCATTAACCTGCAGCGACTTTCGTTGCGGCTGATCGGCATTACCAAGCGCCTCTTTTTTTTACAGGTTCAAGGGTTGTTAAACAAAAAGATCCTGTTGCGCAGTGAGTACGGTGTTATTATCGGCGAAGCACCCTTTGCCAGCAAACCTTCACCGGGGCAACTGACCATCAACGGACAGAAACTGTTTCACCGGATCGAGGACCAAAAACTCGTTTTGCTAAACAGCGAAAAAGCAGTGGTTGGCACCAGCGACCTGACACAAAATGCTCTCAACAACAGGTTTGAATTTTACAGCCTGCTGTTTGGCTTTGCCTGGTTTTTAACTGCGGATGTCTCGGAAAAAGACAGCCTTCTTCCGGCAACCGCCTGACAACTCGTCGAACCAGTCTTTCCTGTTCGTCTTTGCTTTCGCATAAAAAAAGCGGGATAAATCCCGCTCTCTTGCTTATTGCTTATTGTCGATTGCCAATTAAATCCTATTGGCTGTTTCTTTTCCGGAAAAAACCGCGCAGCAGAAAGTTGTGCTGCAGGGCTTCCATGTTTTCATCCAATTTTTGCGTACTGGTCTGCAGGTTTTTGAGGGTGGCCCTAATGTTGGCTGCCGCTTCCTTGTCGTTCAGCAGCAGGCCTGCCGGTGACGAAGGATCCGCCAGTTTTTGGTTGATATCCTGGCTGGTGGCGTTGAGGTTGCCCACGATCTGGCCGGCCGTTGCGGTCAGTGCATCAATCTCTCTAACGGTACTGCGCAAACGCGAAAAGAGTACCGTATCGGTCACAAGGTCATTGGCCAGCGAACCTTTTGCCGTCAGCTTTTCCGTATAATCGGTAACGTTAGCAGCAAGCGTTTGTGCATTGGCCGCCGCAAGCCGCAGCGAAGCCATGCTGGTTTGCAGGTCGCGGTAAAGCTGCTCGTCGTTCAACAGCTTTCCTACCGAACCTTCGCCATTGATCATTTTGTTGCTAAGGGTTTTAAAATTGTCGGTGATAGTCAGGATATTCCGATTGTTTTCCTGCAGCGTAGCCATGATCTCGTCTGTGCTCAGGGCAGCTTCTGTTTGAATAGTGCTGCCATCTTTTACCACCGGTGCTGATGTGCTGCCACCCGACAAAATAATAATCTTGTTGCCGATAAAACCATCGGCACCCACTTTGGCTTTTGTATCCTGTTTAATGATGGGCATCGAACTTTCGTTGATATTCATCTCCACATCCACCTTGCCTTGGTTGTTAAACGAAATGGCTTGTACGGTACCCACTTTAACACCGGCAAACCATACATTGCCGCCCGGCTGCAAACCATTCACTTCGCTAAAAACGGCATGGATGGTGGCGCCTTTGTTGAACAGGTTTTTCTGGCCGCCCAGTGTCATTACACCCAAGACAAATATCACCAAGGCTGCAAAAACAAAGATGCCTACGATAACCGTCCGTTTATTTTGTTTTTCCATTTATTGGGTAAAATTATAATTATAAAAACTTTTGATCCGTTCGTCCTCCGAACTGAATACTTCGTCAAAGGTTCCTTCTTTGGCAAAGTTGCCATCGAGTAAGATGGCCACCCGGTCGGCCGTATCCCTGGCACAGGTAAGGTCGTGGGTGATAATGATAGAACTGGTATGATACCGCTCCTGAACTTCGTTGATCAGGTCATTGATCTCGGTACTGGTGATGGGATCCAATCCTGCCGTCGGTTCATCGTACAGCATGATCTTGGGTTGCAGGATCAGTGTACGGGCAATACCAATACGCTTTTTTTGTCCGCCCGAAAGCTCCGAAGGCATCTGGTTTTTTGCCTGCAGCAGGCCAACAGCATCCAACACTGATTCTACGGCGTTTGTTGCCTCTCCGGCTGTGAGTTGTTTGCGGTGATGACTCAACGGGAACAATAAATTTTCTCTTACGCTCATGCTGTCGTACAGCGCACTGTTTTGAAACGAAAAACCAAGCTGCAGGCGCAGGGCGTTCAGCTCTTTTTCTTTCAGCAGGGGCACTTCTTTTCCCAAAACATTTACCGTGCCGCTATCGGGTTTTAGCAAACCGGCAATAATCTTAATGAGCACCGATTTACCGGTACCCGACCGGCCCAGCACCACCAGGTTTTCACCGTGGTGCAGGTCAAGGTCCACCCCTTTCAGCACCTCGTTGCTGCCAAAGGCTTTGTGCAGGTTACGGATGTTGATGTCCGTTTCTTTTTGCTGTGGTCTGACAATATGCCGCATATTACCGGAAGGTGTTTATGATTTGGAGAATCAGCATTTCCTCGATAAAAATCAAAAACATCGACACCACCACCGCTGCATTGGCGGCGCGGCCCACACCCTGTGTGCCGCCCGATGCATGAAAGCCTTTATAACAGCCCACGGCTGCAATGGTAAAGCCAAAGACCAGGGAACGAAAGATAGACGATGCATAATCCAGGAAAGTGATCTTGGAAAAAGCCTGTTGCAAAAACGTGGTAAAGCTGGTTTGCTCGTTCAGGTAAATGTCCATGAAAGAACCCATCATGGAAACAAAGGCCGAAAACAACATCAGGGCCGGCATCATAAGCGTGGTGGCCGCGATGCGGGTGTTCACCAGGAATTTAAAAGGGTTCGTGGCCGATACTTCCATGGCATCAATCTGCTCGGTTACCCGCATCGATCCCAGTTCCGCCCCAATGCCGGAGCCCACTTTACCGGCACAGATCAGCGCTGTTACCAGCGGCGCCAGTGACTTGATCACTGCAATGGCCACCAGCGAAGGCAGCCAGGACTGCGCCCCAAATTCGGCTAAGGAAGGTCGTGACTG
Source organism: Flavisolibacter longurius (assembly GCA_014163555.1). Taxonomy (GTDB): domain Bacteria; phylum Bacteroidota; class Bacteroidia; order Chitinophagales; family Chitinophagaceae; genus Flavisolibacter. Next base: position 83,111 of record JACJGO010000002.1, read on the forward strand.
TTTGGTAAAAACCACCCCGGTAATGAAGGCGGTCATGGTGATCAGCGAAAGGGAACGGTAACCAATTTCGTAACACTGTTTGATAAATTCGTTCCACTCCAGGGGGCGGCGAAACAGTTCTTTAAAAAAGCGGCCGATAAAATAAAGGACGTCGGAAAAAATGGTAAAAAAACCATCCACCCGTCTTGAAACCAGATACCGCCTTTTTCTGTCGCCGTCCATTGGTTGCTGTTTATTTGGTTCGAATCCAATAGCGTTTGTTCTATTGAAAAAGCGTGCATAGTTAGGCATTTTCTTTCAATTAGCCCCTCTACAGAAAGCAGGTATTTGGTTAAAAATTCCTTTTCACTGCCGCCTGGTTCCGCAAGGCATGCAGAAGTCATTATCTGAACAGGATATCTTATCGCTACGGGTAAAGATCGGTGTTAGTTGACAAGGTTTTCTCATATATCCTTTAACATTCTGTAACAGGAAATAAATCCAATCCGGCTTTGTTATCATTTCTTCTACCCGGAAATTTGCGCCGTCAAAAAGAATAAGAATAAAAATGAGAAACACAACATTGTCCCTGGGATCGAAATTTCCCGAGTTTAAGAAGAAAGCCGTCGTATCCATTGAGAAAGGCACCGAGTTTTATGATCTGTCCTATGAAGAAATTAAAAATGCAGGCAAATGGATGGTGATGTTCTGGTGGCCAAAGGATTTTACGTTTGTATGCCCTACCGAGATTGCCGAATTCAACAAGCATTACCAGGATTTTGCTGACCGCGATGCCGTACTGGTTGGCGCTTCTACCGACAGCGAGTTTGTACACCTGGCCTGGCGCAAAGACCACGAAGACCTGCGTGACCTGCAATTCCCTATGCTGGCCGATACGTCAAAATCACTGGCGGAAGAACTGGGCATTCTGCAGTCCGATGAAAAAATTGCCTACCGTGCTACGTTCATTGTTGACCCCCAGGGTGATGTTCGCTGGGTTTCGTTGTACGACCTGAATGTAGGCCGCAATGTAAAAGAAGTACTGCGTGTACTGGACGCCCTGCAAACCGATGAACTTTGCCCCTGCAACTGGCAGAAAGGCGAAGCCACACTGACCGCATAACCTGCGTATTAACCCGCATAAAAAAAGAAATAATGTTATTTGGAACCGCAGCCGCTACTCAGGATGATGCACTGGCTCTTTTAAAAGACCTGCAGGTAAGCGAAGAAAAGATCACTCCGCAGCTTACGGCACTGAAAGAAGCCAAAAGCCGCTACCTGAAAGACCTGAAGCTGAACCTGTCCACAGCCCTGAATGCCGAAAGCCTTGGCAAAAAAGATGCGCACCTGATTGCCCTTGCCGTGGCTGTGAATGAAAAGAATACCGTGCTGCAGCAAAGCTTTGAAACCCGTGCCTTGGAGCAGGGTGCCACGGCCGCTGAAGTGGCTGAAGTAATTGCCTGCACAAGTCTGATGAATGCAAACAATGTGTACTACCGCTTTCGTCACTTTATGCACGATGAGTTTTACGACAAAGCGCAGGCAGGCATTCGCATGAGCATTATGGCCAACCCCGTTTTGGGCAAAGAATTGTTTGAGCTGATCAGTCTTGTGGTGAGTGCCGTTAACGGTTGCTCCCTTTGCGTTACCTCGCATGAGGCCACGCTGCTCAAGCATGGCAGCGACAAACAACGCATCCACGATGCCGTTCGGGTAGGCGCCGTTATCAGGAGCCTAGGTGTGGTATTGAACTAAAATCCCTGATTTTTTATACAGAAGAGACGCTTTAAGGCGTCTCTTTTATTTTTCGACTCACACGCGGAGGAAACTGGGGAGAACCGTAAACAGAGGGAATTCCTGAAGGCGCCGGCTTGTAACCTGCTGACCTCTTTGCCCTTCCTGCTTTCAAAGGAACAATTATCTTTACGCCGGTAGCATATATTTTGATAATTGTATTGAATGGCACTTACCGATCGATCAGACGCAGAATTGTTGCAGCAGTTCCGGAATCCAACGACCAAAGAACCGGCGTTTACCGCCATTATTAAAAAATACCAGGAACGGCTCTACTGGCACATTCGCCGTATGGTGGTTGACCACGACGATGCCAATGATGTGCTGCAGAACGTTTTTATCCGCGTTTGGAACGGTCTGGAAAACTTTAAAGAAGAATCGCAGCTTTACACCTGGCTCTATCGCATCGCTACCAACGAAAGCCTCACCTTTCTGGAGGCGCAGAAAAAACGGTCAGCCGTCAGCCTCAGCGATGTAGAAACCGGCCTTAGCAATAAAATTAAGGCAGATAAGCATTTTGATCCAAACCGGCTGGAGTGGAAACTGCAGCTAGCCATACAACAGTTGCCTGAAAAACAACGCATTGTTTTCACACTGCGCTATTACGACGAGATGCCTTACGAAGAGATGAGCCGGGTGCTGGAAACCAGCGAAGGCGCCCTAAAAGCCAGTTATCACCATGCGGTGAAAAAAATCGAGGACTTCATTAAAAATCATTAAACCTTAGGTACCGGAAAAGGTCATAAGCCCCGTAAAATGGATAACGAGAATAACATACAGGATGAACTGAGGAACCTGGACAGTGGTTTGCCTGCGTCGAATAACCCACAGCCCTTTTCTGTGCCTGAGGGCTATTTCGATGGGTTGGCAGCTTCTATCCTGGCCAAAGTCAAACAGCAGGAATCTTCTGTAACCAGCGAGTTGCAGGAGCTTTCTCCGCTTTTGGCTGGGCTTTCCCGGCAGATGCCGTATGCTGTTCCGCAGGGTTATTTCGAACAAAACCTGTCCGGCCTTTCTGCACTGACAGGTGATGAAAGCTCTGCCGTACTGCATGTCATCGGTAAGGAACTTCCCTACTCGGTTCCCGACAGTTATTTTGAACGGTTGCCAGAGCAAATCATGGCAAACGTAGTGCGTCCAAAAGCGAAAGTGGTCCCGTTTTTTTCCCGTACCTGGGCAAGAGCTGCAGCGGCAGCCGCTATTATCGGTGCTGTTCTCATTGGTGGTTTCCAATTGCTGAACGGTCCGGATGGCGAGCCGTCTATAGCCACAACTTATCCTACCCCGGACACCTCCGACAGGCTGGTGGCCCGGAACGAAAACACATCCGTAACACAGGTCATCAAAAATGCCAGCACGGAAGAAATTGATGCCTTTATTCAAAATGTTCCCTATAACCCGGCCAAACTGCAGGAGGAACCCATCCCTCCTGCAGCAGAAACGGAAGTGGCGGAATTATTAAAAGATGTTTCAGCCTCGGAAATTGATTCTTTTCTGGACCAATTGCCAAGCGCTGATGACGAACTAATGGTAATTGACTAAACCTATGAAAAAGATTTTTTACACGCTGATTTTCTGCTTTACCCTCCAAACTTCCTTTGCCCAGGATGACGGGCCGGGTGCCGCCCGCCTGAAGGAAAAAATGGTGGAGTACATTCAGACCAAATTGGGACTGAATAAAACCGAAGCAGAACGGTTTCAGCCCCTGTTTATGGATTACCTGCGCCAGTTGCGGGATGTAAAGCAGGAGCACAAAGACGACAAGCTGGTGCTGCAGCAAAAAATCATCGAAGTGCGGCTGAAATTCCGCGACCAGATTAAACCCGTTGTAGGCGAAAAACGCAGCAACGAGGTATTTACCCACGAAAGAGAATTCGTAGAAAAAGTACAGGATGTACGCAAAGAACGACTGCAAGAGAACAAAGGCCGTGGCCGAGGCAACAAAAGAAATTTGCCTTAGTTGTTATCAAATAATATTTGCCCTATATTTGAGCTTGGTGTTTTTCATAGGTTAGCAACGGCCGGCTCTTTTTAGGGCGGGCCTTTTTTATTTACCGGAGAAAACAGAAAATACTAATCAACATAAAAAAAGAGTCGTTCTGCACAGAACGACTCTTTTTGCTTTATAGAATCCTGTTGGTTTGCTGTACTTATTTGCTTTTGTGCAGCGATCCGAAATGGATGCCGATAAACAGGTCGGCGGCTTTTGATCCGCCAAGAGCAGCCGATAAAATACTGCCTGACCCCACAAAGAAATTACCCAGGCGCAGTGACGCACCGGCGGTAACGTTAGTCAGCGAGTTATATGACAGGGGCAGGTAAAAACCAAAGCCCCTACTTTCAATCCGGGGTGTCAGTACCACCGAGCTGAAATACTGGCTGCTGTTCCATTTGGTGCGGCTGTTGAGTAAACTAACCTGCGACGCCAGGTTGAGGTAAAAACCTTTGTGTATCTGGTAGTCGGCATTCACTTGCAGCGTTGCCGGCGTACTGACGGAATAGTTACCGGTTGACATGCCAGCCACCGGTGCATAAAACTGTGGGTACTTGTTAAGCGTATCCTTGAATTCATCGATGCCGGCATCGGCCAGTGCACGCAGGTAAAACCGCTGCGTGGGGCCAATCTGCATGTTATACCCGCCGCTGCGATCAAGATCTCTTTCGTAAGAAATACTACCCGCATCCAGCAAAGCAATTCCCAATCTGAATTTATATGAGTTCAGATCACGGCGCAATTCTCCGGCTCCGTTGCGCATAGCAGCCGAAGTATCCGGGCGGTATTCATAGACAAAACCAATGTCCACACCAAAGCCGGTGCTTTTAAATTTCAGCAGGTCCGAGGTTTCAAGGGTGGATATGGCCACGCCGCCAAAGTCAAGGCCAATGGTGCCGCTGCTATTGGTAAGATAGGCATCGTCTTCCACCACATCATGATCGATGGTAGCATTGAGCCGGTTTACCTGGAGGGAAGAATTGGCAACGCCGGCCAGGTATTTCAGGCTGATGCCGCCTTTGAGGTAATGAGGTCCTTTGTTCATGATCTCCCGTGCATAGCTGGCACCGAATTCTTTCCAGCCGTTTGCATTTACAATCATGTTGTTGGCAGAGGCGATGGTGTAAGGAAACTCAGGATTGCTGGCACCATCCATGATTTCGGTGGCCAGTTTGCCATCAATGTCAAAAATGTTGGCCATCACCCGGGCACGGCTGGTAAAAGCAATAGCGGACTTTTTATTCAGATTGAAAAAAAACGAAGGACCATAAACCGCCGCAGACACAAAACCATTGGAGCTGCCGGCATCACTTGAAAAAACTTTATCCTTCAGGCTATCAAGATTCAGGGTTTTGCCAAGGTCACTGAGTTTGAAACTGGCCTTGTTGTTACCGATAGTGGCACCGGCACTTACCAGATTAAAATCCCAGCGGTGGCGGCTGTCGGCGATGTTGGCCGGGTTGTAAAATACGCTGCTTACACCGCTGTAGTTACTGGTGCGGATGCCCAGGAAATCCTGTGCGTTAGCAATAGCTGTACAGGAAAGACAAAACGAAAGCGCAAGAAGTTTTCTCATAAACAGTAGTTACGTTGGTTTGTTTTAAAAAATTAAAGAGGGCAAATATATCCTTCCGGTTTGAAAAATGAAAGAGGGGCAATTCCTGATAACCTTGCCGGCAGATCCTGTTTAAAAATCATAATTTACAGGCCGTTGCGCCAAAACGTAACGCTTTGTTTTTGTGAACCGCATTGACCGATTATCTGCCATCCTGATTCAACTGCAATCCCGGCCACTGGTAAAGGCGCAGGATATTGCCGAGCGGTTTTCTATTAGCCTGCGCACGGTGTACCGCGATGTAAAAGCGCTGGAACAGGCAGGCGTACCTGTTATTGGCGAAGCCGGTACCGGCTACCGGCTGATGGATGGCTACAAGCTGCCGCCGATCCATTTTAACCAGGAAGAAGCGTCGGCCCTTCTTACAGGCGCAAAGCTGATGCAATCGTTGAGCGATGCGCCGACTTCGCGTTATTACCAGTCGGCGCTGGATAAAATAAAGGCCGTGCTGCGGCGCACCGAAAAACACCAGATCGCCAGCCTGGATGATCACATCGCCGTGGTAGCGCATCCTACAGTTGTGCATACAAAACCTACAGAGCTCCATCTCTCCAAAATATTACAGGCCATTGCCAGCGCCACTCTTATCGAATTTGGCTACACGTCTTTAAAAGAGGAAAGCCTGCGCCGCAAAGCAGAACCGATTGGTATCTACTACCAGGGAAGTTATTGGTACCTGGTGGCCTTTTGTCTCTTGCGAAAAGATTACCGGAACTTTCGCACGGACCGGATCAATGGACTTCAACTCTTAGAAGAAAAAATAACGCAAAGTCATCCGCCGCTGCAGAACTTTCTGTTACGGGTAACCGAAAAAAAGGACCTGCAAAAAGTGGTCATCGATGTCAATGCCGGTATCGTCAAATTTTTAGGCGAACAGAAATACTACAACGGTTTTGTGCGGGAAGAAAAACGAGGCAACAAAGTGCGAATGACCTTTCTTACCTGTTCGCTCAGCGGTTTTGCCCGCTGGTTTCTGCTTTTTGGTGATGAAGCTACCATCGTGGAGCCGCTCCAGTTGCAGGACACAGTGTCGGTGCTGGCCGAAAAAATTCTGCAAAAAGTGGAAGCGAACCGCATGCTGACATAGGGCTGTCACTGTGTGGGTGTTATTTTGTTTGTACAAATCAACCAACTATGACACGGATCGAATTTTTCAAACAACAGTTTATGGAAGAAGGAGAAACGACCCGCAAAATGCTTTCCCGCGTTCCGGAAGATAAGTGGGAGTATGCGCCGCATCCCAAAAGCATGAAGATGAAAGCCCTCACCACGCACATTGCAGACCTGCCCGGGTGGATTCATCTGGTCTTTACGACTGATTTCCTGGATTTTGCCGATCCGTACGAGCAGCCACAAATCCATTCCACCGCTGATTTGATGGCTTATTTTGAAAAACGGTATGCCGATGGTCTTTCGACACTGGTGCCCGAAAATGAAGCGCTGTTGGACAAACCCTGGACCCTGCGAAACGGCGAAACGGTTTACAGCCGCGATCCAAAAGTAGATGTGGTTCGCATGGCGCTGAGCCAGCAGATCCATCACCGGGCGCAGTTGGGTGTGTACCTGCGGCTTCTTGATATTCCCATACCCGGTAGTTATGGGCCCAGTGCGGACGAGAATGCATTTGTCTGAACCGGGATTTTGGAGATGGCTGGGATAAAGAGGATAATGACGATGCGATTGAAATGAAGGCAATGCAGTGGAAAAATTCAGCGTCCCTGCTGCTAACCCCAGCCTGAAGGCTGGGGTTAGCAGCAGGGATTTCTTTACCCCATTTTATTTTCCAACTCCATACAGTTGCAGTTTTTTTATGGCATCTTTTCACTTGCCTTGCTTCAAAATAAAGAGCCGCGCCAAAGGCGCGGCTCTTCTTATCATGGTCATCCCAAACATCCAAAAATCCTGGTTCAGACAACTGGTTCAGACAACCACCAGCTCATAAAAACTATCAGGTTGCAAATAGGTATTTGCCAGTTGCTGTAATTCTTCTGCCGACACGGTACGAATGGTTTCCAACTGTCGCTCAAAAAAATCTTCATCGAGCCCGTTGAGAATAATATTCTTCCAGCGGTTAATGATCTGGAACGGCCCATCCAGGTCGCCCAAAATGGAACCCATCATGTAATTGCGTACGAGCAACAGTTCTTCTTCGCCTACCGGTTCACCGCGCAGCCGCTCCATCTCTTTGTACACTTCCGTGATGGTAGCTTCGCATACATCCCGCCCCGCTTCGGTGCTGATGATCCAGGCGCTTTGCTGGATGTGATTTTCGAGGTAGCTGTAGATACCGTATGTATAACCTTTTTCCTCCCGGATATTGCTCATCAACCGTGAGCCAAAAAACCCTCCGAAAAGATTGTTGAGCACCTGCGCTTTAATAAAGTCAGGATGATGACGGTTTGGAAACTGTGCACCCATGCGAATGGCACCCTGTACGCCCTGCGCATCGTTTACCACGCGGTATTTTTTTTCAGCAGCAGGTTGTGGCGGCAGATCAGCCAGTTGAATGGCATTCATGGGCAGATCGCCAAAGTATTTATCAAGCAGGGCACCGATGTCTGCCGGCAGTTTACCGGCCGTAAACACAACAAATTTGCCGGACTGGTAATACTGTTTGTAGAAGTTGACGATTTCATCTTTTGTCAACGCCTCAAAATCCTCAAAACGGGTGTAGCGGCCATAGGGATGGTCTTCGCCATAGAGGTAGGCATCGATCAGCCGGCCCGCCACAAAATCCGATTTGCGCAGGTTCACCCGCAGTCGCTGCTGCATGTTTTGTTTATAGATGGCCAATTCGTCTTCGGGAAAAACAGATTCCAGGATCATTTCCCTTACCACCGGCAGCAGGGCTTCAAGGTGCTTGCTCAGGCAGTGCAGGGTGATGGTGGCTGTTTCGTTATAACAATTGCGGTTGAGATAAGAACCGTAATATTCAAAATGCTCATTCAGCTGAAAAGCCGTTTTGTTGACGGTGCCATTCTTCAGCATAAAGTTGGTAGTAGCCGCCACCAGGTTTTTCTTTTCAAACCAGTTGCCGGCGTAGTACACCCATTCCACTAGCAGCACGTCTTCGGCGCCGGCATTTACGGCGTACACATCGGCACCATTGCCCAGGGTATATTTTTCAAAAGGTTTTAGTTTGAGCTCCAGTTCAACAGCATTCTTTATAAGCGGGGGTTGCGTTCGATCGAGTGTTTGCGTTTGTATCATCGTTTAAATCCTATTTCATTTTTCAGAGGCTGGTAGGCCTCTTCTTGACTGTTATAGATTTCGGCCAGCGTGGCCGGGCCGCTAAAGGTAGGGTGGAGTGCCAGTTTCTGCGCCAGCCGGTTGGCCACATGGGCCTGCAGCGGCTTAAACTCGTACATGCCCAACAGCCGCCCTTTGCGCAGCAGGGCCGTATCCAACTCGGTTTGCTGGATGTTGAATGTGCAAATCACGGGTATGTGCAGGCATTGGCCCAACAGGCCGTCGGAGAGATTCAGAAGGTTGGAGATAGCACTGTTCTCCGAACCCATTCGCCGGCTGATAACGTTGTCGGCATCTTCCAGCACCAAGATGCTTTCTTCCTGGTCCATTAAAAAATTGATCAACTCTGGCGAAGAAATATGCGAGGCCATATAAGGCGGAAAATAGATCATGCGTTTGCTGATCTGTCCCGCCAGGTAACGGATGTAGGTTGTTTTGCCTGTGCCGGGCCGGCCGTGCAACAGTACCAGGCCATGGCTTTTGGGCTTTTGCAGCTTTTCAATCACCCGTTCGCTAAAGGGATAAAAATCTTCATTGTAATGATCTTCAATATCAACTTTATCGCCAATATGCCGGAATTCTTTCAGGTGAAAATGCCCGTGAATGGTGGTGATAAAACTGAACGCCCCTTTGTGGTCTTCTTCTTTTTCTTTCACCAGGTTTTGTAAAAGCCCTTCGGCGGCCTGCAGTGAACCGGGATTGGCCGATGGCAGGTAGTACAGGGTAGCCGCCTTGCTTTCATAATCGTTGCGGTAGCGTATCCAGATGTCTTTTTGCAAAAACCAGATCTTGTGTTTTTGCCGGTATCGCTCCTCCCGCTTTACAAATTCTTCCTCGGTATAATCGTCTTTCCAGCGTTTCGGAAACAAGGCCGCCAGTTCTTTTTCCAGCGGAAGAAAGTCTACGCGGTAAAACAATTTTTTGTTGGGTGCGGCAGCATTGCTGTGGAAAAAATACGCTGCCACCTTGATGTCGTCATCGGTGTCGTACACACTGGAAAGGTGGCTGGCCAGGTCATCGTCGTCATTATAGAACATAGCGGAAATGAATTTATGTTGGTTTCACGCCGGCTCAACGGCCGTTCTCCATAATAGAGAAAATGCTCTCCAAAGCAATACAGGCAAAGCCCCTTCAAGGTACAATTTAATTGCCTGCGTAGTAGTACAGCGTACTGCTGTTCTCCTCCCTGAAAATCTCGTTGCTCAGCGACCGAATATCTTCCGCCGTTACCTGGTTGTATTTATCCAGCTCACGGTTGATCAGCGAAGCATCGCCCAGCAGTTCGTAAAACGCCAGGCTGTTGGCCCGGTTCATCAGGCTCATGTCTTCAAAGGCCATCTGGCTTTCGGTTTTGTTCTTTACTTTTTGCAGTTCCGACTCCGATATTATTTCGCTTTTCACCTTTGCCAGCTCTTCTTCCACGGCCTTTTCTGCCTCTTCCATTTTTACGCCTTTTACCAGCTTGCCTTCGATGGTCAAAAGGCCGGCATCCACAGTGCCAAAATGGTAGCACTCGATATTGCTGAACAGCTTTTTTTCTTTTACCAGCGCCTGGAAAAGCCGCGAGGAACCGCCTCCGCTCAGTATCTCGGTGATAAGATCCGATACATAATAACGCTGGTCCATGCGGGGATAAATATGCCAGGTTTTGTAAAAGGCATCCAATGGCACAGTGGCGTGCACTTCCAGTTTTTTACCTGCTTTTTGCGCCGGTTCTTCGGGAAGAATACGGTTGTATTTTTCACCGCTTTCAATCGGACCAAACCATTTTTCGGCCAGCGTTCTTACCTGTTCCGTAGTGACGTTTCCGGCAACTACCAAAATAGCGTTGACAGGACGGTAATGCTTAAAAAAGAAATCCTTTACATCCTGCAAGCTGGCCGTTTCAATGTGCGAAAGCTCCTTGCCGATGGTCATCCAGCGGTAAGGATGCACTTCGTAGGCCAGGTTGCGCAGCTTCAGCCATACATCGCCATAAGGCTTGTTGAGGTAATGTTCTTTGAATTCTTCCATCACCACTTTTCGCTGTACTTCCAGGCTGTTTTCGCTAAAGGCCAGCGACAGCATGCGATCGCTTTCGAGCCAGAATGCCGTTTCCAGGTTCTCGGCCGGCAATTGTATATAATAGTTGGTAAGATCGTTGGTCGTGTAAGCATTGTTCTCGCCGCCGGCCATTTGCAGGGGCTCATCGTACACCGGAATGTTGACGGAGCCGCCAAACATCAGGTGCTCAAAAAGATGGGCAAAACCGGTGCGGGACGGGTTTTCGTCTTTGGCACCCACATCGTACAGCACATTCACAACGGCCATAGGGGTTGAGGTATCTTGGTGCACCAGCACCCGCAATCCGTTGGTTAACGTAAATCGTTCGTAATTGACCACAGTTTATCTCCTTTTCGTTTTAATTCCAATTCAGAATTGGCCTGCAAAAATATTTAAAAGCCGGGAAAGGACGTGGGAAAGCTGCAAAAGAGGCAGTAAATGAGCAGGCAGTATGCCGTTGGCAATTCGCAGTTATGGTTGCCTAGCCTTGCTAATTGCCTATTGTCTATTGCTCCATTGTCTCCTTACTTGTTCTTCAAAATATTTTTCACCTTGAATTTTATTTCCAGCAGTTCTTCCCCGCGAACAATAACCAGGTTTGCCGTGCTGGCGTTTTGCAGAATGTTTTTATAGGCGCTGATGTTGTTGGAAAAATTCTTGTTGATGGTCAGCACCACATCTCCTTCTTTCAGGCCTGCGTGCTCGGCCGGCGACCCAGTGGCCACATCACCAATGATAACATGGCCATCCACCAGGTAAAGTTCAATACCGGTATAGGCATAATCAAAGGCATCGTAATAATGCGAGTTGGGCAGAAGATGGATTTCTTTCTGCCCGTAATTAATGATTACATTAAACCTGCGCAGCAGGTCATTGCCAATCAACCCGCCCAGGTGCGGGTACGAAGTCACGTTATAATCATCATCAAACACGTTGATGGGCACATTGCGGAATTTATACGGCCCCAGTTTAAATTCTTTCATTACCGTCAGGTGCATGTCCACTTTTCCACCCAATCCTTCCGCCTCTTTTACATACAGCTTGCGGTTTTTGCGTAGCAGGCTGCTGTCTTCAATAAAATCGCGGCTGAACAAAACATTTAGCCCCGCCCCGAGGTCAATCAAAAACCGTGTTTCAATCAGGTTCTCGTCTTTTGCCCTGGCCGAATGCACCGGAAGCGACGCAATAGCAGGCCGCAACAGGTGGCCACCACGAGGGTATTTGATAGGCCCCTTGGTCCAGAACTCCACCTGTGTACTGTCGTAATTGACCTTTACAATGTAGCGACTGAACACCGAGTACCCGATAATGCCGTCGATGCGTTCGCCATAAACAGCGGTAAGAATATCGTAGTTGCTGACGTGAAAATTCAGGCTGTCGATGGTTAGCCCGGGCAGGTGAAGTTTTCGGTTGTTCAGAAAGCTGACCTTGCGAACACCGGCAATGCCGCGAATCAACCGGTCAGTGGCCTCCGGCTTTACCCCGAAATAAACAGCGGTGGTAGAGTCCAGCGAAATACCGCCGCTGCCGGTGTCCAGCACAAAATTGAGCGTGTCTTTAAATGTATCAAACTGGCCCTGCAAGAGGATAACCCCGCCGGTGAGCTGGATAAACCTGAATTTGGTGAGCATTCGGGAGGGTGTTACAAATTCTTCCTGTGCAGACGCAGCCTGCAGGAAAAAGCAAAAAAGTATCGTGGAAAACACCCGCATTATATATAGCAGCTATTCGTTAGACAACCGTTTGGCAAAGGGGGTTGCCTTTGTTTTAAAAATAGGAAGAGCCGGCCACATCAAAAAACCGTTTATCCAGTCTGCCCCAATCCCGCTGTACCTTTACCCCGTTATGAACCTCTCTCCTCTCTATGACAAAGCGCTTCGCTCAGAATTTTTAAGCATCGAAGAAGGCATGCATCTTTTTGAAGCGGCGCCCCTCTCCGAGCTGATGCTGGTAGCCGATACCCTGCGCAAAGAAAAAGTGCCGCACGGAAAAGTAACCTGGCAGATCGACCGGAACGTCAACACCACCAACGTGTGCATTGCCAATTGCAAGTTTTGCAATTTCTACCGCATACCCGGCCACCCCGAAGCCTATATCACCGATATGCCTTCGTACCGGAAAAAAATTGAAGAAACGGTCCGCTACGGCGGCGACCAGTTGCTGCTGCAGGGCGGTCACCACCCGGAGCTGGGGCTGGATTTTTACACCGCTACCTTCCGGCAGATAAAGCAGGAATACCCTGCTATCAAGCTGCATGCGCTGGGGCCACCCGAGGTGGCGCACATCTGTAAGCTGGAAAAGGCGAGTCATCACGACGTGCTGAAAGCGCTGAAAGAAGCCGGCTTGGATTCATTGCCTGGTGCCGGCGCCGAAATTCTTGTTGACCGTGTTCGCCGCCTTATTTCCAAGGGAAAATGTGGTGCCGATGAATGGCTGGCCATTATGCACGAAGCGCACAAGCTGGATATCACCACGTCCGCTACAATGATGTTTGGCCATGTGGAAACAGTACGGGAACGGTTTGAACACCTGGCGAGGATCCGCGACGTGCAGGCCAAAAAGCCCGAAAGCGCCAAAGGCTTCCTGGCTTTTATTCCCTGGACCTTCCAGGACGTTGATACCCTGCTTACCCGTATCCGCGGCGTGCATAACCTTACCACGCCGGAAGAATACATCCGTATGATCGCTATCAGCCGCATTATGCTGCCAAACGTCAAGAACATTCAGGCTTCATGGCTTACTGTGGGCAAACAAACCGCCCAACTTTGCCTGCATGCCGGCGCCAATGATTTTGGCTCGATCATGATAGAAGAAAACGTGGTAAGCGCCGCCGGCGCACCGCACCGCTTTACCTCCCGCACCATTCAGGAGGCCATTCGCGAAGCGGGATTTGAGCCGCAGTTGCGCAACCAGCAATACGAATGGCGGGAACTGCCACAGGCCATAGAAGAGCAGGTTGTGAATTATTAGTGGTGAGTAGTCAGTAGTGAGCAGGAAGCATCTTTTCATTATGCATCTCCCGTCACGCAGGAGCGGGAAAACGGTTAGGCGATACTGTTGCTTTTTCCTGATTAAAATATAAAACGCCTTGCCGGGAAGATGTCTTCCTCGCAAGGTGTTTTTATTACAGGGTCAAACTACAGATTCCTTTTGCAAACCAATTGCCCCGGCATTTATGCCGGGTTAAAAAGCAGTAAGCTTTTTCCTTGTATCGGCTAAAGCCGATGTGGGAAATCATGTATTAAACCATCATTCCCCGGGCTAAAGCCGAGGGGCAATTTTACCAGGCGTTTGCGGAGAAAGTGAAAGGAAGTAAAGAACAAAGTTTATCGTAGAACAAACGGAACAACCATAGCAAACGCTTTTCCTGATTGATAATATCCACCCTGCCCCCTGGACAAAGTGCGAAAATTTTAAATGACCATATTAGCGCTTCTTTTTATCCGATTGCAAACATTGCCGTATTTTTAAGGGTAAGCCTCGCTGCTGATTGAAAAAATGGCGATACCGGCATGAAGTCTTCCCTTGTTTTGCTTTTTTTACTCCTGACTGTGATCGCACAGGCGCAACCCGTATGCCCACCCAACATTGGTTTTGAAAACGGCACCTTCGGCAACTGGCAACGGATGACCGGCACGGTAGCGTCTGACGGCACACCCAATTTGCTTCTGGCAGATGGCGAGCACTATATCTATCGCGAAAACGGCCGGCAGCCGGAACTTGATCCCTATGGAAAGTTCCCGGTAACAGCACCCAACGGCAGCCAGTATTCCGTACGACTTGGAATTGATAAACCGGGGAGAAAAGCAGAACAACTGGCCTATGTATTTTCAGTCCCAGCCAGCGCCGACGCCTTCAGCATTATTTTCAATTACGCCATCGTATTGCAAAACCCCAGTCACCAGGCGCATGAGCAGCCACGCTTCACCGTAAAGGTTTTTAATGAAACACGGGCAGAGTATATCGAGTGCAGCTCGTTTGATTTTGTGGCGGGATACAACCAGCCCGGCTTCCTGGTATCTGACATGGCTGACAGTGTTCTGTATAAACCTTGGTCGTCTGTCTCCATTAACCTAAGTACGTTTAAGGGCGAACGGGTGCGGCTGGAGTTTACCGTGAATGACTGTACACGGGGCGCCCATTTCGGATATGCCTATTTTGACGTGGTGGAAAAATGCACCAACACCATCAAGGGAAATATTTTCTGCCCGCCGGGCAGTGAACTAACCCTAAGTGCCCCCACAGGTTTTGCCGACTACCAGTGGTACACCGGGGATTTCAGCCAGAAGTTGGGAACCGGCAGCAATTACACCATTCAACAGCCCAAGGTGGGCGACAGTTTTGCCGTGGAGCTCTTACCCTTTGCTTACCTGGGTTGTCGTGATACATTTTACACCAAAATTTCTTCGAGTTCGGAGCCAATGGATCTTGTTTTACCCGACAGTCTGGTCGGTTGCGCCTCCGGGCTGGATCTTACCGCCCCCAGTATTACCCGGGGAAGTTCGCCTTTCCTGGAACTGGAATATTTCAGCGATGCATCCGCTTCGCTTTTAGTTCCTTATCCAAAACAAATCACCCAATCGGGAGATTATTACATCCGGGGCACCAACCGATCCGGATGTCTGCAAACCAAAAAAATATCCGTTTCCATATTGCCGCCCTCCTTGTTTGGCGTTTCGGAGCCGCCTGTTGTGGCTTTTCCCGACGGGGTGAACCTGACCCTTCTACCCGACAACCGGCAACTTGACTACTCGTACTGGGCCAACAGCGACCTGACGGTTCCTATTCCAAACCCGGCCTTTATCTCGCAAAGCGGTGTCTATTACATCAAGGGAACCGATGTTTCGGATTGTTTTTCCGTGCAGGAGGTTACGGTGAAGGTGCAACCCAAGTTTTTTGTACCTACGGCCTTTACCCCCAACAGGGATGGCCGCAACGACCGCTTTTTGTACCAGGTGCAGGGTGGACTGAAAACCATCCGCTATTTCAAAGTCTTCAATCGCTGGGGGGTAGAAGTGTTCAGCAGCACCCGGGTGGGCGAAGGCTGGGATGGCACCTACAATGGCAAAGACGCCGAAACCGGGGCGTATGTGTGGTTGTTAAAAGGTGAAACCTGGTTGAATAATTCTGTTGAAGCCAAAGGAACTGTGGTTCTCATCCGGTAATTTGCGCCCCAATCGCAATATCACACGGTGATGAAAAACAGGTTAACATGAAAACAAAAAACACAACACTGAATTTTTTCAGACGCGTTGCCCTTGCTGAAGGCATTTCCTTTCTGGTTCTTCTCCTGATTGCCATGCCGCTGAAATACTTGGCGGGTCTGCCACAACTGGTAACGGTAGTGGGCTGGGCACATGGGGTTTTGTTTGTGGCTTTTCTTGCCCTGGCTGTAGAAGTAAAGGGTATTCTCAATAAAAGCTTTCCGTGGCTGGTGAAAGCCTTTGCCGCTTCAGTGGTTCCAGCCGGAACGTTCGTGCTGGAGCGTAACATGCAAAAAGCCGGTGATTTTGACCGGGCAGGGTGAGAGCAATAGACAATTGGCAAATTCCGGTTTAAGGCCAGCGTTTCTTTTCAATTGCCCGGCATTTATGCCGGGGTTATAAATGATAAGAGGTTATTAGTACAATGGTTTAAGCCAAAATCTCTTTGGCCAAAGCCTTTGTTGTAAAAACTATTCTTCAACCTTTCCTTCCCAACTCCCAAACAACTGCAAACGGTAGACGGTAAACTTCTTTTCAACTTATGGCGCAGCACTTGTTCTAAAGTAGAAAACAGTATTATGGCCAGAAAAGAAAATAAAGGTGGAGCGCTAACCAATGAGCAGGTGGAGCAGGACCTGAAAGCAAAAGGAAGAAATCCTGAAGGTAATCAGGCGTATACCGGTGCACAGGATACCGGGGAAAAAACCGTTCGTCATTTGGGCACTGATGTGCAGGGGGCCGACGGAAGACCACTGGACGAGGAAAATGAGAAACAATAATTGCTGCTCAATTTCCACATTTACAAGGACTTAATAGGCACCATCTTTGGATAGATATAACAAAACTGAACAACAATGGAAATAACAGCAGCGGTGTTGTACGGTGGATCCCTGGCACATTACGATGTGCGGGTAGAAAGTGGGAGAGAGTGTTTTGCTCGACTTTCCAGCTTTAATGGTAACCCAGCCCAACAACCACCACACACCATAAAATTAAGAAAAGAAGGAAGGCATTGGGTCAGCGATGGCGTTGACAACAGCTTATCCGACGACTTGGGTTACGCAGTAGAATTAAAAGCAAAACCAATTTTGGAAGGCCGGCGCCGCGATGGCGGACACCCGGCGGCATAAGAACGCAAGATTCAACTGCAAAAATTATAAAGGGGTGGCTTTCCATAAAGCCTCCCTTTTTATTTTTGAGAGTCTTCCCCAGTTTTACAACCATGAATGCCCTGCTCCTGATCGATATTCAGAATGATTTTCTTCCCGGTGGCTCACTGGCAGTTACAGACGGCGATGCCATCATCCCTGTTGTAAATGCAGTGCAGAAAAGATTTGAGCTGGTCGTAGCCACACAGGACTGGCATCCTGTTCAGCACAAAAGTTTTGCATCGAACCACAAGGGCAAAAAAGTTTTTGAACAGATAGACCTGGACGGCCTCCCGCAGGTGTTATGGCCCGACCACTGTGTGCAGGGTTCTCCCGGCGCCGACCTTTCTGCCGCCGTCGACTGGAAGAAAACAGAGGCTATTTTTCGCAAGGGTACCAACCCGGAAATTGACAGCTACAGCGGGTTTTACGACAATGGACACCGCAAGGCGACAGGGCTTTCGGCTTACCTGAAAGGCCGCGGCGTAACAACCATTTACCTGGCCGGCCTTGCCGCTGATTACTGTGTTTATTTTACCGCCAAAGATGCTTTAGCTGAAGGCTTTCAGGTTGTTGTTATAGAAGACGCCACAAGGGCTATTGATGAAGAAGGATATCAAAAGGCCCGGAAAGATATTTTAGAGCGAGGCGGCCGCCTGGTGCAAAGCCGTGAACTACCCCAATTTCTTCTCTAAAATTCAAGCTCACTTTTCGCTATTCCGGTTATCTTTAAGCAGAAAGGAAACCCAATCTTTCCTTCCCTTCTTGCTATGTCTACACGCCGTCGTTTTTTACACCAATCCACCCGGCTCGTGGGTGGAGCCGCCCTTCTTTCCGCCGTTAATACACCGGCATTTGCTATTTTGAAGAACCGCTTCTCGCCTGCCGATCAAATCAACATCGGTGCTATCGGTATCAAAGGCATGGGCTGGGCCAATGTATCCGCTGCCCTCAAGCAACCCGGTGTCAACCTTGTAGCCCTCTGTGATGTGGATCAGAATGTACTGAATGAGCGGATGGCGGAACTGCCCAAGCTGAACGTAAATGCGGGCAGCATAAAAACGTACACAGATTACCGTAAGCTGCTCGATCAGAAGGATATTGACGCTGTTATCATCGGCACGCCGGATCACTGGCATGCCCTGATGATGATTCATGCCTGCGAAGCCGGAAAAGATGTGTACGTGGAAAAACCGGTAGGCAATTCCATTGCCGAATCCCGGGCCATGGTAGCCGCGCAACAGCGGTACAATCGCATGGTGCAGGTAGGACAATGGCAGCGCAGCCAGCAACATTTTCGCGATGCGGTGGACTTTATCGGCACCGGCCAGTTGGGCAATATCCGCACGGTAAAAGTGTGGTGCTACCAGGGCTGGATGAAACCCGGTCCAACCGTGCCCGATACGGCCCCGCCAACCGGTGTGGATTATGCTGCCTGGATTGGTCCGGCCAAAATGCGACCATTTAATCCGAGCCGCTTCCACTTTAACTTCCGCTGGTTCTGGGATTATGCCGGTGGGCTGATGACTGACTGGGGTGTGCACCTCCTGGATTATGCCTTGCTGGGCATGAAAGCACCGGTGCCCAAAACCGTGGTTTCACTGGGTGGAAAGTTTGCCTATCCCGAGCTGCTGCAGGAAACACCGGATACCCTGACGGCCCTCTATGAATTTGACGATTTCAACCTGGTGTGGGACCATGCGATGGGCATCGACAATGGTTCTTACGGGAGAGATCATGGCATTGCCTACATTGGCAATAACGGCACCCTGATCCTGAACCGCGGTGGCTGGGAAGTGATCGAGGAAAAGAACAGCAAAGCAAAGGTGAGCAAGCCGCTGGCCAAACCTTCTGACAATGGTCTCAACAAACACTGGGAAAACTTTATTTCGGTTGTGCGTTCCCGTAAAGCCGCAGACCTGAACTGCCCGGTAGATGCCGGCGCCCATGTGGCCACGGTAGCACAGATGGGAAACATCAGCTATCAAAGCGGTCAACGGGTGGTGTGGGACAAAGCAAAGCAGAAGTTTACAGATGAAAAATTGAATAAGGAGTACCTGATGAAGGCGTATCACAACGGGTATAAACTGCCCATAGTAAAAGCCTGATGAAGGGCCTGCACACAAATCTCTTTCGTGAATGGTTAGTGGTCAGTGGTGAGTTGAAAGGAAATGCACTTCTCCTTGCTACTCGCTACTTGCCACTTACTACTGGCTTCTCACTACTCACCCTTCCGGCAATAATACCCGGAAGGTAGCGCCTTCACCCGGACTGCTTTCGGCGCTGATATAACCGCCGTGATTGTCCACTACCTTCTTGGCAATGGCAAGACCTACGCCGGTTCCCTGGTATTCGCTGTTGCCATGCAAACGGGTAAACACCTGGAAAATGCGGTCGGCATACTGCTGTTCAAAGCCAACACCGTTGTCCGTTACGCTAATCTGATAGAATTCCTTTTCGCTGTCTTCCGGCTGCACCTCCAGGCCCGATTCGGCTCCCGTCATCTTTTTCGAACGGATCTGAACAACCGGTTTAACCCCGGGCTGGTTGTATTTTATGGCATTGCTCACCAGGTTTTGAAACAACTGCTGCAATTGCCGGCGATAGCCTTTTACAATAGGCAGTGGTTCCACTTCCACTACCGCTTCTTTTTCTGCTATCATCAGCTCCAGGTCCGAAAGAATGGTTTTGATCTTTTGGTTCAGGTCTACTTCTTCCTGCAGCAGGCTGCCGCTGCTCAGCTGCGCATAGGCCAGCAGGTCATCCACAAGGAGGTTCATACGGGCACTGGCAATCTCTATGCGATGCAAGAGGTTTGCTTCCGCTTCCGGTAGTTTGTCACTGAGGGCTGTTTTCAGGCGTTCGGTAAAAAAATGAATTTTGCGGATCGGCTCTTTCAGGTCGTGTGAAGCCGCACGGGTAAATTCTTCCAGGTTGCCGTTGGAGCGTCGCAATTCTTCCACCGTTTGTTCCAGCTTTAGTTCGGCTTCGCGGATAGGCGTTACGTCGGTAAAAATCTGGATCAGGTGGTCGTAATCGAGTTTTGAAACCGTAAGCTCCAGCCAATTGCCGGTGGACTGCATTTGATAGCGCATTACAAATGGCTCACCGGTTTCCAGGGTATGAATGCAGGCCTGGTAATAGGGCGAACCCATTACGGCCGGTTCAATTTCGGTGGCCCGTTTGGACAAATAAATCTCTCTTGGCAGGCCAATGTATTTTACGGCGGCGTCGTTTGCCATAATCGTCAGGGCATCCACCACCTTGCCGGTTTCATCCCGGAAAACCTGGCTCACGGAAATGCCATTGGAAGAATTTTTCAGGATGTTGTCGAGCAGC
Organism: Flavisolibacter longurius; assembly: GCA_014163555.1. Lineage (GTDB taxonomy): Bacteria > Bacteroidota > Bacteroidia > Chitinophagales > Chitinophagaceae > Flavisolibacter. The sequence goes on from JACJGO010000002.1 coordinate 103,475, forward strand.
GATTTTTGTTCTTCCAGTTGCCGGGATTTTTCTTCCAATTCACGGATCATCCGGTTTTCTTCAGTGCGTTCCTGCACCACCGACAGAACGCCGTCCCGCAACCTTGTACGCAGCACCCGGGCATATTTGTTTAGCGCCGGGTTGTACACATTTGTTTTGGAAACAACACCCTGCATATACACCTGGGTCATTTCCTCCATAAACCTTTTCCGCAGATCATCGGTCAGGGTTGGCGAATTGGAAACCCGCAAGCCTTCGTGTTGTGCGGGAGTAAGATTCAGGTAATTCAGCCCTTGCTGGTTGCTGTACGCATATTCAAAATCGACAATCGCTGTTCTCTCCTCGTTCCAGATGGGCCGAAGCCAGGTAATGGCCTGGGGTTGCACGCCATACAGTTCGTCAAACAGTTGACGGTCAAGGGTAATGTCAGGGTGGTACGTAGTTGTCATGTGTTCCCTGCAAAATACATGGTTTTACCCAGTTTCAGCCTTTCCCGGGCGAACAGGGGAACAACCTAGATGCCGGCCTGTGTGACGTTTCATTGCTTAGTTCAGGCGGTTCATTCCAAAGGACTACCAGCGCTGCTTTGCTTTCCTTACTTTGTGCCCGGCGATTTAAATTCTTCCGGCATGATACAAGACATCAAAATTGTAGACACAAGCGTTTTGTCCGATAACTGGTACGTTCTCAGAAAGATTACCTACGAATACCGAAAGAAGGACGGCAGCCTGCATACCCAGAGCCGCGAAGCCTACGACAGGGGCAATGGAGCGGCCATTCTTCTTTACAACCCGGATCAGAAAACGGTGATCCTTACCCGCCAGTTTCGGCTGCCCACCTATGTGAACGGCAATGCCTCGGGCATGCTGATTGAGGCCTGTGCCGGCCTGCTTGACCAGGACAACCCGGAGGAGTGCATCCGGCGGGAAACCGAAGAAGAAACCGGGTACCGGGTGCACAATGTGCAAAAGGTGTTTGAGGCGTATATGTCACCGGGCTCTGTTACCGAGATCCTTCACTTTTTTATTGCGGCGTATTCGCACCACATGAAAGTGGCCAGCGGTGGCGGTGTGGCGGATGAAGAAGAAAACATTGAAGTGCTGGAACTGCCTATCGACAAAGCCATGGCGATGATGGATAGCGGAGAGATCCGCGACGGTAAAACCATCATGCTTCTGCAGTACATCAGGCTTAAAAAAATACTCTAAGCCTGAAATAACATCTTTCACTATTCGTAAAAAAGCTTTTTGGCGAAGCCGTGGACCTGTTCCTTTGTATAATCCGGCAAACAAAAAGCGCTGGTAATAGCAGCGCTTTTTGTCATGTATTTTTTTACCGCTCAATAGGGAAGATAGAGTCGGCCCGCTTTTGTTCCCATGGCTCTCGGGTAGATGCGCAGGTAAACCTGTCCTGCTACCGGCGTATCGCCATACAGGGAGGTAAGCTTGCTATCGGGCAGAAAGAAGGTCAGGTGCCCACCCAGCGCCACCTTGGTATGACCAATGGAAAACAGGTCATAGCTGGCCCCACTGGTCAGGGCATGGGTGGGGAAAAGCGTATGGTGACCAAACACCGCTTCATCCAGCGACAGTTCTTCCACCGATTTCTGCACGAATTCATAACGGCCATAGACAGCCGTTTTTCGCTTTTGGTGCGAAGCTTCCAGCAATGCACCGTGTTCTCCCGCATGGCCTGCCGTTTTGTTCATGCCCCAGAGCGCTGTCAGGTTGGTGAAGGTTTCGCCATATCCCCGATTGCTGTATTGTACCGAAGCCGTGGTGCGGGCCACATCTTCACCGGGATGCAACACTTCCGGCTCTTTGATCAATCCATGCGAAACCTGCAGAGCCCATTTCTCCGAAGGGTTGAACGAAAGCCGGCCACTCCAGGAGTCAAAGCGGGGCTTGTCGAAATTGTACCGGTTCTCGTCTGGCTCCCGCCCGGTAAACGCCGAGGCTTCGAGCTTGAACCGGCCGTACCGGTAGCCCAGGGTGGCCACACCAAACGTAATGTGCGTGGCATCCACCCAGTGGTGGGTCAGTGGCGCATCCGGGTTCATAAATCCCGAAGGGCGGTGCACAAAGGCCGAGGGACCCAGCGCAGGTTCGCCGGGATAACCGAGGTAAAGAAAAAGATCGGATTTTGGAGAGAAGGCATGCGCATAACTCACCGACAATTCGGAAATAAGATCATGCGGATGCTGCCGGTCGATCAGGGGTTTGCCTTTGTAGGTTTCCCCGGTTTGAAACAACAAGGGATAGCCTTCTTCGCCCACGGTTAACGGGTCCAGCGAAAGCATGGCGCTAAAGTGAAACAAGCCTCTTTTGCCCACGTTGCGTTGGCCCATAAACATTCCCATGTTGGGTGCGTCAAATTTTGCATCGCCACGGCTTCCGCGGTCAAATAGGTCCTGCTTGTTGTAGCGAAGAAACAGGTTGCCATGCAGCATATACATCCAGTTTTTGGAATGGAACATATAGCCGTACATCGGTGCATTATCGGGCTGCCAGGACGTTCCGGAACCGTTACGTGTCATAGGCAGATTGCGCGAAAAGGCATGGCTCATGTTATGTGTTTCATGACTGCCCCCGGCTCCATGCGCATGACTCGTTGCCGATGGCAGGCCAGCTTTGGGTTTTGCCGTGTCGCTGCCGGCCGTGTGATCATGTGTACTGCGATCGTGTGCAGCCGCTTCCCGCTGAGGCGCCGGCCTTTTGGTTGTATCGGGCTTGTGCTGGTGTTGTTGCGCCTGAATAGAAAGGGTAAAAAGAGCGGCTAAAAAGAGGAAAATTGTTTGTTTCATACCGAATGTTTTAAATCGCGGGCAGGATTGCTTTTTTCAATGTCCACACGTTTGAAGACAGGGGTTCAAATGATTTGCCACAGTAGTACTGGGCGTATTTGATTCCCGCATTGACTGTTGTCTTTTGTTCGCACAAAACTCCGGTACGCGGCCTGCCGGATCGTTACACGATTTTGGAAAAGATGTACATCTTTTTGTGGTTGTAGGGATGAAACGCTTTGCAGGGCTTTCTTTCTGCCGGGCTTCAATAAAGGGCGGAAAAAACATTGGTTTGATTTTTTAGCCCTCTTGGTTCTTAATTCAACACATATGAACAAGAAGGATAACAAGCAGGTGCAAAACCCGGTTGACCAGCATCCCAAGCCACCGTTCCCCGAACAGCAGCAGGAAGTGCCCGGCACGGAGAAAGAGTTGAAACCGCAGGCGGATCATGGCGAAGAGTCTTACAAAGGTTCGGGCCGGCTTACCGGCCGCAAGGCAGTCATCACCGGTGGCGACTCCGGCATTGGGCGGGCCGTGGCCATTGCTTTTGCCCGTGAGGGAGCCGACGTGCTGATTTCTTACCTAAGCGAACACGAGGATGCAAAAGAAACGGCGAAGTGGGTAGAAAAGGCGGGCCGTAAAGCCGTAGTGGTAGCTGGCGACATTCAGGACGAAACCCATTGCAAAACAATTATTGACCGGGCCGTAAAAGAACTGGGCGGCCTCGATATCCTGGTGAACAATGCCGCTTACCAGGATACTTACGAATCCATCCAGGAAATTACGGAGGAGGAGCTGGACCGCACCTTCCGCACCAATATCTACGCCATGTATTACCTGTGCAAGGCAGCGGAGCCGCACCTGAAACCCGGCAGCTCAGTGATCAATACCACCTCGGTACAGGCGTACAAGCCCTCACCTAACCTCCTGGCCTATGCCCCGACAAAGGGCGCCATTCAGAACTTTACCGTGGCGCTGGCGCAGCTTTGGGGTGAAAAAGGCATCCGGGTGAACTGCGTGGCACCAGGCCCGATTTGGACCCCGCTGATTCCGTCAACCATGCCTGAAGACAAGGTGAAAAATTTCGGCAAGGATGTTCCGCTGGGCCGGGCCGGTCAGCCGGCCGAACTGGCAGGGGCCTATGTGCTCCTGGCTTCGCAGGACGGCAGCTATATGACCTCGTCCACCATCCAGGTGACCGGCGGTACGCCAACTATTTAGGTTAAAAAGTAGTAATGATCAAGCCCTTTCTTGGGCTTATAATAAAACGGGTTTGTACCAATGGAGGCCATCTCGATTAGTACAAACCCGTTTCTTTTTCCTTTCTTAAAAAGCAGGCTCTCCCAGGGAAAATACCGGCGCTGCCTTTTTTTCTTCTGTACCGGAATGATGCTTCAGGATAGCCACAGCCATAAATGACCAGGCAAGGGCCGAATAAAGATTGATCAGCAACAGCACGGTTGGGGTGCGGGAAAACAGGCCCCAAAGCAACAGGCCAAAGGGAAGCCAGCAGCCCACCAGGAGCGGTGTATACCGCCGCCAGCCCTTGAGCACACCTTTCACAGCAATGGTGATCCCGGAAACCAGCATGCATAAATTGCTGAGCGGCCAGAAAAGATCCAGGATGGTATAAAGCGTTGTGCCGGCCTGCGGCGATATAAATTCATAAATATTCCAACAATTGGCAAGGGTGAGAAACGTTAGTTGCACGCCAAACAAAATGCTTCCAAATCTTCCGACGCCAAAAGCACGTAGGCGTTTCAGGGCAAACAGGGAGCAGATCCAGGCCGAAATGTACACAAGGTTCAACAGTCCCGAAACAGGGCTCGATTGAAACGGGTTCAGGCCGTTGTTCATGGAATCGATCAGCAAAAAGGGGGCGCCGAAAAGGCCGATAGCAGCAAGCGTTCGTGTGTTCATGGTTGTTGGTTTGGTTGGTTTGGTATCAAACTTCGGGTGTGCCGGCACGGAGGACAAGGGTAGCCTGCCTGAATTGCGCAGAAATCCGCTTTAATCGTATGAAAAACTGTGGCAACAGAAATAGACCCGGGCTTGTAGCATAAACAACAGCAGTTGAATAATGGAAGTAACAGCCGTCTTTCCCTTCACACTTGAACACCTCATTGAAAACGCCACTATCTTGAAATTGCCGTGATCACAAAGTTCTCTACGCAGCAGGGAGTCGATCCTATTTGAGGCGTATCCTTTACTTCGCCGCTGATCGTTACTGTCAGGTCATGTTGGTAATACGCCATCGGAAGGTTGCAAGGTAGCAGCCTAGTATCGATAGCACCTTCTTCAACAAGGTAAACCGGCTCTGAAATGGTAGCCGTTAGTTTCACGGTAGCTCTTTTGTTGCTAACCTGTCTTGTGGTTGCCAGGTTGGCAAAGCAGGGAGTTGCTTTGTTTTCTTTTTTGCAGGAGGCAGACACACCGGATAAGGCAAACAGTGCCATCCACATTGCGCCAAATCGCATAAGAAGTTTTTTGATTGACAACGGCCCGCTACCAAACGTTGCACCGATTACCCCACCAATTTGATTGGTGTTTGCCATTTAAACAACGCATAGTGGCCGAAACGGCCCTTTCGCTGTATGGAAAGAAAGCTATTTTTTATTGCCATTGACGCCAATGACGTTGCAGAGGGCATAAAAACTGTTTGCCGTTTCGATAGAGTCTTTGTACGAAGCCGGTTTGATCACATAGGAATGTGCTCCCAGGGCAAGGCACTCTTCTTTTTCCCTTGGATTGAGCGAGGTGGAAAAAATAATCACCGGGATGTTTTGCAGCGCCTCTACTCCCTTTATGTGCCGTAAAGTTTGTTTGCCATTGAGTTTCGGCATGTTCAGGTCCAGCACAATCATGCTGGGCAGGCTGTTTTCGGCCAGACACTGGTCCAGATAACGGATCGCTTCTTCGCCGTTTTCTTCGTAATGGATGCAGGAACCGTAACCCAATTCATCAAAGGCATCGCTCAACAGCATGCAGTCCTCTTCATCATCGTCTACCATCAGTATGGATACGCAACTCATTTTCATTCCCCTTTCGCTTGAGTAATCGGCAAGGTAATCACAAAGGTAGAACCCTCTCCCACCCGGCTACGGGCCGTGATGCTGCCGTGGTGCAATGCTACAATTTTCTGGCAAATGGCAAGTCCTAGCCCGGTGCCGCTATACTTTTCGGATGAATGCAGTCGCTGGAAAAGCGTAAACATTTGCGGCAGGTATTTTTCATCGAAGCCGATCCCGTTGTCCTGGATCTGGATCTGCAGGGCATTGTCTTCCTGTTCTGCCCATACGTTCACCACCGGTTTTACCCCTTCCTGCGAATACTTAATGGCATTGCTCAGCAGGTTTTCAAACAACTGGTGCAGCATGTTTTCGTCGGCTTCAATCAGGGGCATGGGTTCTATGTTCACGGTGGCCCCTCTTTCCTCGATGGCTATCTCCAGGTCCTGCAGTACTTCATGGGTAACCTGGTTCAGGTTGATCGGTTTCAGTTTCAGTCCCCGTTGCTCTACCTGGGCAAAGGCAAGCAGGTCGTTGATCAGGCTGCGCATGCGCCGGGATGCCGATTGCATGTTCAGGAGGTAGTCCATTCCTTTTTCATCCAGAACGGATTCATATTTCGATACCAGGTAATCGCTGTAAAAGCTCAGCTTGCGGGCCGGCTCCTGCAGGTCGTGCGAGGCTACGTAGGCAAACTCCTGCAACTCGCGGTTGCTGCGGGCCAGCTCCGAAATATTTTTCTCCAGCGCCACCTGGTGCTGTTTTAAACGGTGCTGGGTCTCTTTGAGTTCTTTGTTGTCGAGCAGGGTTTCTTCCACCAGCTTTTGTGCGTTGATGTCCACAATATAGCCGATCCAGTAAAGCAGCTTTCCGCCTTCGTCGTACAGGGGAGAAACAGAAGCCAGGTGCCAATAGTAGTCTTCCTCACCCCTGTGGCGTATGCGGCACTGGGTTTTCACCACAGAGGCACCCTGCGGCAGGTGTGGGTTCATAAGAATGGCAAACGCATCATAATCTTCAGGATGCACCACCGTCCTCCACCCCTTGTGATTGAGCTGGTCGATGCTATAACCGGTAAACCGCTTGAGCCATTCGTTGGCGTAAATCAGCTTGCTCTCATGATCCAAAGAAAAAATGATCAGGGGCAGCGCATTGGTGAGCGTCTGGTACTGGTGTTCAATTTCTTTCAGGCGCTGGGTCAGGTCCTGCAACTGTTCGTTCTTGCGCTTGATCTCCTCGTAGGGTGACAAGGCCGGTTCGTTGCGAAAAAGAGCCCGCCATTCGTCCAGCACCTGTACATCCAGTTTTACCAGCGTTGGAATGCTGTAATAAAGCTCGATGGAGACTTCTTCCCCCGAAACGGAAATGTTGTATTTATTCACCAGGCGTTTGGCGTTTTCCAAGCCTTCGTTGGTTTTTTTCCGCTGATCATCTTCGGTGATGCGGGCCACAATGTATTTTTCCCGCAACCCGTTGGCCACATTCAATATAAGGCAACCATCCCTCCCGTGTTCGATGGTGCTCCTGGCTACTTCGGAAACCGCTGTGGCAAACGTGGTTTGCGCCGACAAGGAAAGCCCCGCCAGCTCGGCCAGGCGCATGCTGCGCCGGTGGGCCAGGATCAGGTCCATCTCGTTTTGTAATGTTACCCTTACCAATTCCTGCATCTTCATACATTCAGTTTACAGCTTGCGATCGACATATCGTCGGTATTGCGTGCATACTCTTTGAAAAGTACTGCATTCAGCAATGAAAGGTCGTTTCGTAAAATGCCCGGAAACTTCAGGACATCCCATTTCGATTTCAGGCCATCGCTGCAAAGAATAATGCACTGGCCCTTTTCGTACGGAATCTCCTGGTCGTTCATGGAGTTGGGCATGTTAAGTCCAACAATCCCGTTGTAGGGGTTGTGGTTTTTTATAAGGGTAGGACCGAAAAAGCGGGTGCTGATATTGCCAACACCGCAAATCTTCCAGCTTTTTTCCTTGATATGAAAAACAGCGACCGTGGCTACCAGGCCACGGGTTCGTTTCACATGCTGGTTGATGTACCGCAGAATTTCCACGGCACTGTCTTCCGGGCAAAGCTTAAAGGCTTCGATGGCTTTTTGTACAGCGAGGGCGGCGTCCTTGCCGTGGCCCAGGCCATCGCCCAAAAACAGCTTGATATGTTCTTTTGTTTGTTTGTAATAAAAGCCGTCGCCACACTCCTCCTCTCCCGGCTTGGGCACAACAAACGACCGGATCTCTACGGGATCAAGCCTTTTTTCCGGGGAAATTTCTTTTGTAAAAATGCGGCAGAGTAAAATGGTGCCCCAGCCTTTTTGCGTGAACACCTGGAACTGGTGCGAAAGCCGCCGGATGGCGCCCAGGCCCTGTCCCAGTGAATTTTTGGTGCTGGCCCCGTCCTGCATCATGGCCCGCAGGTCGGTTATGCCCGGGCCGCTGTCGATGGCAATGATCTCGATGCCCTGGAGGCCTTTTTCCTCTACGAGCTTTACGAACACTTCTCCTCCGCCGGCATGACGGGCCAGGTTGGAAACAATTTCGGCTACGATGATGTCAATCTCACCAATCCGCCGGGCACTGAACTTTGCTTCCACCGCCAGTGCATGCACGCTTTTTTTCAGGATGGCGAAATAACTGCGGTCGGCCGCATTTAACCGAAAATGCACTGCGTTAACCATTCTTCCACTTTATAACAGTCACCGTTGTTCCTTTACCGACTACGCTCTGGATGTCAAATTCACTGACAAGGCGTTTGGCCCCGGGAAGCCCGAGCCCCAGGCTTTTGCCGGTGGAGTAGCCATCTTTCATGGCCAGCGGAATGTCTTTAATGCCCGGGCCCTTGTCCTGAAAGGTCAGCCGGATGCCGTTTTCGCGGCCCTTGCTCACCACTTCAATCAGCGTAGTGCCGCCGCCGGCGTATTTCAGCATGTTCCGCACCAGTTCGGAAGCGGCCGTAATTAGTTTGGTCTGGTTCACCAGGCTCATCCCGATCTTGACGGCGTATTCTTTTACACGGTTTCGAAACGGCACAACATCCTGTTCACGCTGGATGGGTAAACTGTCTTTATTCAGTACCACTATCATCGCGTTCTTCCTCCCCCAAGTTTTCAAAAGAACCGATTTTATGATGCAACAAAGCCATGCCTTTTTCTACGTTGAGTGCTGTGCTGACGCCCCGCAATTCGAGCCCCAGTTCAATGAGCGTAATGGCCACTGCGGGCTGCATGCCCACCACTACGGTTTCGGCATCCATAATCTTGCTCATGTTGCCGATGTTGCCAATGATGCGGCCCATAAACGAATCGACAATCGACAAGGCGGAGATGTCAATTAAAACGCCTCTTGCCCCCGTCTTGCTCACCATCTGTACCAGGTCACTTTCCAGGTTCAATGCAAGACGGTCATACAGATCTACCTGAATGGTTACAAGTAGAAATTTGCCCATCTGCAGAATTGGTATTCTATCCATAAGAGGCTATAAGATTGATTTTTCTTTGGTGGTTTTTCTCACTTCCAGGTGGGTCATGGTAAAGGCATATTTCAATGCACTGGCCAGGGTCGCCTTTGTGATGATGTTGGAAAGATCGATACCCAGGTGAACAACGGTTTGTGCAATCTCCGGACGAATGCCACTAATGATACATTCGGCACCCATCAGGCGGGTGGCACTAACGGTCTTGATCAGGTGTTGTGCTACCAGCGAATCCACGGCCGGCACACCGGAAATATCCAAAATGGCAATGCTGCTGCCGGTTTCTACAATCTGCTGCAGCAGGTTCTCCATCACCACCTGTGTACGGGCACTGTCCAGCGTACCAATGATGGGCAAGGCCAGGATACCTTCCCATACTCGGATCACCGGTGTAGAGATCTCCGCAATTTCGTCGGTCTGGCGAAGGATCACTTCTTCCCGACCTTTGATAAAGGTTTCAAACGTGGCAATACCAAAGGAGTCAATCAGCTTACTCATTTTAATGGTAAGCGTGTACAGGGTAGCCGGATCGTTCTTGATCTCGTTCTGCAGCGCCTGCAGCAGGGAATCTTTCAGGCTGAACACATAAGCGCCGGTTTCGCGGGGCGAAAATCCCTGGCGTGCCCGGGAAATGGAAACCCCGGAAAGAATCTCCAGAACGGGATCAAAATCGCTGGCCAGTGTATCAGAAATGTTTCTGTCGTTGACGGTTTTGACCAATTCGTTCACCAACTCTTCCGACTGGCTGCGCAAATCTTCATTGCTCATCAGGTCATCCCGCAGGCTTTCATCGGCCAACTGATTCTTCATCCACTGTTCTAAGATCTGCTTTTTGTTTTTCTGAAGCAGTTTGGAGATATCTACTTTCATATTGTATAAAGGGGTCTTGTTTTTTGAAGACGGGCAAAGGGTAAATGTAGGAAAAAGCCGATGAACGGGAGATGATTCCTGCCGGTGAAAAAAAATTAAATCGGTGCGGCCGGTGGTTTGCTGTTCTTTACACAACTTCCTGCCTCTTATGGATTAACGGTGGGAACAATGATCAGATACCCGGCAATTTTGGGGCAACGCATTGTTTTGAACAAGAGCCGGAAAGATGTTTTTTCTGTATGCCGATAAACGTGTAACAAAAAAGGTTCCTGTCAGCAACTATCTTTTGGTGAAGAAATCTTGCCGGTAAAATCAGCCTCTCTCCGCCAGTGGGTGGCGGTGAAATAAGTTTGGCCAGGTTCATTATTTTCTTTTTCTTCCTCTACCGGGAAAGCGTATTCGAAACTCTCACTTCTTAAAACAGACTGCTTGGAAAAGAATGCAACAGCCAACGCTCACTACCTCCATATATTAGAACACCTGTTTGAGGGCCTGGCAACCGATGCCCTGCAAACCATCTTGGATGCGGGGCAGAAGCACCGGCTGGAACCCGGCGATTACCTTTTTCAACAAGGCGACCGGAACACGGCGCTTTATGTTGTGCTTTCCGGGCGGCTGCGGGCTGTGGTGCAGGATGGCAGCGGCATGCACATCCTGGGTGATATTGCCGAAGGAGAGCCCACTGGCGAGTTTGCCCTTTTTACCAACGAGCCGCGCATGGCCTCCGTACTGGCCATCCGCAAAACAACGGTACTGGAAATCACAAAGGAAGAATACCTGGCCCTGGTGGCGCAAAACCCCGCCTTTGCCAGCACTCTCACTTCTTTCCTGATCAAACGGATGAAGCGAAACATCTTGGAGCAACACCTGAGTGCCACCCCCCGGAATATTGCCCTCATCAACCTGCAGGCCAGCCACGATATCAGCCCCTGGACAGATGATATCCAACGCACCCTTGCCGACAGCGGCATCCCGATCCGGATCATTGACCACAACTCGCAGCCGGAAGCGCCACATGCCACCGTTTTCGATTCGCTGGAACAGCATAGTGGGCTCAATATCCTCGTATGCTCCGAAGAGCGTGCCGAGTGGTCAAGGCAAAGCCTGCTTTATGCCGACCTGGTGATTGTGGCCACGGATTTTAGGGCCGATCCCGGCCTCTACCCGATTGAAAAAGCCCTGGACCTTTATACCCAAAGCATTTTAAACCGCAAGATCTACATTGTTTTTTTGCATGAAAACGTCAGTGAGTTGCCGCAGAAAACAGACCGCTGGCTGACACCCCGCAAGGTAAACCTGCACATTCATGTGCGCCGTAACCACCCCTCGGATATCCGCCGGTTTTGCCGCATTATTTCCAATCAGGCCGTAGGCGTTGTGCTGGGCGGCGGCGGGGCCAAGGGATATGCGCATGTAGGCGCCCTGCGGGCCCTGCTGGAAGCCGGCGTTGAGATCGACTTCCTGGGCGGCACCAGCGCCGGAGCCCTGTATGGCATTGCCATGAGCCATTGCGATTTTGATTTTGAAAAAATTGATGCGCTGTGTGCCGATTCGGCCCGCCGCCGGCTGACCACCAACGATTATTCCTGGCCCCTTGTGTCGATTATGAGCGGACGGAAAATGACGCGTTTTATGCGGGATATGTTTGGCGATGCCGAACTGGAAGACATCTGGGTGAACTCCTACTGCGTGTCCACCAACTTTTCGGGCTCCGGCTCCCGGGTGCACGACCGGGGCCCCATCACCAAAATGGTGCAGGCCAGCATTGCCATCCCGGGGGTGTTCCCGCCGGTGGTGATTGAGCAGCAGTTGCATGTGGACGGCTGCGTGGTGGATAACCTGCCGGTGGAGCCAATGTACCGCTACCCGGTACGGCACATCATTGCCATTTCGCTTTCTACCCTGTCGGCGCGGCGGGTGGATTATGCCGAAACGCCGACCGTGGGCATGCTGCTCTGGGACAGGATCACGGGCAGAAGGCGGTACCGGGTTCCGGGCATTGCCTCGCTGATCATTAATTCGCTGACACTGAACAGCCGGCAGCGGCAGGAAGCCACCAGGGCCAAGGTGTCGCTGTACATTGAAATGGACCTGAAAGGGATTGGCCTGCTGGATGATAAAAAATGGAGTTATACCCTGAAAAAAGGCCACGACCTAGTAAAGGCTTACCTGGAGACGCTGCCGGAAGAGGAAAAGTTTTGGTTGAAAAAAGATTGGGGGAGGAATAGATGAAGTAATAGTAGCGCTGCTTGCTTGTCATCCCGAGGAACGAGGGATTTTTGGATTGTAGTATAAGCGGCCTTTGATGGCAGGCAGGTTTTTCTTTGGTTTGTTTTCCACCTTTTGTCTTCGACACAAAAGGTGGAGCCAAAAAGTCAAGAAAAAGGCAAATGCTCCGCTGCCTTTTCCGGGCCGGCGCACAACAGGCATGCATTACAGGTTGCTTGTATTCTTATGTACGCAGTCTTTCTATTTAGCCACATTGGTTACTACAGGTTACATGAGGCTATTTTACTTTACTGCTAATATAGCAAGCTACTGCAGGCGCTGTATTGCGCTACTCTTTTCCTACAGCAAAAAGAAGCGTTAGCCCATGCGCAATAAGGCGCTGAACCCGTGGGATATGAGCGATGTAAACATGCTATGTACTCTCCATTGAAAATTGAATATTGCGTGTTGATCATTGAACATTTGTATCTGAAGTTTGAGATTGAGAAGTTCATAAGCGAAATGGAGTTTTGTTTTTATCCTAAACCCATTGGTTTTGCTTCAGCAGCCATCCCCTCCCGGATGAGCGACCTTAGGTTTGTTTGTGCTGTAAAGAATCGGGGCGGGTTTGCTGAAAAGGCAACATGCCACCTAGAACAGGCGCCTGGCATCGCCTTCCTTTGAGGATAAAATCTACAGTTGCCTTGCCAATGTTTTTGATCGGGGCATGAATCTTCGCATAAGAAAGGACAAACGGCAGGCATTGCTAGGCGGGAAAGAACCGGCAGAACCATCCGGCAAGTTGAAAACAAGGCCAGGTGCGGTTATCCCTACACTAATTCAGCAGCGATAACCCAAGGCTGCTCAAATAAGCACCAATGGCCATGATCACACAGGAAATAAGGGTACCCAGGGTAATGGCCAGGAAAGCTTTCTTTCGCTCGATCTTAAAAAGAGCGGCCGCAATGGTACCTGTATACGCACCGGTGCCCGGCAGCGGAACCATCACAAATACCATCAGACCCCAAAAGCCGTATTTCTGAATATTGCCGCCGGCGCTCCTTTTGGCAATGCGGGAAAAGCGGATCATGCCCTTTTTATAGAGGGTGTAGGGCCAAAGCTTTTGGTGGAACCGATCGATAAGCCACATAAACAGGGGATATACCAGGAGGTTGCCCCCCAGCCCCACGGCAAAGGCCAGGAGAAAATGCACATCGTTAAATACAGCATAGGGAATTCCCAGGCGGGCTTCGCCAAAGGGTGAAAGGCTAAAAAGGAAAGTATAAAAAAGAATTTTCAGCATAATGGTTTCGTGGCTGCAAGGTAGCCCCTGTATAGCGTAAAGCAAAGGTGAAGCTGCCGTTTTAACGATTAGAAAAGACAATACAGGCAGGCGTACCGGCCCTGACCTTTAGTAAAAAGCTATAGCTCATCGAGACAATTTCTATAGCCCCTGCCAATGGGAATGGTTATCCCGTTCACCTCTACTTCTTCGGCTGTATAGGCATCTACCCTGCTGACTGAAATAATGAACGACCGATGGATGCGCTTGAAAAGGGAGGGCGGCAAAAGCGACTCGATTTCGTGGGTACTCATTTTTGGCAGGTACGCTCCTTTTACCGTCACCAGCTTGATATACTCCCGCTGGCTTTCAATATAGATAATGTCGGAGAACAGGATCTTTACTTTTTTTTTCTGTACGGTTATAAAGAGGTGGTCTTTGGGCTCACTGCTTTCGCCCTGCAACAGCTTGTCGCCAAGGCCTTTTTTTACCTTGTTCACGGCAATTAAAAAACGTTCAAACTCGATGGGCTTTAAGAGATAGTCCGTCACGTTCAGGCTATAGCCTTCCACCGCGTACTGGTGGTAGGCCGTGGTGATGATAACGGCTGGCGGCTGCGTAAGAGTTTTCAAAAATGCCATACCCTTTAGTTTGGGCAGGTGGATGTCCAGGAAAAGGAGATCAACCGGATGATCCCGCAGGTAATCGGTGGCCAGCAGGGCGTCTTTGAACGTAGCCAGCAGTTCCAGAAAGGGTACCTGGGCTATGTAGTCGGTCAATACTTTTACAGCCAGAGGCTCATCTTCGATAACGATGCAGGTTAGTTTAGACATGGCTGGCCAGGTTGATGTGTAAGGTAGCAATAAAGCGGTCCTTTTCCTGCTGCACCGACAAGGCGTAATCGGTGTACAGCAACTCTAGTTGTCGCCTGAGGTTGGAAAGTCCGATGTTTTCCCTTACCTCTTTTTCTGCGGCCTCCTCTCCGGTGGAATTCTTCACGACAAAGGTGAGCCGGCGCTGTTTTACCGAAAGATGGATGTCGACAAAGGGCTGTCCCCGTGTTTCGGATGCACCGTGCTTAAAGGCATTCTCCACCAGCGGCATGAGCAGCAAGGGCGGCAAGGCCTGGCGCATTTCCTCTACGTCCTGCGTGAAGGCTAGCCGCAGCGATTCATCATAACGGAGACGCTCAAGGGCAATGTAATCGTCTATGATTTTCAACTCCTGCTCAATGCTGCTATAAGCGCTGCCTGCTTCGTAGAGCATGAACCGCAAGATTTTGGAAAGACGCAGAATGGCTTCCGGCGCCAGGTCTGATTTGTCCCTTGCCAGCGCATAAATATTGTTCAGGGTATTGAACAAAAAATGCGGGTTGGTTTGCGATTTCAGGTAATTCAGTTCGGCTTCCTGCTTTTCGATACGCAGTTGCTGCGCCATCCTTTTCAGCTTGCGGTGGTCGTAGGTGTAGCGGATCACACCAAAAAAGAAAACTGAAAAAAAGCTATACGGCGCATGGTATTGCACACCGACCATAACCGAAGGATGGTTGCGGAGTGCCGTGTAAATACTTAGGTGAATGCCGGTCGATCGCCATGCATACAGCCCAAAGGAGTACAGCATCAGGAGAGCCCAGATAAGAAAACTGCCAACGAGCAGCCGTTTCCAGGTGAATTTGATGAACGGCAAGGTGTATTCGTAAAGAATAAAATTGAGGATAACCAAATAGCTGATCAGCCAAAGGTTGTTGACAACTCTTTTGAAAAAGCTTTCCGGCGTATTCAACGCATCGATCAGGAGCCACAGGGCTAGGTACGCGGCCCCGATGCCAAGGTACAAGCGAATGCGTTTTTTATCCAGGGAAAGGTTCATGCTGCTTTTTCTGTCAACTAAATATCGGGAAATCTCTTTCGGCGGCGGGCCCCGTCTACAGATGCCAGCTTAAGGTAAACCAATGGCCTTACAATGTCAACAGGATGCAGAGAATAAGAGCGGTAACCGCCCCATCATGCGGTCCCGTTGCTTGGGCTTTGTGAGCCCGGTTGCCGTCAACTTACCGTTTGTAGACGATGATCCGTTGTTTGTTGACAGGCGCGTTTTCACCGACCCGGATTCGGTTATTCTTGTAGCGGACAGGCCAAATCGTCCGAAAAAACACCTGTCCGCTCTACACACATCCCTTCATCTCAAAGCAAAATGTATGAAAAAAGTTTTCCTTTCACTCCTGTTGCCCCTGGCGGCAACCATGGCATGGAGCCAGACAAGTCAACCGTCGCTTCGCCTGCAACACGAAGCTGCCCAATGGAAAACAATGTTGCTCGAAAAAGAAGCCAGCACCGGCCTGCCGGCACCGCCATCACCGGCAAAAACCAGGGAAGAATTGCAGGCCGTGCGAAAGGCCATGAACGCCGCAGATGAAAAAAAGCGCAGTGCCATCCGGTACTGGAATGCCGGGGCGCCCAGTTACCGGTGGAACCAGATTGCTCCCAAACTGGCCTCCTGGAACAAACCCGATGTGGTGCTGCGAACACCTTCGGCCTGGATGAATGCAGCTATTTACAATGCAACTGTGATTGCCTGGAAAGAAAAAGGGAAGCACAAACGGCCGCGGCCCCATCAAACCGACCCTTCCCTGTTGCCGTTGATAGCTTCGCCGGGCACCTCTTCCTATCCCTGCGAGCATACGGTTACGGCTGCCGCCGCCGCTACAGTGCTGGCTTATTTCTACCCCGAAAAAGGAGATTCTATCCTAGCCCTGGCGCGGACCGCTTCGCAATCGAGGCTGGACGCCGGGCTGCAGTTCCCGAGCGACCTGGAAGCCGGTTGGGCCCTGGGCAGCCAAGTGGCCCTCCAGATCATTGAAAAAGCAAAGGCCGATGGCTCTGCCACGGCGTGGAAAGGTGAAATCAACAAAGACCCGAAGAAATGGACAGGACCCTACCCGCTTGGCATTGCCGCCAAAGACTGGTCGCCGATGGTTTTGCGTACGGCCAGCCAGTTCCGGCCACCGGCACCACCCGATTTTGAAAAGGAGATGAAGGAACTTAAGGAGTTTAAGCAAACACCCAAAACCACCTACCAGGCCCTTTATTGGGCCAATACCGGGGAGTTGTGGACAGAACTGGCCGGTCAGAAATTGTTTGAATACCGGATGATGGATGATGCCCCGATGGCAGCCCGTGTGTATGCGGTTTTGTCTTCGGCTTACCACGATGTTGCCATTGCCATCATGGATGCTAAATATGCCTACTGGGGCATTCGCCCGGTACAGTACGACAGCACCTTTAAACCGCTTGTTGCCACACCGCCCTTTCCCGGTTATCCATCGGGGCATGCTGCCGGTGCCGCCTCCGCCAGTGCCGTGCTGGAATATTTTTTCCCTGCCGATGCCAAACAGTTTCAGCAACTGGCGAAAGACTGTGCCGATTCACGGTTCTACGCGGGCATTCATTTTCGCACCGATAACGAAACCGGTCTTACCATGGGACGTGAACTGGGTAACTACATTGTGTCGGAATGGGCAAAAAAATAACAGCCGCTCTGAAGTAGGTGAATGCTGATGGATAGGAAGGCTCATTGCGTTTCGTTCTGTTCCCTTACAGGAACAACGTGGCCATAAAAGCTCAATCCTCTTTCTTCGGTGGTGTGCACAATTCTATGTACACAATGCTCTGGCGCCAACACTGGTTTTACTGATAATAAAAAGACTGCTGCCGCGGTTGATCCGCAACAGCAGTCTTGTAAATCTTTTCGGTAAGGGCCTTATTTCAGGGGCAATTGATAACCGGCATTCAGTATTTTATCTACCCGGCCCAGGTTGTATTCTAGGTGCGCCTTCAGGTCACGGTCAGGCGTACCCGCTTTTAGCGCCTTTTGCATCAGCGCAGCCAGTTCTGCCAGTTCCAGCCGGGCCAGCGAACGGACCTGTGCCGGCACCCGGGCCTCTGTCATGCGGCCATTGTCCCATACCATATAGCCGGGCATCTCGGTGAACAGCCGTACCAAGGTATTCACATAGCTGTTCTGCAGGTTTCTTCGCATTGCCGTCACTTTGAGTTGCGGGGCCTTTAGTTCACTCCAGATGCTGCCGGTCAGCGACTGCAACATTTCGGCAGGTAAATAAGTGGCCTCCCCGGCACCCACCCGGAGCTCGTTGTTCAGCATGCGCTGCAGCTTTACCGGGTGCAGCAGGTTGTCCAGCATATAGGTTTGTAGCTGGTTGGCATTTTCCAGCAGGGGATAATCTACCGGTGTACTGCCCCAGCCTACGCCCCAATGTGAATAGCGGTTAGGAGCCAGCTTATTCAGCAGGTCCGGCGGAGCGCTGAAGGCGTCTTCGGCAAACATGGTTTTTACAATCATGTCCATTGCTTCCCGTTGTTTTGCGGCCGGTACCGGGGTGAATGGCATTCGTTCTTCCGGATCACCTTTGTGGTTGCGGGAATAATGCAGCCCGCCGATGGTTTTTACCAGGGGCACTACCGCCTGGAATTTGACAAAGCTGAGGGTTGTAAAGGCATTCCGGAGACGGTTGTAATCATCGCCGCTACGAATCAGGCGGTACTCCAGCAGTGGGGTAACGGTTTGGAGGATCTGCTGCCGGTCCCGGGCAAACTGGGCCAGGTCAGACCCCAATTCCCAGGCATTGGTGTTGGGATCCACGGCATAGGGCCCCAGCCAGTTGTCCTCGTCGGTACCATAGGCATGGAGCGGCGCATTGCCCTGCGACGCAATCTTCTTTAAAAGCGACTGCTCTGTCACTTCTTCTTTCCCGGCATTGGCGGCCAGCACCACGGCCGAAGTTTTGGCCGGCACCGGCTCGTATGCATAGGCAATAGCCCACACATCGTATTCGCCCACTTCCGCATTCCAGTAATGCCCCTGCTTTTGCGGATCCGGTGATACGTTCACCGGCGCATAGTCCATCACCGAAAGTGTCAGGCCATGCTGCCGGGTAAAGACCGTGTCCTGCAGCTTTTCGTACGGAATGGCCGATGAACCCTTGAAGTTGTGCCGCAGGCCGAGGGTATGGCCTACTTCGTGCATCACCAGGTCACGCAGCGCATCGCCAATGTATTTTTCCGGTGTCAGGCTGCCGGGACCGATCAGGCCTAAGGCTTCCAGCACAATGCCTTGGAATTTAAGCTGCTGCTCCAGCCCAACCTGGGCCATGCAGAGGCGCTGTGCCTGCGAGGGCGGCAAACGCTGCTGCGCTGTTTCTGCCCGCTCCATTTTGGCCAGCATGGAGTTGGGACCGCTGAAGCTTTGGTACTCCTGGTGGTACCAGTTGGTAATGCCGGAGGCGATCAGGATATCGGCATTGAGGATCTCACCGGTACGCGGGTCCACTTCGGAAGGGCCAATGGCCCAGCCGCCCGGGTCGGGTATCCAACGGATGGTAGAGTAGCGCATGTCTTCGGCGCTCCAGGTGCTGTCATCCGGTTGTTCTTTGGCGATGATCGCATTGAGAAAGCCGGCTTTTAAAAACGCTTTGTTCCAGGCCTCGATGCCTTCCCTTACATAGCGCCGGTATTCCACCGGGATGGAGTTGTGCAGGTAAAAAACAATGGGCTTGACCGGTTCCGAGAGGGCCTCGGTGGGATCTTTTTTCTCCAGGCGCCAGCGGTTGACATAGCGCAGGTAAGGCACATCTTCCTTGTCCTTTGCATAATCCCTCAGGGCGGTCAGGAAATGCCCTACCCGGTCATCGGCCAGGCGAGGCTTCATGGGTTCTTTGGGCAGGGCAAAAAGGGAGTAGCGGACCCCGATGGAAAGAAAGCGTGAGTCGGCCATAACGTCAATGGGATTGGAAGGATATTCTGCACTGCGGAAAGACACGGTAGCATCGATCTCGTTGTTCAGCTCAAAAGCCCGGGCCCTTTCCACAAAGCTTTTTTCCTTTTCGTATTGCAAAGGTTTGTTGTCGAAAAAGAATTTGAGGTTTTGCGCATCGTTTACATAATCCGAGGTAAAGAAAGGCGTCACATCCACCAAAATGTGTTTGGTTTCTTTGTGCTCGCTTTCCACCTTAAACATGGCCAGGATGGAATGACCGATACCGGTTTCCAGCGTTGTTTTCATGGTGGAACCTTCGGCCGCGGTGTACCGCTCGTTGTAATGCACCAGCGCTACCTGGTCGCCGTACCGCCGGAAGCGGATAAGGCGGGTGTCCCAAACGGCGGGAATGCCGGTAGGCACCATCTCGGACGGCCCTTTGCTGTAGTGCAGCGACATGCCCAAGTCTTTGTCGAGGTCCTTTGGATCGAGTTCAAAATACAGGGTGTTGTCGCGTTTGAGATGCATGGTGATGAGGCCTTTAATCTCGCGGGTGTCCTTCAACACATCTTTCCATTCCTTCAGCGGCCCGGCCTTCGCGGAGTCGGCTTTGGCCGTGGCGGCACTCTTTGTCTTTTTAGCGGCAGGCGCCGGTGATTGTTGTGCACAGAGGAGCAGGGCAAACAACTGTAGCAGCAGGAGCGATCCATACTTTTTCATTACATGGGGGTTTAATGGTTGGTAACAAAAAGCAATCGTGTTCACGGGAAGGAGAAGGTCTGCACCGGGATTGGACTGCGCCACCACGCTGCGTAAGCTGCGGCACCGCTACTTAAATGTAAACAATTTTACATATCAAAAGAAGCGGACAGTTCTGTTTTTCATGCCGTTTCCAACCAATATTTGTTGTAGCGGCTTCCGAAAGACCGAGGCCTTTGCTAACCGGATGATTCCTTGCAAAGGATAAACGGTGGTTGCAAAGGGTTTGCTCAAAATCAGGCATGACTCTTTCATATACCTAACGCTGGGCGCCGTTGGGGACGAAACAAAAGCATAGCCGGCTGATGGCACAAAAAAGAAAGTATGATTGGAAAATTAAATGAAAAGGTTGTTCTCCAAGTGCTGGAGTGGAGTTATGGAAAAGCGGTGAGCGGTGCCGGTGTGCTGGGCAGTGCCTACGACCTGGCGGAAGATTACCGCAAAAAAAGCGGCAGCAACCGCGAGGCGGTGGAGAGCCTTATCAACTGGCAGACGGCCAAGTGCGCCACCACCGGTTTTGTAACAGGCATGGGCGGTGTCATCACCCTGCCCTTTGCTATCCCGGCCAACATTGCTTCGGTGATCCTTATCCAGCTCCAGATGATTGCGGCCATTGCCATCCTCGGCGGTCACGATCCCAAGAGCGACCAGGTACGGTCGATGGCCTTTATTTGCCTGACCGGCAGTGCGGCCACGGAGCTGCTGAAAAAGTTGGGGGTGAGGGTGGGAGAAAAAACAGCGCTGATTGCCCTGGAAGCCATCACCACGCAGGTAACCGCGAAGGTAAACCAACTGGTAGGCCTGCGGCTGCTGACCCGGTTTGGGAAAAGAGGCGTGATCAATTTCAGCAAGGCGGTACCGGTTGTGGGTGGCATTGTTTGCGGCAGCGTGGATGCGGTAACAACAAGGATCATTGGCAGGACGGCGGCGAAGTATTTTGTGGGGGTGTAAAGAGGAAGTATCCCTGGATCAATATTGTCAAAAAGACCCGGTATTGCCTTTTACAGGACAAGCCTGTACCCGAAGCTATATTTCCAATTTCACATCTTAGTTTTCAACCTGAAGGAACCTAACGATCCGTAATGCGCTTCTATGTTCGAAAATGGATTACAATATTGGCCTACGCGGTTGCCTCAAACAAGGGCAGTTACCCTGGTAATCCCCGGTCTTAATGTACGCTCAGAAGCCATGTTACCCCTAATTGAGGTGGTCACTGGCCAGGGCTCGGATGTCTACTTGGTACTCCTCTGTGACCACCCGCAAAATAAAGTCGATGTAAACAAAATCACGGCGCCGGTGTGGCAGAAACAAATAGTGGATGCTTACGGCATTGCCCGGGAGGCCGCCAGCCACCGTTTCGTTCCGCTTTACTTCCTGGGCTATTCGCTGGGAGCCCTGCTGGGACAGTCAATGCTTCTTCCAAGCGGCGCATTTGCCCGTTTTGCGAAACAGGTATTGGTGGCACCGGCGACGGCCATCCGGCGGCGGTGTTATTTGATCAAAGCTTTCCTCTTTTGGGGTTTCCCGGCCAGGCTGCCCAGCTTTACGCCCAAGAACTACCGGGTGTACCCGTTTTTGCCCCTAAATTTTTACCAGATCCTGTTTGCAGAAGAACAAAAATTATTGTGTGCAGGTCCCCTCAACCAGCCTACGTTGGTCCTTATTGATCCGGCAGATGAATTAATAAGCCTTCGCAAATTGGAGAAGCAGATTCAACGGTTTGGACTCAGCCGGTATAAAGTGGTGGTGTTGAACAAGAGCAGCAGAGGCCGCACAAAAACCTACCACCACCTTATTCTTGACGAAGCGACTATGGGAAAAGAAAACTGGGAAAAGGCGACAAAAGAGATAAGTACTTTTTTGTTTGAGTAGGGAAAAGCGATTGCTGAACCATATGCTGCGTTTCTCCCGGTTTGGAAAAAGAGGCGTGGTGAATTTCAGCAAGGCGGTGCCGGTACTGGGGGGATTGTTTGGAGTGTGATAACTGCAGCATTTACCGGGAGAACAAGAGTAGCGGAGGGTTTCGCAGCGAAGTCTTTGGCGCAAGTGCCCCTCGTGCATGCTGTTTCTGTAAAAAACCTTTACTCCACCTTTACTATCTATTTAGTATCCCTTTACCATCTATTTACCATCCATGGGGAGGCTGCGGGTTTTCTTGTACCGTCTTGTACGGAAAAAACTACACTTTACGGCTGTTATTACAGTTATCGCCTGACAGTCGGAATCAGCCGGTTTGGGAATGGCCGGAAAGAGGGAGGCACAACAGGGGTTTTTATTCACTCGCTTAGCTTGCGCTATCCGTCTGCAGCCTGCACCTGTTGCAGGATTCTCCGGCTATAGATGCACGTTAGCACCCTCGTCTTGAAACTCTGGTGAACACCACTGATGAAAACGAATTTGAGGCGTTGCCGTAAATCGTTAACTTTAGCAGTACACAGCCACCGCCCCCGAATCCCACCTTTGCGGTCCGCACCAACGCTATTACTGGCTTTTAAACACCTGCTATGAAGAAAACGATACAATCTTTCCTGCAGTGTCTGTTGCTGACGCCTTGCCTTTCGCAAACGGTTGGCGAGGAGGTCCGGTTCCTTACCCGCCAGCAGTCGCTCTACTCCGGTGTGGTTACCGAAGTGACAAGGGATACATTTCTGGTGACGTTTCCCCCACTTGAAACCTCTCTTTCCTTTGCTACAGGGCAATACCCGGGCAAGAAGGAGGAATTCCGCAACAAACCTGGAAAGGAAGTTACGGAGCTTGGCGATGCGGTGGAGAACCGGTTGAAACAGGCAGCCGTGAAGATTCTCAATCAATGGCTTCAGCAGTACAGTTTTCCGGAGAGCAGCGTTCACCGCTGTTGTTTCCGGTTTGCGGAACTGGAGGACTGCAGTTTATACCTGTTCTATACCTCGAAAGGTTATGATTTTGTCAGCACCGATTATTCTATTGTAAAGATCGAACTCTCCGGATCTCCGGGGCAAAATCCCCTCAGTTCTGCAGGGATGGCAGAGCCGGTAACCTCCAAGAACCATCGCCCCATTGTAGAAATTTCCAAACATGTGAACCATCCGGTTTATGATGAGAATGAATTCAGGAATAAAACCGATTGGAACAACCAGCCCCAATACATGAACGATCTTCAATTCTGCTTTGTCGATGAACAGAAACCCCTTTTTCAGCAATCCCTGGAACAGATACGGAAAGCATTCGAATTCCTGTATCAATCCTGCCAAAAAGGAAAACGGTGAAAGCCATGGCATGCGGTGGCATAGGTCTGGCGTTTGGTGTTAGGGGTTGAGGGCTTGTCGTTGACAGCACATTGACTGGGGGTAAACAGGGATGGACAAACGAAAACAAACGCTGAGACCGCAAACGTCTATCCGCTACCGAGAGGGGGACAAGTCCGGAGCGATAAAAGATAAGACGACCGGGGTGGTTTTTCGTCATACTATACATACTCGAAACGCTAAAAGCCATACAGAACCCACCCCTGAATTTCTCACAGTACGGTTACCCAAGAGTGCTCTCCGCCTGAGGCGGAAGGGGATGGTTCATTTGAAATTACCCTTTGAACTGAGGAATAAAAACAGCGTGAACAAACCGGATTAAAATGGGATATAAAATTGCCGGAAGCCCATCAAACTGCATTAAAACGATTATGCCCATGAAGGAAGGGCTGCCGTTGCGAACCGGTTGTGCTTTGAGCAACCCCGGTGGGTACCGATGCCTTGCTGGTGCTGCCCGGGTACAAGGACCAACAGAACAGCAACCAGCGCAGAACGCCGACTGCACCAAGCGTGAGACCTAGAGCAGAAACCCGTTTTCCACCGGATACGGTGGCGGGACATTGTCTTCGTCCAGCATCTCCCGCAGGTCGATTTCAATGGTACGGGAAATGGAAGAAATAGGAACATCGTTATAGGCCCCTTCAAACGGGTTTTCGGAGTAATCGCCTATCCGGTCCACCAAAAAATACAGCCAGATGATCACCGTGGAGAAGGGTATCGTGAGCCAGTAATGCACGGAACGCGACTGTTCAAATATATCCAGCAGGCCAAAGGGGATGAGGGCGCAAAAAATATACATGATCCACAAACCGGTGGAGGCATACTGTCGCGGGAAGGGAAAGTTTTTGATACGCTCTGTCATCCCCTGCAGGTCGTACAGGTTGGCGATGCGTTCATGCAGCCACACCTCCTTGTATTCCGTTAGCTGGCCGCTGTTGGCCAGCCGTTCGATTTCGAGGCTTTGGGCCTTCAGCAGGTGGGTGGGAATGTTCGTGTATTTTTTGATAGCGGCAAATTCGGCTTCCGACAGGTAGTTTGCTATTTCGGCGTCCATGCCGTCTCTCAGCTCCTGCCGGAATTTGGGGGCAAACACCAGCATGTCAATGTCGCCATTGTGCTCCCAGGTTCGTCCTTTGCGCATCGTGTGCTTCAGGGCCAGCAGCCAGGCCAGGTGGCGATGTACGACCGCTTTTTTCCATTGCCGGCTGGTGCCCTGCCCCGGCAGGGTTAGTATGGCCGTGGCAAACGTGCGGCTTTCATTGATAATGCGTCCCCATATTTTCCGGGCTTCCCAGGTGCGGTCGTAGGAACTGTTGTTTTTAAAGCTCAGGAAAAACGCCACCGCGATACCAATCACCGAAATGGGCTGCCAGGGCAGGCTGAACGGAATGTGCGTGATTTCGTACACCACGATAATGGCGGCGGAATAAAGCAGTCCATACAGCAGGGAGCGACGCGACCAACGGATGGTCATCCAAAGACTGTAATAACGTTTTACATACATCCTTTTTGGGTTTTGGTTTGCGTGAACGGTTGCGGACGGGGGCCGTTGCCGGAACGGCTGACATAGAAATAAAAGCGAATATAAAAGGGCGGCGGCAGGTGAGCAAAAACAAGCAGGCGGCCACCGCATTTCGCCGGGCCTTTGCCGGGAAAAGCGTTGGCCAGCCTGTTTGCCGGAAAAAGCGTCTCCTATCAACCGAAAACGGGGCCGCTCTTGTTGCCAGGATTTCCCCTGAGCAGCGGCGGCACTACCACTTGCCCACCACCGCACAAGCCATCGGCTGACGATCTTCGCCGGAAAGGAGCCGGTGAGAAAGGATTCTGCCGAAGTGGACCCAAGGGTTTTTCCCCGTTGTCATCACCGGGAGAATTCCAGGTTGTATTGTCCGGAAAAACCCTTCCGGGTTATCTACCGGTTCTGCCATTTTTTAGCCCACCCTTGCTGTGTGATCCCGGACCCAGGTGGATGCTATACACTCGCTATGTTTTCTCCAGGCTTCTGCTATGTTCCTGTTATACGGGAACAAGCCTCTTCGAAAACTGCCTGAAGGCGCCGCAGTTTATCGCAGAGGGCTGCCAGCTCTGCCCGGGTTACCTGGTAATCTTCTTTGTAGCGGCTCCCGATGTAGGCTTGCTGGAGCAGGGAAAGGGTCTTTTTATCCCCTTCGATTTTTTTCGAAAAGAGTTCTGCCAGCTGCGGGCAGACAAGGGTTCCGTAGCGCAGCAATTTATCGATAGAGTGGGTATGGGGCCGGTAACCGGTACCGATGATGATGAGGGTACGCAGGGCCTGTTCGGCAGCCTGGTGGAGCATGAAAGCGGCCACCCGGTATTCTTTCCGGAGCCTGAACAAGTCGGCGCCGGCCAGGAAGGCCTCTATCCTGCCCCCGGCGTGGTTATAAAGTGACTGATTCTCTACCCTCCGCTGTTCTTTGTTCGCCGGTGCCAGGAGCGGCAGCAGGAAGGTGCCGGACTTGAAGAGCAACTGGGCCTTGCGGAGAACGGTGGTGGCAAAATACTGCCCCTCTCCTGCCAGCCTAACAAAGGCGGTGGTGCTAAGAACCATGACGGTAAGGGGCACTGCGTGGTGACCGCTGTTCTCCAGGCTGTCCTGTACGCAAGACGCGGTGTGTTCGTCGTCCTTTTCGACCAGCAAAAGCAGGTAGTAATGGGAAGGGCAGGAAGCGGTGATGCCGCTGTCTAAAAAGATGCTGGCCGTGTTGCGGTTTGTCTGCTCCCTGCCCAGCAGAAAGATCGCTTCCGGTGCCACGCGGCTCCTGATAAAGGCTGTGAGGCTTTCCCATTCCCCTGTGGTGGTGGTGGTAGCCGCAGGGCTGAATAAAGATGAAATCATTTGCCAATCGTTGTTTGTGTTCCTGCCTGTTTGTCCCTATACCCTTTTACCTGGGCGGCTCAGGGCAGGAGTTTTTTGACCAGTTTTATATCTACTTCGGTGTCTTCGGCCTGGAAGGCCAGTTCGGAGAGCAGGGTTTTGCGCTTTTGGGCATCAGGCTCCGTGGCCAGCTTTTCCAGTACGTTCTTGAATGCTTCGTTTCGCTTTTCGGCGGCGATGAAAAAGCGGCGGAAGATGTCGACCAGTTCGGGGTTGTAGGTGTGGTGGTGTGAAATGAGGCTCTGGCCGTTGAAGTGATGAATGTTGAGTATCATGATAGGAAGGTTTGGGGTTTGGCGTTAGGGGTTTGGGGTTGTTGGGCCGGGCATTCTTTCCTGCGTTTGCGCCGCTTTTTGGCCCCCTGTTTTTCCCTGAGCAGGGAGACCGCTTCAAGGAGCAGGGTGGTGTACTCGTAAAAGAAAAAGAGGTTGTGCCGGTCGATGCCCTTTTCGAGCCTGTCCATCTGTTCGGAGGTGAGGGTACCGACAAGCATTTGCCAGAGATCCTGCCGCCATTCTTCGTGGTTGAAGAAGGTGAAGTAGTCGTGGATAATGGTCCAGGCGGCAGCTTTGCTCCCATCCTGGTGAAGATTTCTTTGGAAGGAAAGAAGTTTTTCTGGTAAGGCGCTCATGTAAAATTCATTTATATAAATGTAAGTTATTCTTATATAAATACAAAAGTTTTTTGCAATAGCACCTTATGTATATGCAAGCCATCCTTGCATAACTGCAAGCCGCTCAATATGTTTTGATGTGGAAAAAGATATATTTGGAGACTACTCCATGGAAAGGATTAACCGCATAAAGGAGATACTTGTCATAAAAAGCATAAGTCAAAAGGCTCTTGCGGAAAAGCTTGGAAGAAGTACAACCACGATTGCTTCCATCTGTAACAATAAATCGCAGCCGCATCTGAAAGAGCTGAAACGAATTGCACAAATTCTGGATGTGGATATCAGAGAACTGCTGGTGCCAACCAAGTAACTTAACTATGGGGAACTGAGGCACTATTCCAGAATAGCGATTCAATAATTTTTAGAGACCACAGTTAATGTGGCTAAAAACTCCAATATAAAAGCTGTTTTTCATCTCATATGAGCATGGCAGACGTGATAATCTTTCTATCATATATCATTTGAATTGCCTGCTGGTGATTCGAGTAAGAAGAGCCAAAGAAGCGAGGCCTATAGGTTCTGCATGCCATGAGTTTAGGGGTTAACCATCTTGTCTGCCACTCACCTTGAAAGGATTTTTTTATGAAACTTATTTTTTTAATTGCCGTTTTTATACTTTGCGATTCTTACAGGTATTTGCAACGACAAATAGTATAAGAACTTATTTTGAAAAAATTATCACACATAGAATTATTCGCAGGTTGTGGGGGAATGTCACTAGGCCTTGAAACCTCAGGGTTTGAATTATACTTTGCAAACGAACTTTCTCCAATGGCTGGGGAAACATTTTCCTATAACCTGATGGGTGAGGACCTGAGAAAATTGGCAGATATAGGCCAGCCAGCAGAAAATGTACTTTGGATTAAAAGTAGTTATGAAAAAACTGACCTAAGAAATAGGCTTAGAGAAAACCCGTTTACTTTCGAGAAAGGAAAACATTTTGACCTTGATAAAAAAACAGATTTAGCTGGAAAACTTCTAATAGGGAATATTGATCACTTACTCAATTTTTTAGCCCATAATAAAAGTATTTGCCAGCACCTCCGTAATCAAGACATAGACCTTGTTTCCGGAGGTCCCCCATGTCAAAGCTTTAGTTTAGCTGGAAGAAGGGAAAAGGATAATCACAAAAATCTCCTGCCATTATCATTTGCACGATTTGCAGGGCTAATAAAGCCAAAAATGGTCTTATTAGAAAATGTAAAGGGTATAACAAGTGCATTTACTGTTGGAGATAAAAAATATTATGCATGGCTCGAGGTAGCAAAGGCATTTTGTCTAGAAGGCTTTGTGCCCATTTGTATGATGGTGAATTCAAAATTCTTTGGTATCCCACAAAATAGGCCACGTTTTATTTTATTAGCTCTTCGTAAAGATATATGTAGAGAGCTTTTAAAAGTTAAATTAGAACAGGCAAGTATAGATATTTTAACCTCCTCGTTTAATTTCTTCAACATAGTACAGGAGAATAAGAAATCATTGGACTTTGTTTCAAAGAAGGATTTAAGATTGTATGATATTGAAAAAGAGCCTCATTTATTCAATGGGCAACTCCTGCCTTTAATAATAACTACAAAAGAAAACTTTGTTTCTTCAAAAGAAGCGATTGATGATTTGTCAGTAAACAACAATTACGTTCTTGAAGGAATTAAGCCCTCAAGCTATGTAGTAAATCTTAATGAGATATTCAAACAAAAGGATAACTCAAGAAGTTATGAACTTACAAACCATGAACTTCGAAAACACAGCTTTGGCGTAAAAGCTAGGTTTAGATGGTTTCAACTCGTAAGTAGTAACCTAAATGGCTTAGCTCCCCATGCACTCAGACTGCTAGCTGGTAAACATGTAAGCGATGAAAAATTGAGTTTAATTTTTGAAAAAGTACAAGGTGAAGAAGTGTTAATAAAACAAATAAAAGATGAAGCGCTGGTAAAATTAAACAGGCAAAACTTCGGTGATTTTATTAAATCTATCCAAACGAAAAAGCATAGTCAGCGTGCTTTAAGAGCCACAGAACCGGCTCCTGCACAACTGACAATTCCCGATGACCTGTGTCATTATTCTCAAACCCAATTGCGAACCTTAACTGTTAGAGAAATGGCAAGATTTCAATCGTTCCCAGATTGGTTCCAATTTAAATCAAAAGTAACAACAGGCGGGGACCAAAGAAGCTTTGAAGTTCCACAGTATACCCAAGTTGGTAATGCAGTTCCGCCCTTACTTGCTTATGAGCTTGGTAAAACAGTTTCAAGGTTATTAACACGTTTGAAAAATGGCTAAGTATACTCGGGTAAAAGGAGGAGAGAAAAATGAAAAAACTGGGAAAAGGTGGACTAAGGACGAATTGAAAGAAGTTCTAAACTTATACTTATCAGATCCCAATTTAGGGATACATGAACATAACCCAGCTATCCAAGATCTAGGTGCTAGTTTAGGAAGGACTGTACGTAGTGTTGAAGCACAATTGCTAATGTTTCGGAACTTGGAGAAACATGGTGACTATGGTTATGGTAATATGAATAAGATTTGTAGAGCTTTGTGGATTGAATATTTAAAATCAATAAAATAATAGCGAACTGCTATATTAAAACAACGAATAATAAACTGCTTTGAGAACTATCAATCTAACCCCGGACCCAAGGATTCTCCGGATGCTCGGCCAAATAGAGTTAAAAGGGTGGCAATGCATTGCCGAATTAGTCGACAACTCTATTGATGCAATGCTTAAATCAAACTACAGGGATAAACAAAACGAAATTCAAATAGAGATTCCCACGCGATCAGAAATTGTACGGGATAAACCATTATGTATAAGGGATAATGGGATTGGAATGACTGCCGAGGAGTTGGAGAATTGCCTCAAAGCTGGTTATACATCCCAAAGTAGTGACAATCTTGGCTTATTTGGCATGGGATTCAATATAGCTACTGCACGATTAGGTGATGTGGTGGAGGTCTGGACTTCCACTAAGGTTATGGATCATGATATCGGAGTCCGAATTGATCTCATAGAAATGCAGAGGACAAAAAACTTTGAAAGAGAGCTGCTTACCCGTAAGAAAACTTTTCATAATTCAGGCACTTCAATAGAAATATCGAAATTTCATCCTAGGGCAGAGAAACTACTAAATAGGGCACATATCCAGAAGGAACTTGACCGCATCTATTCTAAACGCCTTTTAGATGATTATAGAATATCTATAAAGACAAATGGCGTTCTATTAAAGCCTTTCGAATTTTGTGTTTGGTCTGAAGAAAGGTATGTTGAATATGAAGGAGAGAAAATCCACGCGATTCAACATTTTTCACACCAGTTTGATGATCGCTATTATTGCGCCAGGTGCTTCATTTGGATCGATGATTACGAGCATGATATTTCTACTGAAACCGTTTGCCCAAACTGCCATGAGGCAGATATGATTCAATCAAGAAAAATTAACATCAGGGGATGGGTGGGCATTCAACGTTACAATGACCTAGAGCATTATGGAATTAATATTATAAGAAATGGTAGGATAATCAAAAAGTTGGACAAATCGTTATTTACATGGCAAGATCGAAATAATGTAAATAATGGTGAGTCAATAAAAGATTATCCTATTGATACAACCACGCAGGGCGGTAGAATAGTAGGTGAAATTGTAGCCGATTTTATTACTCCCACTTATACAAAGGATAGTTTTGAAGAAACAGATAGGCATTGGCTAGATGCTGTTGAAGTAGTTAGAGGTAAAGGACCGCTGCAGCCAAAAATTGGCGAAAAGTTGAACTTCGCAAAAAACCAGTCACCGTTAGCAAAATTGTTTTATGGATATCGAAAATCACATCCACCAGGGTTAAGAAATTTAATTCCAGGCACAAAAACAGGACAAGGGCTATATACAGAAGCTAAAAGGTGGGCAAGTTTATTTTACGAAGGTGATCCCGAATACCAATCTGATGCAAAATGGTATGAAGCAGTTTTAGCTGCTGAATTTCCTGAAGATGATGACGATTCGGACCCAACTGACGGTGTAGATCCTACCGCAGGAGCAAGCTCAAAATCAAATTATACAACAGGGGGAAAACAACCACTACCAGTATTTGGTGATGATAATGATATATATGAGGAACTGTTCCCGGGAAAGAAAGTAGTGATCAAAGAGCAAGAATATGACCTAAGACCATTACTGAACCAAATACCTTATAGTATTACAATATTTAATTATTGGCCTTCCATTGAGCTTAAATCTCCAATAATATTTGAAGCAAAGCAAGCCTCTAAATTCAAAGTATACATAAACAACCATCATCCTTTGTTCAAAGACTTTGCTGATGGGTGGGAGGATTTAATCCTCATGGAAATCGCCACACGTTATTATGAGAAAGTAAATGATTTGGATGTATGGCCGGTTAGTAGGATATACTACGAGCTTAAATGCAAATATCTTGGTGAAAAGATGCTCAATGTACAAGCCTTAGTAACTGAAGCAAAGGCTTTGATAACAGATATACAAAATTTTCTCGTTAATGAATATAGTGATGTTGAATTCAGTACTACACCTTGTTTAAGTGCAGATAATGTCAAAATTCTTAAGCATAATTTTTTGCAAGTAGAGATGAAAGGTTTAGGAAATATAGATGGTATCATCAAAACTACACAGTTTTTAAAGTACATGGATTTTGCCTATATAATAGATTTTATAAAATCCTTTCCAGATCTCATCTATGACGAAAAATATTTCGTACTGCCTTATGCTTCCCTAGATGACGATGAAATAAAAGCAAGGCAGTTAGAACAATATAATGGATACTTTAATGATGTGAAATGGTTTATATACGACCTAGCCAACTACACAGATGTATTGATTAAGCAGAATAAGAATTTAATAATTCGCAACAGGTTCAGTTTAGAATTTCTTAATGGACAACTTGCATAGCATAGAAAAAGGGTTCCTTGGAATTGAAAGATTAACCAAAGGGCCATGGCAGGCTTTTGAAAGAGGTATTGCTCGACTTCTTGCTCATCGCGGCTGGGATTCCTATGACGTAGTTGGCGGTTCAGGTGACAAAGGCGCCGATATACTAGGTTCAGTAAATGGTGTAGAAAAAATTTTCCAAACTAAGTTTTACCAATCTAACTATTCCTTAAGTGTAGATATCGTCAAAGATGTAGTTCGGGCAATTGAATTTTACGGGATACAAGAAGGAGTTTGTGTATCCAATAGGGCATTAGGGGCAGAACAGAAAAGGAAGCTTGAGCTATATAGAAAACAAGGTTATAAAATTGATACGTTTATTGGCAACAAAATTTTAGAAACCTTCAAAAGCCTACCCACATGGGC
Organism: Flavisolibacter longurius; assembly: GCA_014163555.1. Classification (GTDB taxonomy): domain Bacteria; phylum Bacteroidota; class Bacteroidia; order Chitinophagales; family Chitinophagaceae; genus Flavisolibacter. The sequence goes on from JACJGO010000002.1 coordinate 135,816, forward strand.
AGCAGAGAAGAGAAAGCTTAGGCCATACCAAAGGGAAGCTGTTGATAAAATTATCTCTTCCTATGAAAAAGGGGCTGCAAGAGGATTGGTAACATTAGCTACAGGTTTAGGTAAAACATTCGTTGCAGGTTGCTTTTTAAGGTGGTTATTTGAGCATTACCCAACCTATAATGTTTTAGTACTTGCTGATAAAAAGGAATTATTGATTCAATTTGATAAATCGATATGGACGAATCTTCCAAAATTTATTGCAACACATATATTACACGAAAGTGAGAAGCCTAGTTTTAACGAAGGTATTTTGCTGTCAACGTTTCAAAGTTTAGAGGGGTATTTAGAAAAGAACCCTGGGCTAGTTTTTGATATAGTTATTGTAGATGAAGCGCACCATGCAGCAGCGGATACGTTTCTTTCAACAATTGAAAGGATAAACCCAAAGTATTTATTAGGACTTACAGCAACACCTTTCCGCAAGGATCAGAGGAGCATTAAGAAGATTTTCGGTGAACCTTTAGTAAAATACGATGTAATAAAAGCACTTCAAAGGGGGTATCTGGCCAATATTGATTATAAGATTAAAAATGATAACATTGACATAGATTGGGTCTCTAAGGAAAGCAAGAAGGGTTATACAATAAGACAACTTAATAAGCGCCTTTTTATTCCTCAAAGAGATGAGGAAATATGTGATACCATCTTCAAGTATTGGAACTTTAAAAAGCCTCAAAGAGGAATAATTTTTTGTAACAGTAGTGAACATGCAGAAAGAGTAGAACAATTATTAAGAACTGGATTTGACTTTCCAGCAAGGTCATTGACTACACGTGTTGCTGATGCAGATGAACGGGCGAGAAGATTGAGGCAGTTCAGGGTTGGGGAAATAAAAATTCTTACATGCTATGATATGTTGAATGAGGGTGTTGACATTCCAGATGTTGATTTTTTAGTTTATTTGAGAGTAACTCACAGTCGAGTTATCTTTCTCCAACAACTTGGAAGGGGACTAAGATTTAAGGAAGGAAAGACATTGCTTGTACTTGACTTTGTAGCGGATATCCGGAGATTAGCTGGGCTTAGGCTCTTTAAAAATGAGTTTGAAGATTATAAACTAGGATCCAAAAATGAGAAGGAAGTTGAGGAGTTGAAACTTCCTTCTCATTTTGAGCTCCGGTTCTTTGATGAAACATCGAAGGACTTTTTGAATTTAGTTAAAGCTGATGCTTCAGAATTAGAAGGCGTCGATGAGGATCACGTAATCTATTTATAGAGGCAGATTGACAACTATTTTAAACTCTCCTTAATGAGTCTATTCACTAATTTGCCTCTATAATCTCTTGCAGGCTTACCGTTTACTCCTTCTCTAGAAAATTCTACGTATTTTCTATTAGTTGCCGTAATTGAAGGATTAATCCCGGCTTTCAAAGCGTCTAAATACACCTGATTGTCTTCCTCTAGCTTTTGTAATTTACTTTTAAATTCTTTTCTGTTTATTGTAGAAACATCATATTTATATAACTCGATTATTAGTGTAAAAATGTTGGCTTTATTAAACCAATATGATGTAGGGTTAAGGCTAAGTTTATTAATAAACTTCAAAGTCGAAATTAAGGTATGATCTATTTCACTTGCTTCTGGAAAATCTTCAAATTTTGCTTCGATATAACTCTGGACTTTTAAATTTCTATTAAAATAGCTTTCCTCACATATTGTCGCGATTAGGGTGAGGATGAATTGCAAGGAAAGCATTCTGTTCACATCATTTTCTGTGAAGACATTATACTGCTCATGAAAAAAATCTAGATAATAATTCCTATTTGATGCTGAAATTTCATAGTTAACTAATTCCATGTTTAAATTAAGCTCTGCCTCTATCATCTGCTTTCCAAAACAAATAAATTCACTATCGCCCCATTGCGCGTTTAATCTTTCGGTAGTGTTTAAAGCGTACTCAGTGCTGTTGATTCTTTGAAATATGTCCTTTATTTGTTTTTCATTTGCATTTTTTAAATACCTCACTGATACTTCATAACCTAGAAAATCTTTTTTTTGAGTCTCTTCTAGTTCTGAAAATTTTTTTATTGGAATATTATCTAAAGCAAAGACATCGTATTCATTTATATAATTCTGAATTGTAGTTAGACGTTGTTGCCCATCAACGATTAATTCATTAATTCCAAGGTTAACTGTGTCAATTTTCCCTGGAGCTATGTAGACCTCGGGAAAAGGAAAATTTTTTAGAATGGTTTCTATAAAATCGTATTTGTGCTGTTTACGCCAAACCAGCTTTCTTTGAAAGTCTGGAGACGGATCCAGTTGTTTACTTTCCAACTTATTATATAGCTGTATGATTTTTTCATTATTTGCAGGAATGCTACTAATTAATTTATCATCTTTCATAATGTCTGCGAGTTTAGCTTGTACCTTAAGTTATTAATGTTAGTTAAATGATAGTCCATGAAATAAAACCAATTTTGATAGATCGCAATTCCAACTTTCCTATTCAATTTTTTATATAATAAACCTTTCAAATCTTGATACTTACCATCGACGCAAAACTCAAATCCTTGAGGCTTGAAATCAGGGCGAAACCATCCTTTTGTATAATACTCAAAATATTTATAACAAATTGGAACATTGTATCGTTTTATTTGTCCCTCGGAATAATATTCATTTACCCTCCATTGGTCTCTGTAGGCTGCTGTATAATTGTATAGCTTTCTCCCAATACTCTCGTATAAACTATTTGAAATCACTGCTATGTCTAGGTCCGATTTATCTTTATTGAGCTTAGACCGTGAATATAATGAGTCAAATTCATTAAACAGATTATTAGGTTTCAAGCTAAAACCAAGTTTACCAGAACCAACAATGAGTACTTCTCTTATATGAGTTGAAAACGTTTTTGAAATAAGGGATTTAATTGTGTATTCTAAAGAGGGATCATTAAGATAACCTTGGAAAAAATATGTTGGTAGTTCAATGAGATGTTTCTGAAATATTTCTTCTGGGTTTAGTTTTTCTTCTCTTATATCTGTTTTAAACAAAAGGAGCCTTTCTTGTATTGTCATTTGAAGTTGTATAACAGGGATTGTAATGTATACATAATTCACCTATTATTATAGAAGTTGCATTTTTCTTTTAATGGACATTTTTCATGGAGAATATTTTGAGCTTTACAGATTAGAGCAGCAAAATCCAGAATTGCCCAATTCAATTTTTTTGTATCAACATGATAAACCACTTTATACGAAAGGTCTTGTAAATAAGGATCATACCTAATATCGGCGAGCTTTCTTGGACCGAAAAACCTTTCTAAAACTCTTGCCATATTTACGTCAACTAATGGACTCGGTTCATTGAAAATGACTAATTCAACTGCATTAGCAATGTACTGTCCCATGAATGGGATTGACTCTAATTCTTTCCTATCTTTTGGTAGCCTGCCATTTCTTTTCACCATTTCGGTAGCCAAATTTTTTAACCTACTTGAACGTTGTCTATATAAACCAATTGGTTTTAAGTAATCTTCAATTCCTTTGAGATCAGCATCGGCTAACGATTGCCAATTGGGAAATTCAACAATAAAGTCTGGATAAAACTTTGCTACAGTTTCTGCCCGGGTCCTTTGTAATAGTACTTCTGCGATAACATATTGATAGTGGGTTAACCCCTTCTTTCGCCAATAAAATTTTCTTCCATTTTTTTTATACCATATCAGGAGTTCTTCTTGAAAAAACTTTACCTTTTCGTACGGCACTATTTCCATTTCCTAAAAATAAGTCAACTGCTTTTCTGTTAGCAACAGTCGATACTCATTTGTTTGTTTTTGGATTAAAAAATTTGCTTTTACAGAATGGCTTTTTATCAACGTTGGGTGGGGTCGAACCACCGATTCGTCAGGGCGAGACAAGCACAGGATTTTCATCTCTTTGCTCTACCGGCAGCCCTTCACCATATCACCTTCTTATGTGAATTCTTGTAGTGAAGTTGACAGGCGTTTATGCTTATCCTGATAATGACGCATGTATTGTGCCTTCATTTCGGGATCCAGGAAGCTATTCTCTACCTTATCCTGTACTGCTTCTGTTTCGTCCAGGAATTTCAACAGCAGCCTTTTTATCCTGACCGGAACCAATCCTATCCGTTTCCCGAATTCATAGAAGTCATCAAAGCAATAGTGCCCGTAGGTAGCAAAGCTGGGATGTTCGTGATCGTTTTCATAAAGGCCGTCACTCAGCCCCATATCACCATCATCGATATGGATACGGGTATTGATCAAATCATAGGCCGGCGCCAAAAAAGCATCGCCCTCGCCCTGGCAGTCGATCCTTGAAAAGTTTTTCAGATGCGCATCGCCGTTTGAAAACAGGTAGTTAAACACCACCAGCCTGAAAAAGGCCTCCTTGGTGGGAATATTCGCCGGTATATACTTATCAATCAACCCCGCAATGCCTTCGTAGCTGTAGGTATATTTAAAATCTCTTCCGCCATTCATGCTGGTAAGGCCTGCGATAGACGCAAAGTCTTCTTTTAAACACCGGGTGCCGTCTGCTTTTACGTCAAAACGCCTTGTTATGTAAGCCGGAACGCCATCGTTAAAAAATATGAGTGCACACCTAGCCGTTGGCATCTTGTACACCTGGGCTGCGATTTGCATGGTCAGGTGCTCGTTTGCCGGTACCTGGGCCGTATGCAGTAAATCGACAGGGACCGGCTTTAAAATGTACTCACCACCTTTATCGGTAAGGGCCAATTGTTTCGAATCACTATCGTATCGTAAAGAATATTTTTCCTGCACGCCCGAGATCGAAATCCGGCTCCTGCTTTCCAGGAATAACCTTTTTTGTTCGCCCTCTTTTTGCGGGGAAGAAAAAGGCAGTATGTGCGAGATCTTTTTACCACCAAAGGTTTCCCTTATACAACGCGGCGAATAGGTTGTATACCCTTTTGCCAGGGTACCCGGACAAACCTGTATAGTGGTTGGGTCAATCATTTTCTCTTACTGTTATCGCTCCAATTGTTTCATGGGCTGCTGTCTTTAACAGCATTCCAAAGTGATCCGCTTCATCTATTTTTAACGCACGACTTTGCAGCTTCCTGTTCACTCCCTCGCTTAGCATATTAAAAAAGAAAGGGAAAAGGAATGCTGAGCGATGGTGCTGCTTCCATTTGGGTAGCGTTACGCTGATGGAAGGCAGGTGGGTATTATAGAAATAGTCATCGTCATAATGAAATACATATTCACCGCTATCTGTTTCTGTTATTACTCCGGCTAATATGTCGTTATAATACACTTTTCCCTGTCTCATCTCCTAAAGACTTAACCTGAAGTTTCATTTCAAGGCCTAAAATGTCCAGAACCTTCAACCAGGACTGGAGTGCTGTGCTATGCTCACCATTCTCTATCGACCGTATGGTTCGGTCTGTTAGCCCCGTGAGCTCAGCCATATCTGCCTGGGTATATTTTAGAAAGGCTCTCCTGTTTTTTATTATGGTAGCTAACTCGTTTACATTGGACATAAAACCGGAACTATTTATCCTATTTGTTGTTTTTGCACTGCTTACAAACGCAAATATACGTGAAAACGGAAATATATTTCCTATTGTGTGGAAATTCAATACAAGTCAAGGTATTTTTACCCGCAAGCGGAAATATTTTTCCGGGATTGTCCTCAAAAACCACTGGAAGACTTAGTCTGGCTATACAGGCGTGACAAGTTTACTACTAAGAAAACGGGCAACGCAAACAAAAGTCCAATAGAGCATTGATAATAAATTAGCTATTTAAATCAACCTATGATGTGGGGCGGGACCGGTATTCATCTCCTTGCTCTACCGCACCAACCTTCCTGGTTTTATCCTTTAAAGCAGTGATGCGGGTCTTTCTCCACTTCCAACAGGAATCGTTGCAGGTTGCCGTTCCATTCCAATGGCTCGTACCGTTGCCATTTGCCATTGGCACGCAGCCAGAAAATATTCCATTGCTTTTTTGTTTCCACCCAGGTAGCTTTGGCATAATCGTGTTGACGTATGATGGACTTGTTGTCCCATTGCGGCCGTATCTCGAACAGGTAAACGGAGGCTTTCTCCAACCGCCAGCCAAGGTCCAGCTTATTGCGGATAGCCTCCGGTGGACGGCGCCTTTCGATGTAGTCATCCATCATGGCCGAGATTTGAGAAATTTGCTTCGGTGTTAACGCCATCGGTTGTAAAGTTAGTAACGAATGGTATTTCAACCCAGGCCGCAGCGCCGGCAGAACGGATGGCATGCCAACCAAGTCATTCCCTATTTACACTATCCGACTATCTTTCCTCATATTAAAAATAATCCCCACCAATTCACCCCCGTTTTCTTATATTCGAAGTCACGTCCCTACGGTTAACCCTCTCCGTGCCCCGCCAGCAAAGGATTTTATTACCTCACATAAACTACCAACCATGAGAAAAAATCCCTTTTTCGGCACGCTCCTTTTTTCCGCCCTGCTGCTGGCATCCTGCCAGAAAGAAGCCCGCTTAACCACGGCCGGCGAAGCCTCCGCCTCCGAACAGGCGGCGTCCGCAAAAGCCGGTAAGCCGGCGGCCCACCACGTAGCCCATTCACCCGAGTCGGACCTGCTGAAAGCTGTCCGCAGCGCTACGGCAAGGTTCCATTCCACCAACCAGGCGGAGATGGCCGGGTATCTATCGTCCAACCATTGCGTTTCGGTGCCGGGCCTTGGCGGCATGGGTTACCATTGGGCCAATCCAACGCTGGTAGACGCCGAATTTGACCCGCTGCAACCTGAGGCCGTGCTGTACGCCACGGCTCCGAACGGAAAGCTGCGCCTGATAGCCGTAGAGTATATTGTGCTGAAAGAACCCGGGATGGCCTGGCCCATGTTTGGCGACCAGGCATTCGACGATGGCGGCACACCCGATCCCCGCCCACACTGGAGCCTGCATGTGTGGCTGTACGAGAACAACCCTGCCGGTATGTTCACACCGTTTAATCCCAACATCACCTGTCCCTAGCCATGAACCTGCTGCCTGCCCCCTCAACGCCTGCAGCCAAATCCAATTGATCGTTTCCAGGACAGCACAAAAGCAGGCAGCGAAAAAAGAAAAACAAAAGCCCCGGCCGTACCGGGGCTTTTGCCGTAAGAAGAAAAGCGGCTGGAACCGCCACCGCACCGGAAGGCCGGATGGCCATCTACCAATTGGCAAGGGACAACTGGCAATAGACAAGCAGTATGTACGTGCAACTATATACGCCCCGTTTTCCTGTGCAACCGGCGCCGTGGGATTAACGGTTAAGCGATACCGTTTTGCCTGAAACTATGTTTCAATTGGTTTATCCTTTAAAGCAGTGGTGCGAGTCTGTTTATACTTTCAGCAGGAAGCGTGACGCTATTCCTCACTTGGGTAAAAATGCCTCGTTATTACCTACATGGATTTATAGCTTACCAGTTTAATGCGAAAAAATGCACTTTACGTAAAAAGAAAGCATCTGTTAAGGCAACCTCTTTTTTACAAGAGAAAAAACATGAAAATTGCTACAGGTTTTTCCAACACATGTCAGAAAACGCATTTTTTAACTTGTGTTCACGAAGCAGTAAAAGTCAGGTTGGGAATTTCTATTCGGAGGAAAATAAAAAGCCCCCGGTACAATACCGAGGGCTCTTCTGTGGTGTGGGCCGGGATCGAACCGGCGACACAAGGATTTTCAGTCCTTTGCTCTACCGACTGAGCTACCGCACCAGCCTTCCGCTAAGCGGGCAGCAAAAATAAGGGAATCAGCTTGATAAAACAGCAAGTTCACCCAAGACTTTCTTAAAAAAATTTGGCCAAGAGAGGGCAGAAAGAGAAAAGGAGAAAAAGAGAGAAGCCCTTTGTCGCTTTTCTCCTCCTGTCTTCGGACCTGAATAGCGGGAAAAGAAAAAGGAGCGGAAAGATTTCTCCTTCCACTCCTTTTCTCTTTTATCTCTTAGCGCTAATTGCCGTACACGCTCAAAAACTTTATGCGCATGATCTTTAGTTGTTCCCAGTTGTAGTTACCATCCGAAAGTTCCTGCTGCGCCACTTCCAGCGAAGAGGTTTCGCAGCCCTTGAAATATTCCAGGATCTCTTCCTGCTCGTACTCGTCGAGCATGTCGGAGATGGCGTAATCGAGGTTTAGCTTGGTGCCCGAAGCGGCGATGGTTTCCATTTCCTCCAGCAGGCTGTCGAGGCGCAGGTCCTTGTTCCTGGCAATCATCTCCAGCGGGATCTTTTTATCCACCTGCTGGATGATGTGCACTTTGTTGCTGCTTTTGTTCACCACGCTCTTCATCACAAAATCATCGGGCTTCACAATGTTGTTGTCCTCCACGTATTGGGCAATCAGCTCAATAAAGGGCTTGCCGTAGCGGATGGCTTTGCCCTTGCTCACGCCCTGGCATTTTTCCAGTTCGGCGGTGGTGGTGGGGTACATGGTGGCCATGTCCTGCAGGGAGGTTTCGAGGAAGATCACAAAAGGCGGCAGGTTCTTGCGCCTGGCTTCTTTCTGGCGAAGCTCCTTCAGCATGTTGAAAAGCTTTTCGTCCAGGGCCACACCCGCACCGGTATCGGCTGTGCCTTCTTCGTCGTCTTCGTCGGCATTATCATAAAGGTGGTTGAGCACAACCGGGAAGGATTTGGGTTTCTTGTAGAAGTCCTCACCCTTTTTGGTCAGCTTCAGCACGCCGTATTCTTCAATGTCTTTTGTCAGCAGGCCTTCGAGCAGCATCTGGCGGATCAGCGAGTTCCAGAAATGGTCGTTCTGTGCCTTGCCGATGCCGAATTCTTCAAGCCCGTCGTGGCGGAACATTTTGATCTGCGGCGTCAGGTGCCCGGTGATGATGCGAACCGTATAATCGGTGGCAAACCGTTCATCCAGGGCCTTGATAACTTTGATGGCCTGGACGACATTGTCCTTTGCTTCCACTTTTTCTTTCGGGTGCAGACAGTTGTCGCAGGCGCCACAGTTCTCGTCGGGATACACTTCGCCAAAATAGCTCATGAGGATCTTGCGGCGGCAAACCCCGCTTTCGGCATAAGCCACGCTTTCGTTGATGAGCTGCGCTCCCACTTCGCGTTCGCTGAGCGGTTTGTCACGCATCAGGTGCTCCAGTTTGGAAACGTCTTTGTGCGAATAATACAGGATACATTTTCCTTCCAATCCGTCGCGGCCGGCCCGGCCGGTTTCCTGGTAATAGTTTTCTATTGATTTGGGAATGTTATAGTGAATTACAAAACGAATGTCCGGCTTGTCGATACCCATGCCAAAGGCGATGGTGGCCACAATCACCTGCACGTCTTCGTTCAGGAACTGGTCCTGCCGGTCGGAGCGGAGTTTGGCATCCAGGCCTGCGTGGTAGGCTACGGCCTTGATGCCGTTGGCCATCAGCATATCGGCCAGTTCTTCGGTAGTCTTTCTATTTAAGGTATAAATAATGCCGCTCTTGCCCTTGTTCTGCACGATGAATTTGATCATGCTTTTCAGGGTCTGGTCTTTTTTCACCTTGGGCAGGATCTCGTAATAAAGATTGGCGCGGTTGAACGAAGAGATAAAGATGTTGGGGTCACGCAGGCCAAGGTTCTTCACAATATCGCTCTGCACTTTGGGCGTAGCTGTAGCCGTGAGGGCAATCACCGGCGAACCGGGGCTGATCACATCCATCATCTCTCGCAGGCGGCGGTATTCGGGGCGGAAATCATGTCCCCACTCCGAGATACAGTGGGCTTCGTCCACCGCAAAAAAGGAAATTTCCAGGTCGGAGAAAAAGTCGAGGTTATCCTGCTTTGTCAGGGTCTCGGGGGCCACGTATAACATTTTGGTGCGGCCTGATTTCAGGTCGTCGTGCACCTCTTTAATTTCTTTTTTGGACAGGGTGGAGTTCAGGAAGTGGGCCACATCGTCTTTGCTGCTGTAGCTGCGTACCAGGTCCACTTGGTTTTTCATCAGGGCAATCAGCGGGCTTACCACAATGGCAACACCCGGGCTGATCATGGCCGGCAACTGGTAGCAAAGGCTTTTGCCGCCACCGGTGGGCATGATCACAAAGGTATCCTTGCCCGAAAGCAGGGAATTGATGGCATCCTCCTGCTTTCCTTTAAAACCTTTGAAACCGAAATATTCTAACAGGGAATTTCTGAGGTCAGCACCACTTTTTTTGGCGGTGATAGTCTTTGTGGTTTTGGTAGTTTTTGTCTGGTTTTTCTTTACCGTAGGCATCTTCAATAATTTTTTCGCTTTAAAAAGCTTTCATTCGATCACATTCTCTTTTCAACAGCAAGGCAAACCTTCAGGGCTTCGTCCATTTTCGGAAAAAGGTACAGCTTTACAGTAGCAGTGGAAACCCTTTCGGGCTGTTTGTAAAAGTTAGCGAATTTAACCCTGAAAAAATTCTTTAAAAAGAGAAAATAGTTAAAATGACAACTAATAACCATGGACAGGCTGGATTGTCGATGGATTAGCAGGATTGGTCTGAAACCGCTGTTTCCGGCCGTTTCGCATCCTCATTAAATGTTAAAAACCGGCTTCCTGAAGGAAGATTACGCTTCTACCATTGAGGATCCGAATCAGCAATCAAAAACTAAAACTTCGTCTCGTTGGGCCTCTCCTTCTCTGCCCATTCCATCCCATACGCGTAAGCCAGTACCAAGAACAGCGCTACCGCTTCTGAATAATCCAGAGAATCCTTTCCAAATCCAACCAATCTGCGGTTATTTTTGCGCCCTTGAACATGAACGATACGATACGAAAGGCCGCCATACGCACCATTACCATGGAAGCCGAGGCGGTAACCGGCCTGCTGGCAGGATTGGACGAGAGCTTTGACGCTGCCATAAACTGCCTGGCCGCCTGCACCGGACGCATTGTAGTGAGCGGCATCGGCAAAAGCGCCATCATTGCCCAGAAGATCGTGGCCACCTTTAACTCCACCGGTTCGCCGGCCCTTTTCCTGCATGCTGCCGACGCCATTCATGGTGACCTGGGTATGGTGCAGCAGGAAGACGTGGTGATGATCATCAGCAAAAGCGGTGAAAGCCCCGAGATCAAGGTACTTGTGCCGCTGATCAAAAATTTTGGCAACTGCCTCATGGCCATCACTGGCAACACCGCCTCTTACCTGGCCAAAAAATCTGACTTTATTTTCAATACCACGGTGGCGCAGGAAGCCTGTCCAAACAACCTGGCCCCTACCACCAGCACCACGGCCCAATTGGTGATGGGCGATGCCATTGCCGTTTGCCTGATGGAAACAAAAGGTTTCAACCCGGAAGATTTTGCCAAGCTGCACCCGGGTGGTACGCTGGGCAAAAAGCTATACCTACGGGTGGCGGATCTTTATCCCGAAAACGGCCGTCCCGAAGTAAAGGCGATGCAAACGGTGAAGGAAGTAATCATGGAAATCACCCGGACACGGCTGGGGGTTACGGCGGTTACCGGCGAAGACGGGGCACTGATTGGCATTGTGACCGATGGCGACATTCGCCGCATGCTGCAAAAAAGCGACAGCATCAGCCATATCCTGGCCAGGGATATCATGACCCAAAACCCGAAAACAATTCGCCCTTCCGAGATGGCGGTGAATGCGCTGGACATTATGCGCAAGGCTGAAATCACCCAATTAGTTGTTGCCGAAAATGATGCTTACCTTGGCATCCTTCATTTGCACGACCTGGTGAAAGAAGGCCTGATTTAAACACGAATTTTTACACGGATTACACCAATTATTTACACGAATTAGAAACCAGCCAACATAGAAATGAGTACACAAGAAAACAAGAATACCTACGTGGCCATTATGGCCGGCGGAATCGGCAGCCGGTTTTGGCCCGTGAGCCGGGTAGGCCATCCCAAACAGTTCCTCGATATTTTGGGTACCGGCAAAACCCTGATCCAGCAAACCTTTGAACGCTTTGCGGGCCTGGTACCCACCGAAAACATTTACGTGGTTACGGCCAACGAATACTTGGACATCACCAAAGAGCAGCTGCCGCAGTTGCCGGCGGAAAATATCCTGGGCGAACCGTTTCGCAAAAACACGGCACCCTGTATTGCCTATATTTCCTTTAAGCTGCAACAGTTGAACCCCGAGGCCTCGCTGATTGTAGCCCCGGCCGACCATCTTATTTTACAGGAAGAGAAGTTCCTGTCGGTGTGCAGCGAGGCACTGGCTTTTGTGAACAACCAGAATGCCCTGCTCACAATCGGTATCCAGCCCACCTATCCCAACACGGGTTACGGCTATATCCAGCACGAAGCGGCCGAAGCGGCACCGGGTGTGCACAAGGTGAAAACCTTTACCGAAAAGCCCAACCTGGAACTGGCGAAAACCTTCCTGGCCTCCGGCGATTTCCTCTGGAACTCCGGCATTTTTATCTGGAAGGTGGCCAACGGGCTCCATGCTTTCCAGCAGTACATGCCCGAAATGTTTGACCTGTTTTCCGGCGAAGCCGAAAAGCTGAATGGCGCGGAAGAAAAGGCGGTGATTGAAACCATCTACCCGCAATGCCCCAATACCTCCATTGATTTTGGCGTGATGGAAAAAGCCAACAATGTGTATGTGATCCCTTCGCAGTTTGGCTGGAGCGACTTGGGTACCTGGAACAGCGCCTGGGAGAACATGGAGAAGGATTATTTTGACAACGCCGTTGCCGGCCAAAAGGTGATTGTTTTCGACAGCAACAAATGCGTGGTGCATGTGCCGGATGAAAAGCTGGTGGTGCTGCAAGGGCTGGAAGATTATATTGTAGCCGATACGAAGGATGTGCTGCTCATTTGCAAAAAGGAAAAAGAGCAGGCCATTAAGGAATACGTGGCGGAAGTGAAGCGGAATACGGGCGAAAGGTTTTTGTAGGGGCCCCCACCTAACCTCCCCCAATGGGGGAGGAACGGCCAACGCACAGTGCCTTGCTTTTGCACGATACATTTTTAGTCTCTGTCAGTTTTTCTGGTGGAGGCTTTTTTCTTGAACCACGGAGGCAGAAAGACAGGGAGTGACACAGGCATTGCTTTGTGATCCTTTATGCCGCTGTGTCTTTGTGGTTCAAAACGTGCATAAACTCATTTTTTCATTTAGCTTGTAGCTTGTAGCTTGCGGCTAACAGCTTACCAACATGAACTTCAATAATATTTTATTCATGGATATAGAAACGGTGTCGCAGGCCGAAACCTACGATCACCTGGATGCGGACTGGAAAGAACTGTGGGATCACAAAGCCCGGGCCCTGACCCGTGGCGGCGATGGTGAAACCAGTGAAGATGTGTATCCCCGTGCCGGCATTTATGCCGAGTTTGGAAAGATCATCTGCATTTCCTGCGGCTGCATCATGGGTAGCGGTGAAGAAAAAAGGCTGGTCATCAAATCTTATTTCGGCGATGATGAAAAAAAGCTGCTGACCGATTTTGCGCAGATGCTGCAGGGCTGGAGCGGCACTGCGGATAAATTCCTCTGTGCCCACAACGGGAAAGAATTTGATTATCCTTATCTCTGTCGCCGCATGATCATCAACGGCATCGAGATTCCGGAAGTGCTGAAGATCTCCGGCCGCAAACCCTGGGAGGTGCGCCACCTCGATACGATGGAGATGTGGAAGTTTGGCGATTACAAAAGCTATACATCCTTAAAGCTGCTGGCAAAAGTGCTGGGCATTCCTTCCCCCAAGGATGATATCGACGGCAGCATGGTGAACTCGGTCTATTGGATCGAAAAAGACCTGGAGCGCATTGTAGAATATTGCCAGAAAGATGTGATCACCCTGGCGCAGGTGCTCCTGCGTTTTCATTGCGAGCCGCTGATCAAAGCACCGAACGTTGAAATCAAAACTTTGCGAAAAGCGGATGTGTAATGCCAATGGGCAATGGGCAATAGGAAAGCGGGAAAGCGGTACTGACACAGGTTTTGGAGAAAGCCACACCACAAACACCTGTTGAAAGGGTTTTCGTAAATTTGGGCATGACAACATTTCGCCACATTGAAGCCAATCCTGAAATCTTGGGCGGCAAGCCTTGTATCAAAGGAACAAGAATAAGTGTTGAATTTATTTTGGAATTAATCGCCTCTGGTGGCAGTATCGATGCCATCGTAAAAGCATATCCTCATCTCACCAAAGAAGGCATACAGGAAGCGATTCTTTATGCGGCACAGTTTAGCAAGAATGAAGTTCTATTGCAGATAAAAGCAGTTGCCTGATGCATCCGCTTCACTATCCCCTCCTTGCAGATGAAAACATTCATGAAGAGGTTGTATATTATTTACGAGGTCAAAGTTTGCAAATCGAAAGCATAAAAGAACGAGGATTACGTGGACACACAGATAACCAAATTGTTTCTCTAGCTGTGACTGAGGGGTTTGTGATTGTGACGCACGACGCCGACTTTGGAAGAATCATGCATATGTCCAGCGAATTGAAAACTGGTATTATCTATCTGAGGCCAGGCCATTTTGATTTTTCTTTTACCATTCAAACATTAAAAAGCATTTTAGCTACCGATTTGAATGCTGAAATTCCATTTATTTTAGTAGCAGAACGTTCAGGAGAGGAAATAAAAATCAGACTACGCACATTATGACCAATCGAACCAACATCAGTTCCGGCGCCATCTGGGAAGACAAAGTCGGTTATTGCCGAGCCGTGAGGGTCGGCAATCATATTGAAGTGAGCGGCACCGTGGCATCAGATGAAAATGGCAATGTTATCGGTAACAATAACGCCTACGAACAAACGAAAGCCATTCTCCAAAAAATAGAAAAAGCCCTGCAACAGGCCGGCGCTTCGCTGCAGGATGTGGTTCGCACACGGATGTTTGTGACCGACATTTCCCGCTTTGACGAATACGGCAAGGCACATGGTGAAGTGTTCGGCACCATCAAACCCTGCACCTCCATGCTGGAGGTAAAAGGACTGGTTGCCCCGGAATACCTGATTGAAATTGAAGCCACAGCCATTCTCTCATGAACATTGAAACCCTGCAGCAATACTGTCTTTCTAAAAAAGGCGTCACGGAAGAAACGCCGTTCGGTCCCGATAACCTGGTGTACAAAGTGGGCGGCAAAATGTTTTTGCTGGCTTCTCTCGACACCATTCCCCTACGGTTCAATGCCAAGTGCGACCCGGAAGAAGCGATCCAATTACGCGACACCTATCCCTGTGTACTGCCCGGTTACCACATGAACAAAAAACACTGGAATACCGTGATCGTCGACGGTTCTGTTGGCGACAAAACGCTGCAGCAATGGATCGATGCGTCCTATGCCCTGGTGTTTAAATGCTTACCCAAACAAACGAAAGAAGAAATTTTAGGTTACCCATGATCGTTTCTAAACTACCCAACGTCGGCACCACGATTTTTACGACAATGAGCGTACTGGCGGCGCAGCACAATGCCATCAATCTCGGACAGGGCTTTCCCGACTTCCCGATGAGTGAAGAATTGCTGGCCCTCACCAATGAAGCCATGCAGCAGGGCTTTAACCAGTACACCCACATGAACGGTTATATTCCGCTGCGGGAAGCACTGGCAGAAAAAGCGGAATTTCTGTACGGGGCGAAGATCCATCCCGATACGCAGATCACCGTGACACCCGGCGGCACCTATGCCCTGTACACGGCCCTCACCACCATCCTGCAGCCCGGCGATGAAGTGATTGTGTTTGAACCGGCCTACGATTCTTATATTCCTGCCATTGAATTGAACGGTGCCAAAGCGATTGCGATTCAACTTACGTTTCCGGACTACCGGATCGACTGGACGGAAGTAAAAAAGCGGATTACGGAAAAGACCCGTGCCATCATGATCAATTCACCGCACAACCCCACAGGCAGCGTGTTGTCGGAAGAAGACATTCAGCAATTGCGGGAGGTAGTGAAGGACTCTAACATTATCATTATTTCCGACGAAGTGTACGAGCACCTGATCTTTGATGGTTACCAGCACCAAAGCATTTTAAAATACCCTGACCTGCTCCAGCGGAGCTTTGTTTCGTTTTCCTTTGGAAAAGTGTACAACTGCACCGGCTGGAAGCTGGGTTACAGCGTTTCCTCGCCGGAGCTGATGGCCGAGTTCCGGAAGATTCACCAGTTTAATGCCTTTAGCTGCGATACGCCCAAGCAGGTAGCGATTGCCAATTACCTGAAGAAAAGAGAAGACTACTTGGAGCTGGGCGCCTTTATGCAGCAAAAGCGGGATTATTTTCAAAAAGGCATGGAAGGCACAAAATTTCAATCGCTTCCTACTCACGGCAGTTATTTCCAGGTTTATTCATACAAAGATCTCTCTGCGCAAAGCGAAAGGGACTTCGCTATTCACCTGACCAAAGAAGCCGGCGTTGCCACTATCCCGGTAGCGGCTTTTTATCAGCAGGAAGTAAACCACCAGGTGTTGCGCTTTTGTTTCTGCAAAAAGGAAGAAACGCTGGATGCGGCAATTGAGCGGCTGTTGAAGCTCTAACCGCAGATTCGCTGGATTCTAAATGGATTACCCGGATTCTTGGACTGGCGAAACCTAAAAACCTGCTTCACCAGTTAAATAGAAGTGTGGAAACGAATCTTGATCAGTTTCATTCCCTTCCTAAAAACCGGATGAACGTGAGCCGGGCGGTCAGGAAACAATCCTTCTAATTCGGCCGAAATCCCGTCATTCCGCGGTTACTTTGCGCAAAATTTTTGCTGTGCAGCCAACCGTGTTTTCCCGATCGCAATATGCGGTGTTGTTTTTTCTGCTGGGGGTGGTGTACCTCCTGGGGCTGTTTGTGCCGCTGATGGATAACGATTCGGCCCACCATGCCGCCATTGCCCTGCGTATGTACCTCACCGGCGATTATGTAAGCCTGGTTGACCACGGTAAAGACTACCTCGACAAACCGCACCTTCACTTCTGGCTGGCTGCCTGGAGTTATTCTGTTTTTGGCGTTACCGGTTTTGCTTATAAGGTCCCTTCGTTTTTATTTACTATCCTGGGCACGTATTCTACGTATCGTCTGGGAAAGAGTTTATACAACAACAGCGAAGTGGGCCGGCTGGCGGCGCTCATCACCGCTTCGGCCTTTGCTTATATCCTGGCCAACAATGATGTGCGGATGGATGCGATTTTGACGGCATCGATCGTGTTGGCCACCTGGCAACTGGTAGATTGGGTGCACCATAAACGGTTGATCAATGCCGTTGGTGTGGCGCTGGGACTGGCACTGGGCTTTTGCACCAAGGGCCATATTGCGGTGTTTACGCCGGGAGTGGGCATCCTGTTTTATATTCTTTACAAACGCGACTGGCGCAGCTTTTTTCACCCGCAGCTCCTGGTGATCATCGCCGCCTTTGCGGTTTTTATTTCACCGGTGGTGTACTGTTATTACCTGCAGTACGACCTGCACCCGGAGAAAGTGATAAGGGGAAAAAGCGGCCGCTCCGGTGTGGCGTTCATTTTATGGCAACAAAATTTTGAGCGCTTCCAGGGCGACTCTTTTGGCGCCGATGCCAAAAACGATTACCTGTTCTTTTTTCATTCCCTGCTCTGGGCCTTTGCCCCCTGGAGCATCCTGGCCTTTGCGGCCTTCTTTAAACGGCTGAAGCATTTTCTTAACCGCAACGGCGAATGGCTGACGCTGGGTACATTCCTGGTGCTGGGACTGATGCTTACCTTCTCGGGGTTCAAGCTGCCGCACTACCTCAACATCATCTTTCCTTCCACCGCTGTGATGACGGCCTCCTTTCTGCTGGCGCAGTGGGACAAGCGCAAAAACCTGCGGCCGTTTTTGCTGACGCAGATTATTCTATGTACGCTGATCTTGCTGCTGGCCGGAGCGATCAACATCTGGGCCTTCCCGGTCACAAACATCTGGGCTATCCTGGGATTTTTTGTTTTGCTGGCGGCTGGCGGACTTTTTCTGCTGCGGGTGCAATTGCTGTTACCCAAACTGGTGATGGCGTCAGTGGTTACCTCGCTGCTCACGTTTTACCTGCTGAATACAAACTTTTATCCCCAACTGCTCACTTACCAGGGCGGCAACGAACTGGCCTTTGCTACACGGGGTAAAGTAGATCCGAAGCAGGTGTATTTTATGCCGGGCATCTACAGCTCGTCGTACAATTTTTATACGGCGGAGCTGCGCAAGGAGTTTTCGGATTCGGTGCTGCAACAGCCCGGTCCCATCTGGATTTTGACAGATCGCAACCGCCTGCATGAGATCAAACAACCGGTCCTGCAAACCTATTCGCATGTAGATTACGAAATCACGACCATGCAACTGCCCTTTATCAATCCTGCCACAAGGGAAAAAGAAGTGACGGAGATGGTGCTGGTGAGGGTGAAGTAGGTTGGAGGGCAGATATTGGGTGTACTAATTTTTAGGAAGTTTACATTTAGGCTATGCAAACAGTTCTGAGGGCAGAAAAGCTTTTTACGGGAGAAGACTGGCTTTATAACCAGCAGATCATTATCGAGGATGGCATTATCCAGGCCGTAACACCGGATGGAAATATGCCGTTTGTGACCAACAATACGCATTGTTTTGTGGCGCCGGCCTTTGTTGATTTCCAGGTGTACGGGGCAGCCCAGAAACTGTTTGCCGTCTATCCCAATGCGCAAACGCTGCAGGTAATGCATGAGGTGTTTTCCGCCGAAGGCACTTGCCTGTTTCAACCCACACTGGCCACCAATACAATGGACGTTTTTCGCAAAGGCATCGATGCTGTAAGAGAGTACTGGAAGGCGGGTGGAAAAGGCGTGGCGGGAATCCACCTGGAAGGTCCCTGGCTGCATCCCACCAAACGGGGCGCCCATATTGAAGCCCTGATTCATTCGCCCACAACAGACGAAGTGAAAAGCCTGCTGGCCTACGGCGAAGGCGTGATCAAAACCATCACCATTGCGCCGGAAGTATGCAGCGATGAAATCATTGCGCTTTTGCTGGATGCAGACATTATTGTTTCCGCAGGGCACAGCAACGCTACCTACACACAGGCCATCGAAAGTTTTGACAAAGGTATTCCTGCTGTTACGCACCTGTTCAATGCCATGAGTCCCCTGCACCACCGCGAACCGGGCCTGGTAGGCGCCGCCCTGCAACACCAAAGCGTGTTGGCCAGCATTATTCCCGATGGGCATCATGTTGATTTTTCGGCCATTGCTATTGCTAAAAAACTAATGGGCGACCGCTTGTTTGCCATCACCGATGCCGTTACCGAAACCACAGAAGGCGCTTACCAGCATCACCTGGTGGGAGATAAATACGAGTGCAACGGAACCCTGAGCGGGTCGGCCATCAGCATGTACCAAGCGTTTTATAACCTGGTGATGAAAGTGGGTGTTGATACGGAAGAAGCCTTGCGAATGTGCTCTCTTTATCCTGCACGGCTCTTGAAGATGGCCCATCTTTATGGCAAAATTGCGCCGGGATTTGCGGCGCAATTTGTGGTGCTGAATAAGCAATTAGACCTGGTGCAGGCTCCTACCGGGCTGCAGGCCGGATAGACAGGGTTCCCTTGTTGTGTTTGAAGTACAACAGGAACCAGTTTATGGTAAACGTTGGAATAAAATCCAGTCCGGGCATCAGCTCTTCAAAAAAGCTGAAGGCGCCACCCAAAAACCCTTTCCGGAAACCAAACATTTTCCAAAAGATGAGAGCCGAAACTGGCGCCCATACAATGTCCAGGAACTCACCCAGGATGGGCACACCAAAAGAGGCGTAGCCAATAAAGTCAAAAAGCAAACAGGCCAGCAGCGAAGGCATGGACTTTTGCGTTTCTACTACTACCACATCAGGCGATTTTTTACGAAAGAGTTGTTTCATTGATGCGTGAACAGTGCCTCTTTACCCTTGCGGGAACGACACCTTTTCATTGACGATGCGCAAGGCCCAACCGTTGTATGGCCCCAAATTTATTTTGGTAAGAGGCATGAGCGGTCGCATTCACATTGGCACATCAGGCTGGAGTTACAAGGGATGGAAAGGATTGTTCTATCCGCAAAAGCTTCCAACGAATAAGTGGCTGCCGTATTATACTACCCTTTTCGACTCGACGGAGATCAATGGGAGCTTTTACCGGCTGCCATCGGTAGAAACGGTAGAGAAGTGGACAGCCACCGTTCCGGACCATTTTTTATTCTGTCCGAAAATGAGTCGCTTTCTTACCCATATGAAAAAGCTGCGGGAGCCGGAAGAACCCTTGGAGCGCTTCTTTACTGTTTTTAGCCCCATGAAGCAAAAAATGGGGCCGGTACTGGTGCAGTTGCCCTCAATACTGCGCTTTCATTATGACATTGCGGAAGCGTTTTATCGCCTCCTGAAATTTACCTATCATCCCCACGAATTTGTGCTGGAAGTTCGCCACGATACATGGCTTACCGAGGAAAGCCTGACGCTGATGACGCAATATGATATTGGCCTGGTCATCTCACAATCGGGCAATGTGTTTCCGTATTCAGAAATGATCACGGCCAAAAATGTGTACCTGCGTTTTCACGGCCCCGAAGAACTGTATGCTTCCGCTTACAGCGATGAAATGCTACAGGGTTATGCCCAAAAAATGAGGGGCTGGGCAGAGGAGGGCCATACGGTTTGGGCTTATTTCAATAACGATATTCACGGCTATGCACCGGTGGATGCGCAGCGTTTGCGGGAGCTGGTAAAATAAAATAGTCACGCAAACGGTTTGCGTGACTATCTCCCAGATCCCGGGCTCTACTTAAAGCTGATCGTCTTCTTCGTCTTCTTCCATGTCATCATCGGCATCCAGAATCAAATCATCCTCATCCAAATCATCGGGGTCTGCATCATCGTCCATTTCAATCTCGTATTCTTCTTCATCACCTTCCAGTTCGTCTTCGTCACCGAGAATCAGGTCATCCTCCTCACCTACATCCTCATCATCGTCCTCGTCCAGCTCATCGTCTTCCGGAAAGTAGTGCCCGTTCACTTGTGCTGAACTTTCGTTCAGCAGGTCGTCAATTGTCAGGTCCGACAATTCCGGCTCGGTGTATTTATTGTCTTTCTTCATAGCCGCTTTTTTTATCAATACTCAAAAAGCTATGCCAGAAAGCTGATTTTAATCTAATTGGTACAATCTCAAACCGTTAGTCTCCGGGTTACCCAAAAACGAGCCTTAATCAACTGAGGATTTTTTTGCCAGCAGCAGATCGCTGTACGACCCGGCAATAAAATCTTCGTCCCCTACGCCTAGCAGTTGCTGGTAATGGCGGCATTGCTCTTTGAGCGTTTCCAGCCCGATGCTGCCGTCTTTGTCAATGGCTTCTACCTCTATAAAACTGCCCAATCCTACTACCGTATCAAAATGAAATTTGACGTTGCCGATAAAGTAGATCCGCCGGCGTTTATCCACCACCGTTTTTACACCCAGCGACTGTACCAGGATCTGTTTGAGCGCCGCATCGGCCGGGTGCTGGTAAAGAATCACATCGGATTGTTTGGCGCCGGCCACGTTGGTACGCTGGTAAAAAATAAGCGCCTGCTCAATGGTGCCTTCCCGCAGTTTCAGCCGCCCGTTCGGTACATTGAAATAGGTGTCAATCTGGTGGTCTTCGCCGACGAACAGGGGTTGTTCCCTCTGCAAAATAGTTTCGGCTTCTTCGATATTGTTACGCCTTGCTTTGAATTCGAAATTGATGTGCATGGGGGCAAGGTTAAGGAAGGATATTGGGATAATCAGATATTGCGATATTGAGTTGTTATGACATTGCTGCTTGTACATTTATGAGGTATAAGAGAACAGGTTCTATTGTCATCGCATCTGCTGGCTTACACTAACCGACCTGGTATAGAATGTAGTATCCCAATAACGCAATATCCCAATATCCTTTCTCTCACATGGCATAGTTTTTTCCCGAACTTTACGCAAAACTTTCTCTGATGATAAGATCCAAAAACAGTCTCTTCATTCTTTCCCTGCTTGTCCTTTTTCTCACTTCGTGTGTATCCACCAAAAAATACCAGGCTGCCCTCGACCGTGAGCAAAGCCTGCTCAGCCAGAACACACAACTGAACGACGAAGTGGTGAGGCTGCGCAACCAGGTAGAGAACCTGCAAAAAGACAATGCACGGCTTATCTCGCAAATTGATGAAGCCCTGAAAAAATATTCAGAGGCTTCGGGCCAGGCCAACCTCACGCAAAAACAACTGGAAGAAGAACAGCAACGCCTGCTGGAATTGCGCCGCCTGTTGCAGCAGCAACGCGATGCCGTGGAAAACCTGCGTAAGAAAATGGCCGATGCGCTGGTAGGGTTTAACTCCAACGAGTTGAGCGTATTTACCAAAAACGGAAGGGTGTATGTGAGCATGCAGGAAAGCCTCCTGTTTCCTTCGGGCAGCGCCGTGGTGAATGAAAAAGGAAAAGCAGCCTTGCAAACCGTGGCCCAGGCGCTGAACAACAATCCGGATATCAACGTAGTGGTAGAAGGACATACGGATTCTATTCCCATTCGCAGAACTTTTGAAGACAACTGGGCGCTGAGTGTGGCCAGGGCTACTTCCATTGTGCGCCTGCTTACCAATACGTACGCGGTGGACCCGGTTCGGGTTACGGCTTCGGGTCGCAGTTATTTTGAACCCGTTGACACCAACAGCACACCGGAAGGAAGGGCACGGAACCGCCGTACCGAGATCATCCTGGCGCCAAAACTTGACCAGATCCTGCAACTGCTGGAGCAGACCAACGAACTGGCGGAGCGGGGAACCAATTAGTCGAATGGCAATGGACAATAAGCAAAGGACGCTATAACGTTAACCCATAACCAAAAATCGAAACCATGGAAGATTTGTTTTCAACCAATATCGCGGTCAACAGCCAGAACATCAATTACCGGGTGATTTTTGAAGACGACCGCTATACGTTTATTTCAGAAGCTGACAACAACGCGTTTCCTACGTTTAGTTTCAAACGTGAACATGACGAGTGGCACGACCAGGAACTCCTGCCCCCGGACATTAAAAAGCAGGCGATTGATGCCCTGGAAAAATACCTGCTGCAACAACACTGATCATAGCGTTGCCGGCAGTAGAATCGTAAAGAAAAGCAGCACCTGTGTGCTGCTTTTCTTTTTTATTTGAAGCCAATTTTCCCTTCGTGGTTTTTGATTAAATAGAAATGGTAACCGTTGAACAGGAATCATTCTTTGTACATAAAAACAAACAGCCACACCATCCCTCTCTATTTCCGAATTGCTACAGTTTACCTTTCAAACCTCACCGGCACTGTCCTATATTGCCGCTTTGAAAAAATCATCATTCACGATAAAAACAAAACAAATGACAAACAACAATGTAGAAGCCATACGGGAAAGAAGGCTTTTGGTTAAATGGTCGACACTTGCCGTGTTGACGGGACTTTTTATTACGGCCGTTTTTCTTGTGGGCTGTCCCAAGTACAATGTATGGCAGCAGGAAATGAGCGGCCGGGCTGAATTTGCAAAAGCAGAGCAAAACCGGAGGATCAAGATTGAAGAAGCCAAGGCAAACCTGGAAGCGGAAAAGCTGAATGCCGCCGCCGAGGTGGAACGGGCAAAAGGCGCCAGCCAGGCCATCCGGATCGAGAACGGCGCCTTAACGGAAAAGTATATTCAATACCTGTGGGTGCGGCAACAAAACAACCTGAATGACAAAACTGTCATTTACATTCCTACCGAAAGCAATCTTCCGATACTGGAAGCTGGAAGGAATGCAATCAGGCCGCCTGCTAAACCAGCAGAGTAATGAGTAAGTAGACAGGGAAATAGCATAGTGACCCTCTGCATTTTCCTGTCCACTTTTACTACCTTTTAAAAGCCATATTTAACGGTTGTCTATCCTTGTTAGCCTACCCGCCCCGACTTCAGCATAATGCGCTGCATGCCTTCAAAAACAGCCTTCCAGATCATTCCGAAAAACGACTGCGTGGTCAGCCGCGCCACCCGAACACCTTCGGCTTTGCGTTCGCCGGCATTGGCTGTATTGATCGCATAACGGTTAAGAATTTTCGTCCAGAATTTTCGTGTTTTGTTGGCCCCGGTTTCTTCATCCCGTTTTCGAAACACCAGGGCAAGGTTGCTGTACAACATCTGTACATCCGACGTGGCTTCGTAATCTTCGCCGCGTACAAAAAAATCAACCTGCGCTATCTGGACCGAGGGCACTTCGATATTGGCCAGCCGGGTGGAAACAGGATTTAGCTGTGCAGCCGTTACGGTGCCAATTCGTCCCTTCAGATCAAAGCGGCCTTCGGCAGAGTCGAGGTAAAACCGGAAAGTGGTCTGAATCGGGCTGCCGATGATCTTGCCCGATGCTTCTGCGGTGCTGACAGGATTCTGCCGGACCAGCGCCGGATCGTTTACAATATTCAGCACGGTCAGGTTAATATCGGTTAGCTGCAGCGTACCTACCTGCCTTGTCTCCTCGTGCTTTTCCGTGATGTCGATCTGCATGTCGCTGGCCACAAACTTTTTGATCGCAATCACTGATCGTGCTTTCATCAGCAACTGGTGCGGATAGCGGCCAATCTTGCTGTCGTAACTTTTTTGTCCCAGCTTGTCCTGGTACACCGCCAGCGTTGGACGCTGAAAGATCACACTATCGGCAACCGCCCGGTTTTGCTGCAGGTATTTGTCGATCCGCAGGCCCATGAAACTGACCTTGTCAAAGGTTACGGTGTACCACGATTTTCGCATGGAATCATTACGGTCTTCGTTTTTGATGGTAGGCTGCAGCTTAAAGTCTTCTACCTGCAGGAGGCGTTGCGCCGAGTTGTAGGTGATCCATTCGGCTTTCATTTTATAGGCAGAATCGGTTGTGCGGTATTTCAGGTCGTTCAGCCGGAACGAAATATGCTCTACATAGCCCATGCGGCTGGTATCGTCAACCACCGCGCTGTCGATGCGAATGTTCTCAAACAGGGCATCGCAGCGGTCAAACTGCAGCTTGCCTTCTTCCCCATCTTCGTTTTTATAAAGAAACTTGATGCCGTCAAGTTTAATCCGTTCTACCCTTACGTCTTTGATGGCAGGTTGAATGGCTTTCCAAAGCGGAAGCTTTTCTTCCGAAGCGGCTACTTCTTCGCGGTTCTTTACATAGCGGCTCAACTTTACATTGGCGTTCTGCGACGAGATCTCGTCGATCACGATCTTTCGCCCAAACAGGAGCGAAAGAATGGCAATGCCTTTAATGTCTGCACGGGCTACATCCAACTGCATCACCAGTGCCGGCAGTTTGCCATCGGCTTTCAGTTGCCGGTAGCGGTTGCTGTCGGGTTGCACCTGCAGGTTGTTCACCCCCACATGTCCCCCCCAGAAGTTTACATTCAATCCGCCCAAGGTATAGGTGTACAGGCTGTCGGAGCCATCCACCACCAGCGTATGCAGGCGCTTGCGCAGAACCGGTTCTATATAAAAATTTGCCAGGAAAATCATCAGCATCACAAACAGCACCAAAACACCCGAAACGAAAAGGAGCCATCGTTTCACCGTCCACTTTTTTTTCACTGCGGCCATACAGGCAGTGCAGTAAAAGCTGTGCCACTAGCTCATCACAAAGCGGTAGCCAATGCCTTTGATGGTAATGATCTCAATGGAAGGATCGTGTTTGAGGTAGCCGCGTAGTTTAGTGATGTACACATCCAGCGTACGGCTGTTGAAAAAGGAATCGCTTCCCCAGAGCAGGGTCAGGATCTCGCTGCGCTCCACAATCTTGTCGCGGTTTTCGTACAACAGCCGCAGGAGCTCACTTTCGCGGTAAGAGAGTTTGCGTTGTTCGGCAGCATGGTTCAACGTTTGCCGGAGCATGTTAAAGGTGTACTGACCGATGGCCACTTCTTCCAGCTCGCCAACCGGCGCTGCTTTGTGCCGCATTACATTTTCAATGCGAACGATGAGTTCTTCAATGCTGAACGGTTTGCGGATATAGTCGTTGGCGCCCAGTTTGAAACCATTCACCACGTCGTTTGTCTGCGATTTGGCGCTTAAAAAAATGATCGGCACTTCGGTATCTTTTTCCCTTATTTCATCAGCAATGGCAAAGCCGTCTTTGTTGGGAAGCATAATATCCAGCACACAAACATCAGGTTTTGTTTCGTTGAATTTTTGTACGGCCCTGCCGCCGTCTTCTTCCAGCACAACCTCATAGCCCCGGCTTTCCAGCGTTTCGCTTACGATCTTGGCCAGGAAGGTTTCGTCTTCCACGTATAAAACCTTTATTTTTTTCATGGAGTGAAATTAGGAAGAAAAGCTGCAAGCGTTGGCCCAGGCGCAAAGGCTTTTTGTGAGTGGTGAATGGTGAGTGGTGAGTGAAAAGAGATCCTGCTTTAAAATAATTGTTTTGGCCTGTTACTGAAAACCATTCTGCACGGATACAGGCAATTTCTGGCCACTATAGTTTTTGCTTTGGCAGTGTAATGGTAAAGCGGCTGCCCGTTCCTTCTTCGGAAGAAACCTCGATGGTGCCACCGTGCTTTTGCACTACATGCGACACGTAACTCAGACCCAGGCCATACCCTTTGGCATTGTGCACATTGCCGTGCGGCACCCGGAAGAATTTTTCGAAAATGCGATTGTGGTATTCCTGTGCAATGCCAATGCCATTGTCGGCCACTACCAGTTGCAGGTGCGCTCCACAGTCTTTCAAGCCAATGCTAATTTCGGGAGACTCGTTGCTGTACTTTAAGGCATTGTCGAGCAGGTTGAACAACACGCTGACCAGGTGCAGACGGTCACCCTGCAGATTGGCATCTCCTTCGGCATGTATCTGCACATCTGCTTTCTTTTTTTCAAACTGCAGGCGCATCGAAGACGTTACTTCAGCCACCAAGCTTTGCATGTTCAGCGGTTCGTAGCGCAGCTCAATTTCTTTTTTCTCAAACATCGAAAGCTTTAGCACCTTGTCTACCAGCAGCGAAAGACGCTGCAATTCATTGGCCGAAATATCGAGGTATTCTTTTGTTTTTTGCGGGTCGAGGCTGGCGCTGAAACTGCGCAGGGCCTCAATGGCCACACTAACGGTGGCGATGGGTGTTTTCAACTCATGGGTGATGTTGGAGATAAATTCATTTTTCACATCGGCCAGGCGGCGCTGTCGCAGCAGGTTGCGGTA
Organism: Flavisolibacter longurius; assembly: GCA_014163555.1. Classification (GTDB taxonomy): domain Bacteria; phylum Bacteroidota; class Bacteroidia; order Chitinophagales; family Chitinophagaceae; genus Flavisolibacter. The sequence goes on from JACJGO010000002.1 coordinate 162,887, forward strand.
CAGCAGCATGAAGGAAAGAAAGGTAACGCCTACCAGGAAAATGGAAAAGATAATGGAGGGACTCATCCGCTTCAAGATAAAGGGAAACGTTCCTTCCAGGTCAAGGCGATAAGTAACAGGATTGGCAAAGCCAAGCGTCACCTCGTTGAAGCGGCGGCGGTCTGGGATGGTATCTACCGTTTCAATGCGGCTGACTCGAAAAGGCACCACCAGGTTTTGCTCTTTGAGCCGGGCACTGTAGGTTTTTTCAATTTCGCCAACACGGATCGAATCCTGCAGGGCATCAACATCAAAAAGAAACTGCATGATGCGGTTTTGGCGCGGCGAAATGTTGTCATGAAAAACCCGGATGCTGTCGCCCCGGCGGATGATAAGACTGGGTACCGACGTATCACGGGTACGCTGCATCAGCACATCCATCATGCCCACCATTTTTTCCTGTTGCACCACCTGCACCGTTGGCCGGTCGGGCAGTTCGCGGTAGATGACCCGGCGGGAAGGAAGACCGGCGGAGTCGGCGGAGAGGCTGTCCAATTTTAGCTTGGCGGCCTGCAGGGAGCGGACGGTTTCACGAAATAAAATATTGGTGCGCATCTCCAGGGTCCGTTGCTCCCTTTCGTATGCCTTGTTCAACCAATAGATCTGGAAGCCCGCAATGGTCAAGATTGTAATCGCCATCAGTGTTGGCATCCATTTGATATTCCTCGCTTTCACCATCCAAACAAAAATAGCCCAACTATTTGCCGCTCATCATTCTCTTAACTATTATTAACGTCGTTTCAACGCCAATTAACAACAATGCGAAACTTGTCGTACTACATTTGAAAAAAACCAGATTGTTATGAAGAAAGTTCTGCTTATGGCTGCTGTAACCTTTACCCTGGCCGCGGCGGCACAAACCAAAGAAGGAAAGGTCGTTTACGAGCGGACCATGCAAATGACCAATGTGCGCTTTGGCGGCGGTGGAGGCAATATTCCACCCGAACTACAGGCGCAGCTCGACCGGATGCCCAAGTCTCGCAGCGATCAATACGAACTCCTTTTTACTCCCGAGCATTCGCTTTACCAGTTCCTGCCCAATGCAGCAGCGGAGGAAGGCGGCGGCACATTTTCCGGCGGCGGCATGGTGATCCAAATGCGCATGGCCTCCAACGAAGTTATTTATACCAACCTTGCCACCGGTGCCCGGGTGGAGCAGCGGGAAATGTTTGATAAAAGTTTTGTAGTAACCGATACCGTTTCCCGTCTGCAGTGGAAGCTGAGTGATGAAACAAAACCCATTCTGAATTTTACAGCCCGCAAAGCAACAGCGAACAACGTGGTGACCCGTCCCCGGGTGACAATGGAAAACGGCGAAATGAAACGGGAGATGGTGACCGATACGGTACCTGTAGTGGCCTGGTTTACCACAGAAGTTCCGGTGCCCACCGGACCCAATTTCCAGGGGCAACTGCCGGGGCTTATTTTGGAACTGGATATGAACCGTGGCCAGACGGTAGTCAAAGCCATTGAATTTTCGCCCAAGGTTTCAGCTAACAAAATCAAGGAGCCCAAAGACGGCAAACGCATAACGGCAGCCGAGTTCACCGCCGAGCGGGATAAGATGATGGAAGAAATGCGCAAGAATATGCCGGCTGGTAATAGGATCCGGATGCAGTAGGGCGGCCTCCCCAAGCCCCTCCGGTGGAGGGGCTTTCTACCGCACAGACCCTTGCTTTTGTACAATACATCTTTTAGCCTCTGCCAGTTTTTTGGCCGAGGCTTTTTGTTTTGGACAGTAAAAAGAATCTTCTGCCGGGAATATGATTATTTTATTTTCCTCCCCTCGCCTGCCACCGGCGGTGTCCTCACTGCCGGCAGATGACCTTTGAATGGCTGCGCAACAAAAGGCATTTATTGTAATTCACGAATTGGTGTAACCGCTTCGGGATGAAATAGCATTTGGTACTCGGTTGTTCGACCCCTCCGGGGTCGGGGCTGTTTCTCTGCGCCCTTTACCACCGGTTGCACCGGTGGCTACTCAGGTTTGGCCCCTCCGGGGCCGGACGTTAAAACCAAGTCTACGGGCAAACCATTCAGATTGCAAACGAAAAATCCATTCAGATGGCAGATGAATAAATCCATTTGCCAAAGAATAAAGTCTACGGATGAATGAGGGTTTAGGCATGTATAAAGCTTTAATCAAATGCCTCTCACTAGAAGCCCGAAGGGCTTTCGTGTGAATAGCGCCGGGTGAAAACCCGGCGAACAAATGCACAAGATGAAACCAGAACCCTGAAGGGGTTTAATGTTTATAAACTCCGGATTGCCTGCGACCAACCCACCACCCTGTACTACAAACCCCTTGACTTCAAACCAATAGGATTGTCCTAAAATCCAAACCCGGCAAACCATACCTGTATCAACAGGGCAGCCGTTTCTCCTCCCTGCCATGATCTTGTTTTTTGTATGTTTGCCGGTTTACAAACCTACCCGGCTTTTGACTCTATCGGTAATCATAGTTAATTACAACGTCAAGTATTTCCTCGAGCAATGCCTGCATTCCGTTTTAAAAGCGGCAGAGGATGTGGAGACCGAGGTGATTGTGGTTGACAATCACTCTACCGATGAAAGCCTGGCTTACCTGGCACCCCGTTTTCCATATGTAAAATTTATTCGCAGCAGCGCCAATGCGGGCTTTGCCAAAGCCTGTAACCGTGGCCTGGCAGAAGCCCGTGGTGAATACGTTTTGTTTCTTAATCCCGATACCCTGGTAGCCGAAGACAGCTTTTCCACCTGTATCCGGTTTTTCGAAAATCATTCCGACTGCGGTGCCCTGGGCGTAAAAATGATCGATGGCAGCGGGGCTTTTTTAAAAGAAAGCAAACGGGCCTTTCCTTCCCCCCTTACCTCTCTGTTCAAGCTGTTCGGCTTTGCACGGCTTTTTCCCAAATCAAAGTTGTTCAGCCGTTATCACCTGGGCCACTTGGACAAAGAACAAAACCACGAGGTGGACGTACTGGCCGGCGCCTACCTGCTGGTGCGGCACGATGTGCTGAAAACGATCGGCAGTTTTGATGAAGCGTTTTTTATGTACGGCGAGGATGTGGACCTGAGTTACCGCATCCAGAAAGCAGGCTTTAAAAACTATTATGTTGCCGACACCACCATCATCCATTTCAAGGGCGAAAGCACCAAGCGGGGAAGCCTGAACTATGTGCGGATGTTTTATTATGCCATGAGCGTATTTGTCAAAAAACATTACGGGGGTGTAAAAGCAGGGGTTTTTCATTTTTCCATCCAGGCCGCCATCTGGGTCCGGGCCTTTATTGCGGCCCTTACCAAGGCCATCATCTTTATCGGCATTCCGGTGATTGATGCGGTTTTTATCCTGCTCTCCTTTTGGCTGGTGAAAGAAGTGTGGGCAACGCTGGTGCGTACCGATACCGTGTATCCCGATAAATTACTACTGGTTTCGTTCCCGGTGTTTACACTGGTGTACCTTACGGCCGCTTATTATGCCGGCCTTTACGACCGGTATTATAAACATTCCAATCTTATTCGCTCTACGCTGATAGCAACGGTAACACTGCTTACCCTGTATGCCTTGCTCCCCGAATCGTTGCGCTTTTCCAGGGCTATTGTACTCTTGGGTGCTTTGCTGGCCCTGGTGCTGATTATGGCGCAGCGGTTCTTATTGGTAAAGGCCGGACTGGTGCAGCAACCGCCGGATGCGTCTTCACGTCCGCACATTTTGATTGCCGCTTCCGTTTCGGAGTACAATGCCGTTCAATCGTTCTTGCAGAAAAAAGGATTTGGTGAACGCATCATCGGGCGGGTAGGAATCAATGGGGCCTCGGAAGACATGATTGCCCATGTGGACAGGCTGGATGAAATTGCCAAAACCTTGCAGGCAAAAGAATTGATTTTCTGTTCCGGCCGCCTGCCGTACAAACGCATTATCAGCCTGACCGAAACCTTGCAAAAAGGGTTGAAATTTCGGTACCATGCGCTGGGCTCCTGCAGCATCGTGGGTTCCGATACCAGCACATCCAGCGGCGAGATCCTTTCCACCGAAACCAGCTTTGCCATTGCCAAAGCCTCCAACCGGCGCCTCAAGCGGCTCATCGATACGGTGACCGCCGTGTTCTTTCTCCTCACTTTTCCCTTGCAGCTTTTTTTGGTGGATGCACCCCTTCGGTTCCTCCGCAATTGCTTTGCTGTATTAACGGGCAAACGAACCTGGGTAGGGTATTCAAAGCCTTCTTCCTCCCTGCCTTGCCTGCGCCGGAGCATACTGGCGCCCAATGGTAAAAAGCAGTCTGCAGATGTAGCGGCTACGGAAAACCGGCAGCTACTCGACTACTGGTATGCCCGCAATTATGAACCCCTGCAGGATGTCAAAACAATTTTTCGACATTATCCCGATTTAGGGAGCGATGGGGTAACTTAGTGTTTCCGTAAGAAGGTTGTTGATGGCGAGAATACTTGATATTACGTTACCGAAAGCGATTGCCAGTGCATTACGTCTCCCAAAAAAAAATCCCCGCAGCCAACAGATAAGGGTGCTTAAAAAACTGTTGAAAAGAGCCCGCTTTACGGAATTTGGTCAGCAGTACGGGTTCGACAAAATCCTCTTAAGCCCTGACATCGATCGTGCGTTTCAGCAAACCGTTCCCGTACACGATTACTCCAAAATCTATAGCGAGTGGTGGCAAAAAACCCTCGACGGAACCCCGGACGTCACCTGGCCTGGAAAAATAAAATACTATGCCCTCAGCTCCGGTACGTCTGAAGCTGCCAGCAAATACATTCCCGTCACCAAAGAAATGCTGCGCAGCAACCGGGTGAATTATATCCGGCAAATGCTTTCGCTTTTCAACTACCACCACCTGCCCCGCAATGCCATGACCAAAGGCTTTCTGATGCTAGGGGGCGCCACCGACCTGCAAAAAGGAGCGGCGGGCTGGTATGCCGGTGACCTTAGCGGCATCCTGGCCAAAAACCGGCCTTTCTGGTTCCAGACGTTTTACAAACCCGGCGGCCGCATTGCCAAAATGAAGGACTGGAACGAAAAGCTGCACGAGATTGTAGAACATGCCAAAGACTGGGACATCGGCTATATTGTAGGTGTGCCGGCCTGGTGCCAGATGTGCATGGAGATGGTGATAGAACATTACGGCGCCAAAACCATTCACGACGTATGGCCCAACTTTGGATTTTTTGTGCACGGCGGTGTGGCCTTCGAACCCTATAAAAAAGGGTTTGAAAAACTGTTGGGCAAACCCATTGTCTACATCGAAAACTATCTGTCCAGCGAAGGTTTTATCGGCTACAAGGCAAGACAGGATGCCAAAGGCATGCAACTGATCCTCGACAACAACATCTTCATGGAGTTTGTGCCGTTTGATGATCACAACTTTGACAGCGAAGGCAAGCTGGTGCAAAACCCCAAAGCCTTGCTGATTGACGAAGTGGAAGAAGGAAAAGAATACGCCTTGCTGATGAGCACCAACGCCGGCGCCTGGCGCTACCTTATTGGCGATACGCTCCGTTTTGTGGACCGCAGCCGGAACGAGATTGTCATTACCGGTCGCACCAAGCATTTTTTAAGCCTTGTTGGCGAACACCTGAGCGTGGAGAACATGAACAAGGCCATTCAACTGGTAAGCGAGGAACTGAATATCTCCATTCCGGAATTTACCGTGGTGGGCTTTCCGTACGAAAACCTGTTTGCCCACAAATGGTACATTGCCTGCAACGACCCGGTTGACCCCACTGCCCTAATCCAGCAAATTGATGCCCACCTTTGTCGGCTCAACGACGATTATGCCACCGAACGCACATCGGCCCTGAAGGAAGTTTTTGTGGAGGTGCTGCCGGAAGAAACCTTTCTGAAGTTTATGGAAGCCGAAGGCAAGTTGGGCAGCCAGCACAAGTTCCCAAGGGTGCTCAAGGGAAAAATGCTGAAAGACTGGGAAGTATTTCTCGCCAGCCGTAAGGGCTAAGCTTCCGGCCAACCAAAGCTTGTCTTTGCTTTTCGCCTGCATTCCGTTACTTTGCCCACTTCATATTGCGTATGGTAGATGCTGTTATTAAAGGACTTACCCTGGGTTTGCTACTGGCCATTTCGGTAGGACCCATTGTATTTACCGTCATCAAGCAAAGCATCAACAACGGCCTGAAAGGTGGCCTTGCTTTTATTACCGGCATTTTTCTATCCGATGTTTTCCTGGTAGTATGCTGTAATTTTTTTACGCAGTTCTTTAAGATGCTGAGCAATTACGATGTACAGTTAGGCATCGCCGGCAGCAGTTTGCTGATCATTGTCGGCATCTATTTTTTATTCTTTAAAAAAGTAAAGGTTTCCGAAACCGGCGATCAACTGGTGCTGTTCCGCAAGCGGGATTATGCCAAGCTTTTTTTCGCCGGCGGCGTTTTAAACCTGCTCAATCCTGGCATCATTGTGTTTTGGTTTGTATGGGCAACCGCCTATATCTCCTACTCGCTCGATTACCGCATGGTTATTTTTGGAACCGCCCTGCTGATTGCCCTCGCTGCCGATATTGCGAAAGTGGTTCTGGCCGATAAGATCCGCCAGAAGCTGACACCGAAAAATATTCACCGCATCAACCAGATCAACGGCATTATTCTGATTGGCTTTGGCATTGTGCTGATGTGGGGATTGATCATGTACGGCAAGTCGGGAGGGCATTAGAGAGCAGGTTGAGGATAAGGCTTAGGCTAAGGTTACGTAGTTTATGTAAATGTGATTGAAGTGTGAAAGCAAAACAGAAACAAAAAACGGAAAAGCGAAGCAGGGGGCAACGGATTTGGCGAAGCGTCAAACGCTTCCTTCTTTTTTTGTTCCTAGCGCAATTGCTATACATCGTTGCCCTCAAATGGATCAATCCTCCCCTTACACTAACACAGATCGGCAGCATCTTCAGCGGTCATGGCCTGAAGCGGGATTATGTGAACGGCGATGAAATTTCGCCCAACCTGAAGCTGGCCGTCATTGCAGCGGAAGACCAGATCTTTCCCGATCACAGCGGCTTTGACTGGAAGAACATCAAAAAGGCGATGGAGTACAACCAGAAAAAACCCAACCGCGTTCGCGGCGCCAGCACCATCAGCCAGCAAACGGCCAAGAATGTTTTTCTCTGGCAGGGCCGCGACTGGATCCGCAAAGGCCTGGAGCTTTATTTTACCAAAATGATTGAATGGATCTGGGGAAAGGAACGCATCCTGGAAGTGTACCTGAACGTGATTGAAATGGGCGAAGGCATTTACGGTGCCGAAGCGGCCGCACAGGCTTATTTCAACAAACCTGCAAAAAGCCTTAGCCGCAAGCAGGCCGCCATGATTGCCGTGAGCCTGCGCAACCCCAATGTGTACACCGTGAAGCCGGTGCATTCGTTTGTGGCCTCCCGCAGCAACTGGGCCCTGCGGCAGATGGCTTTTTTGGAAAAAGACCCCGATGTGCAGGCCGTGATCCGGTAAAAGGCTGCTGTTGCCTTTTGCAATCTATGACGTCATCAACCCAATGCCTTTTTTATTTGCCGATCTGTTGTAACTGGCTTTATAAAATTGGCGTTCATCGTTTTTCGCCCGGTACGTTTATCAAATCCATTACTTTGAGCAGTGATTAATGCAACCTGAATTTGCGTAACCTGTTCTATTTTTTGCTGACTTTTCTGTTTTTGTTTCTGATGGCAACCGGCTTTGCCCAGAAAAACGAAATTGTTAGCATTCCCAATCAACCGTCTTCCGAAGCGTATGACCTGCTGAAGGATCGGAAAGGCTATATCTGGGTGGCCCATGAATTTGGCGTGAGCCGCTACGATGGAGTCAATTTTATCAACCTTCACCATCCCCGACAAAACTCAGTGGCATTAACCGGGCTGATAGAAGATAAAAAAGGCCGCATCTGGTGTCACAACTTCAGCGGGCAAATCTTTTATATTGAGGACCTGCAACTGCACCTGCTGGAGGACTATAACTACCTCGACGAACAGGACTTTCCACGAATGGTTATTTGCGGTAATGAACTGGTTGCCACGTCAAAAAAGGGACTTTTTGTTTATAATTTACTTACGGGTGAATCCACTTATCATTATGTCAAACTGGGCACCAATTCACTGGCGCAGGTGGGGAAGAAAGTGATTTGCTACAATGGCTTTGAATTTTTCAGCTACGAGGCCGGAAAGCCACTCACCAAACTAAGGTTCAACGAAAAGGTCCAGAATCTAAGGCTGGCGAGTTTGCAAAAGGTCAGCATGAAAGATACCTTTTACCTTATCGTCAATACAAAAGGGGTTTATCACAAACTGACTGAATCCGGTGGCGTCCTTCGCAGCCATGCCGTTGTAAAAACCGGTGCTTTTATCAACACCATCACCGAGTTTGGCAATGATGTTTGGATCAATACAAATGAACACAGCTTTACCAATAACGGAAACGAGCAGGTAGCAGGGATGAACCTCTCCGACATCGTAACCGATAACCAGGGAAACCGCTGGATGAGCAGTTTGAAAAAAGGGCTGTGTGTGCAGTACTGCGAACAGCCCATTAGAAATCTGGATGATTCGCTTTCCATTCGCGGGCATAATGTAAGAAGGCTGCATACCGAATCCGGGATCCTGTTTTTAGGAAAAGCTACCGGCAGACTGTGTAAAATGACGGACGCCGGCAACCTGCAACACATCCTGTCCATTCCCAAAGAAGCCGGCGCCATCGAGCGGATTTCCAGCTTTATCCCCGAGCATCTTTTCATCGCTGCTTCCGTGGAATCATTTGCTTACAATTACGTAACCAATACGCTAAAGCCTTTATCGGTTGGCATTACAGTGAAGGATGTTGCGGTGATAGGGGACATGGTTTATGTTGCCACACCCCGGGGTATCCAGTCGTATTTCCTGGAGCAACTGATGGAACAGCACCCACGGTTAGAAACAAAATTGCTGTTTGCCAAGGCAACACGTTGCAGAAGCATTACCTCGCTTCACGACAGTTTAATTGCCGCTTACAATGATGGCGTTTTTGTACTGACGCAGGAAAAGCTTAGGCCTTTGCTGTTTCAGGGATACCCCATCTATGCCTCCACTGTCAGAACGGTAGGCGGCAAAGTGCTGATTGGAACTTATAACCAGGGACTGCTGATTTATGAGAATGGCCGTTTTCAAAACCTTACTGCAAAAGAAGGCCTTACCTCTAACTTTATCAAGGATATAAAAACCATCGACGGTGCCACCTGGCTGGTTTACGCCGACCGCTTCCAATTGCTGAACAAAGAGCTAGATGGCGTAGAGGCCCATTCCTTTACCTTATCGAAAGGCGGTGTCAATGACTTCAGCACCCTTGCGAACCACCTTTATTTTAGCACAAGCGACGGCCTGTACACCCTACAACATACCCAACCATCGGCTATTACCACACAATCCTATATTGATAAAATTCTCGTTAACGGAAAACACCTTGCCGCTGCCGACCGGTTAAAACATTTCCAAAACCACCTGCAGTTTCAGGTTTCCACGCCTTATTTTTCACCGTATTCAAAAATCACTTACCAATACCGCATTCACAACACTCCCGGCAGCACCTGGCAGTTGGGAGCACCCGGACAAACCGCCTTTAACATGGTAGCGCTTGAACCCGGGGTGTATGATTTTGAGATTGTGGCCATCGACGAAAACCGCAAAGTGATTTCAAAGCCGGCCAGGTTTCATTTTGAAATTCTGCTGCCCTGGTACCAGCACTGGCTGTTTAAAACCAGCGCCGTTCTGGCAGTGGTAGCACTGGTCTGCTGCGGCATTTGGCTGTATTACCGGGGGCGTCTCCGCCAGCAGCGCCGCGATTATGAAAAACAACTGACGATACAGGCCGAACGGCAGCGCATCTCCGCAGAAATCCACGACGACATTGGCGCCGGCTTGCTGGCCATGCGCCTGCAGTCTGAAATGACCAAAAACAGGCTGCCCGAAAGTGAAGGCCGCAAGGAGGTAGAAAAAATCCATGCGTCCATCAGCGAGCTTTCGCATAAAATGAAAGAAGTGGTGTGGAGCCTGAATACGGAAAATGACCAGTTGCAAAACCTGCTGTTTTATATTCGCCGGCAGGCGGTAACGCTGTTCGAAAACAGTCCTATCAGCCTGCGGGTAATCTTACCGGCAGAAGAAATTCCAACCATTACCATTCACGGCGAAAAAAGACGCCACATTTATTTGGCGGTTAAAGAAGCCCTGCACAATTGCCTGAAGCATTCCGAAGCCCAAAACTGCACCCTGACGATGCGCCTTGAAGACAATGCCCTGAACATTACCGTTTCCGATGATGGCAAGGGCTTTGTGGCCCAACAAAGGGAACAGGCCGGAAACGGCTTGCGGGGCATGAAAAAACGCATGCAGCAAATTGCCGGTGTACTGGACGTAGAAACAAACGAACGGACCCGTGTAAATTTTATGGTACCGTTAAATGAAACCGTATGAAGATAACTGTGTCGGTTGTAGAAGACAATGAGTTGTACCAGCAGGCGCTGGTGGATGTGATCTGCAGCAAGGAACCCTTTCTGTTGCATAGCGTACACGGCTCGGCAGAAGATGCCATGGCCCTGTTGCAAGACCCGCCCGAAATTGCCATTATTGATATCAACCTGCCGGGCAAAAGCGGCATTGAACTGATTGCCACCCTGCGGGAAAAAACCTTTACGCAATGCCTGGTGTGCAGCATGTACGAAGACGATGACCACATTGTGCAGGCGCTGGAAAACGGTGCCGTTGGCTACCTGCTGAAAGATGCCAGCGTGCAGGATATCAGCAATGCACTGGATGAGCTGGTAAAAGGCGGGGCACCCATGAGTCCTTACATTGCCAGCCGGGTAATTTCTTTTTTTAGAAAGCCAAAAGTAAAATCGGAAGGCTCGCTGCTTAGTACAAGGGAAAAAGAAGTGCTGCAACTGGTGGCGCAGGGTCTGCAGTACAAAGAAGTAGCGGAACGTCTTTTTCTGAGCACGGAAACCATCAAAAAGCACATGAAAAACATCTACCACAAACTGCATGTGCAAAACAAGGTAGAAGCCGTAAACAAATTCCGGTACATGTAGTTTTCAATAACCCAGAAGCAACCGGCAATCGTTTACTGTTAACAATAAACGCTTTCTTATAAAAGAAAATTTGAATAAGTACCCCTCGGGATCTTACTCCTTGCCTATTGTCCATTGCTTGTTGCCCCTTGCTCTCATGGCACGGGATCATAACCGCTCCCTCCCCAGGGATGGCAGCGGGCAATGCGCCGGGCGGTGAGCCAAAGCCCTTTCAGGGGCCCGTGTTTTTGAAACGCTTCCAGGCCGTACTGCGAGCAGGTAGGGGTAAAACGGCAACGGGGTCCTAGCAGCGGAGAGATCATCCACTGGTAGATTTTTATCAGGGCGATAAACGGAAAGGCCAGTATTTTACTGAGGATTTTCACTGCTGACGATCACACTTAATTTTTTCAAACATTTCGCCATGGCGGTTTTTACGTCCGCAAACGGCGCCATGGTTTTGCCGGTATAAATAAAAAATACCGCGGCGCATTTTTCTTTCGCCTGTACGGTTGCCACCAATTCTTCTTTCTGCAGGCGGTAGGCTTCCCGTAACAAACGCTTTACACGGTTTCGATCCGTGGCCTTTTTGAAATTCCGCTTGCTGACCGTAACACCCATCTTCACGCCACGCTCTTCGTCTGCTAAAAAAAGATAGGTCACCCGGATGGGAAAAACCGAAAAGCCCTTGCCGCCGGCAAACAGCTGGTCAATCTGCTTGCGGCTTTTCAGCCGCTCTGTTTTTGAAAGTCCAAAGCGTTTGACCATGGCACAAAGGTAATTGGCGGATCCGCCGCCGGGTGGAAAGAAAAAAAGCTCTCACGGTTTAACGTGTGAGAGCTTTTCAAAAAGGTTAAATAAGTCAGCCTGGCTGACAGCCCTTATACAGGCCGTTTTTATTTTAATTTCCTTTCATCGCTTACAGTCAGCTTATGACGGCCTTTGGCACGACGGCTGGCTAACACTTTTCTACCGTTAGCGCTTTGCATACGCTTACGAAATCCATGCACTGTTTTACGACGACGACGATGCGGTTGAAATGTACGTTTCATTGAATCTTTTTTTTCACGTTTCTAAAATCACCCGTGGAGAACCGGGTTTGTTTCAGGCTTATCACCGGGTCACCACACCCATGCGATTTTGTGAAAGGACGGCAAAAGTAAGGCGCAAAGCGCAGATTCGGGGATTGCAGGCCGGATTTTTTTTGGCGGAGCTGTTAAAATCCGTATCAATTTTTTGGCAATGAGTCCGCTTTCGCCTGTCCCGTTCGTTGCAATAGGCACAGGCTTTGCAAAATAAGAGGTATGAAAAAGATGATGATCGGCATTGTAGCGGTAGGATTACTTACCTCGTGCCAACAGGTGCAGGGATGGTTTGGCAGTTCGGGAGACACCGACAGTACCATGACCTCGGAAAGTGCGAATAAGGCAAAAATGTTGCGGGACGAAAGCATTACCCGGGAAAACGCGTACTCGGATCTTTTCGTGGATAGTGCGGCCCTGGAAGCCTATATCCAGAAAGAAAAGGTACCCGCCGACAAGGCAGACCGGATGCGTGAATTTTATATTGTGCGAAGCAACCAGTTTGCCTGGTTTACCTCAGATGGCATGACCGAGCAGGCCAGAGGACTTTGGAGCCTTTCGGAAAGCAGCGCGGAAACTGCCAAAACAAAACCTTCCGAACGCCTGAAGGAACGAATGGACTCCCTGTTGACAAAAGATTCTGCGGCGATAGCCCGGCAGGGGTCATCTCCCATTCCGGATACAGCCACCCGTATAAATAACCGCGATACAGCAACACAAACGCTGGCCGATTCGGCTGTAAGCAGCCTGCGGACAGCCGCAAACGATACCACCAGCCTGTTTTCGCAAAGCGATACGGCACTCGTACAAACCGAGCTGGCCCTGACAGCGCATTTTGTGGCCCTGGCCACCGAAACCCAGGGACCAATTACCGCCGATAATTTCTACTGGCTGGTGCCCCGCAAAAAGATGGATGCCATGCAACTGGCGGACTCGCTGTTGCACAAACCGAGCGACTCTACCCTTTGGCAGAACAATGCGCAATACGCCGCCCTGAAAAACAGCCTGGCGACGTATTACAACGCTGCAAAAAACGGAGGCTGGAGTACGATTACCAGTACCGCAGGATTGCAGAAAGGCACTCAATCGCCGGCCGTGGTACAACTGAAAAAACGACTGGCTGCTTCGGGAGATTATGTTACAACCGATACATCAAACATATATTCTGACTCGCTGATGATGGCTGTTCGCACCCTGCAGGAGCGATATGGGTTACATCCCACAGGCATTATAAATGATACACTGGTTGCCCAACTGAATGTACCGGCTGAGCAAAGAGTGCAGCAGATCCTGGTGAACATGAACCGGGCCCTCTGGCTGGCACCGCAAACGGACAGCAGCCGGATCATGATCAACATACCGGCGCAGCAACTGGTGGTGTACAGCGACAGTGGTAAAGTCATGACCATGCCGGTTATTGTGGGGAAAGAAGGAACGGGAACCATGGCCTTCAACGATGAAATCACGACCGTGGTGTTCAATCCCTATTGGAACATCCCGGAAAGCATCGTGAAGAACGAGATCATGCCGGCGATGAAAAAAGACCCGAATTACCTGAAGAAAAACAACATGGAGATCGTTTCACAGAACGACAGCATTCCACAGATCCGGCAACTACCGGGTAAAGACAATGCCCTGGGCCGGGTGAAGTTTCTTTTCCCGAACAGCTTTGACATCTACCTGCACGATACGCCCAATAAAGCCCTTTTTGCCCAGCAAAACAGGGCGCTGAGCCATGGCTGTATCCGGGTAGCGAAGCCCGATTCGCTAGCCTTGTTTGTACTGCGTGGTCAGGACAACTGGACGCTGGATAAAATAAATGCGGCCATGAACGCAGGCAAAGAACAATCGGTGGGTGTAAAAACACCGGTGCCTGTTTCTATTAGCTATTATACGGCCTGGGCCGACCCTGCGGGCAAGCTTCATTTCAGCCGGGATATTTATGGTTACGACCAGCGCACAGCCGAACGAATGTTTGCCAGCACAGCGCTGCCGCCATCGGTAGCCAAACGCTGATAACGCAAAAAAGACAGGTGCCTCCCACCTGTCTTTTTTTATTTTTGTACCCCTACTGCCGACCCTCGGTGAGGACCACTACGGAATTGGCAGAATGTTTGAAACCAACACCAAAAAGCAATGCTGAAGCAACTTCTTTTATCCGGAATCCTAGTACTGGGCCTGAGTGCCTGCGATGTGATCACCAACCTGCCGCAATCTCCTACCGCTACCACTGTTACGCAAACCGAAGCCGCACAGGCTATTCGCGAAGCCCTGGACCAGGGAACGGGCCGCGGTATTGGCGTGTTAAATAAACCGGATGGTTTTTTTGGCAACGAAACCTATAAACTTTTTTTACCTCCTGATGCGCAACGAGTGGAGAATACACTACGACAGCTTGGTTTTTCCTCGCTGGTGGACAAAGCGATCTTGCAGATCAACCGGGCGGCGGAAGATGCCGTGGGATTTGCCCGGCCGATTTTTTTGGATGCCATCCGGGAGATGACCATTGCCGATGCAATCAACATCATCCGGGGGCCGCAGGATGCGGCCACACAATACTTTCGCCAGAAAACCACCGATAAGCTGGTAACAGCCTTTTTACCGGTGATCAAAAGTTCGCTGGAAAAATTCAGCGCTACAAAATATTATACGGATGTGATCAGCACGTATAACAACTTTCCCACGACCATCAACAAAATCAATCCCGACCTGCCTTCGTACGTGGTGAACAAAGCCGTCAGTGCCCTGTTTGACCAGGTGGCGCTGGAAGAAGCGAATATCCGCGCCAATCCCGTGGCAAGGACCACGGAGATTTTAAAGAAAGTATTTGGCTGGGCTGCCAGGCAGTAAGCAAACGTCGCTGCAGGTTGTTCGAAAATTGCCCGAACGAGAAATCATCCATCAACGGCCGGGGAAACAAAATTTTGTTTTCCCCGGCCGTTCCTGTTTTTGCCTTTTCTTTTCCCTGACCCTACACAAACTGGCAGCGGCAGGGCCGGTACAGGCAATTACGACTTGTTGCAGCCTGGCCGCATCAGGCCACTTTTTCAAACAGCGGGCACCGGTTTTCTTTTTGCGGCAGGTCCGCTGCCTTTGCCCGTACCAGCGTAATGATATTGTACGACTTTGTGTGGCAAAACGGACAGGCATGCACATCGCCGGCAGAATCAACATACACACTTCGGCTACCCGAAAAACAACCCACCCGCCGCTGGTGATAACCGTGGTACAACAGGGTTGGATAGTCCTGGTACAAGGGTGAATGGTTCAGGGTTGTAAAGGTTTCTTCCAGCAGGGCGATGTGCTGTTCATCCAGCAATACTTCCTTGCCGGCATAGTGGCCCACCTGGCGTGGCTCCAAAACCTGCACAAACTGCACGCCCAGCTCCCGGGCAAAATCCATATAAGGCAAGAGGTGGCCACCATCCAGAAATGCTTTGGTAGCACAAACACTAACGACGGTTACAAGGCCTGCTTTTTTTGCCGCGGCAATTGCCTGTACCGCCCCGTTGAATGCGTCGGGTCGTCCGCGAAAGAGGTTGTGCAGTTCCGGTATATAATGATCGATACTCACAACTACCCCTTTGCAGCCGGCTTCTTTGAGCAGCGTAGCATTTATACCGGTGAAGTTGAAACCCGATGTCAGTACCCAACAGGCAATGCCAGGACTGGCATACGCCACCAACTCCACCAGGTCTTTGAACCGCACCATGGGTTCACCGCCACTGAAATGAAGTTGCAGCACGCCTTCTTTGCGGTACAGGTCAATGACCGCAAAAAGATCTTCCCTGGTAAACGATTCCTTCTGATTAAGGTTGTCCCATTCAAAGCAGTGCTCACAGCGCAGGGGGCACTTCCGGGTAATGGCCAGGAAAACAAACGAAAGTTTTTCCCGCCCGGTATGCGGTGAAGCCTGCCGGCGCAGTTCGGCTTTGATCAGTTCATCGTAAGCTTTGGATGGCCAGCCCGGCGTATAAAGATTAAAATAATACCTGCCATCCACTTTGTAGAGTTTTTTCAGGTCGCCGCCCCATACGTTGTTGCGCAGTTGCAACATGGCGTGAAAAAGCCGCCAGATGCGTGCCGGCCTTTTCAACACGATGCAGGCAAAATAAAAAATACGCAGCTTGATGGCCAGCCAGATAAGGGCTTTTTCCCAACGGGGCAATGGCTGCGAGGTTGCCTGTTCTTTTCGCGGACTGATCCCTGCTTCCGGCTTTGTACAAAGCACGGGTGAGGTAACGGTTAGGGTTGTTTGCATGTGATTATTGATTTGGGGTTGCTGCCATCAGCCGCAGGGTTTCCTGTTCTACCTGGCGGTAGCGTTTTTTGCCATACTGCGGAAAGGCATTGGGATTTTTAAACTGTTTCAGGAAGGCGACGTTAGGCCTGTGGCTAAAATTGCGGATGTGCTGGTAATACCCTTTCGTTTGCAGGATAAAAGTATACCGTTTGGCAGCCTCCTGTGGTGCGACCGGCTTGTACACCAGGGTTGCCACATTGCCAATCCGGGGTTGCACCAGGTACCGGCCATCTTCTTCCTGCAAAACCGCCAGCACGTCCTTGCCTGTCTCGTCGATGGCGCTGGCAGGCGACAAGCTTTCGAACGTATAAGCGTCCTCGTTAGAAAAATCAAGTCCTGCATAGTCCAGTTCCCAAAACATAAATCCACCGGCCACACGGATGTTTACGCTATCACCACATATTCCGGCCATGTCAACGGGGACAACAACGCTGCGGTTGGCCAGCGGCCCGATGGTGGTTAGCTCGGTAAGCTGTTTCCAGCCTTTATCTGTTTGCACCGAAACCACCAGCGGTATCTGCTGTTCTTTTGTCCACTGCACCAGATCCTTTACCGATTTTTTCGCTTGCTTTTGTATGTACTTCGGGTACTTCCGGCCAAAACCATAGGCCAGTTCGCCATACAACTGGTCAAGAAAGTAAGAGTTCTTCAGTGTCAGTACAAGTTTTGCGTTTGCAGCACCTGGTACTTTTTTATAGACCATGTCGATACGATTGGACGCATCAGCCGTCGTGGTATCGTCCATATAGGTAATGGCATTGTCGCCTTCCTGCAACAGGGAATGCCGTACATCTTTGCGGTTGTTGAGAAGAGCCGACACGGGGCTTTGTGGCGATCGAATACTGTATAGCGCTCCGGATTCATTTGTCAGGATGCGTACGGCAGGGTCGTGCTTTACCACCAGCAGGTTGGCAAAATCAGTGTACTGTATCTCTTTCAGTTCGTTGCTGATCTTGAGTTGAAGACTACCATCCGGCAAGGGTGCCATCTTCAGGGGCAGGTAATCGTGCCGGGCCATTTGCGGGTAAATGGCGCCGCCGTAAATTTCGCCCTGCAGGGTAAAGCCCGTCCCATCGTTGGCACTCACAAAGGGACAGGAACTTTTTGTGGCCGCCACAATGATCGCCGCCACGGCAAACGCTCCCAGCGTAGTGCCAATGGCACCAATAACATAACTGTTGGTGGTGCGCTTTTTATCGTGTTCAATCACTTCAATTTTCTGCACCTGTTCCAGCGGCAGTATTAGGGTTTCGCCCACCGAAGCCTGTACAACAGGCGCATACAGATGCACTTCACTCAACACGGCCAGGTCCTCGGGGTTGGACTTTTTGTATTGCATTTTGCCCTTCCTGCTTTTGGTAAGGTACATCTGGTGTTGCGGAGGCAGGGTGTCAAGCATAGCCCTCAGTGTTTTCCGGTCCTGGCTAAGCTGCAGGCCTTTCATGTGATAGGCCTGTCCGCCGCTGCGCAGGATAAAATACCGGTTTAGCAACTGGAGCGAATCAATGCTGTGGGTTGCGTTTCCGCTGGAATTGATCGTACTGGCTTTGTAAAAATTGTGGCAGGATGCCAGTAGCAGGATAAAAACAAAGCCGGCCAGGACATGTTTGGATTGATGCATACAACGCTGTTTTGGTGATGAAATATGGTTGGTCATTTGCTGCTGACGATCGGGCTGTCTTTAAAAAAGATAACCCACCGTGAGGGCCGCGAAACGGTTTTTCATGTCCGGCGCCCGATCAGGTGAGGCACTCACGTTGACAAAGCCATGCGTATAGGTCAGGTTGGCCGAAAACCCAAGGGGTGTTTGATACCCCAGCAGGATGTGGGCACCGGCATCCAGCTACTTTGTCGGGATGTATTGATAATCACGGTCCGAAGAAAAACCAATTGTAGGGCCGCCTCCCAGCAAAAAACCATTTCCGTCCGGCAGGGAGGTATAAACAAAGCTGAGGGGTAGTTCAAAATACCCGAGGTGCACCGGGATTCTATAGGACTGGCCAGCCTGTCTCTCCCTGAACCCTTTGTTCGCAAATTGCAGGGCAGGCCGAAAAATCAGGTTTTTTGTCAGGGGAAACTGGGAAAAAATACCGCCTACAAATCCACTTTTGTTCTCCGCCGACCACTCATAACCGGGGTTTTGCATTGGTGTGATCCGGGGCATCGACAGGCCGACCCCCACCTGTACGCCTATCCGTGGTTGTGCTGCCATGCAAAGGGCAGCCAGGAGCAGCGTGGCCATAAAGCTGGCAGGTAACATGTATTTCATATGAACAAGCATTAATGTAGAAGTTTTTGTTCGGCAGCAGTGGTTAATCAGGTTAAAACTAGCGCCGCCGGTTGCCCATCTGAAATTGAATTTTGTACGTTATCTGCCGCGAGTTGCAGATTTTGCAAAATCGGTTTGCCGCAGCGCATTCACCGGATAATTGGCCCGTCAATCCAGCGGCATAAACAACCGGCTTGCCGACAAACCTTTTAAGCCGGTTAAAACAAAGCACCCTTTTCCAGCAAACCGCGATCGCACCCGGTAGTTTTTTTTCGTTTAGGGACAGACGGGCAGCGATGCCGGGTAAGCCGTACGGTACAGGTTTTTGCTCCAGCAGTTACCCGTTCCCAAACACATTTTCATAAGGCAGGCAAAGAAGGTTTCTAAAGAAGCGCTATCCGGGCAGCCTTCACAAGGCAGGTTATTTGTTTCCAGGGACGGAGCGATCCAACATTTCAGACGAATGCGATCCGCACGTAAATCAAGGGTGAAGGAACAAAACCGATCGGGTATTCGCTTTTTTTACCAGGGTAGGTTGCTGCGCGATGTTACCCAACCGGAACAAAATGAAACCGGCAATAAGCCGCTTACCCATTGCATGTGGCGTAACAGCTACCATCAATCGCGTTTTTTGCAAAAAGAAGTGTAGGAAAAAGATAAACAAAAGCCCGGTAAAAAGCAAGCAGGGTGCCGCATTTATTCGGCTATCCCATCAAACTATGTTTTCGGCTGCCAATAGCACCTGCCAGGCTTCGTACACCTTGTTTTGGTTCAGCAGTTTTGCTGCGTAGGTATGGATCTCTTTTTCCATTTCGGCAGGGCTGACACTGTAGTATTGAAAAATGTTCTTCAGGTGTTCGTCTTCGAAAGAGGGTTCCACTACCGGCAGTTCGTGCACATTGCCCAGCATGCCCAAATGATTACCGGTAAGGATGGCGCTGTTACGGATACCGGGTGGCAGCGCATCGAGCCCGATGCCCAGCTTGACATTGGGCTTGGGTACGGCAAACAGGCTTTCCGGTGTTACCCGGCAGTACCAGTCGCCGCCCAGGCGGGCCACCAGTTCCAGCCTGCGCTGATCGATCTTTTTGTCTTCGTTCAGCAGCTCGTCGGCAAGATGCATCCTCACTACTTCGCAGATGACCAGGTTGCCTGCACCGCCTTCTTCACCCAAGGGTTTGACCTCCCGCACCAGGCATTCCAGTTTCACTTTGCTTTCTTTTACCATCGGCGGTTTCACAACCGTTGCCGGTTCTTTGGTGAAGCCGGCTTTGATAAATTCATCCGTGCCTTTGGGAAACTCGCAACTGGCCAGCGAGGTTTGCTGCACCATATCATAAGTCACAATGTTGATGACCACTTCGGGCACTTCCTGCACGTTCTGCAGGGTGTGCTTGGTGGTATTGTCTCGCACCCGGCGGGAAGGCGAAAACACCACAATGGGCGGATTGGAGGAAAACAGGTTAAAAAACGAAAATGGACTCAGGTTTACATTACCGGCACTGTCTACCGTAGAAGCAAAACAAATAGGCCGCGGTGCGATCACATGCTGCAGGTAGTATTGCTTTTCTACCGGGGTCAAGTCTTTCAAGTCGAGAACCATAGGGACAAATGTAAGGGAGGTTGATACGTTGAAAGGTTGAAAGGTTGACAAGTGCCGGCAAGTTTTACTTTTCAACCTTTCAACGTATCAACAACCCACTTGTCAACCGGTAACCATTTATACGCTATATCTGCCACTCATACCAAAGGCCCCAAACCGTGTAACAAAGGGGCGTTTACTTTCGTTCTACGAAACGATTCGTTAGACATCATTTTTAAATCAACCAACATGCGTAAAATAATGTTTGCATCTGCATTTGCACTTCTGACAACCGTATCGGCTAACGCCCAAGAACAAGAAAGAGAAACCATCGAAGGCAACGGCAACCTGGTCAGCCGCGACGTGCCGGTAACCTCCTTTGACGCCCTGAAGGCCAGTGGCATCTATGAACTCAAACTCTCCCAGGGCGACAAAGAAACCGTAAAGATCGAAGCGGACGAAAACCTGCAGCCATACTTTGCCGTTCGCAATGAAGGAAATACGCTGGTGATTGGCATGAAAGACTTAAAGAACAAAAACCTGAAGAATAAAAACAAGATGCGGGTGTACGTTACCTTCAAAAAAGTAAATGCGCTCCACCTGAGCACCGTAGGCAGTGTGGCTGCAGAAAAAGAGCTGAACTTTGCCGACCTCGAGATCAACAATGCCAGCGTGGGTAAAGTGCAATTGAATTTTACTGCCAACACCGTCAAGTTTAAAAACAGCAGTGTGGGCAGTGTGCACCTGTCCGGCAAAGCGCAGAATGCCGTTTTCACCAATTCCGGTGTGGGCAGCCTGGATGCCGGCAGCTTTGTAGTACAAACCATGAACATTGTAAACAGCGGTGTTGGCGGCGCTACGGTACGTGCCGAAAAAGAACTGAAAGTAAAAGACAACAACCTGAGCCGGGTAAAAAACAAAGGCGCTGCACCTGTGCGCAAAAACAACACGGTTGTTATCTGATCTTTTTGCCTTTCCTATACGTCCTAACAAAAAGCGTTGTTCCTGTAGAACAACGCTTTCTATTTTAAGGCAGGTTTGATCCTAATCGATTTTAAGGTTCATGCGCATTTCTACCAGCAAGGGTTGAAAGCCTACTTTTTCATAGGCTTTTATTGCAGGCTCGTTTTCGGCAAACACATCCAGCCTAAGTTCGGTTATGCCTCGCCGTTTGACCAGCGATTTTAGTTCATCGATCACCATTGCATTGATGCCTTTGCCACGATGTTCCGGAGAAACATACATCATGCCCAGGTAGGCATGCTGCTGGTGTTTGTAATAAGGCTTTGAATCTTCGATGCGGGAATAACCACAACCAATGATGGTGTTATTTAATTCCGCCACCACCACATCTGTTTGCGGATCAGTGAGCATTTTTTCCAGGTCGTAATACTGTACCGGGTCTTCTTTTAAAGTCGGACTGAAAGGCCGCTCTGCCCGGATAATTCCCTGCTCGCATTGCAACAACACATCGCGGTCAGCTATTGTAGCTTTTCTCAGCATTATCGCATCCTTCATACAATCATTTTTCTATGTTGTCACGAAAATTTGTTCCAGCCTTGCAAATCTTTACCAGAAGATGAAATGTTTATTTTTTGCGCTGCAGTATGCTCCAGTCGGTTTCTTCCGCAATGATGGTATTGGTCAGTGTACCCAGTCCGTCAATTTCCATTTCCACTACATCGCCGGCCTGAAGCCATTGTTCCGTATAAGCAGGATCATTGAGCTTGCCGGTTCCGTTCAGTTCCAGAAAACAACCGGTACCCACCGTACCGCTGCCGATGATATCGCCGGGGTAAAGATCCACCCCGTACGATGCCCGTTCAATGATCTCAGCAAAGGTCCAGTCCATATCGCCCAGGGACCCTTCGCTCACCTGAAGGCCATTTACCTTGCAGGTCATTTTTAAATTCCAGTTACGGCCCGTATGGCCTTCTTTGGCCGGAACGGCAAATTCTTCCAATTCATCCAACGTAACCAGCCAGGGACCGATGGTGGTGGCAAAATCTTTTCCCTTGGCAGGGCCCAGGTTCAAGAGCATTTCTTCCATTTGCAGGCGACGGGCACTGAAGTCGTTCATGATCATCAGGCCACCGATGTACTCTTCGGCGTCTTCGGCCCTGATGTTGCGGCCACCCTTGCAAATCACAATCGCCGCTTCCAGTTCAAAATCCAGCTTTTCAAAATGATCGGGCATGCAGGCTACTTCGCCGGGGCCCTTAACGCTGTGGTGATTGGTAAAATAAAAAATGGGGTACTGGTCAAACTCCGGAATCATATCCACCTTGCGGTTGCGGCGGGCTGCTGCCACATGCTGGCGAAAGGCATACCCGTCGCGGCAGGATGTAGGAAAGGGTACCGGTGCCAGCAGTTGAACGCTATCGACAGGAATGCCTCTACCGCGGCCGATCCTTTCTTCTTCAATCATCAGCACACCGTTTTGCACTATGGGAAAAGAGTCTTCCCAATAGGCCAGAAACATGCTCATGGTAGTAGGCAAATCCGGGTGGATGTCTTCCATGTTGTACAGCATACCGTTGACCAGCGCAGCCAAATATTCATGATCGTCGTGGAGATAGGAAACCAGTTTCATGCATCGTTGATTTAAGGGTCAAAAATAGGGCAGTGAAAGCGTATAACGGTGGTGAAAAGCGATTCGGCTCCGGCATGGTTAGCAACGGTAATGAACTTTACTTTCAACGGGAGAAACCATTCAAAACAGATAACAAATTATCAGAAGGCTGTTGTAAATTAGGATATTCTTCACCGTAAACCTCCTGTATGAACATTTCCCGCAACTACTTAAATATCTGCCTTGCTTTTCTATTGTTCACCGCTTGTTTTGCCTGCCAGAAACCGGTGCAAACAAGCGAAAAAACCGTTGCGGCTGAAAGCACAACTGCCAATCGAAACAGTGCAGAGGCAACTGCTGTTACCGTACCCGCCATTTGTGATTATACTTTCAATGAACAAGCGTTGCTTAGCGGTGGGTGGACAAAAACGTTTGAAGATAATTTTGATACCGACCTCTCCAAATGGAATATCTGGACCGGTGGTGCATTCAATAATGAACTACAGCTTTACCAGGCCGGTAACCTGCAGGTGGCGAATGGCAACCTTGTGATTACTGCAAGGAAAGAAACTGCTACAGGTCCCACTACACCTTTCGACAGCAAGCCAAAAACCTTCCAATACACTTCCGGTCGCATTGAGTGCAAGACCAATGTTTCGGCCAATACCCAGACACCAAAAGTACGCATGGTGGCCCGCATCAAGCTGCCGGCAGGTTATGGCATGTGGGGCGCCTATTGGAGTTATGGCGATCCCTGGCCGACACAGGGCGAAATTGACATGATAGAAGCAAGAGGGCATGAGACGACAAAATACCAGACAAACTATTTCTATGGCCGTGCACGAAACAAAAACCTGGTACGCAATGGCGAAGGGTTTATCAGCACCAATGCCGACCTGACAGCCTGCTACCATGTATATGAAATGATCTGGGAGCAAAATACATTGACGTCTTACCTTGATGGTATGCAGGTAGAACAAAAGTCTGGCGGCTATATACCTAACCTGTTTGGCAAAACCGAACGCATAACGCTTAACCTTGCCGTGGGCGGCGATTTCTTCTCTAACCTGAACCCGGCGCTGATCGTCCCCGGTACGATGTATGTTGACTATGTAAAAGTGTTTACGTCGAAATAAGATTGGTATCCATAAAAAAATCCGGCAGTTCTTGCCGGATTTTTTTGGTGATTTTACGTTTAACCTGTAACGTTATCTATTACCTGGAAGCCGGAACCGTATTTTCATGCAATACTTTTTGAATGGCAGCTACAATCTTCTCTCCTCTTTCCCTGATCTGCTCATCGGTCCACAAAAGGGAAATAGAAGAAGAAATGCAACGGCTCATCACCGCATCGGAAGCCGAAAAATCCTGGCTGGCCAGCTTCAGCAGGCTGTTGCGCTGTGCTTCATGCAGCGGATACAATGCAATGGCTCCTTTCAGGTGATCCCATTTGCGGATGTAGTGCCAGTTATTATCGAACCAGTAAAAATTACCGCCCAAAATCCCTTGTGCTTTTAGTTCGGCCACTACGCTGCGGGCCAGTTCTTCCGTAGGCAAAAACCAGCTCAGGAATGTACAGCTATCGCCTTCCGGATCGGGAATGCGGCGGAAAGAAACCTGCGGTACTGTTGACAGTATATCTTTTAACGCGTTGTAGTTCTTTTTTTGGATCTGCAGGAATTCATCCACCCTGCGCACCTGGGCCAGGCCTACGGCCGCATGCAGTTCGGAAATACGGAAATTATATCCCAGGAAAGGATGCAGGTCGGCACCCCGATCCACACCTTTGTGATCGTGACCGTGATCACTGAAGGCATCACATTTCGTGTATACGTCTTCGTTATTGGTCATCACCACACCGCCCTCGCCGCAGGTCATGGTTTTTACAAAATCAAACGAAAAGGTACCGGCATCGCCGATGGTACCCAAACTTTTTCCCTTGTAACTGGCGCCAATACTCTGACAGGCATCTTCCAGCAGGAGGAGATTATGTTCTTTGCAGATGGTCTGCAGGTCGCCCATATCGGCCATGCTTCCACACATGTGCACCGGCATCACGCATTTGGTTTGCGGAGTGATAGCCGCCCGAACGGCATCCGGATTCAGGGTCAGTGTATCATCCACATCTACCAGCACCGGTACAGCCCCCACACTCAACACTGCTTCAAAAGAAGCCACAAAAGTGAAAGAAGGCATGATCACTTCGTCGCCGGCACCAATGCCCAGGGCCGCCATGGCCGTGGTGAGTGCCGCCGTACCGCTCGATACCAGTTGGGCATATTTGGAACCAAAGCGATTGCAGATCGCTTCTTCCAGTTCTTTTGCTTTCCAATGACCTTTGCGCTGCGCATCAAATCCATAGCGCATGAGGATGCCGCTGTCTACCACATCCATCAGCTCTTTTCTTTCGGCGTCGCTCCACAATTCAAAACCGGGCATAGAAGAATAATTATGTATGAAAAATTTAGAGCGACGAAGGTAAGAAGAGAAGAAGAACTGCAGAAGAGCGAATTCGAACAGGAGAATACCGATCAAGGAACAAGCAACGTCGAAGGTTTAAACACGAATTTTTGCACGGATTGCACGAACTGTATTCTCTGTTCAATATTTCATTGTTTTATTAGCCTGTTCAAAAGCAGAAAGACAAAATTGAACTGAAAAAAATTTATCATTCCTTACTCTTGTTCATCTGTCCAATGTTCCAATCTCCTTCTGTTCAAAACCACCCCCTCCGCTTGAACATCACGAGCATCCACACGGGGATCACCAGCATAAAACCCACAGAAATAAAAAATCCCCAGCGGTTGTGCAGAAGCGGAATCCGATCGAAGTTCATTCCGAAAATGCCGCCGATAACGGTAGCCGGCGCCAGCAGGCAGGTCACCACCGCCATCACTTTCATGACCTCGTTCATGCGCAGGTTTACATTATTGATGTAAAGGTCCTGCATGCTCACCATCACATCGCGGTAGTTTTCACAGAGGTCGTAGGCCTGTAAAATATGGTCGTACACATCCTTGAAATATTTGGTGGTGCGTTCGTCCAGCAAATCGCTTTCGCTCCGAATAATGTTGGTTACGAGATCGCGGACAGGCGCAATGTTTCGTTTCAGAATAATCAGCTCTTTTCGCAACTGCGTAATCTTTGCCAGCGACCGGGTATCGGAACGCCGGATTACTTCTTCTTCCACCTCCTCAATGTGATCGCCCAGGCCTTCCATTACCAAAAAATAACTGTCGACAATAATGTCCAGCATGGAGTAGCAGAGATAGTCGGCACCGCGTTGGCGCAGCTTGCTGTTTTGCATGCGCAGTTTGTCGCGGATAGGATTAAACACATCGCGGTCGGGATCTTCCTGAAAGGTGATCACGAAGTTTTTTCCCAACACAATAGAAACCTGTTCGGTTTCCACACTGCCTTGTTTTTTGTTGAAATAAAGCATGTTCAGCAGGCAGTAAAAAACGCCTTCCACTTCGTCCATTTTGGGCCGTTGGCCTACGCTCAGGATATCTTCGGTAATCAGGGGATGTATAGCAAAATGCGCAGCCACTTTTTCCACATCCGATTTTACAATGCCATCAATATTGATCCAGGAAATGTATTCGTTATTCAGGTGCGAAAAACTGTCTTCCACCCGCTCCAGGTTGTGTTCTTTTGTGCCGCTGGCGTTATATTCGTACACGGTTACCACCGTTCGGGGTGCATCTTGCCGATGGGTTTCTACCGTGGGATTTACGTTCACAATCTTTTTGGTACGTTGCGTACCAAACAGTACCGAAGGGATCAGATAGCGAATATATCGTTTGGCTTTCACCGGTCCAATTTTAGAGTAAAGTACGGATTCCAACAGGCCTAAAAAAAGAAAAGAAGCTCTATGGCTTCTTTTCATGGTTGTTTTTGGCTTATCTTATTTCAAGGAATTATAGTAGGTTACCAAGGCCGTTATCTTCTCCGTATTGGACCCATTGCCGCCAGCGCCTGTTTGTAAATATTGTTCCAATTCCTTTTTCTTATCAGCAAGAATGGAAGGAATTTCTTTTGGTTTTTTAACACTGTACAAAGCGTTGTTGTAGCCCACCAAAAATGTTTCTGCTGTACTGATCTTTTGCTCCGCTACAGAAGAACCGTAGGGTTTGTTTTCGCTGACTACCTTGGCAAACTGCTTGTAGAGCGGAACCTTATCCTTTACCAGCTCCTGGTACCAACCTCTTTTGTTGTCTGCAGAAAAAGGTAAATCCGATGCATGCACAAAATGATAAGACGTTCCAAGAATGGTATCTGTTAGCGTAATTTCTTTCAGTGGAATGGTACAGATAAATTCCTTTTCCTTGTCGTTTAAAAAGAGCAACTGGTTGTCAAAAAGATCAAGCTTTGCCTGCGGGCTCCGGTATCGTTCGCCCTTCTCGGAAATGGCGACCACATTCATCCATTTTTCGCTGAAATAAGGTGTTCCCTCCACCAGGCGAACAAAGCGGGTATTCACCACCGGACTGCCGCTAACGGTAAAAAAACTGTTCAACGGGATGACATCCATCTTATCGACATTGACGACCTGTTGTGCAGACGCAGAGGTAACAGAAACCAGTAACAAAGCAGTAAGCAGGGCTTTC
Organism: Flavisolibacter longurius; assembly: GCA_014163555.1. Classification (GTDB taxonomy): domain Bacteria; phylum Bacteroidota; class Bacteroidia; order Chitinophagales; family Chitinophagaceae; genus Flavisolibacter. Next base: position 190,364 of record JACJGO010000002.1, read on the forward strand.
ATAACCAATGTTTAAAAAAGTAAGATAAACAATTTTACGTATATCAGTTAGGGATGCAGAGGCAAGTTTCTCGCTGGGGTAGAAAAGCTGACTTAAAAAAAAACCTACGCCTGCTCAGCTCGCTATATGTACGCTTGGTCCACCAATCCGACGCCGTAAATTTTCGATGCAAAGCAGGTCATTTTTACTGCAGGTTCGCAAGAATAATCGGGCATTTATACACTTGGCTTCCGGACCCCTGGTTTTTACTTTTACATCGCATTGTGTAACAAGTCAAAGTGAAACCCTATGAAAAATTTTTACACCACCTTTTTCTTTTTTTTCCTGCTGCAATGGGGATTATCCCTACAAACGGCTGCCCAGTGCGCCGATGGCAGCAATCCTACCCCTGTTTTTATGGACACGACCATCCGGTTTGATCCGGGTGTATCCACCACCCAGGTAAAGTTTCCGCAATTCAATCCCGAAGAGGGCATGCTTCGTTGTGTACGACTTACCGTTACCATGACGGGTATTGTCGATACCGTGTACATGCAGAATTTCACCAACACTACGCAAACGGCCCGGTTTGAATATACCCGAACCGATATGATGCAGGGTCCGGGACTAACCACAGCCCTGACTAATAGCGCCAATAAAACCTATGGCAATTATAACGTTGACGGCTTTGATGGTGATATGACAACCGGCTCAGATAATGTCTCTATTCCCCGCGACACCGTAGTGAACAGAACCGTAGTAAGAACGCTGACCGACTCAACAGAGATTGCGCAGTTCTATGGCCACGACAGTGTAACGTACGTTTACGATATCGACGCACGAACTACAGCCACCATGACCGGGGGTAATAGCATGGCGCTTGTGCGGACATCGGCCCTGGTACATTTCCGCTTTGAATACTGTACCTGTTCGAATGTGACGCTGCCACTGGGATTGAAAAATTTTACTGTTACCAAAACAACCGCCAGTGCTGCCCTGCTTAGCTGGGAAGGCGAAAACGACCCAAATTTTTATCGCCATGAGGTAGAAGTAAGCCGCGATGGCAAGACTTTTACCCGGCTGGCCACTGTGGAGAAAAAGAACGGCGCCAGTCCCCGCTACCAGTACGCATTTAGTGTTCATGAAAACGAGTACGGCCAGTATTATTTCCGCGTACGCCAGCAGTGGCAGAATGGCACCGTACGTTACACGGCTATTAAACCCATAAGTTTTGGCAACCCGATTTTTGAGGCTACACGTCTTTACCCCAATCCGTCGCAAGGCAGTCTTGGAATCAGGTTTGCCGGCGCAAGGGCCAGCAACATCCTGGTTCAGGTTACCAATGCGGGTGGTCAGCAGGTACTGAGCAAAACCTTTCAGGTAGCACCAAACGATTATAAAACAGTGGGCAATTTGCCGGCCGGAACTTATTGGGTGAAACTGACCGACCTCGCTTCGAAAACAGCTGCGGTAAAACAGTTGGTCGTGCAATAAGCAGATGAATCCGCAGAAGTAAGCTGCTTTGCTGCTTTTTACGTCCAATACAGAATTTCTTATCCATACGAAAAAGGCTGTCTCGGGTTTGAGACAGCCTTTTTTATTGTTTCGGATGTTTTTTTACAACTTCCCGTACAACTCCCGCAGTTTTTCTCTTGTCATGATCTTTTCCCAATCCTTGCCCAATGCATTTTCCCAAAGTGGTTTCATGCCCAGCGCTACGTTAATCATGGTATCAAACTGGTCTTCGCTCAGGCCCTGGCAAATACCCTGCGGAATTTCTACGCCGTTTTTTTCTACCATGCGTTTGAACTCTTCCACACCTTCGGGATAGTATTCTTCCAAGTGCTGCATCACAATACAATTGCCCACACCGTGCTTGGTACCCAGCAAATAACTCAGCCCGTAACTTACCGCATGGGCCACACCCACCTGCGAGTAGGCAATGCTCATACCGCCGGCATAGGATGCCATCATCAGTTTATCATCACACTCATCATCCCAGGCTTCTTTCTGCAGGAAGATATAACGGCAAAGGTCAAGTGCTTTTTCACCATAGCTTTTGCTGAATTCGTTCAGGTAAGTACCGGTCAGGCTTTCAATGCAGTGAATGTAGCAGTCCATACCGGTATAAAACCGCTGGTTTACCGGTGCATTGGCTGTGAGTTCCGGATCCAGTACAATCTGGCTGAACGGTGTGTAGTCGGAATTCATGCCCAGCTTTCGGGTGGGCCCGGTTAATACAGTGGTACGGCTTACTTCGGCACCAGTGCCACTTAATGTAGGAATGCCTACTTTGTAAACGCCGGGCTGCTTTACAAGGTCCCATCCCTGGTAGTCGGCGGCCGAGTCAGGATTGTTCATCATGAGCGAAACCGCCTTGGCAAGGTCCATGGTGGATCCGCCGCCAATACCAACAACGCCGCTTACCATACCAAAGCTATCTTTCAGTTCATCGGCAATCTGGTCAACATACGATGTTTTGGGTTCGTAGGTAACATCGGCAAAAATGATCTTGTCATTGTCCCGTAGGGGAATTCGGTTCACCAACTCTTTTCCTTCAAAAAAATGATCCACCAGGAAAATCATCGGTTCCTCATCGTTGCGATGAGGTTTCAGGATTTCATCCAACTGGCTGAAAGAACCGCGGCCATACACCACGTAATCTACCATCTTAAAATTGCGGAACATTGTTGTGCTCATAATGCGCAAAGGTAACCGCAGATTGACGGGATTTGGAAAGGAGGAGCAGGATTTTCAGTAGCAACACCGCTAAGAATCTTTTTCTATCCTGCATTAACGGATATACCCAGTGCCTGTTTGCGGGCCTCGATGCGTTTGCGAAGCCGCTTGAAAAACTGTGACCGTTCCCGCTCACTGACAGAGCTGATGAGAGTGGATTTGCGCATCAGGTTGTGATAGTAGCTGTACATATTGTCGCAAAAGGCAACGTCTCTTGTCACCATAAAGTTGATGGCGCTGTGCGTCAGAAAACAGATTTTTGATGTATCCAATACGGCCAGGATAGAATTATCCCCGCTGACCACTTCGTTAAAATAAAGATGATAGCTGCTTAAGGGTTTCCGATCCGGATCGCGGTTATCAAATTTGTAACCCATTTCGGCCTGTGCTTCCAGGTGAATGAACAGCTTTTCCAATGCGTTGTACACCAGCAACAGGTCTTCTTTGTTCTGAAAGATCTTGCTGTCCTGATAATACTCCACCTGCCGCAAGGTGCTGGTCAGGCTTTCAATATTCCAGATCTCAATCGAGTCAATCTGGTTGTACGTATCCAAGGCTTTGCGGCCGATCTCGAAGATCTCATCCGGGTATTGGGAAAGCTGGATTTTCAGGCTCGAAAATTCCGGCGTTTGCAGCAGGGTTTTGTGCCAGAAAAAATATTTGAACGCAGCCAGCTCTTTGTAGTGGTAATGGTGAAAAAGCGGGATGTCTTTACAGAGGTAATACATTTCCCGTTCTTTAAATGAGGCCATGTACTTCACCTGCTGGCCCACAGCGGTCAGGTATTCATCAAACCGAAACGAAACCGGGTCCACATATTTTCCCTGGAAGGGAATTGTATCGGATTGCAGGTTCAGCAAGGTATCCAGCGAAAGACGGTAGCGTGTGCAAAGCGTGTGCAGTTCTTCAAATGTTACAGGTTTTTCACCACGGATACGGCGATACGCACTGTCCGTACTGATGTTCAGGGCTGCGGCTACTTCCTCTGCCATAGAAACGCCTTCGGGTAATTTTGTTTTCAGGTATTGAAAAAACTTAACCTGCATTGCCGTTGTATTCATGATGCCATTTTTTGGTTGTGCACAGATAGCAATGGAATCTTTGCATACAGGATATTGAAAAAGATATTCCGCTGCTTTTCGCTGACACTGCTGATGAGTGTACTGCGGCGCATGATGGTTTGTATCTTTCCGTAAACCTCGTTGCAAAACGCCTCGTCTTGGGTAAGCATATAGTTCAGGGCATCGTAGTTGATAAAAAGGGTTTTGGCGCCGTCGTGCAGGGTCATAATGGTGTTATCACCGAGGCCTACGCGGTTGTAAAACAATTTGAAGTTTTCTTTTTTGCTCAGGGGATTTTCTCCCGGTAAAAATTTTCGGCCGTATTCAGCCTGCTTTTGCACATGCTCCAGCATCTGGTGTATGCCAGCGTGTACTTCCTGCAGTTCTTCGCGGGTCATCAACTCGGTTTCATAACAATAACTGATCTGTGCTAACAAGCCATTTATACTCTCCAGGTTCCATATCTCTACCGAAACAATTTTGTTGTAAAGGATAAGTATCTCCTGACCAAGGGCCTCAATTTCCGGTGTCAGGCAATGCAGCGAAAACTTTTGTTGTGCAAACGCCGGGTGATGAAACATGGTCTTCATCCAAAAAAAATAACGGAAGGCGAAAAGTGCCGGCGAACAGAATTGGTGAAAAACGGGCAGATCGCTGGTTACGTAATAAATGCTTTTTTCTTCAGCGGCGTTAAGTTCTTTTATTTTTTGCAGAATGCTGGTGAGGTAGGCTTTGAAGTCGTAAACATCCGATTCCAGCTTTATGTTTTCGAAGACAACAGAATGACTGTTAATCTGCAGAAGCTGGTCCAGCGAAAAATTAAACCGCTGGCATAAAATCTTAGCTTCTTCCAGCACCAGCAAGGTTTCGCCACGGATGCGGCGGTAAGCACTGTCCTGGCTCACACACAATACCTCGGCTACAGTATCTACCAACGGCCGACCGGGAGGCAGCACTTCTTTAATGCGTTGAAAAAGATATTCCTGTATTGTCTTTTCGGCCATGCCAGACTGGTTTGGAAAACGAAATGATGAATTTACTTTTAAAATAATATTTTTTTTTAACATGCATGTGCTTTTTGAGGCAATTGTTGTAAAACGTTGGTGAATACGCGAAAACTGGTGGTAACAGGCATGGTTGCATTTTTTGCAACTGCCATTATTTGCACCCGAAATTCAATTAGAAAAGGGGATATCACCAGTGTAGTTTCGTATTGGTTGAAAAAGAAACTGCCTTTTTATGAACCGTCTGTTTCCACTCCTTCCTCACCGTAAACAAAGAGCACTGCTGCCATCGTCACGCAAGGCCGGTCTGTCTTTCCCTTCCTCAACCCGACGATCCCTGATGGCAGCACTGTTCTTTGTAACTGTGGGTGAGGACGCCAGGTTGCAGGAACAGCAATTGCACTATGCCGTTCACCGCCAGGGCGAAAAAGTGGGCGAGCTTTTTTACCACCACAAAACGGAAGGCGCCCAAACTACGTATGCCATCCGGTCGGACGTGAAAGTAAGCATGCTGCTCACCATTCGGGTGCAGGCCTGGGAGCAATCGGTGTACAAAAACAATGTGCTGCAGTCTTCTTCGCTGGTGCGAAAAGTAAATGGGCGGGAACGCACCAACAAGCAAATTCAAAACACCGGGAACAAGATCACCATTACGAGTAAGAACAATGCTAAGCTGGAGAAGAATTATGTAATCAACTACAGCACACACTGCCTTTATGCCACCGAACCGTTAACATACAGCAGCGTGTTTTCGGATAACTACCAGCAGTTTCTGCACATTGAAAAGCTGGGTCCACAGCACTACAGCATTAAGTTTCCGGATGGTGGCAGCAATGAATATTTCTATCAGAATGGCATTTGCCGCCGGGTAAAGCTGCGCAGCCGTTTGTTTGATGCCGAATTTGTTTTACAAAATCCTTAAACGATCTGTATGAAACTTTTTCTGACAGGGGCAACAGGTTATATCGGGCATAAACTGGCTCATTCTGCAGCCAGGCAGGGCTATACAGTACTGGCACTGGTGCGTAATCTTTCATCACGCAACCTGCCAGCGCATCCGGCCATTCAATTCCGCAAAGGGGATGTGACCGACTATGCATCGGTGCTCCGGGCCATGAAGGGTTGTGATGTGGTGATGCATGCGGCAGCACTGACGCAACTCTGGCACAAAGAAGCTTCCCTGTTCTACCGTATAAATGTGATGGGCACACGTAATATTTTGGAAGCGGCACAAAAAAGGGGTATAGAGAAACTGGTCTTCACCAGCAGTTGCGCCGTGCTGGGGCCCTCCAAAGACCGGCCCGTAACCGAAGAGGATCCGCGGTTTACCCCATTTGAAAACGACTATGAAATATCGAAACACTGTGCCGAGGAACTGGTACGGGAATACGCCAGCCGTGGCCTGCATGCCGTCATTGTGGCACCGCCAAGGGTGTATGGCCCAGGGCTAAACACCAGGGGCAATCCCATTCACCAACTGATACAAAATACCCTAAAGCGAAAGCTGGCCTTTCTGCCGGCGGCAAAAGACGTTGTTGGCAATTATGCCTTTATCGATGATGTGGTAAGAGGTCATTTTAATGCACTGGAAAAAGGCGAAAGCGGTGAAAAATATATTCTGGGCGGCGAGAACATTTCATACCAGCAATTTTTTGAAACCATCGGCAGGGCCGGCAACCAGCGCCTGAAGATGATTGCCGTTCCGATACCTGTGCTTAAAGCCTGGTCGGCCCTTGTGTTTGGCGTTCATTACCTACTGGGCCGGCACACGCATCTATCGCCGAAAATCATAGAGCGACTGGTACAAAACAGGGCCATCAGTTGCGAGAAAGCGGTGCAAAAGCTGGCTTACCAGATCACTCCTTTTTACCAGGGAATGCAACAAACCATCCATCACCTTCAAACTTCTTCTCATGCCTAGTGCTTACTACACGTTTATCACCGGTGCCAGCGAGGGACTGGGCAAGTTTCTGGCGCTGGACTGTGCCCGCCGCCAGCGCAACCTGGTACTCACGGCCCTGCCGGGCAGTGGTCTTCGCAAACTGGCGGCATATATCACCCGGCACTATGGCGTGTATGTAGTGACTATTGAAAAAGACCTTTCCACCGAAAGAAGCTGCTATGAAGTCGTTGCTGCTATCCGGGAAAAAGGCCTTCACATTAATTGCCTGATCAACAACGCCGGCATTGGCGGCAGCTTTGGCTTTGATGAAAAAGACGTACCGTTTTACAACCGGCAGATTGGCGTGAACGTGGTGGCGCCTACCCTTCTCTCCCGCCTGTTGGTGGCCGATCTGCGCCGGCATGCGCCTTCGCATATTCTCAACATCAGCAGCCTTGCCGGTTTTTTTGCGCTCCCCAACAAACAGGTTTATGGCGCAACCAAAGCTTACCTATTCCGGTTTTCGAAGAGCCTGCGCACAGAACTAAAGGAGGATAACATTCATGTTTCGGTGCTGTGCCCGGGTGGCATGGATACCCGCTGGGAACTGCTGATGGAACACCGCATCCGGGCTAACTGGCTGTGCCGCCAATCCATTATGCACCCGGCAAAAGTGGCTTCTATTGCCATGGAAAGCCTGTTCCAAAACAAAGCTGTGATTATTCCCGGCGCATGGAACCGTGTCTTCCTGCTCTGGAACCGCATTTTCCCGGGCTGGCTGAAAAACCGCCTTACCCGCTACCAAATGCGAAAGCTGACACCCATTCTTAGTCCAGTTCCCAATGAATCTGCTTTGACAAAAATAGCCGTGTAACAAAACCCTGTTTTATGCATACGCATTTGTTTGTGATGCGCCGCGCCGTTACCGGCCGGCCATGGTAATCCTTTTTGCCCTGTTTGTACTGTCTGCGGTTTTCTTTTCCCGGGGGATAAGGAAATCACCAACCGAAAAACAAGGCGCTAAAAAACCAATTCCGCTGAAAACCTAACCTGATTTATTCACCTCAATCGAACATGTATGAAAAAGCTTTTACTCTTGCTGCTTCCGCTGTTTGGGTTGTTTACTGCAGCCGCGCAAACCAATCTGCGGGGAATCGTGAAAGATGGCGACAACCCGGTTGCTAACGTTTCCGTACAAGTGAAAAACAGCACCACCGGCACCACTACCAATGAAAGGGGAGAATTTGTGATTGCGGTTCCTTCTCTGCCAACCACCCTGGTGATTTCCGCTGTGGGCTTTACCCCTCAGGAAATTGCTGTTGCTTCCGGTGCGCCACTGAACATTTCGTTGACCGGCATGCAACGCCTGCTGGAACCGCTGGTAGTGGGTGGCGTGTATGGCGGTATTCCCCAACGCATCACGGAGTTGCCGGTGTCGGCAGAACATTTCGGCCTGCGGGAGATTCGCAACAACCCATCCAGCGATTACTACAACCTGCTTACGTTTGCCAAGGGAGTGGATGTGACCACATCCAGCCTGACCTTTAAAACCTACAGCACCCGGGGGTTTAATTACAGTGGTAGTGCACGGGTCAATCAATTGACAGATGGCATGGACAACCAGACACCCGGCCTGAATTTCCCCATCGGCAATTTTGCCGGCCTTACCGAATTGGATGTAGCCTCCATTGAAGTATTGCCCGGTGCGTCGTCGGCACTCTACGGGCCCGGTGGTATGAACGGCACGATCCTGATCAACAGCAAAAATCCCTTTCAGTACCAGGGATTGTCGGTGCTGGTAAAACAAGGCGTTACCAATGTGGACAAAACCCAGCGTCCCGACATAGAACCGTATCATGATGTAGCCCTTCGCTATGCAAAAGCGTTTAACAGGTTTGCTTTTAAGATAGGGGCCCAATACCTGAAAGCTACCGACTGGCTGGCCGGCGACGAAAGCAATTATTCACGCCTGGGCGATGTGGGCAAGGTCATTCCCGGCAACCGGGATACCGATCCAAATTATGATGGCGTGAATGTGTATGGCGATGAAACGTCACAGAATTTGCTCAACATTGTAAAGCTGGTTTACCAAGCTTACGGTCAACCGACACCGACAACCAATATACCCGGCAGCAACATAACCTGGTCAAATGCTCTACAAAACACGCCCAATGAAAATGTTTCCCGAACGGGCTATCATGAAAGGGATGTCATTGATCCAACAACTAAAAATATAAAGTTGTCGGGTGCATTACACTATAAGTTGAACACCCAAACTGAAGCACAATTGATGGGCTATTGGGGCACAGGAAACACTGTTTACACCGGTAACAACCGCTATGCTTTAAAAGACATCAAGATTGGCCAGTACAAACTGGAGATCAGGAATCCCAACTGGTTTTTGCGTAGCTATACTACACAGGAAAACGCTGGTGAGGCATATAGCGCTACCGCTGCGATGCAGGTCATGAATGAACTATGGAAGCCCAGCGCAAATTGGTATACTGAATATGCTGTGGCTTATCTGACAGCAAGAGACGCCGGCGCTAACCAAGCAATGGCAATGCAAACTGGTCGCCAGTTTGCCGACCGCAACCGTCCGCAACCCGGTACGCCGGAGTTCAATCAACTGTTTGACAAAGCCCGTAGCATTCCGCTGCCGCAGGGAGGATTGTTCAAAGAAAAATCACAGTTATGGATGACCGAAGCGCAGTATAATTTTTCGCACCTGCTGCCGGCTGTTGATATCGTGGCTGGCGCCAACTGGAAGAAATTTATACTCAACTCTACCGGCACCATTTTCATCGACACCCTCGATCCTATTCACATTAATGAGTGGGGCGCTTATGCACAAGCCACGAAAAAAATCGGCAACCGCCTCACCCTTTCTTTTGCAGGTCGCTACGACAAGAACGGTGACTTTAAAGGACGGTTCACACCAAGAGCCACAGCATTGTTGAACGTTGCCAACGGGCAAAACCTTCGGTTTTCTTACCAAACAGCGTATCGCTTTCCCACTTCTACGCAACGCTACATCCGGCTGGATGTAGGCAGTTATACCATTCTGGGCGGGCTGCCCTGGGTAATGGATTTCATGACAGGCCCTGTTTTTGAAATTGACGGAACAACGCCCAAGCCTTACGCATACAAACCCCTGAAACCGGAAAGCATGCGTTCGTTTGAAGCGGGCTACAAAGGATTGATCAATGGCAAACTGCTGGTGGATGTTTACGGTTATTATGGAAAGTACACTGACTTTTTAGGAAGAAATGTGCTGATGGATGCGAAGGGTGAGATTTATTCAACGGTTGTCAACAGCACAACCGAAGTGAATACTTATGGCGCCGGTGTGGGCATCGATTACCGCATGCCCAAAAACTTTTACCTCACACTGAATGGCTACCACGATGTACTGGACGATGTACCCACTGGCTTCCAGGCTTTTTTTAATACACCAAAATATAGGGCAACGGCTGGCTTTGGCAACAGTGGATTGGGTAAAGCAGCACAACTTGGCTTTAGTGTCATGGCTCGCTGGCAGGATGCCTTCTTCAGTGAAGGCGAACTGGCCAACGGTCCGATAGATGCCTTTACCACGCTTGATGCGATGCTTAGTTATAAGTTGCCGAAACTAAAGAGCACCATCAAAATTGGCGGCACCAACATCCTGAACCATTATTACAAGAATGCATACGCCAACCCGGAAATCGGCGGACTCTATTATGTGAGTGTGGGGTATGGGATGTAAGCAGCAACTTCTTTAAGCACAAGCAGCCGGTAACAAGCCGGCTGCATTGGCACAAACAATATTTCCAAAACTGAATAAACTGTTTTTATGAAAAAGAATTTACTGCTGATGGCCTGCCTCCTGGTTGTTTTTGCCGGGAATGTACAGCCCTTGCCGCAACAGGCTGCAGTGTCTAAAAGTGATGTCGAGCTTCGTCAGTTCTATCTGCAAAAAGCCAAACATCAAAAAACTGCCGGGCTGGTTTTTCTGATCGGAGGCTTGGGTCTGATGGCAGCAGGCATTGGGCAGGCAGATACCGATTGGACAATAAATCTCTTCCCCAATAGCAGCACACCGTTACGGGAATCTAAACAAAAAGGACTTGGCTTGTTTATCGCCGGTGGCATCTCTACCTTAACCAGCTTGCCTTTTATTTTAGCCAGTGGTAGAAACCGGCGCAAGGCCCACATGATTAGCGGTTACCAGTCAACCAGCTATACACCTGGACTACAGCCAAAGCAAACCACACTTGGCATTGCCTTGCCCATTGGAAGGTAGCGCCGTATTATTCCCCTGCCTGTCAGTACCTTTGCAGCACTTTGAAATAACGTGCACATGCAAACACAACATTTATCGGAACAGGAACTTATTCGCAGGGAAAAATTAATTCAATTGCAGGCCCTGGGCATTGATCCCTACCCTGCTGCTTTATACCCGGTTACCCATCATTCTATCCAAATAAAATCAGCTTTTACCGACGAGACCAAAGACGATTTTGCCGAGGTCTGCCTGGCTGGTCGCATCATGAGCGTTCGCGACATGGGAAAAGCTTCCTTTGCCGAACTGCAGGACGAACAGGGCCGCATCCAAATATATGTTCGTAAAGATGACCTGACCAAAGACGGCGATTCATCCCTCTACGACCAGGTTTGGAAAAAGCTAACCGACCTGGGTGATTTTGTCGGTGTGAAAGGGTTTGTGTTTCGTACAAAGCTGGGCGAAATTTCGGTGCACGTAAAAGAGCTGACCTTTCTCGCCAAGTCGTTGCGTCCCCTGCCAATTGTAAAAGAAGTGGATGGATATGCTTACGATGCCGTTACCGATCCCGAATTCAAATACCGCCAGCGTTATGCCGACCTGGTGATCAACCCTTCGGTGAAGGAAACTTTTGTGAAACGTACAAAGCTGATGAACTCCATCCGCGAGTTTATGAACAGCCACGGTGCGCTGGAAGTGGATACGCCGGTGCTGCAGAGCATCCCCGGAGGTGCGGCCGCTCGTCCGTTTATTACGCATCACAATGCGCTGGATGTGCCGTTTTACCTGCGCATTGCCAACGAGCTTTATCTAAAGCGTTTGATCGTTGGCGGCTTTGACTGGGTGTATGAGTTCAGTCGCAACTTCCGCAACGAAGGCATGGACCGTACGCACAACCCCGAGTTCACGATTCTTGAATTTTACACGGCATATAAAGATTACCTGTGGATGATGAACGTAACGGAAAAGCTGCTGGAAAAAGCGGCCGTGGATGTTACCGGCACCACAGATATAACCGTTGGCGAAAAAGTTATTTCGTTTAAAGCGCCGTTCAAACGCATCTCCATTTACGATGCCATTAAAGAACACACAGGCATTGACGTTAGCACCATGGATGAATCACAACTCCGCGATGCATGTCGCCAGTTGGGTATTCATACCGATGAAACGATGGGCCATGGCAAACTGATTGATGAGATCTTTGGTGAGAAATGCGAACACCACTACATACAACCGACATTCATTATTGACTACCCTGTTGAAATGAGTCCGCTGACCAAAAAGCACCGCAGCAAACCAGGGCTGGTAGAGCGATTTGAGCTCATGATCAACGGCAAGGAGGTAGCCAATGCCTACAGCGAATTGAATGATCCCATCGACCAGCGGGAGCGCTTTGAAGAACAGGTGCGCCTGATGGAACGCGGTGATCTGGAAGCCATGTACATCGACCATGATTTCCTGCGGGCATTGGAATATGGTATGCCACCAACTGCCGGTATCGGTATCGGTATCGACAGGCTTTGCATGCTGCTCACCAACCAGCCTTCTATCCAGGATGTGCTGTTCTTCCCGCAAATGCGGCCGGAGAAATTTGGCGGCGAAGATGCCGGCGATGTGGTGGAGATCAAAGAATAAATTTCGCACGGAGCGAAGGAGAAAAGGAGAAGGTGACTTCTCCTTTTTTATTGTGAATGCTTAGATTACCCTGATAAATTCGAACCGGATAAAGTTATAACTGCAATTGGAAGCCATGACCCCGAAGGTATCTTCTGTTAATAGCCCCGGGTGAAACCCGTGGTATGAAATGCGAAGGATAACACCGACCCCGAAGTGGGTCGAATTGCGCTGAACATGTTCTTGCAAAAGGCAACGGGATTTGCCCCTTTTTTTTAATGGCTGAGATTCCTTGTGCACAGTATTTGTGACAGAATACGAAACAATCAATTATGGCAAAAGAAAGTGCAGGCAGAGGCAATGGAAGCAAGCGGGAAACCATTGCACCCAACAACGATAAACGTTATGTGCGCCGCGATGAAGCCGGGCGGTTTTCGGAAAGTGATGATGTTGGCCGCTCCCTCAGCCAGGACAGGAAACGCACTGCCAAAAACGATACGGAACCGGGCCAGGGCGACAGGGGCGACCGCAAGACCGGCTCTACGAAAAAGAGCGGCGGACGGTAAGGAAACTGGCCTTTTTGGCTGGGCCAGAGTTAATGGTATCACAACCGTGTATTTATTCAGGAGAAGGCAACTTCTCCTTTTTATTTTTTATCCGGGTAGCCCATTACATTTTTTCCCAGGATGATGTTTCTTTCTGCATAAAATGTATCGCCTCTTTTCATTGGCTTCAGAATACCGTTGCCACCGCGGTTGCGCATGCTGTTGCGTACCTCTGCGGTCAGGAAGGGATCGTCATCAAAATGATAATCATCGATCCAATATTCACCTTTATCCGGTTCTTTTACGGTGATGTGTATATGTGCCGGCGGGCCCGTTTTAGAATACGATGCCGGCCGGATGGTGTAAAACCGGTAGGCACCTTCGGCATTTGTTTTTAACCATCCACGAACGGTACCATGGCGTCGTGACCAACCGGTTTCGTTGCCGGTTGTTCGGTATTTACCCGATTGATCGGTTTGATATACATAGAGCACCACATGAGGTGCCGGTGTTTTACCATCGCTTTTGTACACCGTACCGGTGACCACCAGTTTGGGCCCTTCTTCCCCAAAGATGGGCAGCGTATCCACTTCATTCAATTGTTCAAACGGAGTGCTGCTTTCGTAAATGGCTTCGCAGCCTTCGCATGGTCCGCCCACGGGCGGGATGGATTCGTTGTTTACCGGTTTTGCATTTTGAGCGCTGCATCCAATAACAAGCAAAAGCAGTGGGAAGAATAGGATAAGCATAAAACAAGGTTTCTGAAGCAAAGGTTTTATTCTTTGGAAAGGATGGGAAATCGTTTACATATCCTGTAAAAAACACTTGATGAACGTGAGCATTCATTCCGTCGGAAGTGCTTTTCGAAATATTAAATTGGAAGAATATATATTAAATAATTGCCTAACTTAATAGCACGTTCTTACTCCTTGACAGACGTTCAGTACAAAGCGAATCATTTTTACTCATTCTAAAATCAACACGTCATGTTACTACAAACCATCCTTCTGGACTTTTGGGACAGCATCAGCGGTAAAAGCAAAACAAGAAGCCTGCTTCAGCCGTATGTTACGGACGAAGCGCTTTATCAACATGTGGAAATGTTTGAAGGCGGGTTTCCGCAATACCGCGTCAGGGCAGAAGACATTATTGAACAGGCCGATAAAGTGGTTGTCAGGGCTGTTTTCAGCGGCACACACACGGGAGAATTCAATGGCATCCCGGCTACCGGCAAATCGGTTGAGCTGCCGTTTATCATCATTTACCGCTTCGAGAACGGGAAGATCGCCGAACATTGGCTGGAGGCCAACCACCTGGCGCTTTTAACACAATTGGGTGTCATGAATACAGAAGCGGCAACGGCGTAATCATTCATGCAAAAAAGAAAAAGCCACAGGAACTAAACCTGTGGCTTTTTTAATGATGGCTTACGGCAACTAGGATGGTTTGATCAGGATTTCCATTCCCGCTCTTCTGCATCCAAAAAAATATCGGTCATCAACGGCTGCGAAGCATCGACAGCATAGCTCTCAAAATCCGTTACCCCTTCTTTACGCAACACCTCTTCATCAATAAAAAAATTGCCCGTGCAATCCGTTGAGGATTTGGACAGGATAGCGAAAGCGGCATCGGCAACAATCTCCGGCCTGCGGCTCATCTTTATCAGGGCATCACCTCCCAAGATGTTTTGCACGGCAGCGGTAGCGATGGTGGTTTGCGGCCACAGCGCATTGACGGCAATCCTGTCTTTGCGTAATTCTTCGGCAAGACCTGTCACGATCATGCTCATACCGTATTTGCTGATGGTATAGGCCAGGTGCTGCGAAAACCATTTGGGATTCATGTTGAGCGGAGGCGATAGATTGAGAATATGGGCATTGGCCGACTGGCGCAAGTGCGGAATACAGCTTTTGCACATAAAAAACGTTCCGCGAATCTCGATGTCCATCATCAGGTCGAAGCGCTTGGCATCGGTTTGCTCGGTTGGCGTCAGGCTGATAGCGCTGGCATTGTTCACCAGGATATCGATGCCGCCAAATGTTTTGACCGTTTCCTGAACGGCAGCTTCGATCTGGTCTTCAAAGCGGATGTCGCACTGCAGCGGCAGGCATTTTATGCTGTATTCTTCCAGCTCTTTTGCCGCCGTGTAAATGGTGCCTTCCAACCTGGGATGCGGTTCGGTGGTTTTTGCTGCAATGGCAATGTTGCAGCCTTCCTTGGCCAACCGCAGGGCAATGGCTTTTCCAATACCGCGGCTCCCACCAGTAATGAGGGCGGTTTTGTTTCTTACTTCCATATACTAATATTCCGGCTGTACCGGTTTTGTTCCCATGATCGAATCAATTTGTTGCATTACCTCCGGCGTCAGTTTGGGGAGAGCATCCAGTGCCTGTAGGTTTTGCTCGAGCTGTTCGCGTTTTGTTGCCCCCAAAATAGCAGTGGTCACATTCGGGTTCCGAATTGTCCAGGCGATGGAGAGTGCACTAACGGAGACGCCTAAGTCGCCGGACAGTGACGTAAGCTCTTTTACGCGGTTCAATTTGTCTTCCGCCATCCAGCGGTCTTTCAGCCAGTCGAAACCTTCAAGGGCAAAACGGCTGTTCTCCGGGATGCCGTCGTTGTATTTCCCCGTAAGCAAACCGGCTGCCAAGGGACTCCAGATGGTGGTGCCCATGCCTACCGTGCGGAAGATATCGGCAAAATCTTTTTCCATTTTGGTCCGCTCAAACAGGTTGTATTGCGGCTGCTCTACAGCTGGTGGAATGAGTCTTAAATCGGCCGCCACGCGGTGGGCTTCCATGATCTCGGCAGCGCTCCACTCGGAGGTGCCCCAGTATAAAATCTTTCCTTGTTGAATGAGAAGATTCATTGTCCATACCACTTCCTCAATAGGTACACCTTTGTCGGGGCGGTGACAGAAAAAAAGATCGAGGTAATCGGTTTGCAGTCGCTGCAGGGCTTCGTGACAGGCTTCGGTGAGGTGCTTGCGGCTCAGGCCTGTTTGGTTTGGTTTGTTTTCCTTTCCCCGCCAGCCGAAAAAGGCTTTCGAACTAACGGTGTAGGATGTACGATCCCAGCTTTTTTGTTTCAGTACACGGCCCATCATCTTTTCACTTTCGCCGGCTGCGTATACTTCAGCGTTGTCAAAAAAGTTGATGCCGTTATCGTAGGCGATGCCCATCAGTTCGTCGGAGATGCTGTCGTCGATTTGTTTGTGAAAGGTGACCCAACTGCCAAAAGAAAGTACACTTAACTGGAGTCCGGTTCTTCCCATTCGTCTGTATTCCATGCTGTCGAAATTTTGTGAAGCTAAAGGTAGGGAAAGAGAGGGCTTGGCTGGTGGTTGAGGTTTGGCAGAAGTGATGGGTTTGTATGGTGTGGCTTTTTCTATTTTTTGATTAAAACACATCGAAATGCACGGGTATTTCATGCAACTATCACTTAGGTCTTTGCATTTCAAATTGTCTGATATTTTAGCGCTTCTTGCTTGTCATCCCGATGCTTCCTTGGTCAGCACAAGCTTCGGAGGAATCTTTGTATTGTACAATTAGTGGCTTTGGTTGCAGACAAGATCTTCGATTGTTTGTTTTCCACCTTTTCTCCCCGAAAAGGTGGAGCCAAAAGTTCAAAGCAAATCCAAAGGCTCCGCCGGATTTGCTGCAGCCCTCGCACAACAGGCATTCGTCACACAGTGCATGCTTCATTGTGTAAGGAGTCTTTCTCTTCAACTTTAATCTTCACAACACGTTGCAAAAGGCAATTCTTTTTTACCTGCTCATAAAGCAAACTACTGGAGGCGCTGTAGTGCGCTATTCCTTCTCTACAGCAATAAGATACGTTAGGCAATGCGCAATAAGGCGCTGAACCAGTGGGTGAAGGATAAGTAATAATGGAAGGTTTCCCTCTTTGAGAATTGAGTATTGAATATTGCTTATTAAAAGTCAAAATCAAAAAGCCTCCATCACATAAATGACAGCGGCTTAAAACGTATCGTGCAAAAGCAAGGGTATGTGCGGTAGAAAGCCCCTCCACCGGAGGGGTTTGGGGAGGCTTCTGGGCAAGGTTAGGCGGGGGCCGTGCCTTTACTGCGCCGTCATACTGTCCGGTACAATGATGATTCCCGTAGGCTGAAAAATGGTGTAGTTGGAAAGATCCTGGTCGGCCTCAAAGCCCTTGCCGCCGTAAATAATTTTGGATGCCGATTTAAACCGCACGAATTTATCGGTGTAAAATTTTTTGGTGTTCTGGTCCCACCAAAGATCCGGTGTGCGCAGGGTGTCACCTTTGATGTTGAAAGCCACCACGCTGTCGCGTAAATACACCTTGCTTTGCGTTTCCAGGTATTTGCCATAAAGGGCATCCACCTGGCTTTCCACTTTTCCGGCACTGTCGTAAAAGTTTACGTGCAGCGAACGGCTGAATTCAAGATAGGTGCTGTCCAATGTGAACCGCTTCATGTACGGAGCAGTAAGTTTGGCCCGCAACTGGCCGTTGGCACTAAGATAACTGGTAATGTTGAACGCTTCTTCAATAGCCGGCTTCCGTTCATTGGTGCGGTTTACCAGTTCCGGGTCGTTCTCGCAGCTCAAAAAACCAGCGGTGCCAAAAAACAGAAATGTCAAACGCAAAGCGTATGACAGAAACTTACTCTGTTTGACGTTTGGCGTTTGACGTTTCACTGAAAATATAAAATAAGTTACCTAAGAGGTTTTAATCGTAACGGCGCTTGCCAAACCAAAGATCGGTGAAGTTGAAGCCAAGTGAAATACGGAACATGTCCTCTTTAACAGCATTATCATCATTACCCCGACGAATGTATTCTCCCCCGATATTAATGATGGTTTGCTGTGCCGACAAGCGGCTATAGTTGCGCAGCGGCAAACCCAGTCCCAGCGAAACACCATATACCGGTAAGTCGTTTCCAACTTTGATATAATCACGACCGGTGAAAAATCCAAATCGGTAGCTGACCAGGCGCCCGGCCTGCATGGCTGAGTAAGAAGGTGTAATCTGTCCGCCTACACGCACCTCCCAGTTATTTTGTACCAGGTCCTGCGTACCAAAAAAACGAAAGTCATTCCATTTGCCGGTTACATAGTCAACCCCAAGGCTCCAGCCGCGGGCCCGTTCGCTGGGTGCCCGCTCAAACAGCAATCCCACCGTATAGTTAGCCGGGTACACAACATCGCCGGCCACATCACTTTGTTGCGATACACTGTCCACCTGAAGTTCCTGTCCATTCACATCACGAGTGTAGGTATACCGGCTGATGTCCTGCGTACCACCAAGGGTTTGCTTCCAGTTTCCCGAAGCACCCAGGCGCAACGAAGATTTGCCGATATCAATGCGCCACTGGCTTCCCACCGTAAAAAACAGGCTTCCGAAATTTGAGTTCGTGGTGTGGTTCGATGCGGCATATTCCACCGAATCGTTCACAAAAACCCGGCGGGTGGTGAGTTCTTTTTTTCCAAACAGGTAGCCCACGTTGGCACCGATGCTGAAGTTGTTGGTGCCGAAGCCCGTACCGATGGAAGGCAAAAAGCTACCGCCGGTACCGGTGTATTGGGTAAACACGCTGTCGATATCAGTCAATCGTTCGCGGCGATAGATGTTGTAGGCCACACGGCTGATGGGACGAATACCAAAGGCCAGGCCCCAATTGGGCCGAATGGGTACGCCAACATAAACATGCGAAAAAAGAAGGTCGTTAGCACGAAAGCTTTGCGTGGTATTAGGCTCCGCCAGTTTCCGGCTGTCGAAGTTGATGCCCGCATCCAAGATCACCCGTCCCTGAGAAACCTTCCG
The DNA here is from genome assembly GCA_014163555.1 of Flavisolibacter longurius. Lineage (GTDB taxonomy): Bacteria > Bacteroidota > Bacteroidia > Chitinophagales > Chitinophagaceae > Flavisolibacter. The sequence continues at coordinate 209,257 of JACJGO010000002.1, forward strand.
CGAACGCTGCTCCACAAATGCCTGAAATCCGGCATAAGATGCGGGGTTGTTGTAGTTAACGGAAAAAGGATCGGTGTACGCTGCCGATATTCCACCCATGCCCCGGCTGATTACATTGGTGCGGGGATACAGGTTACCCAAGCCATACCGGGAGTAAGGCGAGTTGTCCTGTGCATGAAGTGAAGTAAAGAAAACGGAAGAGAGAAAAGCGGCCGTTATAGAGAGTTTATGTTTAAGCATTGTTGTACTGGCTAATTGCATACAGACCTTTAAAAATTAAATCAGGGTCTGCAAATATCTTGTTTTTCAAATGGGGCCTGAATAATTGAATATCACCCCCGGTTAAAAGGGCGTTAAAGTTCCCGAACTTTTCGCTATATAAATCCAGTATCCCATCGATCTCTTTTGCCATGCCCAGAATGACGCCGCTTTGCAGGTTGGTGGCTGTGTCGTAGCCGATCAGGGGCACGTTCCAGTCGCCTTTTACCAAGGGAAGTTTGGCCGTAAACTCGTGCATGGCCCGAAAACGCATTTCCATACCGGGTGAAATGGAACCGCCCAAAAACTCGCTTTGCTGGTTAATAAAATTGTAGGTAATGCAGGTGCCCAAACCTACCGCTACGTTGTTTTTACCGGGAAACAGGAATACCGCCGAAGCAGCGATGGCCAGCCGGTCGGCACCCATGGTTTCGGGCTTGCCGACGGGGATGGTAAACGGCAGCCTCGATTCATTGGAAAGCTTATGAAAACGGGTATGACGGGAAAGCAATTCTTCTACGCCGGGTTTATGGTTGATGACCGACGATAAAATAGAGGCCTGTGGCTTGTAAGCAGCAATGATCTCCGCAAGATGTTGCAATTGGTCGCGAAGCACAATTACTTCGGTCAGTTCATCCTCCACAAACACCGCAACCTTTAAGCGGGTGTTGCCAAAATCAAGGCAAAGCGTTGTCATACGTGTTGAAAAAGTTTACAAGTTTACGGGTTCACCTGTTTCCAAGCAGAAAATACTTTGACGCATACACAACACGTGAACGAGTAAACGAGTAGACTTAAATGTCGAAGTTGAAAGCTGAGAGGTTTTTAAAGTGCCCGTTCAGCTTTACTTTTTCTTTCAGGTTTTCCATTTCGGCCACCATGGGAATAACTTTCTGCAGGTGCCGCTTCAGGTATTCCTGTCGCTGCCGTTCGTGCATCAGGTTCAGGAGTTCATATTCTTCCTGCAGCGAAAAACCAACATGATGCGCCAGGTCGTACGTGTTTAATTGTTCTTCGCTTTTTTTGAAATCTTTTTCCACCTTCAGCAGTTTGTACAATTCGCGTATGCTGTTGAGCAGGCGGCGCATAACCTCGGCGCTTCCCATTTCGTGATTGACGGGGTAATTGACAATGGCGCCGCTGTATAATTTATCCGGAATTTCTTTGATCACTTCCAGCACCCGAAACACCTGTTCGCCTTCGGTTTTAATGTCCATCTCACCATTTTCGTGCACGGTGGTGATTTCTTTAATACACAACACTGTACCATAATCCTGCACTTTATTATCAATGACGGTGGGAATACCGAAGGGCTTGTTGCCGGCATGACATTCGTTGATCAGTTGTTTGTACCGGGGCTCAAAAATGTGGAGGTTCAGGCTTTCGCCGGGATACACAACAATGCCAAGCGGAAATATCGGAACAAAATTGGTCATGCGATGAGGTATGCAAATTTGATGCAAAGACGTGCAAGTAAAGTTCACGAGTTTTTAAGTTCACGTGTTGATGGTTATCTACCGGGGTTCGCTACGTGAATGAACTTGTGAACCCGTGAACCTGTGGACCTGTGAGCTCCCCTTTTCCAGTTCCCGCAGTCTTGCATATTTTAAAAAAGTATAGAACGCTGTCATGCGGGCCGAGAGAAGCCCTTCCCATCCATCTAAAAAACCAAGTCCAAAAATATAGTGCTTGGCAAAGGCGAACTGCGGGGCAATCCATCGTTTGATCCAGGTAGATTTTTTCCCCTGGCTATAATATTTTTCTGCGTTCAGCAGGGCGTAATGAACCATTTTCTGGCTGTATTCGACGGTGTCTTTCATGGTGCGGTGCAGCACATGTCCTTTCAGGGATTGTATTGTTACCGTGGGTGGAATCCGGAGGCTTTCATGAATGATGGCCTCGTCCCAATTGACCACCGTGCGGTTAAACAGCCGAATGTGTTGATCACCACCCCATTCACCAAAACGAAGGTGTTTATCGCCCAATAAATTTTTAAAGCCGATGCGATAAGCAACATGGGCATTGTTTGGTGAAAGCGTCTTCAGGCTTTGCTGTAATTCCGTATCGATGGCTTCATCCGCATCCAGGCAAAGCACCCAATCGCGTTGCGCCAACGAAACGGCGTGGCGTTTGGTTTTGCCAAAACCCATCCAAGGCCCTTCCACCACACGAACCGGAAACTGTTGCAATACCGCCAGGGTACCATCCGTGCTGCCACTGTCGTACACTACAATATCATCGGTAATACCCGTAAGGCTTTGCAGCACCCGCTCGATGTTGCCTTTTTCATCTTTACAAATGATAACGATGGAAAAATTCTTGTTCATGTTTGTTGTTGACATCGTGAATGGTCAATCATCAATCGTATTTCATTTCAACGCTTCTTGACGACTGAAATGAAGATTTCGAGAATAACCATCATCCATGTTTGACGATTCACGTCTGACATTTCACGCCTCTTCCCCACTTCCACCACCAGAACGTAACAAAGGCATACAAAAAAATGCCGTACTGCACTTCCAGTCCCATATCGTACGCAAAACTAAAGGCTGCCGTTGCATGTAGCGCCACCCAAAAAATTTTCGGCAATGATACGTTTGTAAAAAATGGGGAGATCATAATAACGGTGAATAACACAACACCAATCCAACCGGCAAAAGCGCCGTACAGCAGCCATTCGGAACTTGGATAAAACTTATCGGTTGGCAATACATTCGGAACATGTTCTGCATACCATTTATCAGCTTCGTGCATCACATCGCCGGCACCCACACCCCAGGGAGCCTGCTGCAGCACCTGCCAACCGGCTTTCAACGACATCACCCTTGCCCCATCATTGGCACCCGGCAAGTATTCGGCTTTTTTCACAAAAGAAAAATCATAAACCAGGTAGCGGATTCGGTTCTGAAAGGTGGGCACTGCATAATATGCCAGCAAGGGAAATGTGACGACCGCCAACAGGAGCAATACGGTAAGCTTTCGGTTCTTTTTCTGCAGCAGCATAAACCCGGCATACAACAGCAAAAAAATGTAAAGCGAGATCATGCCCGTTCTTGCCGAAAGAACGTGCAGATAAACAGCAAAAAAAAGAGCCGCACTCCAAAGCAGGATTCGATACGCTTTGTGCTGTATGAAATGATTGAGAAGAAAGCAGGTCATCACCGCCAAGCACACCAGCCAACTAAAGCGTACATGATCATTTTCCAGCGGCGTCAGTAAGGTTTTGGCACGGAGATACCCTTCATGCACGGCTTCCATGTTTTGGAAATAGTGCACCAGGCTCCAGCAGCAACCGGCAAACACAACAAGAATAAAAACAACGGCTATTATCTTCCACTGTTTTTGGCTCAACTGCCAGCTTCCGGCAAAGGCCAGCGGAAAAAAAAGCAAGGGCAGTTTTAACCGCACCACATCGCTCCATTGGGGGAGATCTTCACTCCACAAACCGGAAAAGAAAGGAACAAAAAACAGCAGCGTAAAACAGAGCAGAAAACGGTTGTGCAGAAAGGTTTTCCATTGCTGCCTGAAATCCATTCGCACAATGGCTAGAACCAAAAATAAAATAGTAGCTGAAGACAAAGCTCCTCGTCCTATCAGGAGCGACACAATCATCAGCAACACTGAAATGAACAAGAGCATTTGGTGCCAACTGCTCCTTGCTCTATTCCCGCTATTTTTGTAAGCAGTCATCACTGTTTACAATATTAGCGCATGTGGCAACAACTGCTGAAAGATTTAGGGGCGGGAACCGTAAAAGCACTGGCACGAAGCATTTCACTGGTAGAGAACGAAAGCGAAGGCTATGAAGCTTTGCTGCAGGCCATTCCGTTTGCGCAAAATGCAAAAATCATTGGTATAACCGGTCCACCCGGCGCAGGAAAAAGTACCCTGGTTGATGCACTGATTGGCGAGTTGGTGGCGCAGGAAAAAAAGGTGGCCGTGCTTTGTGTGGATCCCTCCTCTCCTTTTAACCTTGGCGCCGTGCTGGGCGACCGTATTCGCATGAGCAACTGGTACACTTCGCCGCAGGTGTTTATCCGTTCGCTGGCCACACGGGGTTCTATGGGCGGACTGCATCCCAAGATCATCGAGATCACCGACCTGGTAAAAGCGGCGGGTTATGATTATGTGATTGTAGAAACCGTTGGTGTGGGCCAAAGTGAGATTGAAATTGCGGGCCTGGCCGATACAACCGTTGTTGTGGTTGTACCCGAAGCCGGCGATGAAGTGCAAACGATGAAAGCAGGTCTGATGGAGATTGCCGACATTTTTGTGGTGAACAAAAGCGACCGGCCCGATGCCGACACCTTTGTGAAAAACCTGCGCCTGATGCTGGCTCCGGCCTTTCGCAATCATACCGCCGAAGTACCGGTAATCAAAACAGTGGCCGCAACAAAAACGGGGATCGAAGAATTACACAACGCCATTGAAAAGCACCAGCAGCTTGGTTTTACCAATGAAAAACATTCCTGGCTGCTGGCCGAAAAAGCTTATCACCTTATTCAGCAGAAACGCATGAAAGGCGTAGAGAAAGCAGCGCTACAGAACGAGTTACAGGCAAAAAAAGAAGATCCTTCGTTTAATCTGTACAAGTTTGTAAATACGTATATACAGGATTGTTAGTAGGAGCTGTTTTCCGTTTTACCTGAAAGGAGTCATGATAAAGTGTGATTAATTCACCCCATTGCGCTTGTACCAGCGGTAACCCAGAAAACCGCAAATGGCCAGCGGTGCAGCGGCCAGGTAAAGGATTCCAAAGTTCAGGCTTTTGGCAGGTTTGTCGCCCAGTTGTTGCGCCGTACGGGTGCAGATGGAGCATTGCGCTTCCGCAACCGTACTGAACACTGTGAGGGCAATGACAAGGAACAGCAGAAAGAGAGTTTTGTTTTTCATACGAAATGCTCCTGCGGCAAATGTAGCCCTGGAAAAGCACTCGGGCGAAAGAAAAACATACAGAGACGTCAAGGAATTGTGAAAGCCGGTACCTAAAACAGAATCATTGCCGTTAGTTTGCCGGGCAGCTCACAGTAAAATTCTTCTGAATATGGTCCTGCAGGCATTGGGCTCGTAATCCTGAAAACGGGTGGGTGCGGAAAAAATCTTCCAGCCGGCTGTAGCTGTTTTCGCTTTGCGCCATTTCTTTCCAAAAGGCCACCGTTGCACAAAGATTTTTATCCAGTTGATTCGTCAGATCAATACCGTAGTAATCGGCTTCCAGTTCATTTCGTTGATTAAATGATCCAGTAAGCAGTTTTTTGATCTGAAAATAGGTCATGCCATTGTCGCCAAACAATTTACCGGAAAGCTCCAGTTCCTGGATGGTTTGCTTGATATGCCCTTTTTCCGAATGCCCGATTTCATGGCCGATAATGGAATACAACAAGTCGGTGTTTTCCTTTATTTTATCGTACATGGCCTTGGTGAGATAAATATAACCGCCAAACGTAAAGGCATTGATCTGTTTATCATCAATGAGGTGAATGGAATATCGGATTCCGCTTGGGGCTTCACGAACGGCCAGCAAGTCTTTCAAAATGGTTTGCAGCTGTGCATTGATGACTGGATCCTTCATTAGCACAAAGGTTTTGCTTTCGATGGCATCTTTGTGAAACGCATCGCCATAACTGCTCTGCACCGAATCGGTAATGTCTTTTTTATTTACAGCCAGGTCGCGGATAAATCCCGTTGTTTTCCGGATCGCATTCTTGGTCTGGCCACCGCCTACCGCACTGTCAAGGCAGGTGTAAGAATAGGTTACATGAGAAGTGTCCTTACGGCCTTCTTTGCTTTCCACCAGGTTGCAGGCGGTAAACCCAAGGCATGCTGTCAGCAAGGCAAAAAACGTTGTTCGCATGTGATAATTACTGCAAAGCCTTCGCCAAAGAAAGCCGGCAGCCAAACCGTCAGGCTGCTTTAACAAGTAAAAGGCTGTACGGTATGCACAGCCTTGTTTTTTGATTAATAGATCGGTTCGGGTTCCCGCTCTTCCAGCACCCGCCTGCGGCGTGCCGGCAAAATCTGTGCAATGTATTGCTCGCTAAGCTGGCCCGGGTTATAAGAAGCCATCTCGCGGCTAAGCTTTTTTACATTTTTTCGGTAGACCGGATTTTTCAGCACTTCTTCCACGGCAGCCTTTACCTGTGCCGGCTTTGGCTTTTCGGTTTTCAAGTTAATGCCCAGGTTGAAGTAACCAATTCGGGCCGTAATCTCGTTTTTGCCTTCGTGCACACCCGCTGCCACCATGGGCAAACTGTTCTGAATGCCCAGCATTACGCCACCCATTCCGCCATTGGTGACATAAACATCTGCCACAGGCATCACTTCGTCAAACGGAATAAAATCTTCAATGATGAAATTGCTGGAGGTAAACCGCTTGCGCAGGTCTTCGGTGCCATTTCCACCGGTGGTGGCAATCACCAGTACATCGCTATCCTTAAAGGCTTCCAGCGTTGGCGCCATCAGTTTGTCCACATCACCTTCTACCGTTCCCTGCGTTACCAGTACTATTTTTTTATAAAGTGAAAGTTTTTCATGTGTCCAGCGGGCTGTCGATTTTTTTGCTGTATGCGGCAGCAAGGCACCTACATATTTGTATTTCGGATCCATGTCGCTGCGCTTGTACTCAAAGCTGGGCGAGCCGGTTTGCAATACAAGGTTGGCTTTTTCCACCGCCAGGTCAAATACGGATTCTGCTTCGGTATGAATACCATATTCGCCCAGTACCTGCCGCATCACCTTATTGGATTTTGCAAACAGAACATTCAATGCCGTCCAGCGAAGGAAGCCTTGTTTCAGGCGACCGAAAACGCTGTACGAAGGTGTCATACCCAAACCTGCGGGTGGCAGGTCACGGCTGTTCTTGGTGATGGGAATAATGCCCACCGCAATGACCGGAATTTTCATTATGTCTGTTACGAACGGAATGCCGGTGAAGGTGAGATCTGCGATGAGAAGATCAAACGCAAAGGTTTTGCGAATGGCCTGGAGATCTTCGTAGTATTCGGGTCCCCGTTTAATAAATGCATTGACAATGTCGAAGTTTAACTTGGCAATTTGCGATTTGATTGCTTTGCGTTCGGGGAAAAGCGAATCCGGATCGGAAGCAAGATCCAGTGCTTTTTGCAGCGGCAAAAAAGGAATTCCCAGCTTTTCAATTTTATGCCGGTAATGTTCCGAGGTGTACCACCGCACATCGTGCCCTTGCTTTTTAAGATGATAGGCCAGCCCGGTGAGAGGGTTTACATGTCCATCGGCCGGCACGGTAGCAAAAAGAATTTTTGTACCGGGTTTGATGGAGTGAAGCATTTGATTTTGCAAGCTCATTTTGTTGGTTTTTTGGTCAGGAATGAGTTGCAAGATGCTTTTGACAGGGTGGAAAAGAAATGCAAAAGAGAACAAATTGTAGAAAAACAGGATAGGACGAACCGGTATGGGAATGAACTGTAAGGGGCCAGGCAATAAAAAGCCGCAACCGGGATCCGGTTGCGGCTTTAAGTTATTAGAGACATTTCATCTTTGGCAGATAGGAAACATCTTTCTTATACAGCTTCTGCGCTCATACGCTTCTGCTGCTTTACTCTTTCATTTTCGTCGAGGATAACTTTCCGCATGCGGATGTTATTCGGCGTTACCTCGATGCACTCGTCCTGCTGAATGTACTCCATGCATTCTTCCAGCGTCATTTCACGCTTGGGCTGAATGTTGGTGGCGGCATCGGAACCGCTGGCACGGTGGTTGGTCAGTTTTTTTCCTTCGTTAGAGTTCACCACAATGTCACCCGGCTTGTTGTTTTCGCCAATGACCTGTCCACGGTAAACCTCTTCACCCGGATCAACAAAAAAGTAACCACGATCCTGAAGCTTATCCAGCGAATAACCGGTGGTGGTGCCATTGTCTTTGGCAATCAGCACACCGTTGTTACGGCCGGGGATAGGTCCTTTCCAGGGCTTGTACTCGCTGAAACGGTGGTTCATCACCGCTTCGCCTGCCGTGTTGGTCAGCATGTTGGTACGCAGGCCAAGCAAACCGCGGGAAGGTATTTCAAACTCCAGGTGCTGCATGTCGCCCTTGGTTTCCATCACCAGCATTTCGCCTTTGCGACGGGTTACCAGGTCAATGACCTTCGAGGCATATTCCTGCGGCACATCAACAACCAGCGTTTCAAACGGCTCGTGTTTTTTGCCGTCAATTTCTTTGGTGATCACCTGCGGCTGGCCAATGGTCAGTTCATACCCTTCGCGGCGCATGGTTTCGATCAGTACACCCAGGTGCAGGATACCACGACCGTACACCATAAAGCTATCGGCGCTGTCCGTATCTTTTACCCGAAGGGCCAGGTTCTTTTCGGTTTCTTTCATCAGGCGGTCACGCAGGTGACGGGAGGTCACAAATTTTCCATCCCGGCCAAAGAAAGGCGAGTTGTTGATGGAAAACAGCATGTTCATGGTAGGTTCATCCACGCTGATCACAGCCAGTGCTTCGGGGTTTTCAGCATCGGCAATCGTATCGCCAATGTTAAAGCCTTCCAGGCCTACCACGGCGCAAAGGTCACCGGCTACCACTTCGGCTACCTTCTTTTTACCCATGCCTTCAAACACGTACAGTTCCCTGATCTTTTGTTTTTTTACGGTGCCGTCGGCTTGCATCAGGGCAATCTGTTGGCCTTCTTTTACCGAACCACGGGCAACTTTGCCAATGGCAATCCGGCCAAGGAAAGAAGAATAGTCAAGCGAGGTGATCTGCATTTGCAAAAAGCCTTCACTCACCTTTGGCGGTGGTACGTGCTTAATAATACCATCGAGCAGGGGGGTAATATTATCAATCTCAGTCAGGCTGTCGTTGAACCAGCCGTTTTTGCCCGAACCATAGAAAGTAGGGAAGTTGAGCTGCTCTTCGGTAGCATCAAGGTTGAAGAACAATTCAAATACGGCGTCGTGCACTTCGTCCGGACGGCAGTTCGGTTTGTCCACTTTGTTGATGATAACGATTGGCTTTAAACCAAGCGCAAGGGCTTTTTGCAGCACAAAACGCGTTTGCGGCATGGGACCTTCAAACGCATCTACCAGCAGGCAAACACCGTCAGCCATTTTCAACACCCGCTCTACTTCGCCGCCAAAGTCGGCGTGACCCGGCGTATCGATCACGTTTATTTTTACGCCATTGTAGGTAACGGCTGCGTTTTTACTAAAGATGGTAATGCCTCTTTCGCGTTCGAGGTCATTACTGTCCATGATGAGTTCACCAGTATCCTGGTTATCGCGGAAGACCTTGGTTGCATGGAGGATTTTGTCAACCAGCGTGGTTTTACCGTGGTCAACGTGGGCAATAATTGCTATGTTTCTGATATCCATAAGTTATGCTGTGAGCTTTGAGCTACAAGCTACGAGCATTAAACCAAAAGGCTCAAGGCTCACCGCTCACGGCTCATAGCCGTTTTAAGAGGCGCGAAGGTACAGGATTCAAGCGGGGTAGCCAGAAAGCGGGGGAAGGTTAACAAAAAGTTTTCGGCGGGAAGGGGGATGGAGGAGTCAGAATTCAGGAGACAGGAGTCAGGGGAATAAGCATTGTGTGCTTTGATGCTTTTTATTTTAATGATTTAACGGTTTTCTTATCAATGACAAGAAGAGAATCAGTATTCAACCCTCCTGAATTCTGACTCCTGTCTCCTGACTCCTCACACAATCATCTTCGCCGCGGCTTCTCCTGTCACAATCGCTCCTTCCATAAAGCCTTGCCAGTCGGCCAGGTGCTCGCCGGCGAAATAGGTGTGCAGGTAAGGTTTGGCCAGTGTGTGCCGGGTGGAGAACCACTGCCCCGGTTTGTACAGGGCATAAGCACCTTTGGAAAAGGGATCTTCGCCCCAGTAATAATTCCACTGTTTTTCCATTTTGCCCCCTATATCGCCAAAGGCAGGTTGCAGGGCTGCATTGATAATGGCCTTGTGGTAATCATCGTCCTGGTTGGCGGTGGCGGCCGCCTTATCGCCAATGGTGTAGGAGATCAAAATGCCTTTGGGCGAAGCCTGGTTTTTGGTGGCGTGGTAAAAGTAATGCGCTGGTCCGTCGGTCACCATGTCCATGTCTTCGGGCCAAAAGCGTTCGCTGAATAACACGGGATGTTTGTTAATGCGGGCATATTGCAACTGGTTAATAGCATCCACTTTTTCTTTGGGCAGTCCGGGAAGCCACTGGATCTTTTTCATTGAAAAAGTAGGCAAAGTGCAAATCAGCTTGTCCCCCTTGAAAACCTTACCGTTGCTGCAGGTTACCACCACACCGGTTTTGGTTTGCTCTACTTTGGTCACACCATGATCAAGCAGGATGTTTTCCATCCCAATCTTTTCCGCCAGTTTCACAGCCAATTGTCCATTTCCACCCTTGATCTTGTAATCCATTTCGTTCTTTTCACTGCTTTCAGCATATTCGGCCAGAGCAGAAAAGGCCGACACATGCCGGATGCTTTCACCAAAATCCGTGCTGTCGAGCAACTCCCGCAGTTCCAAATCGCGGCCGTCGCAGCCATTGTTCACCAGGTAGCGCCACCAGTCGTACTTGTCCAGTTCCTTTTTTTGTATTTCGCTTAATTGGCCATACTTCTTCAGCAGCGAATCCCATTTTTTATCCCAATCGTCGGAATACTTCCAGCCGCCTTTTCCGTAATACTGGCCTTTGTAAAGAAGATGGGTTTCAAACTGGTTGTTTTGCAGTTCCAGTCCCTGTTCTTCGCACATTTGAATTAATCGTTCGTGTGAGGCGCCTACCCATTCGGCCCCAAGTTCAATCACCAGGTTTTCACCGGGCACATTGAAAGAGAACACCCGGCCGCCAATACGGTTCCGGGCTTCCACCACTGTTACATTCAGCTTTCGCTTTTTCAACTGGTGAGCGGCGGCCAAGCCTGCAAAGCCGGCACCAATAACAATTACCGAAGCGGGTTTGGCAAGAAACTGAAACTTATCAGCATGGAGAAGGCTTCCGGCCAGTACAAGGGAGGAGCCTTTGATAAAATCGCGGCGGGTGGTCATATGCAGTCAGGGTTTAAACGAAGAACAAATTAAAGAATTCTTCTAATTAAACTGACAATGACCGTTAGTAAAAGGCTGAAAAGGAGCATGGTGGTGATGGGAAAATAGAAGCGGAAGTTTTCCTTTTCCACGCGGATATCACCCGGCAGACGCCCTATCCAGTGCAGCTTGTTGCCAAAGAAATACACAACGGCGCCGATCACTACGATCAGCAATCCAAAAAGGATGATGTACTTACCCGCCTGCGGCATCATTTCACAAAACTAAAAAATCCAACACACCTTGCTTTACCCGGATCTCCACCGGTTTTTCTTTTTCAATCTTCAGCAGTTCGTCATCCACGTGCACATGCATTCCCTCCCAGGAAATGTTGATGCATTTTCCTTTCAGTGTATGAAACTGATACGGATTCTGACCGCCGCCGAGACGATGTTCAATGTAGGCCGTAAACTTTTCCTTGTGCGCTTCGGGTACCATCACCACTTCCATCTCACCGTCGCCGGGATCGGCCATTGGCGACAAAACAATATTGGGACCGATGGACTGAATATTCATTACCTCCACCAGCAAAAATTTTCCGGAATGATCGGTTCCATCCACTTCCAGTTTGCAAGCATGCGGCTCGTAAGACTGAACGATTTCGTGCATTTTTTTCAGGGCACCGCGTAACTCTTCTTCCGGCGAATTGAATTCTTCTTCTGCAGCCTTCATCACCTGCATCAGGTAGGGAAAAATGCCGTAGCCAAATCCTTCCAGAAAAAAATCAGCTTCTTCCAGGTTATTGATCCGGCCAATGTCCAGTTTTTTGACCTTCTCCTTTTCCCAGGCGTTGACAATTTTTTTTGTGTTGAAATCGGGATAAAGCGTTTTGCCAATGTTGTTGGCAGTGCCCAGTGGCAGTACACCCAACCGGAGGTCACGATCAAGTATTTTTCGGCTCAGGGCCAGCTTCACCACCTTGCGCACCGTACCATCGCCGCCGGCAATGGCAATAATGTCAACGTCGTCATCCAGCTCTTTCCAGCCATCTTTCTTTGTAGAGCTATATCTACATTCAAAACCTGCGTTTTCAATTAGTTCAATCAATTCGCTTTTGCCGTGCTCTTCATCGCCTGCCCCGGGGTTATGTACCAGTTTTACAACTTTCATGTATTTTCTTATTGGGTTTAACCTCTACAAAAACATACCACAGTTGGTTCGATTGGCATAAAAATGTTGCACCCCTTTGCATGAAGATTCTGATAACAAATGACGATGGTATTTATAGTCCCGGTTTGGCTGCGCTGGCCAAAATTGCCAAACTCTTTGGTGAGGTAACCGTAATGGCGCCGGATGTGGAACGCTCATCCGCTTCGCATGCCATTACAGCGCACCTGCCGATTTCATACAAGAAGGCAAGCATTTCCGTGGATGGCGTACAGGCCTTCCGGGCAACGGGCACACCGGCTGATTGTGCGGCCCTTGGTCTGCATGTGGCGAAAACCGACGTGGTGCTTTCGGGCATCAACATGGGACCAAATCTGGGGAATGCCATGTGGCACTCAGGTACACTGGCTGCCGCCAAGCAGGGCGTGTTGCTGGGCACAAAAGGCATTGCGCTGAGCACACCTGTGGGCAAAGAAGACCCGGACTTTGATGCCCTGGCGCCGTTTGTTGAAGAAACACTGAAGCTTCTTTTAAAGGATGATCAACTGGCCTTGTACAACGTCAATTTTCCACCACAGCCAAAGGGAATTCTCTGGACCCGGCAATCGGTACGGTTGTACGACAACCAGATTGAACCGGCCATTGACCCCATGGGCCGCAAGCACTATTGGTTTACCGTAGTTCCGCTGGAGGCTGCAGAAGAAGGGACCGACCGCTGGGCGGTGGAAAACGGCTATGTTTCCATTACCCCCCTGCGACTGGACCTTACCAACGAAGCCGAATTGCAAAAACAATTGCAGGAAACCGGAAATAGAGTTTAGTCAGGCTGAAGTTGTTGGGCACGGCCTACATTTGTGCGCATAATACCTGTGGGCATTGAAGCGAAAACTATTGTACATCGTCAACCCGATCTCGGGGGTAGCCGACAAAGGCGCCTTAAAAAAGATCATTGAAAAGGAAACCAAAAATGCCGGCTTTGCGTATGGCATCTATCCTTCTGTGCAGGGAGGCGACTACTCTCACTTATATCCCATCATCAAAGAAGATAAATATACTGACGTGATCATCGCGGGGGGCGATGGCACCATCAACCAGGCGATCAACAGCCTTCGCAACCAGCATGTACAATTTGGTATTATTCCCTGCGGCTCGGGCAATGGCCTGGCCTTCAGCGCCGGCATTTCCAAAGACCCGGTAAAGGCACTGCGTACTGCGTTTAAAGGCAAAAGCAAGTTTACCGATGGCTTTTTCATTAACAACCAGTTTGCCTGTATGCTGGTGGGACTTGGTTTTGATGCCCAGGTAGCACACGATTTTGCCAACGCACCCAAGCGGGGTTTAACAACGTACGTCAAAAAAACGTTGCAGAATTTCTTTACCTCACAGGCTTACCCGTTTACTATTGTTACAGGCGGAAAAGAACTGCATACCGAAGCGTTTTTTATTTCCATTGCCAACAGCAATCAGTTTGGCAACAATTTTACCATTGCCCCGGAAGCTTCGCTGAACGATGGGTTGCTTGATGTGGTGATCATGGTTAAGCAAAACAGGCTGGGTGTTCTTTTTCAAACCCTAAAGCAGGTATGTGGACTGAACAAAGTAAAAAGCCTCGACCTGGCAAGAGACAACAGCAGCATTATTTATTTTCAAACCGAACGGCTGAACATCACCAACGATGGCGGCGCACCGCTCCACATTGACGGCGATCCTGTTGAAACCATAAAAGAACTGTCCTTTGCTGTGATCAAGGATGCTTTTCTTTTGTTGTATCCGTAGGCGAAAGTTAAATACACTTACCGGGTATGCTGCCCTATTCCACATGAAATGCATAGATTGCCCTGACCAATAAGCTCTGCATTTAGACAACCATTTGAATTCAATAAGCCGCCTCTTGTGATTCTGTCAACCAAAGTCGAAGGATGTCGAAATAGTGCTTTTAATTATCAGACGCAGAAAATGAGCACTTGGTCATTGGACATATAAAAAATTCAATGTAATTTTTATATGTATATGATTTACCCGGCAATTTCGGATTTGATTCCACTGGTAAAAGGTCTGGTACAAGGGCTGCAGCCTTATGCCGTGGCCAATGAAGTCAATATATATTTTCAATGCAATACAGATGTATTGGTTGCAGAACATCACCCTTACAACCTGGTACAGTCTCTTTCCCAACTGCTTTGTCAGATCATTAATTTGATACCCCATCAAAGCGATATTTATGTGCGCCTACACGTCTGTGAACAAGAAGAAATGCTTTACCTGGAAGTTGAAAATACAGGCATCAACCTGATACCCGTCAATCAAATTAACAACCATTGCCTATATGCTTTTACCGGGCAACCATTAGAGAATGGTACACTGTATCGCCTGTCACTGCCCATTGGCAGCACTATAGTACCGCATGGTACTGTAAACGCCGCAAAGTCGTCTGCCAGTGTGTTACCCCGTTTTTATGCAGAAGTACGCAAACGGCTCCGTTCGCATTTTACGCAAGCCGAAATGCTAGCGGCAGTGCTTTCCAATGGACAGCCACAGGAAGCAGCCTTTTTACAAAAGATCAATGCACTGATTGTTGCCAACCTTGAGCACGAAGAATTTGACAGCAATATGCTATGCAAAGCCATGGCCATGAGTCGCACACAATTGTTCCGGAGATTGAAACCACTTATCCGGCAGGCACCTGCACACTACATTAAAAACATGCGGTTGCAAAAGGCAAAGGAGTTGCTGGAAACCACAGACCTGACGATAGGCGAAGTAACCTTCAAAACCGGTTTTCAGTCACAAAGCCACTTTACCAAAATATTTCTGCAACGCTTCGGCGTGTTGCCTTCCGTTTTCCGGAAAAAGGGCAAACCTGCAACAAATGAATAAAAGAATGCAACAAATAGCCTAACAGCAGGCCTGTTCTGCGTTGTAGCTTTAGTAAAACATCTGTTTATGGAACTGCAAAAGAAAAACAAGGAATTCATCATCCGTTATTTCAATGCCATTAATGGGGTACCGAAGACAAAAGAGCTCCTGGAACAATTTATTTCCGATGATGTATTGATTGAGCACATAATGTTTTTTGAAGCTGCTTTCCCAAAATATGAACTGTATGCTGAGGAATTGACGGCCGAAGGAAACCGGGTGGTAGTGCTGGCACGAAAGAAAGCCCGCCACACGGGTGAACTCAATGGCATCCCTCCTACGTTCCGGGAAGTAGAGTTACCCTTTGTCATTAGCTATGAAATTGAAAATGAAAAGATCGTCCGCCATTGGCTGATTGCCGATCAAATGTCGTTGATGGAACAACTGGGTGTAACAAGTGTAGCGCAGGATTAGAGCTTAGTAAAGATCACAAATTGCAAACTCACATTCGTTCGATACGAAACAACGCTTGTCCTTCGCCATCATACATAATAATGCTGTATTGAAAATAAATGTCGCCTGGATGCACACCTTTACTAATGATTACAGGGAAAAACGTGTGATTATTTGCAGAGAGCAATGACCGTATGGACAGCTTACCATAGCAGCTTAAACTAACTGCTCTATTATCCGCCTTTAAAAATTAGCTTCCTAACTCCTCCCTTTTTAGCACCGATGCTAAGCCTGGTTGTGAACCTATGGTACACATCGCGAGCTTGTGTTTTTTGTTGTGCTACAACCTTGGTAATTCCGAAAAGCACCTACACAAATAAAATAATCTTTATGAGGCTTCTGCTACCACTCCATACCAAAAAACAAAACCTTCTTATACTGTTACATTTTTTGTATGTCGGATATGGCTCTGCTGTTTTTGCCCAAGTCCCCTCTATTCAATGGCAAAAAACCCTTGGGGGCACCTTGGAGGATGTTCCCCAATGTATTTACCAGACTACCGACGGCGGGTACATAGTTGGTGGCGCATCAGGCTCCAAGGATGGTGATGTGATAGGCCAGCACGGCAACGGTGATATGTGGGTGGTGAAGCTGTCTGCTGATGGTAAAACGATTGTTTGGCGAAGAGCCCTGGGTGGAGGGGGTGAAGACAAGGGCACACTGGTGCAACAAACGGTAGACGGTGGTTATATCGTTGGGGGCATTACATCATCTTCCAACGGAGATGTGAAGGGAAATCATGGAGGAGGTGATGCCTGGATTTTGAAGTTATCAGGCAATGGCAACATCTTATGGCAACGATGCCTGGGTGGCAGCAGCACTGATGAACTGGTAGCCTTGCAAGAGATCATTCTAACGGATCCGGTTACACAAAAACCATCTTCTGGAGGAATTTTCGTGGGGATGAACACCGTTTCCAACAATGGTGACGTAACAGGTTATCACGGCGGCAAAGATGTATGGGTGGCCAAACTGGACCAAAATACCGGCGGATTGCTTTGGCAGCGGGCATTGGGCAGCAGCGGTGAAGAAACACTAAACCATCTGGAAACCACGGCTGATGGCGGATGCATTGTTGGAAGCCGCACATCTACCAATGGTGGGGATGTATCGGGTGTGCATGGCAGCGTTGACCTATGGGTGGTAAAGTTGGAAAAGGACGGAAAAATTGAATGGAAGCGTACGCTAGGTGGCTCAGGGTTGGAAAGCTTTACTGCCGTACGGCAGACAAAAGACGGTGGATATATTGTAGGAACACATTGCAACTCGAACGATGGCGATGTTAGCGGTACCACGAAAACAAACACTCTTTGGATAGTGAAACTCAATGCCATGGGTATTCTGACGTGGCAGAAAAAACTGGATGCATACGGTTATTCAGAGTACAGAGATATGCGCCAGACACAGGATGATGGGTTTATTGTTTGTGGCGCCACCTATCCTGCACTAGGCAACGCAAATGCATTGCTGGTAAAGCTCAGCTCAACCGGTAACGTTGTTTGGGCAAAAGAATACGGCTACAGCGGCAATGATGAACCGTACAGAATACAGCAAACAACCGATAAAGGATACATAGTCGCCGGCACAACAAATTCGCCGGAAGTGGCCGGATTTCATGCCAGCCGGGTGGACCAGTGGCTTTTGAAACTGGATGAAAATGGTGGCAAGCGATGGGAAAGAGCTTTTGGCGGCAGTGATGATGACTGGAATTGGAGAGGGTGCTGCGGAGGCACCACACTTGGGTATGGACTGGGAATGATGATCCCATCCTCCTTAACACCTTACATGCAACTGCAATCCAGCGATGGAGCCTATTTCTTTGCTATATCAACCAAATCAAACAACGGTGACGTAACGGGGTTGCATTACAGTTCGCGGCTGGGCGTACGTTCAGATATTTGGGTGGTAAAATTGGGTGGCGATGCCCCCTTAGTTCAATCCAGTGTATCCTTGTCTCAAAACACGGTCTTAAAACCATTAGCTAGTTTCATGGCATTTCCCAACCCCTTCAGCCATGAAACCACGATTCACTTCACGGCGGCAGTAAGTGGAAATACAACCGTTGACTTACACAATGCAGATGGTAAAAAAGTGCGTGTCCTTTTTAAGGGCACTGTTACGGCCGGAGAACTGTACACCATTAAAGTGCAGGGAGCTATGCTACCGAAAGGCATTTATTTCTACAATATCAAAAACGATAAAAGTTACCTAAGCGGACGGCTTCTAAAATACTAATCATTTACAAACCTTCATGAACAGGAATTTTCAAAAAAAAAACGTATGAAAAAATGTTTTTTCCCTCTATTCTTTGTGTGTGCATCCTTTACAGTGTTGCAAATCTCTGCAAAAGCGCAGTCATCCAGTAATGGTTCATCTTACAACATAGTGTTCGTGCAACCGACGCCACAAGTTATGGCGGCACATGAAAACTGGATCAACAGTGCACAAGGACAAATGATCTTAGGAACAGGGAACTATGTTTTCACCGGTGATTACATTAAGATGCTTTCACCTGCACAATTTGGAACAATTCCTCCTTTGAATGCACCAGCTCAATGGTATTTTGCGCTTTATGCTCGCCCGGAAGGCGGTCCGGGTTACTTAGCTGCTGTTTTAATATCAGCAGTTGGTAAAACCGTTTATTTCTTGGGGTATAATTCGCTTCAATTGTCCACAGTTGACCTTGAGCTGGCAAGAAACCATGGACATTAAAGGCACACCACAGATATCAAATTTTCATATATAAATAGAGTGGGCGGAAAAAGAAATTTGTATCCATGCCCAGATAGGCAGACAACGTTTTTTGCGTGATCCTCTTGACCAATACCAACATTCATTAAATAAATGAACCAAAATGAAAAGCTGTTCTTTAACAAACAGGAGAAATTCTGCGTTGATGCAGGTTCATATTAACCTAAGTTGCTTATTCATTCTTCTTCTAAGCAACCTGGCAATTGCACAAACGACCTATACTACCACGCCCCGAACAGCACGGGCCATAAGGCACAGCACATTGGGTACGTGGACAAACTTCACTGCAGCGGCACTTGCCGCCGATGACAACAATTACATGGAGTTCAAATTTGCACCGTCCTGGTCCAGTTCCGACCGGCTTGTTTGCCGCGATTTTGATTTTTCGGATATACCGGATAATGCAACTATTGACAAGCTGTTTCTGAAAATCATCCGGTTCAAAAAAGGCAAGGCGGATGTAACGGATCTCAATGTTTATTTCTCCAAGCACGGCAATGATCAGGTGATGGGGCCAAACCTTAAAAAGTCGGGTAACTGGCCTTCTACCGAAGGAGCCGCATATTATGAGGAGAATGGCTCAAGTTCTGGCAGCAGCAACCCGAATGAACCCGGGGCCTATGGCCCTTATACCTACACGCCTGCCGATATAAAGAGCCCTGATTTCAATGTGTACATCGTGGCCTGGCGAAACGGAAACCAAAATAATTTTTACATTGACTTTGAGCAGGTGCAGGTGTCAATACAATATACAGTTCCCGCTGCTGTAACCACCACACAACAAAAAGCAGATCCGCAGGAAAAGGCGCTTGACCTAAAACAGCACAACCGCAACGTGTTTTTCAAAGGTTTGGAAAAGGGACAATATCATCTAACGGTTACAGACCTGAGCGGATGCCTGTTGCAGCAAACCGTCATAAATAACTCGGGGGAGCAAAAGGTGCCGCTGAATGACCGGTGCAGAGGCTATTGCATTATTTCGATAGAAGGAAATGGCAGGCGAAAGACGTTGAAAGCGTATATACAGTAAAAATCCCAAACGCAACGTATAAATCTAAAACTAACGATTATGAAAAAGCTCTTCCTCTTCCTGTTAACGGTTTTTTGCATGCTAAATACCTGGGCGCAAAATGTAGGTATCAATGCTGATGGCTCTCCGCCACATATCAGTGCAATGTTGGATGTAAAAAGCAGCAACAAAGGGTTGTTGATTCCCAGAGTTGCCCTGACAGCTACTAACGATGTTGTTACAATACCCTCTCCGGCAGCTGCCCTTGTCATTTACAATACAGTCACAGCGGGAAGTGGTAGTACGGCGGTAAGCCCTGGTTTTTATTTTTGGGATGGTACAGCATGGGTGAAGATTGCCTCTACAAATAATATTACCTCTTCAACTTGGTTGTTAGGCGGCAATGCAGGAATTGATCCAGCAAACCATTTTATTGGTACTATTGATAACAAGCCATTGCTTTTTAAGGTAAACAACACGCCTGCCGGAAGGATTAATGATGGTAGCACGGCTAATAGTTTTTTTGGATTCAATACTGGTAGCATGATCTCGACGGGTGTACACAATACAGGCATTGGCTATTCTTCTTTATTTATTAATTCAACAGGATCAGGAAACACGGCTATAGGCTCTAATGCATTATTCAAGAACTCCAGCGGTGGCGGGAATACTGCTGTCGGGCAGGAGGCCCTGCGGGGTAATGAAAACGGTGGAGCCAACACTGCTTTGGGAGGGTATACTTTAGTAAATAACACTTCAGGTGGAGGAAATGTAGCAGCAGGATATGGACCTCTATTTTATAATACAACAGGTGGGTTTAATATAGGTTTGGGATGGAATGCGCTTTCCAACAATACATCCGGTTCATACAACATTGGTATTGGCTGGACAGCTTTGGGCAACAATAATACTTCAGGCTCTTACAATATAGGCTTAGGTTATGGAACAGAGGTAGGCGCTAATAATTTAACCAATGCCACAGCTATTGGATCCAAGGCTAAAGTGGATTGTAGCAACTGTTTGGTTTTAGGATCTGTGAACGGTACAAATGGTGCAACCAGCAACACAGCCATCGGAATAGGTACCACAAACCCAAACGCCAGTGCAGCACTGGACATAAGCAGCTCTGACAAAGGCTTATTAATACCCAGGGTAGCAATTACATCCAGCAATGATGTAGCCACCATTCCTTCTCCGACAGCGTCGCTTGTAATTTATAATACAGCTACAGCTGGTACTGGCAATACAGCCGTCACCCCGGGCTTTTATTTTTGGGATGGCGCTTCATGGGCAAAGTTTACTATTAGCAACAACAGCACTTCCAGCCCATGGTTGTTGGGTGGCAACACAGGAATAAATCCTATTATCCATTTTATTGGAACGGCCGACAACCAGCCATTGATTTTTAAAGTCAATAATGAACTTGCAGGAAATATTGATGCATCATCCAGCAACCATTTCTTTGGTTATAAAGCTGGTTCCAATAATACCACTGGAATGTATAATTCAGCAACTGGCTTTCAGAGTTTACAAACCAACACCACGGGCAATGAAAATACAGCGACAGGTTATGCCGCATTGTTATCAAATTCAACCGGAAGCTGGAACACGGCTCACGGCGCCTATTCCTTACTCAATAACACAACCGGTACATGGAACACAGCCAGCGGTGTCAGTGCTTTATTCAAAAACTCATCCGGAAATTGGAACACGGCTCACGGCGCCCGTGCTTTACAAGGCACAACAACAGGAAGCGATAATACCGCTATTGGTTATGATGCACTGCGGGATAATGCGACAGGGTTTCAGAATACGGCTTCAGGCAGTGCAGCACTGCGTAATAATACATCAGGTGGCGCTAATACTGCAGTGGGCTATCGGGCATTGGTTGGTAACCTAACCGGTAATTCCAATACAGCCACCGGGTCTGATGCATTATTCGGCAACAAAACAGGTTATGTCAATACCGCCACTGGTGTGGCTGCGTTAGCCGATAATAACAATGGATACCAGAACACAGCAGACGGGGCTTTTACATTGAATAAAAATACTTCCGGAAATGGAAATACCGCAACTGGCTTTCTTGCTTTAGAAAAAAATACTATAGGAGGAGGTAACACAGCCAGCGGCTCTTTTACTTTGAGAACCAATATTACTGGCAGTGCAAATACGGCAATAGGAGGATATGCTGATGTATCAACCGGAGACTTGAATAATGCTACTGCTATTGGTTATGGAGCAATTGTTGATGCCAGCAACAAAGTACGCATTGGCAATACAGGGGTAACCATCATTGAAGGCCAAGTACCTTTCTCCTACCCTTCAGATGGCCGGTACAAATTCAATGTACAGGAAGATGTACACGGACTGGATTTCATTACCAGGCTCCGTCCCATCACCTACCAGTTTGACGGTAAAAAACTGGATGAACAAATTGCTGGAAATGCAGCTGCTTCCAATGCCGTGTTACAAGCTTCCTACGACGAGGCTGCTGCCATCCGCCGCACCGGATTCATTGCACAGGAAGTGGAAAAGGCAGCGCAAACCATCAATTATAACTTTAGTGGCATCAACAGGCCCCGTACTGAAAAAGATCATTACAGTCTTAGTTATGATGCCTTTGTAGTTCCCTTGGTGAAAGCCGTACAGGAACAACAAAAACAAATCGAAGACTTAAAAAAAGAAAACAAAGAATTGAATAAATTAAAGGAACAGGTTGAAGCACTGACCAGAGCTGTAGAAATATTATCTGCTAACAAATAATACAACGGATTATGAAAAATATTTCGTCTGTGCTTGTTGTACTCTTTTTGGTTGGCAGTCTATGCGCACAAACAACAGTTCAGGTAAAACCCGGTGCGTTTGTTAAAAGCATGAACGGCGGGCAGCTCGTCCTGCACAACACCAGCCTTGCCACTGACGGCATTATTCAACAAGTTGCCGGTGATGGCATATTAAAATTCAGTGGCGATGCGGATGTTTCTCTTTCCGGTACCGGAGTCACAGTAATTGATCGGTTGCAAATGGCAAAAACAAATGCTGCGAAACTGACCCTGGAAAAAGGACTGAGCATTGTTTCAGCAGTAGATTTTAATGGCGGTTTGCTAGATTTAGGCAATCAGGCAATCAATTTAGGCAGTACTGGATCCTTGGTAAACGAAAGTGAAAGCAGCAGGGCCTACACTACCGGTACCGGATATATTCAAGCACAAGGTTTACTCAATTCCCCAGCTGCTATAAACCTTGGCAACTTAGGTGCTGTGATTACTTCTGCGGCCAATTTAGGAAACACAATCATCCGCAGAGGGCATGCTGCACAAACAGGCATGAACAGCATATCCGGAAATTCCATTCATCGCTATTATGATATCACGCCAGCCAATAATACAACATTGAAGGCTACACTTTGGTTTCATTATTTTGATGCTGAACGAAGTGGAATCAGCGAGTCTTCCCTGCAGCTATGGAAAAGCATCAATGCATCTTGGGCCACCCTGGGATACACAACCCGGGACCTTGTCAACAACTACGTAGAAAAGAAAAGCATCACCAGCTTTTCCCGTATGACATTATCGGATTGCCCGGTTATGACAGCTTCTGTACCGGATGTGTATGCAGTAAACCCTGGCGGCGCAGCCAATACGCTTTATCTGGGGTATGGACCTGCCTCTGTAACGCTCTCTGCACAAATAACTGGTGGTACCGCACCCTACACCTATACCTGGCTTTCAGGCTCACCGGAAGGAGCCATCATCGGAACCGGTGCTACACTTACAGTAAGCCCTCCCGCCACTGCTATTTATTATCTGAAAGCAACAGATTCTTATGGCTGTAACAATGCCGTAGTAAGCAAAACGGTTTCAGTAATGGATATCCGATGCGGAACCAATAAAGTAACAATTTGTGTATTGCAAAAAGGAAAGTACACCACAAGCTGCGTTGCAACAAATTCTGTCTCTAACTATCTGGCAAATGGTTCTTATTTAGGATCCTGTAATGCCGGAGCTTTGATAGTAGAAGCGAAAGAGCAAGAAGTAGAAGAGGTAATCGATGTGCCACTTTCTGTAAAAGTATTTCCTAATCCGAGTGCATCTTATTTTACCTTGATTGTACAGGGCAATGATCAAAGATCGATAAATATTA
Source organism: Flavisolibacter longurius (assembly GCA_014163555.1). Classification (GTDB taxonomy): domain Bacteria; phylum Bacteroidota; class Bacteroidia; order Chitinophagales; family Chitinophagaceae; genus Flavisolibacter. Next base: position 232,956 of record JACJGO010000002.1, read on the forward strand.
GCATAACAGACGCCTTAGGGAGGCTAATTGAAAGAAGAAGCAATACCTCAGTAAACACCACTTTACAGCTGGGACATGGCTATAAACCGGGCATTTACTTCTTAGAAGTTCAACAAGGCAAAGAGAAAACTACGTTGAAAATGATCAAAGGAAACAGGTAAACTGTTAAGATGCTATCAGTTGCGTTCAGTTAAAAGTTATATTTTATTTTACTGAACTGAGACTTCCATCTCGCACATTTTTAATGAGGTGGCTCAAGCCAGGTTAGGGATCCTTTAAGAATTTGATCCGCTGGAAAAGTTGGTACGTTTAAGTTTTTTACTCCACTCATTAAGAGCAATCTTGATGCAGAACGAGATTGTAGGGAAAAGCTTTTGGTGAAGTTTAAAATAATGCTTCTCAGTAATGCACTAATGGCTTTTTATGTATGAAATTTACAAATAGCCTGCAATCCTCTATCTTTTCAGAACAGCCCTTCAGGACTTACCTTATAAAGATTGAGGGATTCTATGTTATACAGGTCATTCCAGAAACGAAGAGTACACAGCCAAAAATCATAGGTATTAAAATCTTGTTTTCCATGACGATTTGACCAAACGCAAATAGTAGCTTCTACTACTCTGCCTATTTTGTCTACACCGACTTCACTTTTTTTCAGCCTTACCGAACAGCCCCAGCACTCTCCGAAAGCTCTCTTGATTATGCTCCCATTGAAGCGATCCGGCGATATCCAGTTTTTCTTGGCGGGTTAAATGAAAGCTCAGGGCTGCTTTGTGTTCTTCCTTGCGGGGAATGTACTGAAAGGTGATGTTGTGTACCGGGAAGGGTGCATTGTTGCTGAAATACGTGATCATGTCCTTTTGGTAGTATTCCATCATTTTATACCAGTTGTGCTGCAGTAGGAAAAACGGTTTGGTAGCGTTTTGCACCATGTCGTCAAATGCATACGGACTTTCCCAACCACCATCCATCCGGTCGCGGATCTGCACCAACATCACCCCTCTCGTGTTTTCTTTGATCCAGTCCTGCAGGTGACCAATAAAGCGCATGGAAGTTTCCACGCCAAAATTATCCCGCAGGCCGCCATCCATCACATCGATCACAGGTTCTGTCGGCATCCATACATTGGGCAATACCACTGGGAAGGTTGCATTCATCCGCAGTACTGTCAGCATGCGTAGGTTATAAGGATCTTGTTTGGCAAAAAAAGACGCAAAATCGATGGCGTCCGGCAGCGGATTTTTATCAAGGCTATCCCGTGGCGCCTGCATCATAAACCGCATCGGATGTGTGCTGATGTGCATTTTTTTGCCATCCCTCGTCACAAGTGTATGGTACAGCATGAGTGGAATTCGGGCCGCCCCTTCATCCACTACATAGTCGCCCAGTTTTTTGTTCAGTATCTTATCGGTATTGTTGTTCAGGGCGTCTTCAAACGCCAGCCCGCGATCGCGGAGATAACTATACGGTCCTACGGAAAATTTGCGCTCGGGCGCAAAAACATCCCTTGCTACAAACGAGGTGAAGATGGGATTCAGCAGGTCGGAAGAAATGTTGTTCACCCATTTTTCGGACTGCAGGTTTAACGACGGATTTTGCAGCTTCTGCCGGTACAGTTCGCGGAAGTAGGTAGCGCCAATCATGCCGCCGGATGCACCGGTGAACAGGAATGTTTTTTTCATCATGGCGCCGCCGGTCAGGCTGTCGAGCCGCTGCAGCACATTCATCGTGAAAGTGGCGCTGCGGTTGCCGCCCCCACTGGTGGTAATCACAACAAGAAGGGGTTTTTCTTCGCCCTGCTTTGCTTTCCAACGCTGCAGAATCGTTTCAATGCCTTTTTTATCGGCATCGACAACCGGCGAAGCGGCAATGCTGTCGATATTTCCCTGTGTGTACGAAGGATAATTCTGCTCGTTGCCGTAATTCAGGCCATAGGCTTTGTTGCGCGGATCAATCAGATCGAGGCGATAGAAATAATTGAGCACAAGAACAAATAACACCAGCACCGGCACACTCCAGCTTTGAAAGAAATAAACAATGGCACCGGTAACGCCAATAAGGATGGCAAATAAAAAAGTCACGGAAGCACCGGCCGGCAATTGAAAAAACGGGTATTCGATAAAAAAGCCGATGAGTAACAGAAACAGGTAAACGATAAAAATGGAGATAACTGCGGCAAAGTGATGACGCTTGAAGATTTTTTCCATCAACTCCTGCGAGTAATGTGATACATCTCGGCAGCGGCGCACCCGGTAAAACGAATCCAGGAACCATTCGGAGCGGATCAGCGAATTGCCATTGCCGCCCCTTTCAGGCTGCAGGGTTGAAATGTAATTTTTAGCACTGCTGAAAAGCGGCTGCAGAATTTTAAAGATGGTTCTGTCAGCACTGAAAAAATAAAAAAAGGACATCGTCAGCACCAGCAGAAGACCAATCAGGAAACCACCGGTGATAATGGCAATCTCAATGTTATCGATCAGCATTTTCTGGTGCAGGTAACTATACGCATTGGCGAGGTAGTAGAACAGGAAGACAAGTGGAATGACACTGTTGTTGATGCAGTATTTTAAAAATGGAAACTGGGTAGCGGCCAAAAAAGTGAAGTGCCGGCTGAAGAGAATAAACGTGGTCACATTCCAGCACATGATGAATATTCCGATAGCCACACCAACAATGGCCGCACTGAGTGCATTCACATCACCCATGTATTCCGGTGCCAGGAACAAGGCCTCGGCACCAAAGGTTTTCATAAAGGCACCGCCCACAGTTGCAAACAGCATCACCCAAAAAGCCAGCAATACCTGGTACTTTCTGAAATGCAGAAAGAGTAACTGGAGGGGCAGCGAAAAAAAAATACCCCGCAGGTATTCATGGATGGCAATAGTTTTCTTCAAGGGTTGTAAAGTACTGCGAAACTGCTTATGAAGATAGCGGGGAATGAAAGAAAAGTATTCCATAGTAGCGGCTTTACTCTATACATAAGACGGTGTTGCAGCGGACTTCGCTGCACAGCGATGGGTGCAGGGATAAAAGAAGTGGAGGCCATGTTGGTACTCTTTTCTGGAATGTATCTGTATGTGCCGAATATATGATGACGGATTGTTTGAGATTATTTAATGATTCAATCGAGTACTCCTGTGCAGGAGAGATAAGAAATTGGGAGGAGAATAGATTGTGAACATTGACTTTCTGTGTCAGGTTCACTTATTCTTTTCAGTATAAGTAGCCTGCCATCCTGATGCTTTCTTTGTCAGCACAGGCTGCGGAGAGATCTTTGGATTGCAGTATAAGCGGCCTTTAATCGCGGCGAACCTTACGTTAGTTTGTTTTCCACCTTTTGTCTTGAAACAAAAGGTGGAGCCAAAAGTTCAAAGCAAATCCAAACGCTCCGCTGGATTTGATAAGGCCTGCGCACAACAGGCATGCATTACACGTTGCTTGTATTCTTATGTACGCAGTCTTTCTATTCAGCCACATTCTATACGACAGATTGCATGAGGTTATTCCTTTTTACTGGCTTTTGAAGTAAACTACTGCAGGTGCTGTATTGCGCTACTCTTTTCCTAAAACAAAAAGATGCGTTAGCCCATGCGCAATAAGGCGCTAAACCTGTGGGTTAAGGGTAAGTAATAATGGAAGGTTTCCCTCTTTGAGCATTGATTGTTGAGCATTGAACATTGCTCATTTTGAGACACAAATAAAAAGCCTCCGCCAGCAATCCGGCAGAGGCTAAAAACGTATCGTGCAAGAGTAGGGGTCTGTGCTTAGGCCACCCCTCCACCGGAGGGGCCGGGGGAGGCCCTTTCCCCATGCAAAAAATAGACAGTCACCAGGGAAAGCAGGAGAAACATGGCCACGGCCTGGTGCAATTGCGCATTCCATTCAAACCCTCCCCATTTTTGGTGCACCTGCCCTAAACTGGTCAGTACCGTTGCCACGCCAAGGGCCACCTGCGCCACTACCAATACCAAAGGCCACCATTTATAACGATTGAATAAGGGACTGCGACGCTCTTTATTGGCACTGATCGTCCATACTACCACCAGGATGGTAAGCAGGTAAGCCAGGTTGCGGTGAATAAAATGAATGGTAACCGGGTTGTTCACCAGGGCGGAGAAAAACGTTCCTTCTTGGCCTTGAAAGCTGTTCATTCCATCAGGTAAGTAAGTACCGTTAATATCCGGCCATGTGGGTGCGGCCGTAGCCGCTTTCAGTCCGGCCATAAAAGCCCCATAGATCAATTGAATGGTCAGCAGTGCAATGATCCAGCCCAGTAGTTTTTTGGAAGACGGTGCATCAATTTTTTGTGAAGGCGCCACCATCAATCGCATGGCAAACCACCACGTAAACACCAATAATCCCAGCGCTGCCATAAAGTGAATGGCCAAGCGAATATGACTTACGTAAAGGTTCTCGTCATTCAACCCGCTTTGCACCATGATCCAGCCGATAGCACCCTGTAATCCACCCAATAAAAACAGCACAATCATGGGTGTTACCATGTCGCGACTGAATCGCTTCTGCACCAGAAAAATCACAAACGGAATAAGGAAAACAACGCCAATCAGCCGGCCCCATACCCGGTGCAGCCACTCCCAGAAATAAATGGCTTTAAAATCGTCCAAGGTGAAATAGGAATGCAGGTGTTTGTACTGCGCAATTTGTTTGTAGTCGTCAAAGGCTTTGTTCCACTCTGTTTCATTCATTGGCGGAACGGTGCCGAGGATCGGCTGCCACTCGGTAATAGAAAGACCGGAATCGGTAAGGCGGGTGATGCCACCCAAAATAATCTGTACAATGATCATCGCTACGCCTACCAGCAACCAAATGGCTACCGGGCGGCTGCGTTTGGTGGTAACGGCTTCTAACATAGCAGCGCAAAGCTAACCGCAGATAGGCTGGATTCAGAAAGGAGAAACAGGATTTTTGCGTAATCGGTGTTAATGTCTTCGCTGCCTCTAACAGTTGCCAATGTTTGTTCAAAAGATCGGGAGTAAAGAATGAAAACGTACATCATCCAATCCAGCTAAAATCCAAATTATCCGCAGTTTCTTTCACAGTATTTTTTCAACGCAAAACGTATTTTCGTTTCCGATCATGTTGCCAAATTTTTTTCAGGAAGAATTGCTCGAAGCCGGTTGCGATGAAGCGGGTCGCGGTTGCCTGGCCGGACCGGTGTTTGCAGCTGCGGTGATTTTACCGAAAGATTTTTATCATCCCTGGCTGAACGATTCCAAACAATTAAGCGAAGACCAGCGCTACGAATTGCGCCCCTTTATTGAGCAACATGCGATGGCGCATGCCGTGGCGCAATTGTGCAACAGGCAAATCGATAAAATCAACATCCTGAAAGCGTCGTTCAAAAGCATGCATCTTGCTGTAAAGGCATTAACGGTAGAGCCGCAGCTCTTGCTGATTGATGGTAACCGCTTTACGCCCTACCGTCGAGTTCCGCACAAATGCATTGTTGGTGGCGATGGCAAATACGCTTCCATTGCTGCGGCCAGCGTGCTGGCAAAAACCTACCGCGACGATTATATGAAGAACCTGCACCAGCAGTTTCCGCAGTATAACTGGGCAAAAAACAAGGGATACGCTACCAAAGATCACCAGGCGGCGCTGAATCAGTTCGGGCCCTGCCGTTATCATCGTAAATCATTCCGGCTCCACTATAGCCAGTCCAGCCTGTTTTCGGCCAGCGACGGCCTCTCCAACGCCTCTATAGCCGATGTTGAATAAGCTTTAAAAGACATTCTTTTTTCATTCTACAAGAATGTTTTTAAACGCATGCAGCGTTTTGCAGTCCATGCTCTGTCTTATTATTGCTGCATTACGAAATGTTCTGCCGTAAAAAAATGGTTGAAGGTTAACAAGAGCGCCCCGAACAGGGGCGTTTTTGTATAGTGGAAATTGTAGGCTGTTTACTTTTCCAACCGGATAAAAACACCCTCCTGGCGAATGCCGTTGACAGTATAACTTCTTACCGACTTGTATTTTTTTCCGCCGCAATTGCATTTCTCCGTGGTAAAATCAAAATTTTCAAAACGGTAGTCTTTGTTCAGCGAAGGCAGACGAACGGTCCAGTGGTAGTTGGCAGAAATGCTTTGCGCTACAGAAGAACGGCCCGTATCGGTGGGTGCCACCTGCGACAAACTGCGAAAACTGTCCAAAGCCTGCATATTGTTTTCGGGAGAATAGCGTACAAACCAAACGGTATCGGTTTCAACCGCCCGGAAACGTTCAAAGCTGATGGTGACCTCATCGCCGATACACATTTCTTTACAACAGCCTGTCAGCAGCAGAAAACTAAAAACCGCAAGGATTGTTTTCATTGGACTTTTTTGTCTGGGCCGCATTTTGCAGTGATGCAACAAACGCCGCTATACCTTCTGACAATAAATCACCCCTTTCCGCTGCAAAGGACCGGTACTCAAACTGCGAAGCGAGGGAAAGCACCCGCTGCAAACTGAATTTTTTCTGCTCAACGCAAAATGCAAAATTGTTTTTCATCAGATGAGCGGCTAGGTATTCCTGTTCAGTTTGTCCAGGTGTAGGAATTAAAATGCTGCGCTTTTTCAGGGCAGCCAGATCCATCACCGTGCTGTAACCGCAACGGGCAATGACCAGCGAAGCACCGAGGATAACCGCTTCAAGTTTAGCGGCCGGTAAATGATTATACACGGTTACGTTGGAGGCCACTGAAATGCTTTCGGCGGTGCCGGGTAATCCTCTTACCAACACAACCGGTTCCGTGTAATTTTCCAGATCCTGCAGCAGGCGATTCTCCAACAAACTGCGTTGTGGTTCGGGACCCGAAAGTAACAAGAGCAAATAGTTCCCGCCTGTTATTTGTGTTTGTGTTGCAAACCGCGTCAACGGACCCACAAACCGCACCGGAACGTCGGGCATTGCAACCGGATGCGAAAGCTCGCCGGCCAGGTTCTCATCCCCGGCTCTATCCGGTACCCAGCATTCATCAAATTGCTGAATGTAACGGTAGTTGATGTCCTGCAAAACCACTTCAGCCAGTTGCAGCGGTGCCTGTATCCGCAACTGATGTGTCATAAAAGCAGAGTGAATGCCGGGATGGTGCAAGCCATACCGGTTATCAGAAATCACGGCGTTGATTCCCTTTTCTTCAACAACTTTTTCCAGCCACTCTTGTTCTTCTTTTATCGCCGAAAGTAGTTTGGGAATTTGCGCCACAATTTTTACCGCCAATCCCCAGCCGGTTGAAGCGTATTCGATTTCGTAACCGGGAATGGAAAGCATTTCAAGATGCGGAAACTCCGCTTCCAGCACGGTTTTCCCAGTACCGGAAGCTGCCAGAACAACCCGGCAGTTTTGCGCTAACAGTTCGTGAATCAAGGGGATGCAACGGGTAGCATGACCCAGTCCCCAATCCATGGGCGAAACGAGTACAAGCGGCATCGGGCGGGATTGATTCACGTTAAATTTTTTTTGTTTGGCGGAGAGTTATACTAAATTGGGGAGCAAAATAGTTATTTCAAAAACTTGGTATGAAGAAGATATTCTATGTGGCATTGTTCTTGACTATTCTAGGTGTAACCGGTTGCTCCCGCAATTACTACTCTGGCTCCGGCAAAGGAAGTAGCTGCGGATGTCCCGGAAAGGTTTAGGATAAAAAGGACGAGTCATGAAAAACTATAATCGAGATTTGTTGCTGTTGTACAAAGAGGAAGAGTACAATGATGATCTGATCCAGAATGAAGTAGAGTGTTTGCACCGTATTCTGTTGAACGTGGAAAAACATGAAGTTTTTTGCCAGGCGCACGAACTCGTATCCCGTTATAAGATCACCAGAAAAGCAAAGGCCATCCTGAAAGCTGCAGAATGGCCCGAACTAAAACCCTTTTATTTTTTGATCAACAAAAATTAAGAAAGCTGCGCCAACGCGGCTTTTAATTTTTGTAGCATTTCATCGATCTCCTCTTTCTTGCACGTACCTACACTCAGCCGGTACCACGGCGATGTGTTGGAAGCGCCAAACGCATAAAACGGCACAATGGCCAAACCTGCCGCCTGCAGCAAGTACGCAGTCACATCCGCCTGGTTTTCCAATGTTTTTCCCTCCGCGGTTTTCTTTCCTTTCAGGTCAATTTTTATCGTGAGATAAATGGCGGCTTCCGGCGCTACGGCATCTACGGCAAACCCTTCTTTTTTCAACTGGATAAAGCCTTCATAAATACGGCGAAGCCTTTCTTCCACTTCGGCTTTGAAGTGCGTGAAATAGGTGTTGATGCTTTCGCCCTGTCCCAAAAACTTGGTGAGACCTTTTTGTTCCGGCATGGGTGCCCAGGCACCTACGTGTGAAAGAATGGCTTTCATTTTATTGAGCACATTGGCAGGGCCGAAGCTCCAGCCTACCCTTACACCAGTGGCAGCAAAACATTTGCTGATGGCATCAATAAAGATGGTATAGGGTCGCATCTCCGGGTTGAGTGATACCGGGTCGTAGTGTTCGATACCGTTGTAGGTGAGGTGCCAGTACATCTGGTCGTACATCACGTACAATTTTTTTGCATCACCACGACGCTTGTTCTCTTCCACCACCATATCACAAATGGCACTCAGTTCTTCTTTGCGGAAGGTAGTACCGGTAGGGTTTTGCGGCGAACAAAGCGCCAGGAATGAAGCGTCGCTGATGTAAGGCTTCAGGTCCTCTGCCGTTGGCATAAATGCATTCTCGGCTTTGGCTTCCACCACCACATGTTGTGCTTCCACAAAATGCGTGTAGTGGTTGTTGTTCCAAGAAGGCACCGCGTAAATCACTTTCTCGCCTTTATCCACCACGGCTCTGAAGAGCGCATAGATCAAGGGACGACCACCGGAAGCCACCAGGATCTCATCCACGCCATATTCCAGGCCCTGGTATTCTTTGCTGAAGCGACTCAACGCTTCCCGCAGTTCCAGGCTGCCTTCACCAGGAGGATAGTTCGTAAAATGGGCCCGGTAAGCATCCACGATATTATCTTCCAGGTCCTTTGGAATCGGGAAAATCTTGGGGTCAAAATCACCAACGGTAAAGTTGTAGATCCGCTCTCCTTTGCGGATGCGTTCACGTATTTCGCCGCCCAGCTTAACGATCTCTGAGCCGATCAATGTTTCGGATAAATGAGAAAGTTTCATGTTTTTAAATTGCGCGGCGAAGGTAGGGCATAATACGCAACGCCTGTTCACACGATTACGCGTCAAAATGTGATGGCCAACCGTGAGAAAAGTAGGCAGTATGCAGTATGTAGTAGGCCGTAGAGTGGTTTTTTATCGTATCAAAAAAACTATCCGCACTGATCTCATAAACATGAACGGCCAATGGTAAACGGCAAACTTACCTACTCCACCTGCAGGTTGATTTTTTCGCTGTTGTGCGAATAAAGCTGGCTGTCAGACATAACCCCAAAACGGAAGAAATAATTGCCGGTTTCCAGCGCAGGAGAAATCGTCCATTGCCCGACATTCTGGTTTAACACCTGCTGTAGGGTAAATGGTGCTTCGATGATGCTATGGCGGTCGCGGCCCTTAAAAATGACGATAGCAATTTTCGGATTCACGTCGGGATGTTGCTGTAAATAGGTTTTGTAATGCGGCGGCACCTCTACACGGAACGAAATATGAAGGGAGTCAGCCGCTTTAATGGTGTAATCGCTGCTGCGAAACTGGATCTTGGCAAAAGAATGATAGCTGCTGTCGAATTTGTAGCCTACCGTATACAGCGGGGTTTTAATGGAATCTTCCTTTTCGTACAAATCGTAAATATCCAGGATGTAAACCGGTTTGCCAAGAATGGAATCTTCCACCGGCCAGAAATTATAATTGTTCCGTCGGTCGTCAAATTTGTTCAGCGAGTAGGTCATCTGCCCTGTATAAAACCAGTATTTTGAAGCCCGTTGGTAACTGTTGTTGAATACGACAGGTAACCCTTTGGTACGCTGTTTCATTTCTTGCGGCCAGTCCTTCCAGGCATGATACCGCTCCACGATGGCTTGCGCAGGAACAATATTCACGATCATGAGCACACGAAAAGCAAAAACAAGGAGTAAGGTAACAGGCAGCAGATGCAAAAGCCATTTGCGCCATCCGGCTTTATCCAGCAAAAACTGGTGCGCCAACACCATTACCGCAATAATAGCCGGAGCCGTCCAGTTAGGCTCAACTTTTCCTTTGAGTGTACTGAGTAAAAAGAAAAGAAAAAAACCAACAGCGGAAAACTTCAGCGCTCTGTCAAAACAGTTTTTGCTGCGATAAAGAAATGCAGCCGGCCAGAGAATAAAACCGGCCAGCGGTCCGGCCAACAGAAGTTGCCCGAGAATATAATCGGTGGTGTACGAAAACTTGTATGGATTGACATTGCTTTCGAAAAGATGATACCGGAAGCTGATCCAGTTATGCCCGCTTTGCCAGATAAGATGCGGAACAAACAAGAGCAAGGCAACCAGTCCCGCTACATACAGTTTTGCGTTACGCAGCAGCTTCAGGTTGGACAGCAGCACAAAAAAGACCACCAGCACACCATGATACTTGCTGTACAGCAATGCAGCGGCGGTAAGTCCAAGGAATATGGTGTTTTCCCAGGTATCCTGCTGCAGAAATTTTCGGTACAGCCAAAGAAACAGGGCCGTAAAAAATAGCAGTGGTATATCAGGCACCGCAACAAAACCACTGATCTGCAAAACGGCTACCGACAAAGCAATGGCGTAAAAAAGAAAAGGCTCTTTTCTCTCCGTAAGCTTTTCTGTGATGTATAACGTAGCGGTATTGAGCAGGAGTGGAACAATGCGTACCCCCACTTCGCCGCCTAAAATGGTTGTTCCCATTTTAATGAGCAGAGCAATCAGGGGCGGATGATCAAAATACCCCCAGTCGAGATAACGGGAGAACACCCAGTAGTATGCTTCGTCATCCTGCAACTCGGTGAAGATGGCCTGTAAAAGGCCGAGCAGGACCCAGGCTGTATAAAAAAGGAATCGGTGATGTTTATTCAAAAAGTTCTTCAAGCGGATTTACTTAGTGTGAAAGAATTGATCGATGGCCTGTACCGCTGTGTACAGCCGTTGCCGTTCCGCACCGCGGATTTCCACCCAAGGAATCCCACTGTTGATCAGAATGTCTTTGTACATGTTGAAAAGTCGCTGCCGCATAGAGAGGTCCGGGTATTCCCGCAGCACATCCTGTGCCCAGGGAAGATCGGTAGCGCAAAGCAGATAAAGATCACAATGTGACCGTGTAATTTCTTTCAATATCCAGGTAGGACAATGCTGAAAGGCCACTTCGTACCAAACCTTCATTACATACAAATCGGTATCCACTACGTACACATTGTTTCTTGCGCTTTCAGCAGTTTGTGCCTCTAACTGTATTTGTCCTTTGGCAATAACAGAGAGGTCATTGTAAGTGTAATCTGTATCGTTTTGCAGCAGGTATTCCCTTGCATACTCCGGGCACCAAACCGTGTTGTAATGCTCAGCCAATTCTTCACACAAGGTGCTTTTGCCGGTGGACTCAGGACCGATGACAACAATTTTTTTAATCATGAATATTGGCTAATAAAATAATCAATTTCACGGCATGCCTTTTCAAACCTTTCCTCCCAATTACCATTAAGGATACGATAAGACAACATTGCTTTTTTCAATGTAGAAAGATGCGACTCGCTTAAAGCTTGCCTCTCTGCCTCCTCTAGCCTTGTGCCATCCTGAATAAACGGACAACTTGTATCTAGGAAAAGATAAAGGTCGCATTGATTTGCTTTTTCTACCCATTCCGGTACGCGGAGGTTTTCTCCAAATAAAAATAATGCGTATGATTTTGTGATGGTGAGTTCCGTGTCACAAAACAAAATTTTATTGGCGTCTTTTACTTTCTCAAGAATAGCTGTTGCATGTAACGTTGCTATCTGGCTAAGGTCTGATGATGTGCACTGATTGGTGTGGCCAATCACTTCTCTTGCCATTTCGGGGACAAACGTTGTTTTATAATGTATGGCCAAGCGTTCTGCCAGTGTCGATTTACCGGTTGATTCCGATCCGACGAGTGCTACTTTTTTTACGAAATAGGGTTGCACTTCTGGAGGAAGAAAGCCCCAATAAGCAAACGGTTTCTGCCGGATGGCAGATGCAGAAACAGGAATCTGGACCCGCGGCTCATCAAACAGTATATGTTCTGCACCCAAAAAGGACGCAAAAAGATCACCATATGCCTCCGAGCTGAAAACCACATCTACACCAAGAACAAGTTCTTTTACTTTATGGGCCCAAGCTTTCGCATACGATGGTTCAGGAGCGGAGGTTTCGGTCAACATGTGCGGATCGTATTCAACAGAAGTAATACAGACCCTTTGTTGATATAAAAACAACTGCCTAAGCCAGCTTTCTCTTACGGCGCCCGGGATAAATTCACCCGGATGATGACAAAGTAAAACTGTGAGTACATCGCAATGCTGCAGGCCAAAATTGATAAGTGAAAGGTGGCCCTTGTGCACAGGCATGAATTTCCCAACGACTAAGCCCTTTCTCATATCACACTGTTTTTTTCTCTTGCCCTTCTTTGCCATTCTAGTAACCCGAAGACAGCCAGCACCAGCAGCACCCCATAATACACACTGGTAAACACAAGACCCTTTACAAAATACAGGGGAATAGAAGCAATATTGGTTACAATCCACCACCACCAGCTTTCCACTTTCTTTTTAGCCATCAGCCACATGCCTGTAAAAGCGGACGCCGACGCCAGTGCATCGGCCCATGGAATGACACCCTCAAAAAAGTTTTGTTTTAAAAACGTAAGCGCCGAAAAAATGGCACCGTAAAAGAAAAGAAAAAAGCCAATCTCCTGTCCCCACTCCTTCCTGCTGGAAAATGTAACCTGCAGTACCGGTTTGTCCTTACGGTCCTTTCGTGTCCAAAGCCACCAGCCGTAAATACTCATCACCGTATAATAAAAATTGACGCTGGCTTCGCCAATGAGGTGATACTTAAAACTGAGATAGATATAGATAACCGTATTGATCAACCCTGTGGGATACACCCAGATATTTTCAATCCGTGAAAACAACACGCTGATAATGCCGGTGAAAACGGCAATGTATTCGAGCGGCGTTGTTGCCTGAAGGTTCTGAAAAAACTGGTCAACAATTTCCTGCATAGACTACAAACCTAATTAAAGCGCTTTATACCGGCGAAGCGGTTGCAGAAATTTGGCGCCTTTTTCAGTTTCAAATACAACGGGAAATTCGTTGCGGCCAATGCGAGGATTTTTGGTGACCTCGAAATGCAGGTGCGGAAATGCACTAAAGCCAGTATTACCGCTGTAGCCGATCAATTGTCCCCTGGTAACGGTGTCGCCTGTACGTACCAAGGCACCGTTGTGCCGAAGATGCCAGTAATGGGCATAAGAGCCATCGCTGTGCCGGATGGTAATGCCGTTGCCTTTGCCCACAAAGCGTTTTGTAATGCCGCCATCGCGGAAATGACTTCGTGCAAAACTGACAACGCCGCTTCTTGCTGCATGGATTGGTGTGCCTTGTTTCATTTTAAAATCAACGGCAAAATCGCCGTAATGCGAAAAAAACGAATGTGAACCCTGCACCACCCGGTACGAGTTTCCTTTTGCATACGGTAATGCGTAAACATAGGTTGAATCGGGCAGCGTTTTGGCGGACCTGTACATCAAATGGTTGTTTTGCAGCATGGCACAGGAACAAAAACTACCGGCAATACCTAGTATGATAAGCTTGGAGTTCATTCTCACAATCACATACCGAAGTTCATCAATTTCTTTACCATATCATGGAAATGACAAAAGCACCTTTCAAGGTGCTTTTGTTGGATATAATGTGTAGAAGCGAAATTATTCGGCTTCGGCTACCACTTCTTTTACTTCCGGGATCATGCGCTTCATCATGCCTTCAATACCGGCCTTCAGCGTGATCATGGAGGAAGGACAACCCGAGCAGCTTCCCTGTAGCATCAGGTTCACCACGCCATTGTCATAGCTTTTGAACTGGATAGCACCACCGTCCATTTCCACGGCCGGCTTTACATAGTTCTCCAGCAATTCTTTAATGCGAACCACGATATCATCGTCATCGGCCGCCACTTCGTTGGTGCTTTCCTGTTTTACGGTTGCCAGCTCTTCCTCGTTGATCACAGGCTTGCCTTCTTCCAGGTACTCCTTTAAAAAGTGGCGGATGGTAGGAATCACATCGTTCCAGTCGGTTTCGGGTGTCTTTGTCAGTGTTACAAAATTGGACGCCACAAACACGGCCCGGATAAACGGAAAACCAAAAAGCTCCGTAGCCAGCGGCGAGGGTTTGGCACTTTCTACGTCCTGAAAATCAGCACTTTTGCCGGGAAACAGTAGCTTGTTGGCTACAAATTTCATGGTTTCCGGGTTGGGCGTCATTTCTGTATATATGCTGATGATAGGATTACCAGTCTTGATCATAACATTTGTATTTGTTGCAAATTTATTAAATCCCTATCCATGTTTGCTCCCAAAAGAGCACAAAGGCGTTAAAAATACTTTACAAAACAAGGGCCGGAACAGTTCAAAGCCAGATGTTCAACGTTTAAAGCCAGCGATTTTCTTTATGTAGAACATGACATTAAACTGTTTTAAAACGAGTATTTCGCTGTCAGCGTGGCGTAAAACATCTTCTCACCCTGCTCAGAAAGATCGGGCCTGCCTGAAACCGTTACCAAGTTTTGCGGAATGATATAGGAAGGTGTCGCTATCAGCATTAGCTTGTCTTTTGCGTAAATCAGCGGAACCGTTGCTTCGTACGCCAGAATGCTGAAGCGGCTGACCTCTTCAGTTACCAGTTGATTGTTTCCGGGAAACAGCAAAAACGAGGGTTTACTTTTTTTATAATAGCTGCGCTGAAAATTTTGCGTACCGGCATAAACATACACAGAAGGATCAATGACGATCACACTCCCGTTGGAAAGCTCCCTCCTTATCACATGATCCAGTCCGGCTGTTGCGCCAAAATCAACCTTGTCGCTAAACTTTACATCGCCGCCGGCGCTAATGTTCAGGATGGGGTTTCGATAGATAAGGTTAGCCCCACTCTGCGCCTTTAATGCCGATTGGATCAATTCACTGCTTTCGGTATAAAAGGGCTTGGTCAGATAGAGGCTGGTGATCCACTTATCTGTCAGGTTCTGATAACCCAGTGTGGCCACAGTGCCGGCATAACCGAATTGCTGCACCGCATTGTTTACAAAAACCGGTGCCGCATTGACATAAAACTTATCGGTTAACCATAGTTCTGCCATTGGGAAAAAACCGCTGCTTCGCAAGCTGTCGGTGCGGCCAAAATAATTCAGCGAAGTATTGTAATTGGCGCTGATAGAAAATTTCGACTTGCCATCGGCGGTGTCGGTTTGGGCCTTCGCCGGCAGCATTGCAGCCACTGCCATAAGGGCCGCAAAAAAGAATTTAAGCTGTTTCATATTTTCTGGATTGTTGCAAAAAGAAGCCACTCCTGTGAAGAGTGGCCTTGTTCTCAATAAAGCAAATACTTATTGTTTTTTAGCTTTCACTTTGGCTTCTGTTTTTACGTCCGCCTGGCCATTTACGTTTGTGTTTGCTGCCTTTTCTTTGGCCGCTTCTGCTGTGGCCTGTCCTT
The DNA here is from genome assembly GCA_014163555.1 of Flavisolibacter longurius. Taxonomy (GTDB): domain Bacteria; phylum Bacteroidota; class Bacteroidia; order Chitinophagales; family Chitinophagaceae; genus Flavisolibacter. Next base: position 248,605 of record JACJGO010000002.1, read on the forward strand.
TGGCTTTACCGGCAGCTGCGGTTTCTTTCGCCTTTGTTACAGCAGCTTCTGCACGAGCATCTGCTTTTGCTTTGGCATCAGCAGCTTTCTCGCTACTTTTGTCTATAGCATTGCTGCCGTTAACAGCTGCGTCTGCATCAACATCCACGGTTGTGCTGGTTCCGGTTTTGGCACCAAATACAGCGGAGTTTTCATTGGCATGTGCTTTTGCCTGCTCGCTGGCATGCAATTCGGCTTGTGCATTCACACGGGCGCCGCCTTTTACATCAGTAGTTGTTTTTGCCCTGTCTGCTGCAGCTTGTGCTGCTGTTGACGTATTGGCTCTTACTTCAGCAGCCTTTGAATTTGTGGCCGCCACCGTACTGCGAGTCGTAGCGCCAACGTTGGCTGATGTGCGGGCTGCTGCATTGCTGGCCGCTCTGGTAGCAGCTCCGGCCTGTACCGATTTGTGCAACGTGGCACGGGTAGAATGGTTGGCACGAAGGCCTACCTGTGCGAAAGAGATGGTTCCGATAAGGGTTGCGGTTAGTACGAGGAGTGCTCTTTTTGCAGATTTCATAGTTCAAGAGTTTATGTCCTGATAGAATGAAAACACCTGCCAGGGTTTAAAATATGTTAACAAAAATAATTTTGGCGTATAGCCTAAATCAGCACTGCTGCTTTTTGCGAGGACATCCCGGAAATGCGTTTTAATAGAATAACGGTTTAAACTTGTGGCCTAAACAATGGATCATGCAAAAAATCCTGCTCTCTATTTTACTCCTGGCATCATTGACGGCTATCGCACAAACCCCGGAAGAAAAATTAGATGAATTAAAGATCCAGCTTCCTCAGCTCTCCACTCCCGTTGCCAATTTTGTTCATGTGGTACGTTCGGGCAATCTTTTATTTCTTGCCGGCAAAGGACCGCAACAAAGCAACGGCGAATACATCAAAGGAAAACTGGGCAAGGAACTTCGTGTTGAACAAGGGTATGACGCAGCAAGGTTAACCGGAATTATTCAACTGGCCGTGCTCAAAGATGCTATCGGCAATCTTTCCAAAGTCAAACGCATCGTAAAAGTGAATGGCTATGTAAACAGCGAAGCCAGTTTTTACGATCATCCCAAAGTGATCAATGGATTTTCGGACCTGATGGTAGCGGTTTTTGGCGACAAAGGAAAACATGCCCGAACATCGGTAGGTGTAGCGGCTCTTCCCATGAACATGGCCGTGGAAGTGGAAATGATTGTGGAAGTCGAAGATTAACGCCTTCTGAACGAAACGGCAATGGCAGTTGTTTACACCAGCAGCCCGGGTAAGTTACTGGCTACACCATTGTTTAATTGCGAAAGATGATACAGGGTGGTGTCGGCAATTTGGTCGAGGGCTTCTTTGGTAAAAAACGCCTGGTGAGCCGTTACCAGCACATTCGGAAAACTGGTGAGCCGTTGAATGGTATCGTCTTCTATGATATCGCCGGAACGGTCGTGGAAAAACAGATGTTCTTCCTGCTCGTACACATCAATTCCCAACGCACCAATGCGGCCGCTTTTCAAGGCCGCAATCACGGCCGGTGTATCAATCAGGGCACCACGACTGGTATTAATGAGCATCACACCGGGCTTTAAAAAAGACACCGTATTGCCATTGATCAAATGACGTGTTTGATCATTCAGGGGCGTATGCAATGAGATAATATCTGATTGTTGAAACAGTTCAATCAGGGGAAGATAGGTTACGCCAATGGCTTCCAGTTCTTTATTGGCCACCACATCAAAGGCCAGCACCCGGCAGCCAAAGCCCTGCATGATGCGGCAGAAGGCCTGCCCGATTTTTCCAGTGCCTATCACGCCTACGGTTTTTCCAAAAAGGTCAAAGCCCATCAGCCCCTGCAACGCAAAGTTTTGCTCACGGACACGGTTATACGCTTTATGCGTTTTTCGGTTCAGCGTCAGGATCAACGCAGCGGCATGTTCAGCCACGGCTTCCGGCGAATAAGCCGGTACCCGGCATACATGCAGGCCTGCTTCACGGGCTGCTTCCAAATCAACATTGTTGAAACCGGCACAGCGCAGTGCAATGAATTTTATGCCCATTTCCTTCAATTGCCCGATGACATCGGCTCCCACTTTATCATTGACAAACACACAAACGGTATCAGCATTTTTTGCCAGGCCCACGGTTTGTGCAGACAAGGCCACATCAAAAAATTGCAGCGAGAAATTATAAGACGCATTGTGTGCCGTGAAAAATTGTTTATCGTATGGTTGCGAGGAGAAAAAGGCAATGTTCATGGAGGCAAAGCTAAGCCAGGGCAGTGCATAAAAAATGCGCAGCCTTAGGCCGTTAGGTGAGAGGTGTCCATCAACAATGAGGCCGCAACCCGTTGCGGCCTCATTGAAATATTCGTGCAATTCGTGTCTTTATTCGTGTTTAACGATCATCAGCTTTGCATAATTCAGCATGATCTTCTTCTCCCCGTTCTGATCGAACCTGATGGTAGCAACAGGATTGTGTGCCGACCCTTCCAATTTTAAAATAGCACCAAACCCAAACTTCTGGTGTTCTACCCGCATGCCTTCTGCCAGTTGGGCCACATCGCTGGGTACAAAATTGGTAGATGGCGTATGCGTTACTTCTTTGGTTTTACCGGCGCCGCTCACCAGGGTAGAAACAAAACTTTTCTCCGGCTTTGCATCGCCGCCAAATCCGCGTTGCATGCGCTCAAACGCACTGCCCATCAACCCCGATGAGCCCTGGTTTTTCACACCGCCGCCGGCAAAGGTTTTATCAATATACTCCTGCGGAATTTCATCCAGGAATCGACTTTGATCGGCCTGTATCAACTGCCCGAATTTATAACGTGTGTTCGAGTACGTTAGGTAAAGCCGGCCTTTTGCTCTTGTGATGGCCACATAAAACAGGCGCCGTTCTTCTTCCAGTTCTTCCCTTGTGTTTATACTCATGGCATTGGGGAAAAGACCTTCTTCCAGTCCGCCCACGAACACTACGGGAAACTCCAGTCCTTTGGCAGCGTGAATGGTCATCAGCTTTACCGTATCGGCATCCGGGTCTTTTTGATCGGCATCGGTCAGCAAGGTGATTTGCTGCAGGTAAGCACCCAATCCTTTATCCCCTACTTCACCGCTTTCTTCATTGGTTGGCGTTTCGGTAAATTCTTTGATGGAGTTGAGCAATTCCTGCACGTTCTCGTACCGTTGTACGCCTTCGGTGCTTTTATCGTTGAACAGCTCTTTTACAAAACCGGTTTGTTTGCCCACATGAAACGCAATGTCGTACGCATTCTTTGTACCCATCATGCTGTGAAAGCTTTTGATCATGAGCACAAATTCTTCGATTGCTTGTAAGGTGCCGGCACGAAAGCCTGATGCCGCCGCATCTTCCAGCACTTCCCACATCGAAATATTACGTTCGTTGGCCGCCAGGATAGCACGGTCTATAGAGGTTTTACCAATACCACGAACCGGGTAGTTGATGATGCGCTTCAGGGCTTCTTCGTCTTTCGGGTTGACGATGATGCGCAGGTAAGCGATATAGTCTTTTACTTCCTTGCGCTGGTAGAAGGATATACCGCCGTAAATGGTGTAAGGAATGTTGGCCCGACGAAGGCTTTCTTCATACGAGCGGCTCTGCGCATTGGTGCGGTAAAGAATAGCAAATTCCTTGTTCTTATAATGATTGCGCAGCCTGTTTTCCTGGATCTGATCCGCAACAAACTTTCCTTCGTCATTGTCCGTCATGGTACGCACCAGCTTTATTTTTTCGCCGGCAGTATTTTCCGTGAACAGCGTTTTCGGAATCTGTCCTTTGTTGTTTTTGATTACCTCGTTGGCAATGTTCAGGATTGTTTGTGTGCTGCGATAATTTTGCTCCAGCTTGATCACTTTTACATCGTCGTAATCTTTCTGGAACTGCAGGATGTTTTGAATTGTTGCACCCCGGAACGAATAAATGCTTTGTGCATCGTCGCCTACCACGCAAACATTTTCATGCACGGCACCCAGCAGTTTGATGATCTCATACTGTGCCGGGTTGGTATCCTGGTACTCGTCAATTAAGATGTACTTGAACTTATGCTGGTACTTGTGCAGCACTTCCGGAAAGTGTTTCAACAGCTCATACATTTTGAACAGCAGGTCGTCAAAATCCATGGCGCCGTTTTTAAAACAGCGTTTGGCGTAGGCATCATAAATATGCCCGATCATGGGACGGTTAGCCCGCATGTCTTCCTGCTGCAGGTAGTAATCGGTCATATATTCTTTGGGGCCCACCAGTGCGTTTTTGGCCGCCGATATGCGGTTGTACACAGCATTGGGTTTATAGTGCTGCACATCCAGATTTAATTCATTGGTCACGGCCTTCACCACGCTTTTCGCATCGTCGGTATCGTAGATGGTAAACGAGTTAGGATAACCAATGCGGTGAGCTTCGGCTCGCATGATGCGGGCAAATACCGAGTGAAAGGTTCCGATGTATAAATTACGGGCTTCGCGGTTTTGCAGAATGTGCTCTACCCTCTCTTTCATTTCAGCGGCGGCTTTGTTGGTAAAAGTCAGCGCCAGGATGTTAAATGCGTCCACACCTTTGTTCATCAGGTGGGCAATACGGGTGGTTAGTACTTTGGTTTTTCCACTGCCGGCACCCGCTACAATCATCAGCGGTCCGTCGGTGGTTTCAACGGCATCACGCTGCCGTTCGTTCAATCCCTTCAGGTAATCTTGCATAGCTGCGAAGGTACGTTTCGCACCCGGTGATTTGACGAGAAGAAGGTCTTAAATTTTATCCGATCAGCGGTGTGTTTTTCGGTAGAAATGACTGCAAACGATTTTTCTGAACCATTTAAAATCTTAAATAGTACAGGCGGCTTTTATTCGTTTGGCGGTTTTTGTATTTTGGTGAAAAATTCTACTGCTTGTGTTATCATCCGTGCTTTCCCGGTGTCCAAAACGTCGCTTTCCATTCTTGGTTCTTTTCTTTTTTTTATTGGTAGCCCAACAGGCTTCCGCACAATACATCAGCACTTTTGCCGGTAGCGGGGAAAACGGTTACACCGGTGATGGCGGGCCGGCAATGCAGGCAGGTCTTCCCTTCCCCTTTAGCATTTGTTTTGATCCGGCGGGAGACCTGTATGTCACCTGTTACAACAGTATCCGGAAAATCGATAGACAGACCGGAATCATCACACGGTTTGCCGGCAATGGCGATTATACCACCACAGGCGATGGCGGACCCGCTATCAGTGCGTCGCTCATGTCGGCGGGTGCTGTTTGCTCCGATAAAGTTGGTAATATTTACATCGCCGATTACACACACAGCCGGATACGAAAAGTTGATCCTTCCGGCACAATCACAACTATCGCCGGCAATGGCACCGCCGGTTTCAGTGGTGATGGCGGCCCGGCTGTGAATGCCATCCTAAACACACCCTGGAGCATGGCCACCGATGCTGCCGGCAACCTTTATTTTGCTGACGGAAAAAATTATCGCATCCGGAAAATCGATGCAGCATCCGGAATAATAACAACAGTGGCTGGAACCGGTGTGGAGGATTATAGCGGTGATGGTGGCCAGGCTCTGTCTGCAGCCATCGCTACTATCACTGGACTGTTTGTACATAAGAACGGGGACATCTACCTGGCCGAAGCCCACCATACGTATTCAGGCCACGTCCGGAAAATTGATGCCGCTACCGGTATCATTACCACCGTGGCCGGCAGTGGAAACATCGGCTATACTGCCGATGGGGTTCCCGCCCTGCAGACAAACCTGTTCAGTGCCACCAGTGTGGTACTGGATGATGCCAACAATATTTATATCACTACGCATGAAGACGGACGCATCCGCAAAGTAGATGCGGCTACAGGAATTATTTCAACGTTTGCAGGAACAGGTTTCAATGGCTTTAATGGTGAAAACGGTCCGGCCACTACTACACGGTTAAACCAGCCGCGAGGGCTTGTATTTGACAGCGAAGGAAATTTGTTTGTAGCCGATCATTATAACCTGCGGCTGCGGAAAATTAGTGAAACACCCCTTTGCACACCGCCTAGCATTTCTATTTCAACGCCTACCCCACTTTATTGCTACAACAGTTCCAGCCCCTTTACAGCGTCTGTTTCCGGAGAAGGCGCCACGGTTTCTTACCAGTGGAAACTAAATGGTGTAAACGTAGGTTCAAACAGCGCCGCCGAAAATATTATGGCAGGCGTCAATGATGTGGTGACCTGCGAACTCACCACCACCAACAGTTGCAACAATATCGTTACAGTGGTAAGCAACAGCGTTACCATTTTGTCCAATCCCGGTTACAACAAAGGACCGGAGGTCACCATCGCTGCCTCGCAGGAAACCATTTGTGCCGGTACACTGGTTACATTTACGGCAACCAATGTGAGTGAAAGTGCCACCCCGGTTTACCAATGGCTTATTAATGGAAACCCGGCCGGTGTGCTGGGGCCAGTATTCTCCACCACCAACCTGGCGCATGGCGATAAGGTAGAATGCATCATGACCGTTCCGCATTGCTTTGGCGGTGGCAGTACCAAGGATTATTCCAATGCGATTACCATGACGGTGAAAACGCAGCAAAACCCCACCGTGAGTATTACCCCCATTGCCATATCGATCTGCGAAGGCATCCCGGTAACCTTTACGGCCAAGGCAGAAAATGCGGGACCGAATCCTGTTTATCAATGGAAGGTGAATGACCTGCCGGTTGGAAACAACAGCAATACATTGACCAGCACAACATTTCGTGACAATGACAGGGTAACCTGCGAAGTCACTATGGATCTGGCGGCAGGCGCCTGCACCAACAGCACAAAAGCAGTCTCCAACAGTGTTACACTGACGGTTTCCGAAGGCTATTCACCAAGCCTTGTTATTGCCGCTTCAGACCTGGAGATCTGCCAGGGCACACTAGTAACATTTACCGCTGCTGGTACCGACACAGGCCCGCGGCCAACCTATCAGTGGCAGGTTAATGGTCAAAATATTGGTACAAACAATCCTGTATTTTCTGCAAACAACCTGGGGAACGGCGATAAAGTAAGCTGTACCCTCACGCCGGCCAGTTCCTGTAGTTCTGTGGCCACCTCCAATGAACTCACTCTGGTTGTTCATCCCAATCCGGATGTGCGGTTTGCTACACCCTCAGTTGTGGTAGAACCCGGAAAGCAGATTCAATTGACACCGCTTGTACAGGGTGCGATCGCCAGCCATCAATGGACACCGGCCAACATGCTGGTGAATCCGGCTTCCTTAACACCTACAACGGTTCCGCTTACGGCTGTTACCACCTTTAACCTGTTGGTACGCACAGCCGCGGGTTGCGAGGACACTGCATCGTTTACTGTGACAGCGTATAACAAACTTTTCATGCCCAACAGCTTTACACCGAATGGTGATGGAAAGAACGATCTTTTCCGCATCCCATCCGGCGCCCCTATTACTCTAAAAGAATTTTCGGTGTATGACCGCTGGGGCGGATTGGTATTTACTACCACCGACAGAAGCAGGGGTTGGGACGGCAAACAAAAAGGTACCAACGCAACCGCTGGTACCTATGTTTATCTTGTTCGGGCAGAAGATGCAAACGGTGATCTCTTGTTAAAAGGCACCGTGCTATTGATTCGCTAGTCTGCTTTTACCTGCATGCTGTTTGCTTTTACCGGCAGCGGCACATAGAGCGGTGAGCGTACTTTTTGCGCCAGAGATTCATACTCAGCTTCGGCCGCTTTGATGCGATCGTTGGCATTGCTGAACTGTAAAAAATAGTTCATGGTAAGGTCGGTGTTAGCGGCTTGCGATGGTTCCAGTGCGCCATCAATGGCTGTACTGATTTGCCCTTGTTTTTGTAAATACGCCATTAACGACGCTTTGCTCCATTCTTTGGGAACTGCAGCACTGTCGAGCATTACAGCAAGGGTATTGGCCTTTGGCGATAAGGCACCCAGGCTTTTCCGGTAGGTGATATAATCCCTGGCCACGGTGTTTCGGGCCTCGTATTCTTTCTGCAGGTTGCTCCATTTGGTTTGCAGGGTCGAAAGCATTTCCTCTCGGTTCTGGATAAACGTTAACAGGTCTTCTGTCAGCACAACTTTCCAGCCCTCTTTTTCTTTTACCAGGGGAAGGGAAATGACTTCATTTTTTACCGTAGCCGAATTATCGGAAACCGTTTCGGTAAGCGAAGCAAACTGAAAGCTTTCTTCCGGCGTTTGGGTTTGTTTGGTGTTACCGGAAGCTTTATCCAGCACCGCTTTGCTGTCGCTGCTTACGAAGTCCGATGCGGTTGTCATGTCTGCATCAGACAGGGCCCGCAGAAAAGTTTGGGCGGTTTCTTTTGGCGAGGAGGCTTCCTGACAGGAAACCAGCGCCGTTGCTATAATAAACAGGAGTAAAAATTTTTTCATACAGATAGCTTTTGTTCCTTACAAGATAGCGAGGGATAGGGATAAATACAAACCGGAAAAGGAGGAGGAGTTTAGCAGGAGTCGCCTGTACAAGGGACCGCAATGTTTACAGGAGTAAGGGAACCATTTTTTTATCCAGCACCACCTGCAGCTTTTCTATTTTCCGGTACTCCCGCAGGCTGATCTCCGTATTGAACTTGCTGCTCACGCCATTGATCCGGCCATCCGGCGTGGTGACGTAGATAAAATCATCACGAACAAAAATGATCTCTTTTACCAGGAAGCCTTCCTTGTCGAGCAGGTGGTAGCGGCAGTCGCTGAACCGCCAGGCCGAATCAGTGCGGAAGGAAATGTTGTTGTTGCCGTAGAGCTTTCCGTCCTCCCATTTGGTTTGCAGCTGGAAATGTATTTGCTGCCCGGTAAAGGAGGCTGTCAGCACTTTTGTAATAACCACAGGCACTTCCGCCTCGTTGGTTTCTACGCTTTTTTGGGCGGCTTTTTTTTCGGGTTGCATTAATTCGCTGCCTACCAGGTAAACCGCCATGCTCAGGCCAATAAGGGCAACCAGGATGAGTAAAAAAATCCGGACCGGACTTCGCCGTTCCCGGCCATTGTGTGTGTGATCATTAAAGGATGGCTCCTTATCCGCCTGTTTCCACACCGGGTAGGTAGTAGCCACCTCTGTTATCAGCAAAATGATAACAAAGAGAAGGAGGACACCCAATAAGATACCGATGATGAGTTGAAACACAGGGTTCTATTAGCGCTAAAATTAAACTTCTTTTCGTTTCACCACTAAATACCAATCGTTCTCTAACGGAAGGTAGCCATACTCGTAACAAAAAAAATAGGTATTCCCTTTTTTATTTGTGTACGTATGGGTCATAAACCGGAACTGGAAACCCTGCTGCAACAATTTTTCTTTTGGCAGCTTTTGCATCTCTTCTGTTCCCAGCGCCGTTTCCAAAATCCGGCGGTTTTTCAAAAGGGCATTGTTGATGTTCCGAACGAGTGGTGTGGTAGTGGTTGCTTTTTGGCTGTTGTTGTATGCATTGCGGCAATAATCGTTGCAGAATTTTTTGTCTGCCCTGCCATGCAGGCTTTTTCCGCAGGCAAGACATTCGCGTTTTATAGCAGCCGTTTCGAGCATTCTGATGGTAAGATAATCAATCCCCTATCCGTTTACAAACGTTTATAAACGTTTCTTTCCGTAAACAAACGGGTAAAAACCGACTCCCGGCTTTTGGTCACCCCACTTTTGTGTTGTTGCAGCAAGGCGCCGGCCGCAACTGGAATAACAAATTCATCAACCTTTAAAACACTCGTTATGTACGCACTTAGAAACAAAGTTCAACTGATTGGACATGTTGGTCAAAAGCCCCAAACCCGCAACCTCGAAGGCGATAAAAAACTGGTTCGCTTTTCTGTAGCCACCAACGAAACTTACCGCAATGCACAAGGTGTAAAAGTTACCGAAACACAGTGGCACAACCTGGTGGCCTTTGGCAAGGTGGCCGAGATTGCAGAAAAATACCTCGACAAAGGTTCCGAGGTTGCCCTTGAAGGAAAACTGATCAACCGGAATTACACCGATAAGGAAGGCGTGAAAAAATACATCACAGAGATCCAAGTGTCCGAACTTCTTCTCTTGGGAAGCGCAACCAAAACAGTGGAAGCCTAGTGGCTATCGTCAACAGGGACAAGCGGTTGTCCCTGTTGTTTTTTAACCAAAGCCAAAGCCTTTTCCTGCCGTTTTTGGCCTACCTTACAGCTTCGGTCCAGCCGTATTTATTGTATTTATTTCTCATATTTCAGCAGCCCTTTTTTTGATGCAGCACGATAGCACCAACACTGTTTTTTCGCTTGCCGCCGACCTGGTAAATTATACTTCGCGGCACCTTTTCCTGACTGGGAAAGCCGGTACGGGGAAAACTACCTTTTTGAAATATATCAGGGAGCACAGCAAAAAAAATACGGTGGTGGTAGCCCCTACCGGTGTAGCCGCTATTAATGCCGGTGGTGTCACCATGCATTCGTTTTTTCAACTTCCCTTTGGGCCGTTTGTGCCGGCTTCGCTGAACAATTTTTCCTCCGGCGGCGGAGCTACCGATAAGCACAGCCTTTTCAAGAATATTTTTTTTTCGGGCAGCAAGCGGGAACTGCTGCAGGAACTGGAGCTGCTGATCATTGATGAAGTCAGCATGGTCCGCTGCGATATGCTGGATGCGATTGATACCATCCTGCGTCATTTTCGCCGCCAGTACAATGTGCCCTTCGGCGGGGTGCAGGTCCTGTTTATTGGTGATATGTATCAGTTGCCGCCGGTGATTCCGCAGCACGAATGGAACATTCTCAGCGAACATTACAACAGCCCATTTTTCTTTGATGCGAAGGTGGTTCGTGAGTCGCCACCGCTATACATTGAACTCAAAAAAATCTACCGTCAGAACGAGCAGCATTTTATCGATATCCTCAACCGAATCCGCGACAATGCCCCGCAACGCGATGACCTGGACGAATTGAACAACCGCTACAACCCGGCCTTCAATGCACCGGCCGGGCAGAAATACATTACGCTGACCACGCACAACAGAAAAGCGGATGTGATTAATGAAGCGGAGCTTAAAAAGCTACCAGGCAAGCTGCACACCTTTGCCGCAGAAATTAAGGGTGAGTTTTCCGACAAAGCCCTGCCCACCGACTTCAACCTGCAACTAAAAGAAGGGGCGCAGGTCATGTTCATCAAAAATGATTCGGGCACCGAAAGAAGGTATTACAACGGTAAGCTGGCCATCATCAAAAAAATTTCCGGTGAAGAGATTACGGTGGCTCTCGACGGTGCCGATGACCTGGTACTGGAAAAAGAAGAGTGGAAAAACATCCGCTACAATTTCAACAAAGAAAAAAACGACATTGAGGAAGAAGAACTTGGAAGCTTTAAACAATACCCGGTACGGCTGGCCTGGGCGATTACCATTCACAAAAGCCAGGGCCTGACCTTTGAGCGGGCCGTGATCGATGCGGGTGCTTCCTTTGCCGCCGGACAGGTTTACGTAGCGCTTAGCCGTTGCACCTCGCTGGACGGATTGGTACTGCATTCAAAGATCTACCCGCATGCCATTTCCACCGATCGTCGGGTGCTGGAGTTTGCACAACGGGAAGAAAACGACGAGCACCTGCAACAGTTGCTCCGGGAAGAAAAAGAAAAGTTCCAGGCCGAAATGCTGGTGAAAACCTTTACCTGGAGCAAAGTGCTTTCTGCCTTAAATGACTGGAAAGAAACCATCCCCGGAAAAAAATTGCCGGATCCTGATGGTACGCTGGCGCTTTGCACGGAATTAATGAAAACAGCTGCCGAGCAGGTGGCCGTAGCAGAGAAATTCCAGGCACAGTTGCAGCAAATTTTCGCCACTGGCGACAAAGACCTTCTTCTGCAACGGGTAAACAAAGCCGTTCTTTATTTTGCCAAATCACTGGCCGAGGAAATTGTTTTGCCCCTGCAGGAACATCTCGCCTCTCTTCGTTTCGCCAGCAAGATCACGAAGTATGTAAAAGATTTACGTGTAACCGAGGCCGTTATTCTGCAGCAATTGGAAAAGCTGAACAAGATTGCTTTTGCTGACCTGCCGTTTGTACAATACGAAGCACCGGCTGTGAAGCCGCAACCCGTTATTTCTAAAGTAAAAAAAGAAAAGCCGGTGAAAGGTGCCAGCAAGAGTGATACACTTTCGCTGTTCCGCGAAGGCAAATCGATTGAAGAAATTGCCCACCTGCGCAACCTGGCGCACAGCACCATCGAAAGTCATCTTTCTTCGTTTGTGTATACCGGTGAGCTGGAACTGGACGAACTGGTATCGCCGGTGCGAAGCAAAGCCATTCTCGCCGTCATTGAAGATGTGGGCATGACAGCCACCACCATCAAGCAACGGCTTCCGGAAGAATATTCGTTTGGTGAAATCCGCGCTGTGATGAATTACTACCGCCTGCAGCAGGAACGCCGTGGACAAACTGCCTGACAGGTATGGCGTGCCGTTTGTGAGAGCTGCCCAATAACAATGGGCTATGAAACGAACGGCTTTTTTTCTCCTTCTTCTCTCCCTCTTTATTGGCTGTAAGCCCGGCAAAGGATTGTTTGGCGCCAGCAGGCCTCACGAAGAATATGCACAAAAACTAAACGCTGCGGGGCTAGATCAGACAGCCATTGGGCAACAATGGTTTGCTGCCGGCGACAGCGCTCTTCTCTCTCCGCAAACTGTTACACTTCCCTATAAGGAGTTTGGATATTTCCCAGCTGAAAAGCCTGGCGCTACCGGTTTACGGTTCAGGGCCAGGCAGGGTGAGAAACTTCATATTCAGGTTCAAATCACACCCGATACCGGCTTTGTTCTTTTTGTAGAGTTATGGGAAGAGCGGGAAGGCGATGCGCCCCGTTTTTTAACGGCGCCCGATTCGGCTAACCGGTTTACACAAGAGGCGGAAGCGGATGAGACCTACATCCTTCGGCTGCAGCCCGAACTCCTGAAAAGTGGCGATTACACGCTTTCCATTTCGGTAGGACCTTCCCTGGATTTCCCTGTGGCCGGTGGACGTGTAGGAAGTGTTTGGGGCGATGACCGCGATGCCGGCGCACGGCGCCACGAAGGCATCGACATTTTTGCGCCCAAACGAACACCGGCATTAGCTGCTGCTGATGGTATTATTACTTCTGTCCGGGAAGGAGGCATTGGTGGCAAAGTGGTGTTTATGCGGCCGGAAGGAAAAGCGTTTTCCCTGTACTATGCCCACCTGGACGAACAACTGGTAAGCAATGGCCAGCGGGTAAAGGCCGGTGATACCCTTGGCCTGGTGGGCAATACCGGCAATGCCCGAACGACCCCACCGCATCTTCACTTTGGAATTTATGCAAGAGGCGGCGCGGTAAACCCACTTCCCTTTGTCAATCCTACGGTGAAAAGACCATCCGATGTTGTTATGGATAAAAGCCGTTTACTGGATACATTGCGAACCACACGTGCCTTAAGTGTCGGCAATACAAATTATGGGAATAATGTAATAGTATTACCGATGGCAGCATCGGCAGATCGTTTACGGGTTCGGCTACCGGATGGCGTTGTTTCAGAGATACCGGTTTCAGCCACACAAAATGTAGCCAAAGCCCTGCGGCAAAGCCGCATAAAAAAAGATTCCGTTTTACTGGAATCTCCTCAATACGGTTCGCCACGAATCTTGCAAGTGAAAATAGAAACACCCGTTTCTGTTCTTGGCTATTTTGACGATTATGCCCTTGTAGAAGTATCTGGCCAACGAGGCTGGCTACCCTCCTCGCTGCTCTAACGACCCATGTAGACCATCAGGATTTGTACATCCGCAGGGTTAATACCCGAGATACGGCTGGCCTGTCCCAAGGTTTTGGGCCGGACACGGTTCAGTTTCTCCCTTGCTTCGGCACCCAACGCTACAATTCTTTGGTAGTCAAATCTTTCCGGTATTTCAAGGTCTTCGAGCTGGCGCATGCGATCAACCAGCTCTTTCTCCTTATCGATATACACCTGGTACTTGGTCTGGATCTCCGCCTGCTCAATAGAATCAGCTGTAAAGGAGGCTAATGTTTCTTTTACTTTCGGGATGCGCTGGATTAAATCTGCTAAACCAAGGTTTGGACGCAATACAATCTTTTCCAGGCGCTGCTTTTCGGAAATAGCGGCGCTGCTGATCGATTCAAAAAAAGGATTGACCTCTGCGGGTTCCAATGCGGTTGCTTTCAAAATAGTCTTGATTTCCTCCACTTCTTTGCGCTTTTGTAGCACTTTGTCCATCCGCTCCTGCGAAGCAAGGCCCATCCGGTAACTCATTTCCGTCAGTCGTAGGTCGGCATTATCCTGTCGCAGCAGAGTACGAAATTCGGCCCTTGATGTGAACATGCGGTAAGGCTCCTGTGTTCCTTTGCTGATCAGGTCATCCACTAAAACGCCGATGTAAGCATCGCTGCGCTTCAGGATGAACGGCTTCTCGCCCCTCCATTTCAGATGGGCATTGATTCCGGCCATTAAACCCTGACAGGCCGCTTCTTCATAGCCTGTAGTACCATTTATCTGGCCGGCAAAGAACAGGTTCTCTAAACCCTTTGTTTCAAGGTTATAATTTAGTTGAGTCGGTGGGAAATAATCGTACTCTATAGCATACCCCGGGCGAAAGAATTTGACATTTTCAAAACCCGGTACTTTCCGCAGGGCTTCGTATTGTACATCTTCCGGCAGTGAGGTAGAAAAACCGTTAACATACACTTCTACAGTATTCCAACCTTCGGGCTCTACAAACAACTGGTGGCGCTCTCTTTCGGCAAAACGATTGATCTTGTCTTCGATACTGGGACAATACCGCGGCCCCACTCCTTCAATTCGCCCGGTAAACATCGGGCTACGGTCAAAACCAGTTTTCAGGATGTCATGAACGTCTGCGGATGTATAAGTGATCCAGCAGCTTCGTTGTTCTTTGGGTTTTTCGGTATTGAGATAAGAGAACCCGGAAATTTCCTCGTCGCCTTTCTGCTCTTCCATTTTGGAATAGTCCAGGGAACGGCCATCTACCCGTGGAGGGGTACCCGTTTTCAGTCGATCACTTTCAAAACCCAAGCTCACCAATTGCTCAGTCAACCCTTCAGCGGCTCTTTCGGCTACCCGTCCACCGCCCAGTCTTTTCTCTCCAATATGTATCACTCCATTCAGAAAGGTACCATTAGTTAGGACCACGGCCTTTGCCTTGATTTCATGTCCAAGACCTGTTACTACCCCTTTTACTTTGCCCGCTTCAACCAGTAATCCTTTTACCATATCCTGGTAAAACGACACGTTGGATGTGGCTTCCAGCATTTCCCGCCATTTCTGGGCAAAAAGCATCCTGTCGTTTTGGGTTCGTGGGCTCCACATGGCCGGCCCTTTCGATCGGTTCAGCATTCGAAATTGGATCATGGAAGCATCGGAAACAATACCTGAATAGCCGCCCAAAGCATCCACTTCGCGAACTATCTGGCCTTTGGCAATACCGCCCATAGCCGGGTTGCAGCTCATTTGGGCAATGGTTTGCATGTTCATGGTAATCAGCAACACCGAAGAACCCATATTGGCCGCCGCTGCTGCCGCTTCGCAGCCCGCATGGCCGGCACCTACCACAATAACATCATAATCCTGAAACATAGCCTGCAAAATTAATTCAATACGAAAGCATAGAATGTGAATGTTTATGCACTGAACTTTTTTAGAAATTCCTTCTCGTACAAGAGAGCAGAAAGCGTGGTTCCCGTGTTTAGCCTTTCATATTCTTCCACTGTTAATCCCTGCATGGCGATTATATAGTCCTTGTTTTGGTTGATAAAATCGGTAGGAAATCGTGTAGCTTCTAATTGTGACGCTTCAATGGTTTGGATCTTAACGAGGATAGATTCACAAATAGCAAGATTGGTTTCTTTATACAACGTGCAGAAGTAAACTTTTGCTCCCAATACATCCAATCTTGCTTCCCTCTGCTCCTCTTTTCCTGTTTTGGCTACACGGATATTGATGAAATTCCAACAAATCCGCAGGTCCTCTTCTTTCGTGAAATCGAAATAAGCAACAGGGAGAATATGGTCGAACTGCCACTTTTCAGAAAAATTATCCCATGATTGACCATTTGTAAACTGCCCTTCTATCCATTCTCTAAACTTGTTATTGTCTAGCCCGAAATAAGGTGCATAGGCAGTGCTCTTGTGTTGATCAAGGACATATCGGCGCAAGGCTATTTGCCACTTTCTTTTTTCTTTGAAAAGGAACCCATCGTCTATGTCGGAATCAATTTTTGGTTTATTTCTTCTTCCCATACCACGAAGGTATCTTATGTTTCAGCCTGAAACCGTGTTACGTGGAACCTTCAATCTAAAATAATTTGAGGATGTTTCAGAGGGAAACCGTTTTCCGTGGAACAAAATATCGTTTTAACCAGTCGTTTTCCATGGTTCGCATTTTAGCTTCATCTTTCTCGGTTTTATCTTTATAACCAGCCAAATGCAGCGCTCCATGGAAGATTACTCTGTGTAACTCTTTATAAAAGCTTGTTTTAAATATCCTACCATTTTCTTTTACTCGTTCAACACTAATATATATATCCGACACTAAGGGTTGTGATTTTGGAGAGAGTTCAAATGTGATAATATCTGTCAGGGTATCGTGACTTAGATATTGCTGGTTTATTTCAAGCAAATAGGCATCATCGCAGAAAATGTAATTGATGGCCTCAACCTTTTTCCCTTCTTTTTTTAATTGAGTAAAGATGAATTCTTTTAAACCAGTCCGGTTAAGAAAATGGAAGGGTGGAATCAGATAATGAAAATGAATGGCCTGCAACGCTTCTTTCATAACCCAAAATTCGTGAACCCATCCCAATGTTTGGTTTAGCTTTGAAACCATGATGAAGCTATCAGAATTAAAGGCAGGGGAAAGCGGACGTATTAAAGGCTTTCAATCTTCTGAGTTGGAATTAAAGCTCATGGAAATGGGCTGTATTCCAGGAGAGGTGGTGATTGTTGAAAAGATTGCTCCCTTGGGTGATCCAATTTCTATCCGTGTTTCGGGTTATTCATTAAGCCTGCGTATAAATGAAGCCAATCAAATTTTGCTGGAAAAAGATGCTGTTCTATGAAAATCGGGCTGTTCTTCGGATCCTTTAATCCTATCCATATCGGCCACCTGATCATTGCCAATCATGTTTTGAATGAAACCGGGCTGCAAAAGGTTTGGTTCGTAGTGTCCCCGCAAAATCCCTTTAAGCCCTCCTCTACCCTGCTGAATGAGTATGACCGTCTGCACCTGGTGCAAAAAGCTATTGAAGGAGATGACCGGTTAAAAGCCAGCGAGATTGAATTTTCATTGCCGAAACCTTCTTACACAGCCCATACACTAACTTATTTAAAAGAAAAATACCCCTCTCACGCATTTACCATTATTATGGGAAGTGATTCCTTTCAAAACCTTCCTAAATGGAAAAATGCTGAATCGATTATTGCCCATAATCCAATCCTAGTATACAGCCGGCCACAATTTGAGATTTCCGATAAACTGGGTGCCGATGTTACTTTATTAGAAGCACCATTGTTAGAAATCTCCGCAACTTATATCCGTACGTGTGTTCAGAATGGAAAATCGATACGCTATCTGGTACCAGCAGTAGTGGAAGAAGAAATTGAAAAAAGCGGGTTCTACAAACGGCCCTATAAAAAATAGCCCAGAAGGATACAGGTAGCTACGATAAAAGGAGAGTGTATCCGTGTAAACTGTAGCAGAAGAAATGTTGCCACAATAATAATAATATTGACCACACTGGTCACATTTGCTTGCATCAACGAAATATCTTTCATGATGTAAAGTGTGGAAGCAATCATAATACCAACCACAGCCGCATTAATGCCCTCCAGAGAGCGGTACACCACAGCATATTTTTTTAAATAATTCCAGACTGGAAAAAAGAACAGTACCAACAACGCACTAGGCAGAAAAATACCGACGGTGGCAATGACACAGCCCAATCCCTGCATCCAAGCACCCATATCCCGAAGTGCCATACCGCCAGTAAAAGAGGCAATTGAAAAAACAGGTCCCGGCATAGCCCTTACAATTCCCATCCCTGTCACCATGTCATCTTTTTGAATATAGATCTGGTTGCGTGCCGCTTCGGGGTCTGTTTGCAGCCTCCTTTCCGGGCGAACCGAATATTGCTCGTACATCATGGGCATCAGCACATGACCTCCACCAAACACGAGGCTTCCCATCCGGTAGGTATTTTCAAAAAGGTTGAGAGGTTTGCGGGTTTGCCAGTCCTCTTTCCGGGCTGTTTCGCTCAGTGTTCCTGCCACCAAAAAAATAAGGGCGAACAACCAGATATTTCCCCATTTGACCTTTTTCTTCGACACTTCAAATTCCGGTATTCTTGTTTTACTGACGTTGGTAGCTGCCCCACCCAATAAAATCAGCGCAGGGAAAATCCACGGCGAGTGGAAGAAAACATAAGTCGCCCCTACACAGATCAGCATAATCACCCACGTGATCAGGTTGCGTATCGAAACACCGAAGGCCATCACCGAGGCATAGAACAAAAACCCAACGGCCATTGCGGGAACATATTTAAAAATATTCCTATGTAAACTATTCTGGTCGAAACTGTGAAGCAGGAAAGAAAAGGCACCCATCAAAATACAAGCAGGTGCTATCCACACTAGCAAGGTTAGAATCGCTAGCGGTAGTCCTCCCCGCTTATATCCAATTAACGTCACGGTTTGCGTAGATGAAGCACCAGGCAACAGGTTGCAAAAGGCGTTGTACTCCAATAATTCTTCCTTTGTAATATAGGGCGTCTTGTGCACAAAGAGCTTCATCATCATGGCCACATGCGCCTGCGGGCCGCCCACCGCTGTAATGCTGAACAGGAAAACGTTTTTAAGGAAGGGTATGTGGCGCAGCATCATAGCGGGCTAAATTTAGAAAAGATTTTGGCTGGCCTTGCTGATTTCTTTCAGTATAGAGAATATAAAAAAGCCGCTCCTTAACAGGAGCGGCCTTATATAAAACGGTCATGCTTATGCGTAAACAGCTTCGCCGTACATTTCGGCCCGCAGTTCTTTCACCCGTTTGTCTTCCAGGTATTCGTCAAACGTCATCAGGCGATCGATGATACCTTTAGGGGTTAGTTCAATTACGCGGTTGGCAACGGTCTGCATAAATGTGTGGTCATGCGAGGTCACAAACACAATCCCCGGAAACGCCACACAGCCTTCGTTAAAGCTTTGAATGCTTTCCAGGTCCAAGTGGTTCGTTGGCTGATCCAGTACCACCACATTCGGGTTCTGCAGCATCATGCGACTGATCATACAGCGCACCTTCTCCCCTCCGCTCAAGACATCTGTCTTTTTCATGATGTCATCACCGCTGAACAGCATTTTTCCAAGGAAGCCGCGCAGGAAGGGTTCATCGGCATCGGTAACATGTGCCGGCACAAACTGGCGCAGCCACTCAATCAGGGTAAGACCATTGCCGAAGAATTCGTTGTTTTCTACCGGCAGATAAGCTTTTGTAATGGTGGTGCCCCATTCGTATTTACCGCTATCGGCTTTTTCATTGTCATTGATGATTTCAAAGAAAGCCGTAACCGCAGAAGGATCCTTGCTGAAGAAAGCAATCTTTTCGCCCTTGTTTATGCTAAAGGTTGCCTTGTCAAACAGTACGCGGCCATCAATCGACTTGGACAGGTTCTCTACATTCAGAATCTGGTTACCCACTTCACGAAGCGGCTGGAAAATAATACCCGGGTAGCGACGGTTGGAAGGTTCAATCTCTTCAATGGTTAACTTTTCCAAAGCCTTCTTACGGGAGGTTGCCTGCTTTGATTTGGAGGCATTAGCCGAGAAGCGGGCAATAAAGTCCAAAAGGGCCTGCCGCTTTTCTTCTACCTTTTTATTCTTATCTGACAACTGGCGGGCCATCAGTTGCGACGACTCATACCAGAAGGTATAGTTACCAGTGAATACCTTGATCTTCGAACGATCCACATCCGCCACATGGGTACAAACCGCATCCAAGAAGTGACGGTCGTGCGAAACCACCAGTACGATGTTTTCGTAGTCAGCCAGGAAGTTTTCCAGCCAACCGATGGTCTCGATATCCAGTCCGTTGGTCGGTTCATCCAAAAGCAGGATGTCAGGATTTCCAAACAGTGCCTGTGCCAACAGTACCCGAACCCGCATGTTCGAAGGAATATCCTGCAGCAGGGACTGGTGAAATTCTTCTTTTACGCCCAGTTCGCTCAACAGGCTGGCCGCATCGCTTTCAGCTGTGTAACCACCCATCTCACCAAATTCAGCTTCCAGTTCACCCGCCTTCATGTAATCGTCTTCCGTAGCGTTAGGGTCCGCATAGATCGCATCTTTCCGGTGCATGACATCCCACATTTTTCGGTGCCCCATCAGTACCGTGTTCAATACCGTTTGCGCATCAAACTCAAAATGGTTCTGTTTCAGTACCGCCAGGCGTTCGCCGGGAGTAATGTCAATCTTTCCCTTGTTGGGTTCAATTTCTCCGGAAAGAATTTTAAGAAAAGTGGATTTGCCGGCACCATTGGCGCCGATGATACCATAACAGTTGCCTTTTGTGAACGAGATATTTACCTCGTCAAAAAGCACCCGCTTGCCAAACGATAAGGAAACATTATTTACTGAAATCATAGTCTTAACCCTTCAAAACCCGGCTTTATGTTGTGAAATACTCACATAGATCGACCAGGCTGTTTTTTGGAGTGGCAAAGTTACGTTTTTCAACAGGGATGGAGAAGGCCGATTGGTTAAGAAAACCTCATTATTACCTCTTTATTGGGCCGGAAAATGCGCTACGATCTCCACTTCCACCAGAGCTTCGCTCATGTACAGACGGCTGATCTGCACCCAAGTTGCAGCGGGATAATCGCCTTTGTAAAAAAGTTTACGCACACTATTGGCGGCTTTCGTTGCTTCAATATCGGTTGTGTAAAGGTTTTCTTTGACAACGTTGGCTGCACTTAGGCCATAGTGCTTTAGCGTACGGTCAATTCCCTGATAAACTGTTTTTAATTGCTCAGCCATTGTTTTACCAAAGCCAACCGTACCGGAAATGTAAAGCACATTGCCGGATTGGATAGCTTGTGTATACCCGGCTGCGGTGTCGCTTTCAGCTCCGCCCCAATGAAATTTCTTTTTGGTAATGGAATTGTTTTGTGCCGAGACGGCAAAGGAGCACAGAACAAAGAGGAGGAAAAGGATGGTTTTCATATAAAAATTTTTGCAAAGAAACAGTCAGCAAAAAGCAGGGACTTGCCGCTTATCATTTTACAAAACGAGTTTAACACTCCCCTTATTGGTCGTTCATTTTCACCATGCCAAATCGTGGCAAAAAACTTGTGTTCACCAAAGAAAACAATATGCGAAAGGTTTTTCTTTTACTGGCTGGAGTTGCTTTTCTTATGGCATGTGGTAACAACGACGGACAAACAGGAGTAATGAATGATGGGATGAAAGTTGGCGATACCAATGGCGGTCTCGCCGATACTGCCTATTCCAATGAATCGGCTACGGATACTTCAAAGCTGGAAAATCGTGTGGACATTTCAACCCGTGATACGTTTGAGAACAATCCCAACCGTTAAGCAGCCGTATCGGGTTTTACCACGGGATCAATTTCACGGCGACTAAAGCGCTCCATCCGGTTGAGCAGCCAGATAGCAAAAGCCAGCCACATAAAGCCTACGGCAAAACCCGCTATCACATCAGTTGCGTAATGCACCCGCAGATAAACGCGGCTGAAGCCGATTAACAAGATTAAAACAACAAGAAAGATAATCAAGCTCCAACGCAGTGTGGCATTTTTTATCCCCTTGTAGATGAGGTACACCATGAGGCCATAGAATGTGATACTGAACAGTGCGTGGCCACTTGGAAAACTCAGTCCTTCCGCTTCAAACAACAGGGGCACATCCGGTCTGGGGCGACCAAAAAAATATTTCAGGCCAAACATCAATCCGAGACTAGTAAGGGCAATGGCCGGCACTTTTATAGAATACCATTTATGCTTGCGGATAAAAAGAAAATAGGCAATCAGCAAAAGGTTGGCAGGAATTAGAAATTTATGTGTGCCCAGGAAGGTAAGGGCCAGCATAACGGTATTGTTGGTTTCGGATACGTATGACCGTAAAAACGAAAAAACTTCTTCATCGAACCGGGTGTTTTGCAAGACAATCACACGTCGAATAAGAAATGCAAAAGAAAGAAGTGAAGCCAGAAACAGAACAATAATCAGCAACATTTCAACTGATAACAGGGCCAGTGCTGCCCAGGCTGACCTGACTCTTCCGAAAATTCTTTTTACCATAAACAAACCTATGCAAAAGCCCTGCTAATTAACACGGCAATTGGTGGAAATGGTATAATTTTTAAGGTCTATATGTTATGTCAAAACCTGTATTTACAACAAAGTCTTCAACCATACACAGGGTGGATTATAACGATGCGGAAAAGTCGCTGGACATAGAATTCCGCAGCGGCAATGTGTATCGTTACTACAATGTGCCGCAACGGCTGTGGAAGGTGTTTCAGCTTTATATTGAGTGCGAAGGCTCACCCGGATCCTTTTTCAATGAATACATCAAAAGCCAGTACACCAGCGAAAAGATCAAGGATGTTTCCGCGGAAGAAGACAACAGCGAGGATTGATACACAGCGAAAACCCGACTTTATGGTATCATACAAAATGCAAGAACCCATCCGGTTCTTTTTTTATGCCAGTAGGGCCTGAAATTGCAAGCCATTCATTTGCTACATTTAGTACACAAAGCATAATACCGGGAGATAGAAAGAACCCGTCCTATCTCTTTGTTTGGTTCCCAATCATCGGCAATAACCAGTAGAACTTTTTGTTTGCATGGATGAACAATTGACACAACTTTCCAATGAAACAGCAACCTACCTGGTAAGGCTTGCTATCAGCATCGGTATCGGTTTTCTGATAGGGATGGAACGAACCTTTACCAAACTGCAGAACAAGGAAGAAGAAGAATTTGCAGGGCTTCGCACCCACACATTGATTGCCATTTTTGGATTTCTGTCTGCCCTGGTTTCGCAGTTGACAGGCCTGTGGTTTTTAGGTGTAGCCTTTGCCGGCATGATGGCCTTTGTAATCATCTCTTACATCCGGCTGTCAACAGGCAACGGTAATGCCGGCGGCACTTCCGAAGTGGCTACCATTCTTACATTTTTGCTGGGCGCCCTGGTATTTTTCGGTCATATCTTATTGGCCCTGGTTGTAGTGGTCGTTGTGCTGCTGTTGCTTACCTACAAACCTTCGCTTCATCTTTTTGTACAAAAACTTTCCCTTGAAGAAATGCGGGCCATTATCCAGTTCGTGATCATCTCCGCCCTGGTCATTCCTTTTCTACCCGACAGCAATTTTGGTCCATATGATCTCTGGAATCTGAAGGATATCTGGAAAATGGTGATCCTGGTTTCCGGTACCTCCCTGATAGGATATTTGGTTGCCAAACTAGTGGGCAATAAAGGCACCATGCTGGCTGGTATGGTAGGTGGTCTTGTCTCCAGCACTGCGGTTACGCTTACATTTTCACGGCGCAGTAAACAGGGCAAAATCCAGGATACTGGTCAAACCGGTTCATTTTATTTTGCTATGGCCATCATCAGCGCCTGCACCATTATGTTTCCCAGAATTTTGTTTGAAGTGTTTATAGTCAACCGAAACTTGGCCCAACAGTTATGGTTACCCATTTTAGCCATTACGCTTGCAGGTTTTGGCGGAGCCTATTATATTTACAAAAAGCGACAGGGCAAAAAAGAGGAGACCTCGTTGCCGTTAAAAAACCCTCTGAATTTTGCGACGGCTATCAAGTTTGCCATATTTTTTGCAGGTGTGATGCTGCTGGTGAAATACAGCAGTGAGAACTTTGGCGACAGTGGCACCTACATCGCTGGTGCACTTTCCGGAATAACAGATGTTGATGCCATTACACTATCGATGGCAAAAATGGCCACGTCATCCGAAAATTATCCCATCGCCATTAATACTATTTTATTAGCGGCACTTTCCAACACTTTCGTAAAATTTTGTATTGTGATGGTTTTGGGCAGCCGTCAATTATTAAGAACTGCAGCTATTGGCTTTGTAGCCATCTTTGCTACCGGTCTCAGCTTCTTCCTATATTATCTTTTGTTTTAGGTTGGATTGCCTGCATGCATTTTAATCGAAATGGTTTGGTATAAAGCAAACACAGCTTTCCTTTCTCGTACTTCTGGATGGCTTTATTTCTTCTGGCATGGAAATTTAATTACACCTATGCACCGACAACGGTTCAGGTGAACGACCAAGCGTCTGATTCGCCAGAGATCTCAAAAACAAAAAACGTATAGTATGAAAAAGTTATTAACGATCGCCCTGGCAGCTGTATCGCTGGCTGCCTGTGAAAATGCTACCAACACAGCATCAACTGAAGACACTGTCACCACTACAACTACAACCACATCTGAAAATGCCGCGTATGCTCCAGCAGAGGGAGATGTAACCCGCCGTGATGGAAAGGTAATGGTTATGCGTAACGGTGAATGGGTAGAAGCCGACCGTGATGTGGAATTGGATAACGGAGTGATTGTTTATAAAGATGGACGTGTAGTAAGAGACGGCAACGAAGTTGAATTGGAAGATGGCGAAGTGGTGAACAAGACCGGCGACTTTTTTGACCGCTCCGGCCGCGCCATTGAAAATGCCTGGAAAGATGCCAAGGAAGGTGTAAAGGAAGCAGGTCGCGATGTTAAAGACGCCGTAAAAGATGCCGGCCGAAAAATTGACAATTCGGTAGATACCGACAATGATGGACAATAACCTGCATCTGAACATGTTTATCCCTGCCAGCAAGAAATGCCGGCAGGGATTCTTTGTTTTCCCAAACCGTTCCTAAAAATAAAAATCAAATAATATGTCATTATTGGGCTTGTTGCTTTTGCTGCTGATAGCAGCCATTTGTGGTTCCGTTGGTCAGTCGCTGGCAGGATACAACCTGGGCGGATGTCTTGTCTCGATTGTAGTCGGTTTTATCGGCGCTTATCTTGGCGTTTGGCTGGCAGATGAATTGGGTCTTCCGGAAATTTTTCAGATATCAATTGAAGGCAAACCGTTTCCCATTATCTGGGCGGTGATTGGTTCTGCACTTTTTACACTTGTTGTTGCCTTGATACGAAGGGCCATCGGTGGCGGAAGGCGATATTGATAACCTATATCCCTACACGTAGAATATAGTTATCATCACTTAGCATCCTACAAAGCGGTGTGCGGCTACCGGCTTTATAATTTCATCCTTGCCTGCGGCTCCCGATAAATAAAGGGTAGGCTTTTGCATGTTGTAGTGTGGCGATGTATCGATGAGCAGGTCGGGTTTTTTATCCCCATCTAGATCTCCAATAAACAACAAGCGTATCATGCGGTCGTCAAAAGAAGGTTGGGCGGTAAGAATCGTTGTTTTCTTTTTCTTGTTTATTACGGAAGAAAGATAGAGTTTGTAATTTTTCACATCCGGTGCTTCCTTCCCTGTCTCACCGGTTGCAAACAAAACATAGTTTTCTCCGCCATACGAAAAAGGTAAACTGTCGCCTGGATAAAGAACATCTTTTGAAAGCGGCAGGGCCTGCACGCTTCCTGCCCTCTTGCATAATTGAGCTTCCATCAGCAGGATGGTGTTGTCCGGATTTGAGGTGGTAACCTGCCAGCCTGTTTTTTCGGAATCATCTTCATCTACCAGGGGATCAAAAACCTTTGTAGCCTGGACACTTGCTGGAGCCAGGTAATAACCCTCTCCTCCCTTGAAAAGTCCCATCCAGGCTTCTTTCTCGGCGCCTTCCCAAACTTCTTCTTCGTGAAAGGTGCCCGTGCTCAATATTTTCATGGGCAACTGCCCATCCACAGGAAACGCACCCAAAAAGGGCTCTTTTTCTTTTTTGATATCCTGCGTTGCCGCTATTCCTTTTACCAGCTCTTTGTCCATAGCTACAGCCTCAGAAGAAGGGTTTGTGTTGCAGGCAGCCAGCAAAACAGTTATCCACACGGGACACATCGTTATACGCATGATTCTTTCCATAACCTTTGATTTTTAGGTTGGTTTGGCTGTTGAGAAGAATACTGGGTTTGTTTTTCATAAACGCTGTAGATAGTTTTTGTACAGCGCTGTCAAATTTTTTATTGGAGATATTCAAGGGTCAACAAAGGATAGGGTTTTCCCAAGTTATCGGTTTCGGAACGGCGGGTTACGGTAAATCCAAATTGATGATAAAAACCAACTGCCTGGGTATTTTGCTCGTTTACATCCACTGCTTTTATTTTCAGCGTAGAAACGGCAAGCTGCAGCAGCGCCTTTCCAAGGCCCTTTCCCTGGCTTCGGGGATGAATGAACAGCATCTCTATCTTTTCTGCCGAAGTGCCCAAAAAACCAAGGATAGACCCCTTCTCGTCGCGGGAACAGTACAAGTCCACGGCAAAAAGGTATTGATCACGAATTAAGGGCCTGAAAAATAAAATATCGTTTTCGGAGAGAAAATGGTGGGTGGCCCGTACCGAAGCTTCCCATAAAGCGGTAATCTCGTCGAAATCAGCAACAGAAGCTTTTTCAATGTTATAGTCGGTCGGGAGCGCCATCAGAAAGTTTATGCACTACTAATTTATTCTTTTCGTGTGAAACTGTTTTGCTACCGCGAAAATAAAATTCACTCCATCGCTTAGTAAAAAAGGCTCCCGTGAAGGAACCTTTTCGAAATCTGTTAGGTAACTATTTTCTACAATCCCAATTGTGCACTGATCTCCAGCATCCGGTCCAGCGATTTTTTGGCCTGCACTCTTAGTTCCTCATCCATGATCACCTCCGGTTGCTCGTATTCCATGCAGAGGTAAACCTTTTCCAGCGTGTTGCGCTTCATGTGCGGACAATCATTGCAGGCGCAGCTATTGTCGGGCGGCGCCGGGATAAAGGTTTTGTGCGGTGAAGTTTTCACCATCTGGTGCAGAATGCCGGCTTCCGTGGCCACAATAAACTCCGTAGCCGGGTTGTTCTTGGTATAATTGAGCAACTGCGTGGTAGACCCGATAAAGTCCGCTTCCCGCAGCACCGGTTCTTCACATTCAGGGTGGGCAATCACTTTTGCATTCGGGTGACGCACCTTTAGCTTCGTCAGCTTTTCCAGGCTGAAGATCTCATGTACCATGCAGGCGCCGTTCCAGAGCAGCATGTTCCGGCCTGTGGTGCGATTGATCCATCTACCCAGGTTTTTATCCGGGGCAAAGATGATGGGCTGCTCCGGCGGGAAACTTTCTACAATGGCTTTTGCATTGGAGGACGTGCAGATCACATCCGTCAGCGCCTTGATACCGGCGCTGCAGTTGATGTAGGAAATCACCACATGATCGGGGTGCTGCTCCTTGAATTTTTTAAACAGCGGTGGCGGACAGCTTTCGCTCAGCGAACAACCCGCCTTTAGGTCAGGGATCACCACCTTTTTGGTGGGGTTGAGGATCTTGGCTGTTTCTGCCATAAAGTGTACGCCAGCAAAAACGATCATGTCCGCATCGGTCTTGGCCGCCTGTTGCGCCAGTCCCAAACTATCCCCGATGTAATCGGCTATGTCCTGAATATCGGGTTCCTGGTACAGGTGCGCCAGGATAATGGCGTTCTTTTCTTTCTTCAACCTTTCGATCTCGGCAAACAGGTCCAGCGTGGGATCAATGTCCACGTCCAGAAACCCTTTTTCCTGTACATCATTCTTCGCTATCAACAATTCTTCGCTCATGTAATAATTAATAAACTATTATTTATTTATAAAAAGAACCTATTACTATTATAGCTGTGAATATGGGGATAAGCCCCTATTCAGAATTCGTTTGTACAAATAACATGCAGTTATCCCCAAAACTTTGGGCGTAATGCACAGCAAAGGTAGGTTGGATAGTGCATTTCAGGGGATATGCACAGAAATGTGGATTACCCCTTTGGCTGAAATTAACCATCGATCCTTTTTTTCTGCTATGTGAATAGCCGTGGGATAAACTGCGGATAATGAACATCGATCCGGTGATCAGCGCCGTTCGAAAAACTTCTTGCCCAGAAGTCCACCTTCTCTCCCACCGGATATTCACAGTTGTACACGGGAAATGTGGGTTATCAACAGGGAAAATGAACGTGCGGATAGGTGAATATGCGGATGTGCGGATGAAGCGAAAGTTCTCTGAGCTTTGGGAGATTTGTTACATTACATTACTCTTCATTACATATCTATATAGTATAGATTGCTTCATTTCTTTTTCATGCATCTACATTTATTCAACCGGACAACTGCTTATTCGCCTTTCTGCATATCCGTATGTTCTCACATCCGCCTTTCTGCCCATTCCAACTCACCCGCCATACAGCCTCATATTATCGTTTTCTTTACCAAATCTGCCGAAAACAGCGCCGGATAGCGGTTTTCCACATTTTGTGTATAATTCCTTTTACCCTATTTTCGCCATCCTTAAAATAATAGAACACCACCATTTATGTCACTAATCCAGAAAATCAGAGACAAGTATGCCCGTGTAGCGGTTGTTGCCATTGGATTGGCACTTTTGGGCTTTATCCTAATGGATGCTTTCGCCGGTGGCGGGGGCGGCCTTTTCGGCGGTCCGGATACCACCATTGGTAAGATCAACGGCGAGAAGATTGAAGCCGATGCCTTTATGCGCCGCGTATCCGAAATCACAAAGCGTCCCGGTTTTGAAGGTGAGAACGGAACCGCACAGGCGGTAAACGGCTTATGGCAGCAGGAAGTGACCAACCGGATCATGGGTGAGCAATACGAAGAGCTGGGCATTTCACTTACCGACCGTGAATTGGACCAGTTGCTTTTTGGCGCTAATCCTCCGCAGGAATTCCGCCAGGCTTTTGGCAATCCCAACGATCCGCAAAGCTGGGATCCCGGCCAGGTGCGCCAGCAATACAATCAGATCAAAAAAAGTGGTACCCCGGACCAGAAAGCGCAACTGAATGAACTGATTGAGTACATTGAGCAGCAGCAACTGATGAACAAGTACAATGCGCTTTTAACGAGCTCTGTGTACATTCCAAAATGGTTCTTGGAAAAACGCAATGTGGATAACAGCCAGATGGCGAATGGTGCTTTTGTTTCCGTACCGTATACTACCATTGCCGACAGCACAGTTAAAGTTACCGACGAGGATATCAATGCCTACGTAAAGGCGCATCAAAATGAATTTGAGCAGGACGAAGAAAGCCGCTCTATCAGCTATGTACAGTTTAGCGCTGCACCATCTGCTGCCGACAGCGCCCAGGTACGCAACCAGATGCTGCAACTGAAAGATTCTTTCCAGCGTTCCACCAACGCAAGAGAATTCCTGATTGCCAACCGCAGCCTGGCCCAATACAACGAAACCTATATCAGCAAGGAAGACCTGAACCTGCAGAACAAGGATTCGATCTTCAGTGCGCCGGTAGGTTCTGTAACCGGTCCGTTTGCCGAGCAGGAAAGCTATGTAATGGCCAAACTGCTGAACGCAAAAACACAGCCTGATACCGTAAAGGTTCGTCACATCCTGATTGCCCTGCAGCCGCAGGATGCCGCCGGGCAGCCCCTGCCCGCCCGTGATTCGGTAGCGGCCAAGCGCCTTGCCGACAGTGTGCAGCAAGCTATAGCCGCCGGTGCCAATTTCGACAGCGTGGCGGTTCGCCTCTCTGATGATCTGGGCAGCAAATTCCGTGGTGGTGTGTACGACAGCATTACCCGCCAAACGCAGTTTGTTCCAGAGTTTAAAGACTTTGCCTTTAACAACCCAACGGGCAGCAAAGGCGTGGTAAAAACACAGTTTGGTTACCACTACATCGAGGTGCTTTCGCAAAGAGGCTCTTCTCCGGTTTACCAGGTAGCCTTTTATGTATTGCCGATCGAAGCCAGCCCGGAAACAGTGAGTGAGGCCAGCAACGCCGCCAATATGTTTGCCGGTAATACCAGCGATGAAAAAAGCTTCAACGAATATTTTGAAAAGAACCTGCGCGGCAAAGGCTTTACCAAAATGGTAGCGGCCAACCTGAAGCCAATGGACTTTTTTGTAACAGGTCTGAACGGTTCGTCCCGCGAACTGGTAAAGGCTGTGTTTGAAGCCGACAAAGGCGATGTAGTGAGCCCCAGCCAGACCATCAACAACAGCTACATTGTAGCCGTGGTTACCGGTGTGGATAAAGCCGGTCTTCCATCTGCCGCCTCAGTACGTTCGATGATCGAGCCGATCCTGATCAACCGCAAAAAAGCAGATGTGATCAAAGGACAAATGGGTAAGGTTGCCGACCTGAATGCTGTGGCCACCAAATTCAACCAGCCGGTGCAACCCGTGGACAGCCTGCGCTTCAGTGGTGGTGGCCCCCTAGGTTATGAAGTAACCGTGATTGGTGCGCTGTTCAACCCAGCCAACAAAGGCAAGGTTTGTCCCGATCCGATTCCCGGCCAGGCTGGTGTATATGCCATTCGTACGGATGCCGTGTTTACCGGTGCCGTGGAAAATGCCAGCATCGAAGACCAGCGTCGCATGATGGAAATGCAGGCCCGCCAGATGTTCCGCTCTCCTGTGGAAGCCCTGCAAAAAAGAGCAGAAGTAAAAGACTTCCGCAGCAAGTTTTATTAATCGTGAGTGGTGAATGGTCAGTGGTGAGTTCTTGCCACCTACCTACCAAATAAATGAAAAGAGAGGCCGTTTCGAAAGAAGCGGCCTTTTTTTATCATTCTCCAATCAATCCCAAACATCGCAGACATCCCGGTTCAGACTACCTTTGCACCATGAGTGACGTTATTGTGAACAAGGTGGCCCAAAGCGGGCTGATTACGCTGAACCTGGAAGACTATTTCCCGCAAGGGGATGTTGTCACATTTGACCTGAAGGATTATCTTTTTATGGGCCTGATCCTTAAAGAAAAAGATTTTCGTGAAGCCTTGAAGGCTCTTGACTGGTCGGTTTACGGTGGAAAAAATGTGGCTATTACCTGTACGGCCGATGCCATTATTCCGCTATGGGCCTATATGCTGGTAACGACCTACCTGCAGCCGGTAGCCAAAGAAGAATATGTAGGTACGGCAGAAGAAATGCACAAACACCTTTTCCTGAAAAATATAGCAGCCATCGATGCAACAACGTTTACGGATAAACGTATTGTGGTAAAAGGCTGTGGCGATATTCCTGTAGGCGCCTTTGCGTATGCGGAATTAACACGGCACCTGCTGCCCTATGTCAAAAGCATTATGTACGGTGAGCCGTGCAGTACCGTTCCGGTGTATAAAGCCCCCCTTCCCCCCATAGGGGGAGTGGCTTCCGCACAGGAGCCGGCTTAGGTAAATATTTTCTTTGCCTGGACCTGTTCTGAACGCCGAAGTGTGCAACGCAACAGAAGCCAAAGAGAAATTCTACCGCTGGTAGTATAAAAAGAAAAAGCCTCAGACAAGTTGCTTGTCTGAGGCTTTATAACATACCGTGCAAAAGCAAGGGTCTGTGCGGCGCCACTTTTCCCTTGGGACAGGGCCTTATTCCTTCACCTTTCCTCTTTCATTATCTTCTCTTTCTTTTTGATAAACCGAAAGAAAGATCTTCCATTCCATTAGTTCGTACTGCAGCGAGAGCTCCACTTTTACCTTAGGCAAACTGGTGGCGCCGGGCACCAGTCGGAAAACACTACTGGCAAACTTGCGGCTTTCGCTGGGCGTATCATAAGCCCCTTCCAACCGGTATGAGTAATCGCGGTTCAGCGTCAGCGTAATTGCTTTCAGGTCTTTGTAAAGCGCTTTGTACTTTTTTTCAACTTCCTCAAA
This sequence comes from Flavisolibacter longurius, assembly GCA_014163555.1. Lineage (GTDB taxonomy): Bacteria > Bacteroidota > Bacteroidia > Chitinophagales > Chitinophagaceae > Flavisolibacter. The sequence continues at coordinate 280,456 of JACJGO010000002.1, forward strand.
CTCTTCGGTGGTAAACATCTGCGCCTGCCAGCTATAAACAGGCTCTTTACCTGAATACTGGGTAATGGTGTTGCTTTCGGCGGATTTAAACTGGAGCAGCGAGGCATACTCCACGGTTTGTGGATTGTTGTTGAGCACTTCTCCCTTCAGTGTGGCAAAATCAACCGGGTAATCAGAGATTACTTTTTCCAGCGCCTGTCGTATATCCGGATTGGAAAGGCCTGGTAAACGCAGTTGTGCCTGCGCAGTAAAAGAAATACACAACAATGTAATGAGAACGATCGCAGTCAATTGTTTCATGGTATAGGATTTTTGTACGAATTGGCAGCCAAAATAGGGAAAAGCTTTCTTTTCTCGCTATTTTTCGTTAAGTTTATCCACCCATTATCCACAAAACCCGTAAAAACACGTAACATGAAAAACAAAGACATCATTTATGCAAAACAGTCGGCTAAGATTTATAGCCGCGACTACAAACCCACTACCAATGTGTGGCGTTTTATGAAATCAATTATCGGTGCCTGGTTGTACGGTTCATCAACACCAACCGACTATGCGCCTTACAAGCGATTCAAATAAAAAAAACCTCCCAACCGGGAGGTTTTTTTTAGCGACATCATTCACCATTCACAAATAGGTACTGTGTGATAACTTTAAAACCGCATTCCTCTTGAACCTCCCTGTAACACCGGCATACTTCTGCCACCCATGCGGTTGATCTTGTAGCTAAACGAAAGCATGAAATAACGTTGCAGGGTCATGTTCTGCACATCCTGGATATAGTTATCATTCACCGTACGGTAAACGCTGGTGTTTTGGTTCAGCAGGTCAAATACATAAGCTTTGATTTCACCCTGCCGGCTTTTGAAAACCTCTTTGGCAATGCTGGCATTCCAGATGGTGTAGTTCTGGTTGTAGCCGCTGGCAAGGCCCGTGTTAAACGTGTAGTCTATATCGGTAGCAATGATAAAGTTCATCGGCAGCGTGTAGCTGAGATCGGCCGAATACACATGGGTGAAATAATTCGTATTGTTTGCCTTCTGTACGGTATTACGGACCTGGTTATACGTAACGCTGGCCGAAACACCCATGTCCAGTTTTTCCTGGAAATTATAATTCAGGCGCAGGTTTTCCGTTACCGATAAATTGCGGTTGTAATTTTTGATGTTGTTGATCAGATTAACATCCTGGTTATACCCGATGCGTGTATTGAAGTTGAAATTGCCACCCTGCAATTTGCGGATAGGAAAACCCATGTTGAAATTACCGCTTACATTGTACACACCCGAAACGTTTTCCGGCCGTGATACCTGAACACCACCTGGCAGGTATTCAATGGCATTGGCAATCCGGTTCTGCGTGGTACTGTAGGTGATAAAGGCAAAGAAGTTGCGAAATTTCATCACGTCAAAAAAGTTATAGCTCAGGGTCAGGTTGTGCGAGAACTCTTGCTTCAGGAAAGGATTCCCTCGGGTGATGTAAGGAAAATTATCGCGGTTTTCCACGTCCTGCAATTGGCTGGCAGTGGGCTGGTTGGTGCGGCCCCGGTAATTGAACCGCAGGCTGCGGCTGCGCTGAAACTGGTAGTTGAATGACGCAGTTGGAAATAGATTGGTAGCTCTTTGTAGTACACTGGCCTTTGTTGTCAGGTTATTGCTTTCCAGGCTTGTTTGCTGCACAGCAAAACCCAACTGGTAATTGTATTTCTTTTTTACAATGCGCAGGTTTGTGCCATAACGATCATACACATTGGCATTGTCAAAAAAGTTCGTTTGGGCATCGTCAGAAATTTCGTAGCGGCCGGTAGCCAGGTTCTTTATAAACGTGCGACGGTCATTGCGGTTCCGGTTATCGGTATGGTTATAATTCAGCTCAAGGATCTTGTCACGGGCAATGGCTTCGGTAAAGGATGCATTGATGCTGAAATTGTTTGTTTCGCTTTTGATGCTGTTCATCTGGTCCTGCTGACGAATACTGAGATTATTAATAGTATAACCTTCGCGGTCGTTATCGGCAAGCGTATTCGACAAGTTCACGGAGAGAGTTCGTCCGGGCTTGTGAAACTTCCGGCGCCATAACAGGTTGTTGCTCCAGTTGTAGCCTTCGCCTTCGTTTGTATTGAAATTCCGGCCCTGGTTCAGCAACTTGTTATTGGACGAATTGCTTAACAGCGTTCCATCGCTCATCGTTTCCGTTTTCTGGAAATTAAGATTGGGCTGAAAAATAATAGAGTTGAATGAGTCGATCGAAATGGTCATGTTCAGGTTTGCCCTGTTGTTGTAATTGGAGCTTCGCGAGGTTGTGTTCTCCGCTGTAAAGATGGAGGAGTCGGCAAGAAAGTTCTGGCGCAAGGTATTGTTTTGGTTTTCGCGACCGGAATAGTTAAAGAAATAACTGCCGTTTACATCAAACGTTTTGCTCCAGGTGTCGCGGTAGTTTAGTCCTGCCTGCGTAGAGGTCGTGATGCCACCTGTATTGTTGCCGCCCATGTTCATACCGCCAAAACCACCACCCATGCCCATGCCTCCGAGCTGGATAGCCCCGCCGCCGGCGCCACCTCTTCCACCGCCACCCATCATCATGCCGCTACCGCCACCAAAACCTCCGTTCATCATACCGCCTCCTGAACTCAGCATGCCCATCATGTCAGACGAGGTAAAGCCCATGTTGTTGGTGTTATTGCTTTTGGCAATAATGTTCGCTTGTGTAGCCCCTTTAAAATAGTTGGCTGTCACGCCGGCATCGTAGCGCTGATCGGAGCCATAACCTGCGGTGGCTCTTCCGAAAATGCCTTTCTTTTTGTCTTTTTTCAATTTCAGGTTAATGGCTTTGCTGCGGCTGCCATCATCAATCCCATTGAATTTTGCCTGTTCGCTCATGTCGTCAAATACATCTACACGGTCCACCATATCGGCCGTCAGGTTTTTGGTAGCCAGTTTGGGATCGTTGTTAAAAAACTCTTTCCCGTCCACATACACTTTCTGCACGTTCTCGCCCTGTGCCCGAACGGTTCCGTCCCTTTCAACCTGTACACCCGGAAGTTTTTTCAGCAGGTCTTCCACCGTGGCATTTGGTTTTGTTTTAAAGGCATCGGCCTTAAAGGAAACCGTATCCCCGTTTATTTTCACCGGTGCCTCCACAATCACAATTTCATCCAGCGCTTTATCGGCCCGCTCCATTTTCACAAGTCCATAATCCACTTCTGTACGGCCGGCCTGGATAGAAACGTTTCGCTTGAAGGTTCGCAGACCGGTGAAGGAAGCTACTACCTGGTAATCGCCGGCGTCAAGGTTCTTGATCTCAAACGCACCATTGCTGCGGGTAAGTGTAAATGAGATGAGGGTTGAATCGGGAAGACGCATGACCGACACAGTAGCATCCTCAAGCGGTGATGCAGAGATCGAATCCTGCAGGACACCTTTTATGGTACCACTGACTTTTTGTGCCGAAGCGGAGATTCCAATGCCGGCAAAGACCAGAAGGAAAAGGTAAACATTCTTCATAAGCGGGTATTTGAGAGGTACGAAGATATTCGGATATTTCAGGGGTATAGGTTAAATTAGGTTAAGCCGATGATGAACGGAAATGAACGTATATAAATGGCAGTAGATATATTTATACTGTAAATAAAGAAAAAACATGTCAGTAGAGCAACACTATAACCAATGGTCTTTTACCTATGATGAAATGGAAAACAAAACAAGGGATTTGGAAAAAAGAGCGGGCCAGAAAATGCTTGGATCCTTTCCGGTAGGCAATGTGCTGGAGTTGGGCTGTGGTACCGGAAAGAACACGGAATGGCTGTCCGAAATAGCAGATAGCATTATTGCTGTGGATCTTTCGGAAGGCATGCTGGAAAAAGCCAGGGAAAAACGAACGAACGATAAGGTGGTTTATCAGCAGGCGGATATTACAAATCCCTGGAACTTTGTTGCAGAAAAAGTAAACCTGATTACTTGCAGCCTGATATTGGAGCACATTGAAGACCTGAATTTTATTTTCAGCGAAGCTACCAGGGTGCTAAAGACGGGCGGCCATTTTTATATCTGCGAATTGCATCCATACAAACAATACAGCGGCAGCAAGGCACAGTTTGAAACAGAAGAAGGAACGCAGGTACTGCAATGTTTTGTGCACCATGTTTCGGACTATACAAATGCTGCCGTGAAAAATGGTTTTATTATTGAAACCGTAGAAGAATGGTTTGATGACGATGACCGCAGCAACCCGCCACGGCTGCTCTCTTTTCTTTTCAGAAAGCGATAATTATTGTTTTTGAAAGGGATAGATTTTTAGAAATTCCCAGGGTCCGCCTTTATATGCCCAGACCTGAAAACCTAGTGCCGTTGGTGCAGAAGGTTGAAACGAAGCCTGTAGAATTTGCAGCGTTTCTTTGGCTTTTTCGGGCGACACTTTGTTCTGTACCGTGATGTGGGGCCAAAGTTTCTGGCTGTCCTGCGGCGTTAGCCACTGCTTCCATTTAGCTTGCATGGCCTTGTGCAATTGCAAGAGTTCCACCGATTCAATTTTATACACCACACCTTTTCCGATGCTTTTAACCTCTGTGACCTGCAGGGAAAAGGGCGGATATAGATTACTCCAGTTCCGCAAGTCGTCAGGAATTGTGGATTCGTTTGGTGGCAAGTAATGAAACAGGGTTAGGTGTGCATCGATGTAGTTGATGGCTGGAGGAAAGTATTGCTTTCGCAAGGCATTGAAAAATCCTGTAGAAGCAGTATCTAAGGCAAGTGTAATGATAAGCGGGTCATACATAGGCTTCATCGTTTAACAGATAAATGCAACAAAGGGTTTCAAAAACAGGGACTTTGTTTTATTTTTCTTTGCCAAACCCTCTCCCCTAATCAAAACAAAGCTGCCATGTCGTTTTTCAAAATATGGATTCATGCCGTATGGGGAACGAAAAATCGTATTCCCATTCTACAAAAAGAAAAAAGGGAATTACTTTTTCAACATATCAAAACCTATGCTTTGCAGAAAGAAATTTACGTGGATTGCATCGGTGGGTTTGATGATCATGTGCACTGCCTGTTTGAACTGCATGCAGAGATTTCGCTGGCAAAAACTATGCAATTGTTGAAAGGCGAATCATCACACTGGGCAAATCAACAGCTATTGTTTTCAGCAAAGCTGGATTGGGCAAATGAATACTTTGCCTGTTCGGTAAGCGAATCAGTGGTAGAGAAAGTAAGGGCCTATATCCAAAATCAGGAAGAACATCACAGGAAGATGACATTTGCGGAAGAATATGAACTTTTCCTACAGAAATATGACTTGCGAAGGGATAAACAGCGGCATCCATGAGAAAAGTGCCATCCCATCTCAATAGATATATCTATGGTCAGTCTGATATCTCTCTGTTAACCCCAGCATTTATGCTGGGGAGAAAGGCTGCATAGAAGGAAGTAGAACATAGGCTTCAGCCTATCTATGATATAAGCAGATAGGCTGAAGCCTATACACCAGCCCGAATCTATTCGTCATAGTCCCCAGCCTTAAGGCTGGGGTTAGCAACTTGTAGAGGTTTCATAAAGCGAGGGTCTGTGCATAGCTCACCGATCCACCGGAGGGGGCGGGGGAGGCCCTTAACTGAACAGGTACTCCACATCCTCCTTCGTCAGTGCCTTCACAAACGAGCTATCATCGGCAATAAGATCTTTTGCCAGAGCCCGTTTCTTTTCCTGCAGTTGCATGATCTTGTCTTCAATCGTGTCTTTACAGATCATTCGATACGCAAAGATGTTTTTCGTTTGGCCGATACGGTGCGTACGATCGATAGCCTGTTGCTCCACAGCGGGATTCCACCAGGGATCAACAATGTACACATAATCCGCTGCTGTCAGGTTCAAACCCACGCCACCGGCTTTCAACGAAATCAGGAAGACCCTTGTTTCCTCATCGTTCTGGAAACTTTGAATGGCTTTTTCACGATCCGGGGCTGACGTACTTCCGTCAAAATATTCGTACTTGATGCCCAGTTCTTCCAGCTTGGCCCTGATCAGCGCCAGCATACCCAGGAACTGCGAAAAAACCAGCGCTTTATGATCACCGATGTTTTCGGTAATCTCCCTTGCCAGTTCATCGAGCTTGATGGAATGATTCGGGAATTTTTCTTCTTCATTCAATATCGCCGGCGAATCGCAGATCTGCCGCAGCTTCATCAGGCCTTGCAAAATGGTCAGCTGCGAACGCTGAATACCCTGCTCTTCGATGGTACCCATGATCTTTGCCCGGAAATCATTGCGGTAAGCATCATAGATTCTTCGCTGCTCGTCTTCCATTTCGCAGAAGAGTACCATCTCGGTTTTGTCGGGCAAGTCTTTGGCCACCTGTTCTTTGGTACGACGAAGAATAAAAGGATACAGTATTTTTTTGAGATGCTCTTTTTGTTCGGGCTCTCCAAACTTGTCAATGGGGATAGCAAACTCCTGCCGGAAGAATTCCACAGAACCCAGCATACCGGGATTGAGGAAGTTCATCTGTGCATAAATATCAAACGTATTATTCTGCAGCGGGGTACCGCTCATGCACAACCGGTTTTTTGCACGCAGCAACGAAGCTGCTTTTGTCACCTTGCTGGTAGGATTTTTTATCGCCTGCGATTCATCCAGGATCACGTTATCAAACATCATTTGGGTAAAGAGTTTGATATCGCTGCGCAGGGTACCGTAGGTGGTGATAATCACGTGGTGTTTCAGCAGTTCATCCAACTGGCGGCTGCGAAGCGGTCCGTGATGAATATAATATTCCAGCGACGGCGTGAACTTTTTGATCTCGTTCTCCCAGTTATAAATCAGCGTGGTGGGACAAACCACCAACGCCTTCATTTCACCGTCGTTGTTCTCATAATAATGCTGCAGATAAGAAAGGGCCTGTACGGTTTTACCCAAACCCATGTCATCGGCCAGGATACCGCCCCAGGAAACATCTTTCAGGTAATTGAGCCATTGAAAACCCGCTACCTGGTAGGGACGAAGAATGGGTGCCAGGTTCTCCGGCGGCGGCACTTCTTTGATGGTATCAAATTCTTTGATGCGATCATATTTCTCTTCGAGCTGAATAGTCAGTTCTTCCGCATTGCGGTTCTCGTAAAGTTCATCAATCACACTCAGGTGGTACCGCGACAGCTTCAGCTTGTCCGACTTGCCTTCTCCTACCCGGAACAGCAGCGAATATTTTTTTAGCCACTCTTCCGGCAGAATACCCAGCGTACCATCATTGAGTTGTACAAACTGTTGTTTGTTGGCCAGTGCTTTTTTCACTTCGGCCACACTTACTTTCTGATCACCAAAAAGAATATCCACTTTGGCATCAAACCAATCGGTATGCGAGGAGATGTAAATATGCGTTTGCGGCTTGGCTGTATTGAAGCGGAAGTTCTTCAGCGATTCAAAACCAAACACCGGCACCTTTGCTTCGTTCATCGCATCCACAAACAGGAAGAACCAGTTGTTCTTTAATACCTCCGCGCCTTTCAGGGCCAGCGAGGCACCGTCGTCAAACGGAACAAAGTTGGAGTGCAGCATGGAAAGCTTGTGCAGAAACCCTTTTTCCGCTTCGCGGTTGCGGTGTACAACCACCACTTTGCCGCCATGCGGGATGATCAGCTCTCCTTTATCCACGCCTTTTGTATCATATCCTTTGTACGTATAAATGGGTTGAAAAACCAGGTACTCACCTTTCTCGATCAGCACCAGTTTTGTTTCGGGTTCACCTTCCTTTACTTCTTCTACCAGGCTGCGGTCAAAATCAACCTTGTAGTCTTTGGTCAGCGGCATGATCTTACGTAGCAGTGTTTGCGGCCACTCTTCTTCACTGATTTTCTCAGCACCTTTTTCACCAAAGCTTTCTGCCGTCTCTACTGCTTCTTTGTTCTCCCAAATAAAAAGCTGGTGATTGTACACATAAACCAGCGGCGAACGTTCTTCGTTTTCATCCAGCGAATGTGCCACACCGTCTGGCTTTACGTAACATTCAATTTCAAAGCTGTCACCGTTACTGCTGACGCTGAAATGCGGCACCAGGTAATCAGTGTTTAACTCAACTTTCTGCAGCGAAGCGGTTTTAAACGTTTTGCCTTTGGGCAACACAAAAACCGGTGCGCCTTCAAATTCGGCAAACAGTTTTTTAAGCTTGGGCAATAGGTATTCGGCAATCAGGCTTTTAGTTTCTGCAGGCAGGTCATCGTCTTCGTGATGCACGATGTTCTCCCAAAAACCGGCAAAAGGTGAGTTGCGGCTGACGTATTTATCAATCTCGCTGCTTTGCAGTTTGCGCACCAGTTGAAGCAATGCCTTGTCTTCTTCGCTGTACGATTCCGTTTCAATGTAGCGGCTCAGTTCCAGCTTTTGCACCGTGCTCGCAAACACGCCTTCTTCATCCATTTCGCCTTCAATCAGTTCGATGGTGAAAAAAGGGTGGCTGTCTTTGTTGAAGTTAAAAACAACCCCCAGCTTGTTGGTGATCACATGCTGCTCTTTGGGCTTTGTTTCTTCTTCTACCACTTCTACTTTTTCAAAACGTGGCGTGCTTAATGGTGCCGGTGTGGCAATGCGTTTGATGTTGCGGTCCAGCACCCGAAGAAAAGGTTTGCCGTCTTTATACGTGAATTCAAACTTGCCCTTTAGGTCATCGTTCAGCGAATAGCCATAAGCTTCCAGCAACTTGTTTTTTTCTTTATCCCAGTTGCGGATGGTTTCGAAATAATGCTGGCCTTTGGTGCGCAGCAGGTGCAAAAACACGATCACTTTGGGCAGGGCCAGCAGGTGATCGGGATCGTCGTAATCAGAAGAGGTATCAAAGTTCCGCTCTTCGTTGCGGCGAATGATCACATCGTATTCGGTACCGTTTAATTCAACCTTGGCCCTTACGGTTTCTTCCTTTGCACTTTCGATTTTCGGCTTGTTCTTTTGCAGCCAGGCTTCGGCTCCGGCAATTACGGCATGGCTGGAAAGAAGTTGAATGGTCTTCAGGTCGATGGTCTTCATCTTGGCCACCGTGTGACGCTGGTCGTAGGCCACATCATCCGCTACAAGTTGGCCTTTGTCCATCATCTCCTGCAGGCGCAACAGCGCTGCGGCTTCGTGACGACAGATATCACCTAAATTGTACGGACAGGCACAACGCAGGGAAAGCGTTTTGGGGTCTTTGTAATTCTGTATATAAACTTTATAAAAGGTAGAATAGTTATCGTCTTTCACACGAAAAACAGACGAACCAAAAAGGTCGTCGTGTTCTACCAATTCCACAAAGCCAATTGCATGAATTTTTTTGCCCCGGCGAATCACTTCATCGGAGCCATGGGTATAAACGTATTTGATTAAGTGTGGTAATGCCATAGAAGAAAGTTGGCCGTTCACCGTTTGCTGTTTACCGTTGATGATTTTTCTAACTGAAAACGGTGAACCGAAAACTGTAAACTTTAAAAAAGGCCAATCGGCAAAAGTAAACGAATCTATTTCACATAACCTATTAATTCAGTCTATTTTACCGTTAAAAAAAATGTTAGAAATTTCTGTAATAAAGGAGAGAATTGTACAGCAATAACCCTCGTACGATTTGGAAAATATGAAAGCAGGATAGGGTGATATTAGGTTGTTCTTAAAAAGACACCCCCCCTATCTCAATATCCTACTATTCTCCTTTAAACCTGCTTCTGGATAAGCAGTTTTCCATCCACATATTCGGGAAGGATATTGGCAAGATCCGGTGTGAGGCAGTGACGGATGTCCCGCTCCAGGGCAAAATTGGTAAGACGATGGTAATGCGAGGCATCGTTTGCCTTCATGAATTCATACATATCTCCCTTCGCAAGGTTGTACAGGTTTTCAGCGATATGAGACGCATCGCAGTTGATGGTGAAATGTTCCTTTATGGCGGAAACCACGGCGCCGGCAAACAGGGTGTCTTCCATATTGGGTTTGTCCTTCCAGGCGGCACAACCAAGGATCACGTTCTTCTTCATCTTTACCAGGTGATCACAAACTGCGGAAAGATTAAGGAACGAACCGGTAATGATCTCAGTAGCGCCTTTGGCCAGGGCCATGTGCAGCAGTTTTGTGCCGTTGGTAGTGGTCAGCACAAGAATTTTCCCTTTGATAAATTCTTCGGGGTATTCAAAGGAAGAGTTGCCGTACTGCAGGCCCGGCGCCACCTGGCCGTCACGTTCGCCGGCAGTAATGCATTCGATTTGTGTGCCCAGCTGAATGCAGCGCTCCACGCTGTCAACCGGGATAATTTCCCGGGCGCCGTTGTACAAAGCTGTAGCGATGGTGGAGGTGGCCCGCAACACGTCAATCACCACAACAATGGTGTTCTTCACATCATATAAATGCAAGAGTGCCGGGGAAAGACAAGTATAAAGAGTCGGTTTGTTCATGCGTATAATGTACAAATGTGATATTATGAAAATGTGAAAATGAGGTTTAGTCTTTGAATCATTTTCACATTTTCATATTTGCTAATTTTCAAATTAAGCAAACGGAATTTTCACCACTTTCGCCTGCAGCAGTTTATCCCGCACTTTAATGTAAACCGGGCTGTCGAAAGACGAATGATCAAGAGCAACATACCCCAGTCCAATGGCTTTGCCCAGGCTGGGTGATTGTGTGCCGGAGGTTACATACCCAATCTGCGCTCCATCCTTGTCGCAAATTTCATAACCGTGACGCGGAATGCCTTTGTCCACCATTTCAAATCCTACCAGCTTGCGCTTGATACCTTCTTCTTTTTGCTTTTGCAGGATGTCTTTTGCAGTAAATGATTCTTTCGAAAGTTTGGTGATCCAGCCCAGACTTGCCTCAAGTGGCGAGGTGGTATCATCAATATCATTTCCGTAGAGACAAAAGCCCATTTCCAGCCGAAGCGTATCCCGTGCGGCAAGACCGATGGGTTTTATGCCCTGAGCTGCGCCGGCGCTAAAAATGGCATTCCAGATTTTTTCGGCATTATCGTCCTTGTTCTCAAAATAAACTTCCACCCCACCGGCACCGGTATAACCGGTTGCACTGACCAGTACATTCTTTACACCAGCAAATTCGCCTTTTGTAAACGTGTAATATTTCAGATTGAGAATATCCATCTCGGTCAGCGTTTGCAGAATTTTGGTAGCATTCGGTCCCTGCACGGCTAAAAGACAGGTATCGTCGGAAATGTTGTGCATTTCCACGCCTTTGTCATTGTGTTTCTGAATCCACTCCCAGTCTTTTTCAATGTTGCTGGCGTTTACTACCAGCATGTAAACCTTATTTTCTTCAATGCAATACACCAGCAAATCATCTACAATACCGCCCTGTTCATTGGGCAGGCAACTGTACTGCGCCTTTCCTGCCGTCAGCTTCGAAGCATCATTGGACGTTACCCGTTGAATCAGGTCCAGGGCGTTCTCCCCTTTCAGCATAAATTCACCCATATGGCTCACATCAAATACGCCGGCAGCCCGGCGTACGGTCTGGTGCTCATCGTTAATGCCGCTGTAGCTGATGGGCATATTGTATCCGGCAAAGGGAGCCATCTTGGCACCTAACGCAATGTGCTTTTCGGTGAAAGGCGTATTCTTCATGCAAAAAATTTAGGCGGCAAAAATAACCGCAGATTGGCAGGATTTGGAAAGGATTCGTTGGATTTTCTCCTGTAGGTACTGGCGTTACAGTGATTCTATCCTTTTACCGCAAGGAAAGTTTGCCTGCGGGCAGATAACCCAAACCTGAAGCATCCTGGTCATCCATAAAAAATCTCGCTCATCCGTGGTTAAAAGAAAGGGCCTCCGAAGAGGCCCCAAGTTTTGTCCTGCCGAACAGGACGCAACTTCAACCAGGCTTAGAATATCGTAGGAATAAAAGGAACTGGCATTGGGGTAGGAACCTCGCCGCCCATGTCTCTTTTTTTCGCGGTCTCTTCCTGCTGCCGAATGGTATCGGCGCTCTCGATGATTTCAACCGGAACCGTTATATGATAGGTTTGCTGTGCAGGGATCGTGTCTGTGCTAACGGGGGAGTTGGATGGCTCCGGCGTTGTGCTGCCTACCTCCCGCAGTGTGCCTTCGGCCGTCATATAATAATCGGTGTCAGGCTCCCAGTCGTAGTAGCGATTGCTGTCCCAGTCAATATCCCAGTCGCGACGGTTCCAGTTCCGGCGGCGGTTGTTGCGCTCATTTTCGCTAACGCGGATGTTGAAAGGATTCAGCTTATCACCCACCGACTGGTCAAAACGAATCTGCTTGCCCACCGGGATGCTGATCTCCACCATTACTTTCTGTCCGCGGAATTTGTCGTCGCGGCTCAGTCCAAAACCACTGCCAAGCGCCAGCACACTGTCCAGGCTTTGTACGCTGTACTGAATCGATTCGGCCCGGTCAAGAGCCCGGTTGCGGTTGTTGCCACGGCTGTAGCGGTGCAGGGTTACATGGTAAAAACTGTCGGGGCTTTTTTGAACGCTGACGCGGATATTTGAAAGCAACAGCGAATCGTCTGTAACATCCCAGCCATCATCCGGATCAATATCCATCCAGCCATAGCTGCCACTGTAACGAACGGGGCTGCCCGGAACGGTCACCACCATTTTATTCATTGAAGGCTTGGCCAGCGGAACATCAGTTTCCGTTTGATCAGTAAAACGGAAGTCCTTCACCATGCTGGAAACAAACAGGGCCAGCGAAATCCATCCCAGGGTCCAGAGACCGCCGAAGATCCAGCCAAGGTAGCGGTTCTGCGAACGCACATTCATCACACGGCGAATGATCCAGGTAATGATACCAATCAGCGGTACGGCAAGGAACAGCACGATGGTTCCCCACATAAATACCCTCTGCCAGATACCGTCGATGAGGAAGGCATTGATCGGCTGGGCCACACCGCTGAACGTAAATACCAGTACAGCAACGAACAGCGAGAACGCAACCACACCGGCAATAAAAAGAAAGAACGCTTTGAACAATACGCCAACAGCATGACCAAAACCGGAAGCTGCCGGTCGCACCACCGTAGTGGCTTCCTGGGCAAAGGCCCGCCCGCGGGTATTGGCAAATTCAGACGCCCGGGCACCAAAGCTCTGGGCAGAAGCTTTTACCTCTTCGCCCCAGGCCTTTGCCCGCGTACTAAAATTTTCCATGCCCTCCTGCACGTTCTGGCGGATACGGTTCACATCCACGGTTTCGCCGCGCATCTCCATTTTATCGTAAGGTGTTTTGGCTTCCGGCATTACAATCCAAAGGATGATATAGGCCAGGATAAACGTTCCGGTAAAGGACCCGAAGAAAAAGTTCGGGAAAAAGTCGTGGCCAAACGGCGAGAAAATTCCGTTCAGGATTCCAAACAGGATGTTCAGCGCCAGCGGGGCGGCAAAAATGGCCCGGATGGTCCAGGGATTGGTTTTAAAATAAGCGGCCAAGCCACCGGCTACGCCACCAATCACACGGTCATCAGGGTTGCGAAAAAAACGCTTTCCGATATACGTATTAAGGGTTTTGGCCGGTAAGATGATCCACAGCAGGATATACAGCAGGAAGCCGAAACCAAAGCCACCAAAGGTGATGATGGCAAACAGCAGGCGCACAATGGCCGGGTCTACATTCACATAATTGGCGATACCGGCACAAACACCACCAATGATCTTGTCATCGGCATCGCGGTAAAGCCGACCGGTAAAACGCTGGCGACCTTCCTGTTGCTGGTAGCTATAGCTGCTACTGGTACTGGTTGTACTGCTTCCGCCGCCCATACTGGAAGATGCTGTGGCGGGTTCGCCTTCCACCGCTTCAAAATCTTCTACACGGCCCATGACGTTGATAATCTCATTGATATCGCCTTCGGTTACCACCGGGGCACCTTTTTTAATCTTATCGTTCATCAGCTCGGCAATACGGCTTTCGATATCATTGATGATCTCGTCGCGGCCTTCTTCGTTGGCAAAGTAGCGGCGCAAGCTTTCTATATAGCGTTGTAAACTATCGTACGCGGTGTCCTCAATCGGGATCACTCGTCCGGATAAGTTTATGTTGATGATCTTTTTCATATTCTACAGTTTGGTTGAAGTTGTTAGGAGGTGTGTTGTTCTTCTTTCTTCGTAAGCGTATTGACGGCGTTTGAGAGTTCGATCCAAGTCTTTTCTAATTCCTTGTAAAATAATTCTCCTTTTTCGGTAAGCGAGAAATATTTCCGCGGAGGACCCGAATTGCTTTCTTCCCATCGGTAGGTGAGCATTTCAGCGTTTTTCAGACGGGTCAGCAAGGGGTACAGGGTACCTTCCAGGATCTGCATGTTCGAAGCCCGCATTTCTTCTACAATATCACTGGGGTACGCTTCGCCCCGGCGGATGATGGAGAGAATGCAAAACTCCAGAATCCCCTTCTTCATCTGGCTTTGCGTATTTTCAATGTTCATTGTTTTTGCTTTTTAGCCTCGCCTCCAGCCCTGCTGAAAACAGGACTGGTAGGGTCGGCCGGTATATGTTGCTATTCATTAACAGAACAAAGATATGGTGATAGTTGGTACTTTACAATACATAGTACCAAGTTTTTTTTAGATGCTGGGGATGTTTAGGAGTGGTTTTGAAGTTAGTTAATTGATTTTCAGACTATTAATCAATTCAAATTTTTTTGAGCTTTTGACAAGTGGTTTATTTTGCTGATAAGTGAAGGAGTAAAAAACGAAAAAGCTGTCGGTTAGACAGCTTTTTCCCGAAATTCGAAAACGATTTTATTTTTTCAAACCAATCTCCCGAAGGCGTTCATCCAAGTACTCGCCGGCTGTAGCGTCTTCATAAGCCTTGGGATGCTCAGTATCGATAGTGCTCTCAAGTGAAGCTAGGCTCATGCTGCTTTTGGGATGCAGGAAGAAGGGAATAGAAAATCGCGACGTTCCCCACAATTCCCTGGGTGGATTGACCACACGGTGCGTGGTAGAGCGCAGTTTGTTGTTGGTCAGGCGCTGGAGCATGTCGCCAACATTTACCACAATTTGTTCCGGCAGGGAGGTTACACCAACCCACTCACCTTGCTTGGTCAAGATCTGCAATCCGTCGGCGGAAGCACCAACCAAAAGTGTAATCAGGTTAATATCTTCGTGCTGCTCGGCGCGAATGGCTGATTTCGGTTCGCTTTTGATAGGAGGATAATGAATAGCCCGCAGGATGGAGTTGCCGTTGTGCACCCATTGATCAAAATAGTGCTCGTCCAAACCCAGATAAAGTGCAATGGCCTGCAACAAAGCCTTACCGCTTTTTTCAAAATTGCGGTAAGCATTAAAGAGCGTCGGTGTGAACTGCGGGACTTCTTCTACTGTAATGTTATCGGGATAGTCTTCGCCTACTTCTTCACCGTCTTCAATGGTTTGCCCAAACTGGAAAAATTCTTTCAGGTCCGGTGCATCAAACCCTTTGGCATGCTCACGGCCAAACGAGGTGTAGCCACGCTGACCGGCCAGCTCGGGTTTTTCGTATTTCAGTTTTGTTTCGGACGGCAGGGCAAAAAACTGCTGCACATACTGGTACAAATCAGCAATCAGGTCGTCGGGAATGCCGTGGTTTTTTACCGCTACAAATCCCACTTCTTCGTAGGCCTTACCCAGTTCCTGCACAAAGTTGCGCTTACGGCTTTCGTCGCCACTTAAAAAATCAGAAAGATCAACAACAGGGATATTCATATGCAATTCTTCTTTTTTGCAGAAGAAGAGCAAAAATACAAAATTGAGTTTTACACATCGTGGCAGCGGGAAAGATTCAGGCCTGTGGCGGGCTTTCTGCAGCAGCCTTCACCACCGGCAAAATGTATTGTGAATAACTGCAAGGCTGCGAAGCATACCTTCATCCCACCTGTAAATTTTTGCTCCTATGGCTGACGGCCTTCCACCCAGGCCCGTTCACCTGGCATTGCCTCTACAAGGGCAAATTTCTTCACGGCATTGATCTGCATTTCATCGAGCATGGCCATTACATTTTCATACGAAGAAGTAGCAAGGGGTTTGATGAGCACCACCAGGTCTTTTCCGGAGCGCTGTTGTTTCTGCCGGATAATGTTGCCGGCACCTTTTTGTAGATCGTAGGAAGCTTCTCTGATGCGTTGTTCCGTTTGGGCTTCTTCCCACAAG
This sequence comes from Flavisolibacter longurius, assembly GCA_014163555.1. GTDB lineage: Bacteria > Bacteroidota > Bacteroidia > Chitinophagales > Chitinophagaceae > Flavisolibacter. The sequence continues at coordinate 296,556 of JACJGO010000002.1, forward strand.
CCTTCGTAAACAAAAAGCCTTTTCCCATCCAGCAGGAGCGTCAGCGAATGACGTTGCGGCACAGGGGTTTCTTCGCCCTCCTTTGGCATGATTAGCCGGGTTACGGTAGGCTCGGAAAGGGCAGCGGTGAAAATGAAAAAGCTAATCAGCAGAAACCCAAGGTCGACCAAGGGTGTCATGTCGATTTTAAGCGAGTGAAACTTTCGGTTAGTGGTACCTGTTGGTTGTGGTTGTACAGCGTTCATAAAAACCAGTTTCTGCTATGATGAAAATCAGGCCCCTTTCCATACCGCAACTCAATCTTTCTTTGTAATCTTGATACATGAATACCATCATTGTTCCCACGGACTTTTCGCCGGCTGCTGATAATGCGGTAACGTTTGCAGGCCGGTTGGCCCAGCAGCTCAACGCCACTGTTTTTCTGCTGCATGTGTACCAGCTACCGGTTCCCATGACCGACTACCCGGTGCTGATGGTAACAGGCGACGACCTGAAAAAAGGTGCTGATGACGGCTTGATCCGGGCCAGGGAAGCCGCACAGAAAAGATTTACCGACGTAAGCTTTGAAATTGAAAGCCGCCTGGGTGATGTGGCTACCGAAATTGAAGATGCCGCCAAAGAGCGAAATGCGTTTGCCCTGGTGGTAGGAACAAAAGACCTGAGTGGGTTTGAACGGTTTTTGTTTGGCGATACCACCATTTCGCTGATCAAAAATTCTTCTTTCCCGGTGATTGGTGTGCCGGAAAGTTCAACCATTGGTGTGCCGCAGAACATGGTGCTGGCAACCGATTTTACGAATGTAGATGAAATCCCTACCCGCACCATTGCCGGCATTGCGGGATTACTGGGCGCAAACCTGCACGTGGTGCATGTAGAGGAAAAAGAAAGCAACTATTATCCCGAAGAACTCATGGCCGCCTTTACTGACATTAATGCATCATACCATGCTATCAAAGACGACGATGTTGCGGAAGGCTTAAAACATTACGTGGAGCAAAACAGCATCGACATGGTACTGGTGCTCCCGCACAAACACAATTTATACGAACGCCTCTTTTTCAAAGGCCACACCAAAGGCATCCTGCACGCAATGCCAGTGCCGGTGATGAGCCTCAAGAATGAATAGTCAGAGAAAGAGTTCACAAGTTCACGGGTTGCTGCAGCAACAATAACAAATGAACATAAAAAATAAAAAGAGGAATGCTTGCATTCCTCTTTTTTAACTTGTAAACAAGTGAACCTGTAAACTTGTGAGCTGTCTCAGAACTCCGCACTCTTCGGCGTTCGCGGGAACGGAATCACGTCGCGGATATTTCCCATTCCGGTAACAAACTGCACCATGCGTTCAAAACCCAGTCCAAAGCCGGCGTGCGGCACCGTACCAAAGCGACGCGTATCCAGGTACCACCACAGTTCATCAACCGGGACATGCATGGCCTTCATGCGTTCCACCAGCCTGTCATAACGTTCTTCCCGTTGCGATCCGCCTACAATTTCGCCAATGCCTGGCGCTAAAATATCCATGGCCGCCACGGTTTCTCTTCCGGGTTCGCACCCTTCGTCCTGGCGCATGTAAAAGGCTTTGATGGCCGCGGGATAGTTGGTAACGATCACCGGCTTTTTAAAATGTTTTTCCACCAGGTAGCGTTCGTGCTCGCTTTGCATATCAATACCCCAGGCCACATCGTACTGGAATTTTTTCTTCTTGTAGTGATTCGATTGCAGCAGGATGTCGATAGCCTGTGTATAGGTGATGCGCTCAAATTTATTGTCGGCCACAAACTGCAGTTTCTGGATCAGATCCAGCTCGCTGCGTTCTGCCTGCGGTTTACTTTTTTCTTCTTCGAGTAGGCGTTGCCGTAAGAACTCAAGGTCGTCGGCGTTATGTTCCATTACATACCGGATCAGGTATTGAATGAATTCTTCCGCAAGGTTGGCGTTGTCTTCAAGGTCACAAAAAGCCATCTCAGGTTCAATCATCCAAAACTCCGCCAGGTGACGGGCCGTGTTGGAGTTTTCGGCGCGGAATGTAGGGCCGAACGTATAAATATCTCCCAGACCGGTGGCACCTAGTTCCCCTTCCAATTGTCCGCTTACGGTAAGGTTGGTAGCACGGCCAAAAAAGTCTTCGCTAAAGTTGATACCGCCGTCTTCCGTGCGGGGCGGATTATCAAACGGCAGCGTGGTTACCCGGAACATCTCACCGGCGCCTTCGGCATCAGAAGCCGTAATGATAGGTGTATGGAGATAAAAGAATCCCTTTTCATTAAAAAATTTGTGCACGGCAAACGCCAGCGAATGCCGGATGCGAAACACCGAGCTAAACGTACTGGTGCGGAAACGCAGGTGCGCTTTTTCCCGCAGAAACTCAAGGCTGTGTTTTTTGGGTTGCAGCGGATAGGCTTCCGCGTCGCTGTCGCCCAGAATCTCTACGTCAGTTGCTTTTACTTCTACCTTTTGTCCTTTACCCAGCGATTCCACCAGCGTACCTGTCACTTTCAACGAGGCCGAAGTGGTAATGCGTTTCAACAGGGCTTCATCAAACCTGCCCAGCTCCAGTACAACCTGCAGGTTATTGTTGGTAGAGCCATCGTTCAGGGCTACAAACTGGTTGTTCCGGAAGGTGCGTACCCAACCCATTACCGTTACCTCTTGTTCCTGTGGCGCTGAGGCCAGCAGCTCTTTTATTTTGATGCGTTTGTTGAACATAAGGGTGCAAATATAAAGGCACACCTGCCAACTATCTTCCGCTGTGGCTGTTTGCTCGTTTGCTGTTTTGTTTGAGCCTCGAAAAAGAGGAAAGAAAATACCTAAACAAACCAAAGTTTTTAGAAGAAACTTCTTATTCCGCTAAACTTTTTCCCAAAAAAATTTGTTTGGCTTTGTACTAAAAAGATTACCATGATAACCAAGGGATTTATGAAGACAAAAGGAGTGATTGCACTAAGCTTATTTAGTTTTTTGCTGGTCAGTTGTGACAAGGACGACGATGACAACAACGCAGGAAATACCATCACTGATGTAGTGGTGCGTACCGATGATTTCAGTACGCTGGAAAGTGCTGTGTTAAAAGCAAATGTACAAACCACGTTGAGTGGTACAGGACCTTATACCGTGTTTGCCCCCGATAATGCAGCGTTTACGGCGTCAGGCGTTACTACTGCCGTACTGAATAGCCTCACAGCCGACCAGGCACGAAACATTTTGCTCTATCATACCCTGGCAGCTTCAGTGCCCTCGGGCAGTGTGCCGGCTGGTCCCAATGCAAAAGTCACCACCGCCAGTGGCGATTCTGTTTTTGTAACCCGAAATGCCAACGGCGTTTTTGTCAACGGTGTTCGAGTAATGCAGGCTGATATCAATGCTTCCAATGGTATCATTCACCGCATTGGTCGTGTGCTGATGCCACCGGTTGGCAACATTGTACAAACTGCTTCGGCTCCCGGCAGTGGATTGGATTCCCTGGTAAAAGCAGTTACCCGTGCAGCTACAGCAGCCGGCGGTGATCCCAGCTTGGTGACAACCTTAAGCAATACAACGCTTACCGTGTTCGCACCGAGCAATGCTGCGTTCACACAGTTACTGGGTGCATTAAGCGTGACCGATATCAACCAGATCCCGGTAAACACTTTGCTTGCGGTGCTGCGTTACCATGTGGTGGCCGGCCGTGCTTTTTCTTCTGACCTGGCCAATGGTAACCTGGCCATGCTGGCCGGCGGAAACACCACCATTAACCTGACAAACGGTACCGGCGGTGGACCAACCATCACGGGTACGTCCAACGGTTCAAACCGCTCTAACATTGTTATGGCGAATGTGATGGCCCGCAATGGTGTGGTGCATGTTATCGACAGGGTGTTGCTTCCGTAAGAATGAAAGCGTAACATAAAAGGGAAACCGGTCTGTAAGCAGGCCGGTTTTTTTATGGGCGCCAGTTTAGCGGAAAAACCAAGGTGAACTGATTTTTGAATGGAAATGCAAACATTGTCTTTGTTAAAAAAGAAAAGGCACAGTGTAAAAAGCAAGGCATCGTTTTGGTAGGTTTTAGAAGAGAAAGACCTTCTTTAGGGGAAAATACGCCGTGTAAAGCCGATAACACAGCAATGCAAAAAATTTTTGGTTTTGGCCATTTCTCACTAAACTTGCACCGGAAACCGTTGAGAGCTCATACCCTAATCACTCACAACACCGGACGTTTCACAACAAATCCCAGGCAAATTATCATCAAACGACAACAGCTTACGGGCTTTTGATTAGCAGATTTAAACGAAAAACTTTCTATGTACGACATTTTGCAGCTGAATGACATGCTCCTACCCGAATTGCAGGACATAGCTGAAAATTTACAAATTGAGAACTACAAAAAACTCCCCAAGCAAGAGCTTGTCTATAAAATTCTCGATCAGCAGGCTGTTACCACCAGCCAGCAAAAATCGGCTGCCACGGCCGATGCCGATAAGCGCAAACGCAAACGCATTGTAAAAGCCTCCACTTCCAATACCACGGAAGAAGCCGTGATAGAAGACCTCTCCGACAGTACACCGGCTATAGAAGCCGCTGCCGAAGAGCCTAAAAAACACGTGGCAGCCAAAAAAGCACCGGCGAAAAAAGAGGAGAAGCCGCAGCACAACAAGCGGCCAAAGAAAAAAAGCGAGGAACAGCCAACCTTACCGCTGGATGTTGAATCAAAAGAAGAAGCCAACTTTAGCGCAGAAGAGCAAACGGCTGAAGCACCCACTTCAACACCTGGAAATATTGACCCCGAAACCGGCGTAGAAATTCCGGAAAGAGGCAACCAGATTACCAAGTTTTACCCGCAGCGCCGCGAGCAGGTTTTCAATATCGAATTTGACGGAATTATTCTTGCCGAAGGTGTACTGGAAATGATGCCGGATGGGTATGGTTTCCTGCGATCTTCCGATTACAATTACCTTTCTTCTCCCGATGATATTTATGTATCGCCTTCGCAGATAAAACTGTTTGGGTTAAAAACTGGCGATACGGTATTGGGTTCTGTTCGTCCGCCTAAGGAAGGTGAAAAATACTTTGCCCTGCTGAAGGTTGACCAGATCAATGGCAAAAGCCCCGAAGAAGTACGCGACCGTGTACCCTTCGATTACCTTACGCCACTGTTCCCGTTTCAAAAGCTGAACCTGTTTGACGAAGCGTCGAACTTTCCTACCCGCATTATGGACCTGTTTACTCCTATTGGAAAAGGTCAGCGTGGTTTGATTGTGGCGCAGCCCAAAACCGGTAAAACCATGTTGCTGAAAGCTGTGGCCAACGCCATTGCCAAAAACCATCCGGAGTGTTACCTGATGGTGGTATTGGTGGATGAGCGTCCGGAAGAAGTAACCGATATGGAACGCAGCGTAAAAGCAGAAGTAATTGCATCTACGTTTGACGAGCCGGCTGAAAAACACGTGAAGGTTTCTACCATGGCCCTGCAAAAGGCAAAGCGTTTGGTTGAATGCGGTCACGATGTAATCATCCTGCTGGATTCGATTACCCGCCTTGCCCGTGCCCACAACACGGTGGCGCCTGCTTCTGGTAAAGTTTTATCGGGTGGTGTGGAAGCCAATGCCATGCAAAAGCCAAAGCAATTCTTTGGTGCGGCCCGTAAGATTGAAAACGGTGGCTCACTGACTATCCTTGCTACAGCCCTGATTGATACTGGTTCTAAAATGGACGAAGTAATCTTTGAAGAATTCAAAGGTACCGGTAACATGGAATTACAACTGGATCGTCGTTTGGCCAACAAGCGTGTCTTCCCGGCCATTGACTTGGTTTCTTCGTCTACACGTCGCGATGACCTGCTACTGGAGCGGGATGTACTGCAGCGCATGAACCTGCTTCGTGTTTATCTCAACGACATGAACACCGAAGAGGCAATGAGCGAACTCCTCCGTCGTATGCGAGGCACAAAGAGCAATGAAGAGTTTCTGGCGAGCATGAACGGATAAGTCAACAAGCAATAAACAATACGCAATAGGCAAAGAAGAATCGAACTCTTCTTTGCCTATTTTCTTTTCCACCTTGCCCATTGTCAATTGCTAATTGTTCCCGCTGGTCTCATTTTTGTATTTCAAGAGTGAAACAAAAACGTAGAGCAATGAAAAGACAATTTTTAAGTGCGGCAATAATTGGTGGTTTGGCTTTTGGCGTGGTAGCCTGTAGCAATGATGCCAATGACACAGCCATGAATGATACCACAGGATCATCAACAGCGAGTGTGGAAACAACCACAGCCACCAGCACCGGTAATTATGCAGCCATGGCTGATAGTGTGGAAAGAAACAGCCAGCAAGGGTATTATCTGAATCCTAAAACAGGGCAAGCCTATTCAGGTTTAAAAGTTGACCGTTCTACCGGACGGGTGACCACAGAAGCCGGCGAACCGGTCTGGCGTTATGTTGATAACCGCAACTGGTGGGTGTATAGCTGGGATCCTACAGCCGACAACTGGACACAGACTGGTGAAGCCCGCATGGAGAGCAACGCCCTGCAATACAGAGATGACAGTGATAAATGGGTAGATTATGACACCCGCTGGAAAAAAGACGACGGTATTTTAGAAGATGAGTGGAAGAAAGAAACCGAAAATGCCAAGGTAAAAGTGGAAGAAGATGGTGATACAAAGATCAAGTACGAAGACGGCACAAAAGTGAAGCAGGATGAAGATGGTACGAAGATCAAAACAAAAGATGGTAAAAAGCTGAAAGTGGACAAAGACGGTGTAAAAACAGATAACTAAGCCGCAAGGCTTGTGGAACAAGGGCCCCGCAGAAGCGGGGCTTTTTATTTTGCTACATTTGTTTTCATGCGCAGAGTTTCCATCAATGAGTTTCTGGCGGCAGGGCGAAATGCCCTGCTGATCGATGTGCGGTCGCCTTCGGAATACAACCATGCGCACCTGCCCGGCGCCGTTAATCTGCCGCTATTCAGCGATGCTGAAAGGGCAGTGGTGGGCACCCAATACAAACAGGTAAGCCGGCAGGCCGCCATTAAAATCGGCCTCGATTATTTTGGCCCGAAGATGCGGCAGATGGTGGAGGAAGTGGAAAAATTAATAGACAATAAGCAATCGGCAACAGGCAATAATGATGATGGTCAATTGCCAATTGCTGATTGCATATTTCTTTACTGCTGGCGTGGTGGCATGCGCAGCGGTGCCGTAGCCTGGTTGCTGAATCTTTATGGATTTGATGTAACCGTGCTGGCCGGCGGCTACAAAGCATTCCGGCATTGGGTTCTGCAAACAAACGGGTATCCATTTCCGTTGAAGTTGATTGGTGGTTATACAGGTTCGGGTAAAACCGCTTTGTTGAAAGAGTTGGCCCGCAAAGGCGAACCCATCATCGACCTGGAAGCACTGGCCAAACACAAAGGATCTGCTTTTGGAAGTATCGGCATGCCATTGCAGCCTTCGCAGGAAATGTTTGAAAACCGCCTGGCATTAACACTTGCGGATAGGTACGCTGAAATAAAGGCAGAAAAAGGTAACAAGGGAATGAATATGCCACCACAGGCAATCTGGATCGAAGACGAAAGCCAGCGGATTGGCCATGTCAACATTCCGCAATCTTTTTGGCAGAAAATGCGCCGCTCACCTGTTTATTTTTTAGACATTCCTTTTGAAGAACGCTTGCAGAACATCGTTGCCGATTACGGTGACCTGGATAAAGACCGCATGATTGCCGCCATTCAACGGATTGCCAAACGACTGGGTCCGCTGGAAACCAAAAATGCCGTCCGCTTTTTGGAAGAAGGCAACATCAAAGAAAGCTTCCGCATTTTATTGCAATATTACGATAAACAGTACCGTAAGGGTTTGCACAACCGGCAGAACCTTGATCAACTCCTAATAACCATTTCCTGCGAAAACGTTAGTGTAACCAATGCTGCCCTACTTTCGCAGGCTCAACTTGTTTCCTGAATGATAACAGAAGAAATTAGACTTACGCAATTTTCAAAAGGCGGAGGTTGCGGCTGTAAAATTGCGCCGTCTGTATTGCAGCAAATGCTGGCTACCGGCGACAAAGGTTCATTTCCTCATCTTTTGGTGGGTAACGAAAGCAGCGATGATGCTGCTGTTTATTTGGTGAATGAAGAGACCGCGGTTGTCTCCACCACGGATTTTTTCATGCCCATTGTGGACAATCCTTTTGACTTTGGACGGATTGCTGCAGCCAATTCAATCAGCGATGTGTATGCTATGGGCGGCAAGCCGTTGATGGCCATTGCGGTGCTTGGTTGGCCGGTGGCAAAACTACCACCGGCAGTTGCACAGCAGGTGCTGGAAGGCGGAAGGGCCATTTGCCGCGAAGCCGGTATTCCTCTGGCTGGCGGTCACACTATCGATTCGCTGGAGCCCATCTTTGGCCTTGCCGTAACCGGCACGGTTTCTCCCCAAAATCTAAAAAAGAACAACGGTGCCCGTGAAGGCGACTTGTTGTTTCTGACCAAACCACTCGGTGTGGGTGTAATGGCAACGGCTGTTAAAAGAGAGGCTCTGAAGGAGGTACATTACCGCATTTTGCTAAAGCAACTCACTACGTTAAACAGTGTTGGCGAAGCACTTGGTAAGATTGAAGGTGTTCATGCCATGACGGATGTAACAGGTTTTGGCCTGCTTGGGCATTTGACTGAAATGGCTGGTGGCAGCAACGTGAGTGCAGAGGTCAGTCTTGCTGCCATTAAAAAAGTGGAAGGCTTTGATGAATACCAGCAGCTAAAAACTATCCCTGGCGCTACGGCACGAAACTGGGACAGTTACGGAGCCGGCATTGCGTTTCAGGATGGTTTGGACGATTCAGCCCTGATCAATTTGTTGGCCGACCCGCAAACAAACGGCGGGTTGCTGATTGCTGTTGGTGAAGAGGCGATTGACGAACTGAAAGAAGTTTTTATAAAAAACAATCTTCAGGAGCACCTGACGCCAATTGGCCGGTGTGTTGCCAAAGGAGAAAAAACGGTTTGGGTAAAAGCATAAAGACAGAAGGAATTTTTATCAACTATCCATTAATTCAATGGTATAAATTCTGACCAGTTCATATTTTCATCAAGTTGGCAGCGACTGAATTCAATATGAATCACCCGCCGCCTGCTATAATTGGTTGTTCGGTTGGATGCGTGAAACAGCAACGGTTTCATGAACATAACACCACCTTTGGATACAGCGCAAATAGTCTCCTGCTCTGTTTTCCAGTCAATATTTTCTGCCCGGTAGATCCCTTTTTTGTGCGACTGCGGAATCACTTTCAGGGCGCCATTTTCTTCAGTGGTATCATCAAGATGAATGCGGATTGTAAAATTATCTTCCAAAATGCCAGGCGGTGGCTGAACAGCAAACTGGCCTTCTTTTTTTGTCCAGGGACCGTACCCTTCACAGTCAATTTTTTTATCGACGGAAATTGTCAGGTCCTGATGATAAGAAACAAACCAGTTAGAATTTCCGGGTTTATCAAAATAGATTGACTTCACAATAAAATAGTCATCGCCAAATACTGCAGAAACAAGTTGGGTGAGTTTTTGATTCAGAACCAACTTTCGTGTAGCAGGAATCTCTTTGAAAAATTGCCGGATAGCAAACAGGTCTTCAGATTTCCGGAACGTTGGGCCTGTGTTGTCGGCTTCAGCTATAGCTGATAGAATTTGGGAAACTTCTTCAGTGGAATAAATGCCGTTGACTATTGCAAAGCCTTCGTGAAAGATTTTTTCTTTCACTGTATCGGGTACAACCATAAAATTTTTTGAAAATAAAAAGCGCTGCTCCATACCTGTTAAAGCAGGCTATCAATTTTATCCGCCAGCTTTCTGTCCTTATCGGTAACCACGTTGCCGGCATCGTGTGTATTCAACCAAACTTCTACCGTATTCCAAACATTGGTCCACCGCGGATGATGATTCATCTTTTCGGCAATCATTGCCACTCTTGTCATAAATGCAAAGGCTTCACTGAAATCCTTAAACTCAAATTTTCGGTACAGTGCGTTGTCTTTTTCCTGCCACATGGTGCTAATTTGAAAATGAGAAAATTTGAAAATTTGAAAATGAAAGAACAGCTTTATTTATTCAGCCTGGACTTAGTGGTTGCCAAAATCTTACCAAGGAGTTTATGAATTTCTTCCAGCTTAAAAAGAATTTCATCACAAACGGGATACCGGTTCGAATACTTGCACAGCGTTAGCCAATATTGTGTTTCTTCCGCTTCCTTCGCTGCTATCTTCATTTTGTGAATGAAGTCAGGCCTGCTTTCTGCATTCTGCGCTTCCATGATGTTTGCGCCAACAGATGTTCCGGATTTTAGTAGTTGATTTGAGATTACAAATCGTTTCTGCTCCTGAAGCAGCTCACAGTAATCAATCACCATCAATGCCAACTCAAAGCTGTGTTTCAATACTGGGTTTTTTTCAATAAGCTCTTTGTGCATGTTGTATGTTTTGGTTGTTAGAAGTTACTACTATCCAAACCATTTTCACATTTTCATATTTTCACATTTCCTAATTAAAACACCAAATGCTCTTTGTTCTTGATCTTCTCATTCGTCAGCTCCACCACAAGTTGCACGCCGTTGATGCATTTGAGTGAATAAATCAGGTTGTCCACAAATTCATTTGAAACAAAATCCTCTTTCAGCAACCATAAAAAATCAAGATGCTTGAATTCCGGTAAAAGATATTCGCCGTCGTGTTGATTGTTATAGAGGTAGTGCATCAGGCAGGATGACGGCTGCGCATATTCATACACAGAGAAAAAATACTTCCGGCTTTTTTTATTGAGCTGAATTTCCAACTCCGGGTTCATCCTGAAGTCAACACCCATCAACTGGTTTACCTGCCAGCAGAACATGTAGTCTTTGATCGGGGCCATAATGCCCAACAGCCTGGCATCTTCAAAGAAGCCATCCGTCATCTCCTTGTTGTCGAGTGTCAGTTTCATGTTGCACCAGTTAAGTTACTGAAACTCTGCCGTGGTTACAAGCGTCTTTCCGTCGCGGGTGTAACGTACGGCTGTCTTGTCGCCTTTTTTAAATTTGGCAAGGGCCTGCATATAACTTTCTACGGAGTTCACCGAATGATCTCCCAGCGCCGTGATCACATCGCCTTCTTTTAAGCCCGCCTTCTGGGCCACACGGCCTTCACTCACTCCATCTACCCGTACGCCGGCGCCACTGAAAGTATAATCGGGCATTATTCCCAGCGAAACGCTGAAACGGGCCGTTGTGCCCATTTGTACTTCTCTTGTTTTGGTGAAAGGAACTTTACCCTGCAGACCGTTGGTTGCCTGTATCAGGCTATACACATGCTGCACAATAGCTGCCTGGCCGGTGTAATTGATCTTTTCGGCGTCGTCGGAAGGTTTGTGGTAATCGGTATGCAAACCGGTGAAATAAAACAACACCGGAATATTTTTTTGGTAAAACGACGTATGGTCGCTGGGACCGGTACCGCTGGAATCAAACCGGTACACGCCGGCGCTGTACAGGGCATCTTTTCCCTGCCGGTTGTACAATTGTCCCCATACTGGTGAGGTACCGTAACCACCAACCGTGAGTGCCCGGCTGGAATCGTTCAATCTTCCCACCATATCCATGTTGATCATAAAATTGATGGTACTGAGATCAACAGTTGGATTTTGCGTAAAGTATTTCGAACCAAACAAGCCCAATTCTTCTCCCGAAAAGGCAATCAGCAGGTAGTTGTTGGCTTTTAATCTTGAATTCTTTAACAGCTGGCCCAACTCAATCAACGCTGCCGTGCCGCTGGCATTGTCATCGGCGCCGTTATGAATTTGTTTTTCGCGGGAAAGCGAATTGCGGTCTTCCCCATAACCCAGGTGGTCGTAGTGAGCGCCAATCACCACTGTTGTCGGGGCACCGTTATCAATATAGCCGATAACATTTTTTCCATTGCGGTTGGAAGGCTGCAGCGCAATTGTGCCTTGCACTTTCAGCAAGGCAGACGGATCTTTTAAATAGGCAGTAGCCGTTTTTGTGGTGAGGTAAACAACGGGAATGGATAGCGCTTCTGTGCCTTTGCCATCGAATTGCATTCCGTCGTTGATGTTGGAACTATTGTACAGGAACAGGGCCGTAGCGCCTTTGCCCTGTGCTTCCTTTGCTTCTTTCAGCAAAGCGCCGGCAAGATCAAAATGCGGATTGCTTTGATTCTGACGCAGGATGTCGGCAATGTCCATAAACCAGGGCTCTCCTTTTTCCAGTAACGAGATAGACGCCATCGCATCCACAGCTCCGTTGTCGCTAAACGACAGTGGAAAAAAATCAGTATAAATGGTCAACGGGTTTTCATTGATTCGCAGGGCTGTTGCCTGCCCTACTTCTTTTCCCTGCGAAACCGGGAAGGCCTGGAAAAAACCTTCCGTTCCTTTGGGTTGCAGCCCTGCTTTTTCAAAGGCAGAAGCAATGTATTCGGCCGCCAGGGTTTCCCCTTGCGTACCGGTGCGACGGCCTTCAAGCCGGTCACTGGCCAAAAACTGCACATGGCTTTGCAGGTTGGCTACAGAAGAAGTGGCATCGGTTGTAGCGTTCTGCTGTGAGGCGCAACCGCCCAGAAGGAGAAAAAGAAAATAGAGGGGTCTTTTCATCACACGATCATTTTTGAAGCGGAAAGCAAAAATACCATGCTGACCCTGTTCTGCTGTTGGAAACCATATTTTTTTCATTGTCGTATTTTCCTTAACCTTAACAGAAATCTCCCGATTTCGTAAGCCTTCGCAGTAGTCTACAAACTACCTTTGCGACTTCATCGTGGCGAAACAGACTGTTCATATAGCACTTGTTGGTAATCCGAATAGCGGAAAAACATCCCTGTTTAATGTACTCACCGGCTTAAACCAGCGGACGGGTAATTTTCCGGGGGTGACGGTCGATAAAAAAACCGGTCATACCGCTATCACGCCTGCGCTTGCCGGAAACGTTATTGACCTGCCAGGCACTTATAGCCTCTATCCAAAGCGGTTAGACGAATGGGTGAGTTACCGGGTGTTGCTGAACCAGGACAAGGAAATCCGCGCCGACATTTTTGTAGTGGTGGTGGATGCCAGCAATCTTAAACGCAACTTGCTGTTCTGTTCGCAGATCATGGACCTGAAAAAGCCGGTAGTGGTGGCCCTGACGATGGCGGATATTGCCAAACGCAAAGGCATCGTTATTGATATTCCGCAACTGGAAATTGAGCTCGGCGTACCGGTCATTTCTGTAAACCCACGAAAAGGAAAAGGCATTGCCCAATTGAAAAAGGCCATCGAACTCACGGCTTCCAATCAATATAAAATTCCCGTTCGCGATTTTATTGAGAACCGCGAACTGGCGCTGGCGCCTATCGAAGACCTGCAGGCTGTAATGCCGGGCACGTCGGATTATTCGGCCATTCACTATCTCATCAACCACGAGGAGTTTGAACTGGACGGCGGCATGCAGGATACCATCGAACGCATTGAAGAAAAACACGCCTTTAATCATACCAAAACCCAGGCAACGGAAATTCTGCAGCGCTACCAGCGCATCAAGCAGATCATGCAGTCGTCGGTAACTGAGCCCGATCCAAAGGAGCAAAAGCTGATGACTGACCGGCTGGACGCTGTCTTCCTTCACCGGGTGTGGGGCTACTTTGCCCTGCTGGGGGTTTTGTTTCTCCTGTTCCAAAGTGTGTTTTACCTGGCGCAGTATCCCATGACCTGGATCGAAGAAGGCTTTTCTTATGCCAGTTCTTGGATGGCGCATGTGCTGCCGGCTGGTTGGTTTTCGGACCTGATGGTAAACGGTATCCTGGCGGGTTTGAGCGGCATTATGATTTTTGTGCCGCAGATCATGATCCTCTTTGGTTTGATCACCATCCTGGAAGACACCGGTTATATGGCCCGCATCTCCTTTCTCACGGACAGGCTTATGCGTAGTGTAGGACTGAACGGGAAAAGCGTGATGCCGCTGATCAGCGGCTTTGCCTGTGCGGTGCCGGCCATCATGAGTGCCCGCAACATTGAAAACCGAAAGGAGCGTTTACTGACGATACTCATTACACCGCTCATGAGCTGCTCGGCGCGGCTGCCGGTGTATACCATCCTCATTGCCCTGGTCATTCCCAATACCTATTACTGGGGCATCTTTAGTTTACAGGCCCTGGTGATGATGGGGCTTTATGTGCTGGGTTTTGCCATGGCCATGTTGGTGTCGTACATCGCCAAATGGTTTATCAATATCAAAGAGCGCAGCTTTTTTATCCTGGAACTGCCTACCTATCGTCCGCCACGGGCTAAGACCATTTTGCAAACCATGTGGACCAAGGCCCGCATTTTTGTAACCGATGCCGGTAAGATCATTATGGTGATTTCGCTGGTGCTTTGGGCCTTAAGTTCGTTTGGTCCGCCGTCACGGATGGAAAAAGTGGAAGCCGCTTACCAGCAGCAACTGGCGCAAAACCCCGATGGATCCGAAGAAATGGAGTCGGCGTACAACATGGCCAAACTCGAAAATTCCTATGCCGGCATTGTGGGCAAAAGCCTGGAGCCGGCCATTGAGCCGCTGGGTTACGACTGGCGTATTGGTATTGCCCTGGTGACCTCGTTCGCTGCAAGGGAAGTTTTTGTGGGCACCATGGCTACTTTGTTTAGTGTAGCGGAAGACGACGAAGGCACCTTGCTTCGCGAAAAAATGTACGAAGCCAAAAAGCCCGATGGCCAGCCCTTGTTTACTGTAGCTACCGGCGTTTCGCTGATGATCTTCTATCTTTTTGCCATGCAGTGCATGAGCACCCTGGCCATTGTAAAAAGGGAGACCCGCACCTGGAAATGGCCTGCGATCCAATTGGTTTACATGACCGCTATTGCGTATCTCATGAGCTTTATTGCTTATCAGTTGCTGGCGTAAGAGTCTTTACATTATATGGAATAAGTAGTTTGTAGCGTAGAAATAAAATAACTTATTTGATTCCTTTACACTGTTATCAGCTCTTCTTTTAATGCATAGCGCATAAGTTGAAGCATATTCTTTACGCCTGTTTTTTCCATAATTTTTTCACGGAACCTATCAATGGTTCGTTTGCTTAAAAACAATGCACTCGCAATTTCTTTGCTGCTTTTACCTTGGCAAACCAGTGTGAGAATCTCTGTTTCTCTTGGTGTAAACGTTACCTTTTTAAAACTTTTTGTTTTCGTCTCGCGGATTTGTGAAGTAATAATATGGTTGACGGCAGGTGTATAATATAAATATCCTTTGTGCACAGTTTTAATGGCATGTTTTAACTCAGACACTTCTGTATCTTTTAAAAGATATCCTTCTGCCCCCGCTTCTAGCATCGCTAATACATAGTTTGTTTGTTCCGAATAGGATAATGCAATAATTCGTATGGTTGGATATTTCTGTTTTAGGAGGACCGTAGCTTCTATTCCATTCATCACAGGCATTTCTATATCCATCAATACAACATGAGGTTGTTGAATGTCTACTGCATCGAGTAAGCTTAGTCCATTGGGCGCTTCACCGATGAATAAAATTCCCTCTTTTTTAAGGCTTTGTAATGCTGTACGTACACCACACCGGAAGAAGGCATGGTCATCAGCCAGAAAGACGTGGATAAAAGTGTTTCCGGTCATGTGCAGTGGTTTTGGCGGTTGATTACATATAAATATAATAAATAATCAGAAGCCGGCAATCCGTATAAATACCCACATTTTTATGGGTCTTCATACGGATTGACTAACGGTTAAGCAGCTGCTAATTTGCATCAGCTTATAAATCTGAAATGCCGAAACTAACTGTTCTTCTGTTGATTGCTTTGTTCATTCACTTCATTGTAAATCAGGTGCAGGCACAAGACGGCAGTAGTTCAGCGCAGCATCATCAGGTAACTGTAAAAACAGTTACAGAAATCAGGAAAAAGGCTAGGAGCATAGAAGAAAAGCTGGAAGTAATGATGAAAAAATATCTCTCCAAACTCCAGCGGCAAGAACAAAAGATAAAAGCCAAAATCTTGGAAAAGGATTCAGCTTTGGCAAAACAATTATTTGAAGGAATAGAGCAGCAATATGAAACCCTTAAACAAACACCGCGCAATCTTTCCAAGTACAACCAGGTTTATTCTCCCCATCTCGATAGTTTGACCACAGCCCTGAATTTTCTGAAAGGTGGCGGGCTTTCGTCTGCTGATCTCACCAAGTCGCTTTCGCAGTTCAGTGCCTTGCAGGAAAGGCTTGACCAATCAGAAAAGATCCGCGCCTTTCTTTCCGAGCGCAAGCGCCTGTTGCAGGAGGCCCTTGGCAGGTTGGGAATGATCAAAAACCTCAAAGGTCTTCAAAAACAGGCTTTCTATTATTCAGCACAGATAAGGGCTTACAGGGAACTATGGGAGGATCCCTCCAAGCTGGAGAAAAAGCTCTTGGAAGTATTATCCCAAACCGAAGCTTTCAAAGACTTTTTCCGCCACAACTCCCAACTGGCTTCCCTGTTTGCCCTTCCTGGTGGTAACACCGCCGCGGCTTCACTGGCGGGGCTGCAAACCCGTGCTTCCGTGCAGCAGGCCCTCCAGGACCGTTTTGGTTCCGGTCCTCAGGTGCAGCAGCTGGTACAAGAGAACCTGCAGGCAGCCCAAGGGCAACTATCCGAGTTAAAAAACAAGCTTTCGCAGTACAGCAATAGCACTTATGGTAACACAGCAGGTGACATTGAAATGCCGGAAGGGTTTACTCCCAATAATCAAAAGGCCAAATCATTTCTGCAGCGCCTGGAGTATGGCGCCAACATCCAGAGTCAAAAAGCAAATAGCTATTTTCCAACTACTTCTGATCTGGGGATATCATTGGGTTATAAGCTAAACGACAGGAGCGCAATTGGTATAGGCGCCTCCTACAAAATAGGTTGGGGCAGAGGGTGGGACCATATCCGCATCACACATGAAGGCGTGGGGCTCAGAAGCTACTTGGATGTAAAGCTCAAAGGAAGTATCTATCTCTCAGGCGGCTATGAGCAAAATTACCGAACGGCATTTCAAAATATACAACAACTGCGAGAACTGGGCGCCTGGCAGCGCAGTGGGCTTCTGGGCCTGAGCAAAAAATATCAGGTAAGCAAAAAGATTAAAGGTGATATGAAACTGCTCTGGGATGTCCTGAGCTACCAACAAATCCCTAAAACACAAGCGGTGCTGTTCCGCATCGGCTATAACCTCAACTAAACTTGATAAAACCACGAACTGTTTTATGAGAACCCTGTTTTTATTGTTTCTTTTTCTGCTTACGCAACCCGGATGGTCACAGCAGGATGTCTTACAGAAAGCCGATGTACTTCCCCAGTCTCCGGAAGCAGCCGCCTTTGGTAAAAACATCAACATACCGGTCAATTATGTCTCCGGTACTCCTCAGATCGGAATCCCGTTCTGCACTGTAAAAAGTGGCAGTGTCGAAGCCCCTATAGCCATCAGCTACAATGCCAGCGGCATCCGGGTGGAAGAAACGCCAACTTGGGTAGGCTTGGGATGGAGCTTGAATGCGGGAGGACAAATTACCCGCACCGTCAGGGACAAGCCGGATGAAAAAGGCCTTTATGGTTACATGATTGCTCCCGCTAACCGGCGGGTGCGCTATGTCGATTCCGCCCATTGCCGTTGCATGTCAAATACTGGTGTAACAGGGGCCATTGATCAGGATATAGCGAATGGCTTATTAGACTTAGAGCCTGATGAATACAACTTTTCAGTAGCGGGGTACTCTGGAAAGTTTTTTTGGCACCAGGATTCTGCCAAATTCATCCTGGTGCCTTTTCAAAACATCTGGATCGGTGGTTCATTCGGGAATTTTATGTTGACCCTTCCCAACGGCGTCAAATGTTATTTTGGCGAAACCAATACAGCAAAAGAAAACCTTCTATCCGGCACCACAGCCAGCTATATTGATGGCGTTTCTTATGCACCAACGGCCATCGATGCCAATTATGCCACTTCATGGATGCTGACCACCTTGCAGGACCCGGCCGGAAGGTCCGTTCGGTTCAATTACATTCATGAAGCCATCATTACGTTTGGCAGGGGAGGAGAAAGATATGGCCAAAGCCTCACAGAATCTTTAAGCTCCATGCGCCGGCAATCCTTTTATAAACAATATATCCAAAAACCGGTTCTTGAAAGCATCAAAGGTGATAACCTGCATGTTTATTTCAGGAGGTCTTCTCTGCGCCGCCAGGATATGGTTGATTATCAGGATGGCAGCCGCTCTCTCGATACGCTGATCGTTAAAACACCGGGCAACCAGGAGCTAAAAAGCTTTCTCTTTAAGTACGGCTATTTTATCAGCTCTTTGTATTCAGCAGCCAATATGCTCAACATCAGCATGCACGGGGAGGAGGCACGGAAGCGGCTTTATCTTCAATCCATAACAGAAAAAACGAGTACGGACTCGCTTCCGGCCTATGAGTTTACCTATAACGGAACCGAACTTCCAAGCCGACTTTCCTCCTCGCAGGATTATTGGGGTTATTACAATGGAAAGACCAATGGACCTTATATGATGCCCCGAAATCCTGGAGCTCCCTTCAACATATTCGATCCAGGTGGATACGAGAGGAACAAAATCTTGCCAGGTTATGGATTTAATTTCTCACTGGGATCAGACAGGAGGGTTGATACAGTCTATAGCCAAGCCAGAATATTGACAAAAATAAAATATCCGACTGGGGGTACCATAGAGTATTCGTATGAGCAAAATAATGCTTCCACCACCTACCTTAATATTTATGGCGGTGTGGAGCCGCCGGATATGGTAGAGCGGTCTTACACACTTTCGTTGTTATCAAACCCCTTACCGGCACAGCCTCCTTATCCACTTAGTTTTACCGGCAGTTTTCATATAAACATTCCGGCAACAAAAGTCAGGATTGTGCCGACAATGCCATCTCCTTGTGGCGTGTACAATGACCCAGCCTGTAAGTTTACAATCAACCTCAGAAGCCTTCCTTCAAACACCCTTTTGCATACCATCACCACCACGCCGGCTGTATCCATGCAGCTTTCTTCTGGTGATTATTTGTTAGAAGTGCTGGTGAATGGATCTACCAATGATTATCCGCCGAGTTTTAATGTGCAGGTCCAGTGGGGGGAGCGGCTGGATTCATTAAGCTTCCTTGTCGGTGGTGTTCGCATAAAAAAAATTGTCAGTCGTGATGGGATTAGAGGAACGATTTCCAGGAGCTTTTCTTATAAAGATCCCACAGGTAGGAGCAGTGGTATTTTGGAAGGCATTCCTACCTTCAAGGTCCATGAATTAAATAAGCAACTTCAGCCTATTCGTCAGTATTTCGTTTCCAACAGTGTATTGCCATTGTCAGAGGAGGGCAGGACCGTCCGCTACGAAAATGTTTCCGAGTTTTTGGATTCGACTGCCTCTTCCCATAAAACCGAATACGCATTCACTTCTGGACTTTCTGAGCCACCAAAATTTGCAGGAACTTATACTGGTGCTCCTGTAATAAACTGGAATTGGCAACATGGGCTTTTGAAGCGAAAAAAGCAGTTCGAAAAGATAGCGGGGAGTGGATATCGTCTACTCACAGATGAACAACATTTTTACCTAGCGTATAATCCATTAATACATCTGCAGGGATTATATGGTCCACAAATCATAAAGTACCAACTGGCCAACGAATGGTATCTACCTGATTCCACGTCAACTACCACTTATGCCTACCCGGATGGACAAACGGTAGCGCTGCAGACAGGGGCAAAGACATTTTATAACAATCATTTTCTTCCTTTCCTTACCCGCACAAACAACTCAAAAGGGCAGCGAGTTCACAGCAAAATCTGGTATCCCACAGATTTTAATGATGTGCCGGGCTTCAACGTTCAGGCACTCTACAGCAAGCACATCTGGCAATTGCCCATTAAGCAGGAAACCTCTGTTAACGGAAAGGTCACCGCTGCAAGTGTCACTAAGTATAGTCTAATGGGCATGCCAATAGAAAGTTATGCCTATGAGAATGCAGTACTGGCTGATACAGCGGTTCATAACAGGAGTACGGTTTTGACAAACGCTTTTAAACTCCGCACTTCTCTCCATTATGATGCCTTGTCAAACCCCAAACAAGTCAATAATTACCGGAGCGGTCCGGTAACTTACATCTGGCATAATGAAGTAGATGGCGCACAAACCCTAATTTATAGGCGACCAATAGCCAGTGTAATAAATGCGGATAGCATTTCGGTAGCTTATACTTCGTTTGAGAATGCAAAGGGTAACTGGGTTTATACAGGTTCTCCAACCACTAACAGCATAGCCATAATGGGTAGTAAAGTGTATTCTCTTAGTACTGGTACTATAGGCAAAGCAGGCCTGAGCAGCACGGCTACCTATGTTGTTTCCTATTGGAGTCCCTCCCAGCAATCCGTATCTAACACAGCTTCTGTTATTGTCGGTATGACCACTGCAAATGGCTGGACTTATTATGAACACAAAGTTGTCAATCCTGCCAGTGGCGCGGTAAACGTATCAGGGACTGGTTTGATTGATGAACTGCGGCTCTATCCGGAAAAAGCGCAAATGACAACATATAGCTACACTGATCGCAATGAGATGAATGCCCAGTGTGATGCCAACAATAAAATCCTGTACTATGAGTATGATGGATTGAGCAGACTTTCCCTGGTGCGGGATCCAAACAAAAACATCCTGAAAAAATACTGTTACAACTACGTAGGGCAAGTGGAGAATTGCGGTGGTAGTGTCGCGCCGCAGTGGACTCTGGTCAACAGTTATTGTGAGCAGACCAGCGACCAAAATACGGGTAACATGGTAATGGTCTACAGCGACTCCAATCCCAATAGTGGATCGTACGGGCAAACGCAAAATACAATTGTGCCCAATAGCAGTCAATGCCCCCTTCCTTCTGGATGTAACCTTGTCACCTGCAGCGGACCGGATAAAAAATGCATCAATGGCGTTTGCCAGACTGGCGTAAAAGTGTGTACAGCAACAACAGGTACGAAGGGAAATTATATTACGACCTACCATTATGAATGGAATGATGGAAGCAGGAGTCCTGACTATCAAGAAAGTGGACTTTGTTTAATAATGTAATAGTCGAAACATAAATCACAATTTGGGTTATGAAACTTCTCCTTTTTTCAGTACTCCTCTTTGGATTACTTCCAAAAGATTTTTACGCTCTACAAATAAGTGATTTGGAAGGCAAAGCACAAAAATTTAAAGTATACAAAGGAAAAAAAGTGCTGTTGGTGAACATTGCCACCGGAAGTGATAAGGTGACGCAACTCATAGGCCTGAGCCAGTTACAGGACCAGTTCAAGGACAGTTTGGTCGTTATCGCTTTCCCCTCGAATTCTTTCGGGAATGAACCACGTACTAATACCCAGATAAAACAGTTTTGTGAAACGGTTTACCCGGTCAACTTTCTCCTTGCAGAAAAAGGGGCGGTATTAGGGAGCGACACACAACCTGTCTTTAACTGGCTTTCTAAAAAAAGCGAAAATAGTATCGGTAGTGCGCAAATAAGGGAAGACTTCCAGAAATTTTTAATTGATGGGGAAGGAAACCTTATCGGTGTTTTTGCAGGGAGTGTAGCCCCGATGGACCAAAAAATTATTTCAGCAATTGTCAACTTCTAGTTCAGCACGATTTTAAAAGCTAAAACTAATTTCTTATGCACCCAAGGCTGTATGCAGGTATCCTGAGTCTTGTTATATGTTTTATTTGTTCATCTGCTTATGCCCAGCGCATTGCGCCGGCTGCCTATGGGATGGATGTGAAGGTAAATTATGTGCGCACCTGGGAGGTGAAGGTGCCGGAGAGTAATTCCAGCAACCTAACGGTTGCCTCCACGTTGGACAAGGCTGTAATGACTACCCAGTACCTGGATGGATTGGGTAGGCCTATCCAAACGGTGGTCAAAGGCATTACCCCTTCGGGCAAGGACCTAGTAACGCCGGTGGTCTATGACGCCTTTGGGCAGGAAGAAGTCAAATACCTGCCTTTTGCCGCCAACGCTACTGGTGGCAACCTCTCTGTGAGTAATGGTGGATTCAAGCTCAATCCTTTTCAACAGGACAGTGCTTTTTCTAAAATGCAGTACTCAGGTGAAAGCCATTTTTATTCCCAGGTGTTTTTTGAAGCTTCGCCCTTGGGTCGTGTGCTTGAAAGTTTTGCCCCCGGTGATAACTGGGCAGGAACCGCCGGACAAACACAGGCAGCTGGTCGTCGTTCGGTCAAAACGTCTTACCTTATCAACACGGTGAGTGATTCAGTGCGTATCTGGGTCGCTTCCGCCAACATTTCTACTGCTCCTACTACTTCGGCACGGTACGCAGCGGGTGAGTTGTATAAAACCATTACAACCGATGAACACGGAAAGCAGGTTGTGGAATACAAAGACAAAGAAGAAAGAGTTGTTTTAAAAAAAGTGCAATTGGCCACTTCCCCTGGTTCAGCCCACATAGGCTGGCTCTGTACCTATTATGTTTATGATGATTTGGGGCAGGTTCGCTTTGTGATGCAACCCCAAGCCGTTGCGCTCATGCTTTCAGCGGGCAATTGGACGATTACCACCACCCAACGCGATGAGCTTTGTTTTTACTATGGCTATGACGGGCGTGGTCGGATGAACATTAAAAAAGTGCCGGGTGCTGGCGAGGTGCATCTGGTTTATGATGGGCGTGACCGGTTGGTCATGACTCAGGATGCCAATATGCGCAGTACGGGTAAATGGCTTGTCACTATTTATGATGAACTGAACCGGCCCATCAAAACCGGTCTTTACGCTAACACTTCCACCAGAACCATCCAACAGGCGGCGGCAGATAACTTACCGGCAGCTGCCTACCCTTTCACCAACAATACGCCGCCTTCCACGGGCTGGGACCTGCTCACCGAAACAGGGTATGACAACTACACAAATTTGCCAGGCGTGTTTAGTGCTAATGCCAGTACGTCTAATATAGCATCCGCCTTTAATAACAATTATAATCAGGCACCTGACTATCCGCAACCTTTCAGTCAGTCTTTTCAAACGAAGGGTTTGGTAACCTGGACTCGGACACGCATTCTGGATAGTACTGGATTTTTGAGCGCGGTAAACTACTACGATGAGCAAGGACGGCTTATTCAGGTGAGAAATCAAAACATACTAGGCGGCATTGATGAAAAAACAGTGCAATACGGATTTTCCGGCCAAGTGCTGCGTACAATTGAAATAACGCGGACTGGACAAACGATGAGTGTATTTACCCGCAATAGTTATGATAAACAACTACGCCTAATTAACATCGAGAAAATCCACAGCAGCCCATTCGGAACTTATAAGCCCATTGCCAGGATGGAATACAATGAACTGGGCCAGTTAAAGAAAAAAGTGCTTGGCTCTAACCTGGATTCGCTGGAATATGAGTACAATATTCGTGGCTGGTTATTGGGAGCCAATCGAGATTATGCCAAATCATTAACAAACAATACCCACTATTTCGGTTTTGACCTCGGGTATGATAAAACTTCACTGGCAGCCAATGGCGGCTCTGCTATTGGTTCCTATGCAACGGCTAGCTATAATGGCAATATAGCTGGAACGGTATGGAAGTCGAAAGGAGATAATGAAATCCGTAAATATGATTTTGTCTACGATGCCGTCAACCGTCTTACAAAGGCTGATTTTACGCAATACACAGGTGGGTTTAACAAAACAGCAGGGCTTGATTTTAGTGTCAGGAACATCAGCTATGATGCCAACGGAAACATTCTTTCGCAAATGCAAAGGGCATGGAAATTAGGAGGCAGCATTGATATGGACCGTCTACGTTACAATTATCAACCCCAAACTAATAAACTGGCTGCAGTTGTTGATACGGCCAACGATAACAGTAGTCGATTGGGTGATTTTAAATATGATCCTGTTAGTAAAACAACACAGGATTACGCATATGACGGCAATGGCAATCTTACCAGTGATGCCAATAAGAAACTGTCCTCCATTCTGTATAATCATTTGAATCTCCCCAGCCGGGTTCGGGTGAATGGCAAGGGAGTTGTCCGTTATATTTATGATGCTTCGGGGAATAAGCTGAAAAAGATCACAACTGACAGTACGGGTGCTTCTGTAGTGGTAAAGACTACCACTTATATTGGAGGTGGTGGTACCGTTTATGAGAGTGTGGAGCATACGGCGCTAACCGTGGGTGATTATATCAATAAGTTTCTATTCACCAGTCACGAAGAAGGCCGTATCCGACTGGATTATCAGAATTTTAGTTACCCATATGATTATTTTTTGAAGGACCACCTGGGCAATGTCCGTATGGTATTAACCAATGAAGCCAAAACCGATAGTTATCCGGCAGCAACAATGGAGACAGCTTCAATCAATACAGAAAGTACCTATTACGGAAATATTGCCAATACGCAGTATCCAAAGCCCTCTTGGTATAGTGATCCGCTTTATACAAGCAATGCGCAAGTGTCACGGCTGCGAAATGCCACCGGCAGTCACAAGGTTGGACAGAATATGCTTCTTAAAGTGATGGCCGGTGACCAGTATAATATTAGAGCAACGAGTGGATGGAGCAGTGGCAGTACTGCCACCAATAGCTCCACCAGTGTGCTGAGTGATTTGCTTTCTCTTCTAAGCGGAAGTGCTGCAGGACTAAGTGGTGGTAAGGTCACGCAGGCAGAACTACAAAGTAGCAGCAGTGGACTGACCACGGGGCTTTCTTCTTTTCTGTCCTCCCAGACTATTAGTGGCACGAAGCCAAAAGCCTATATCAATTGGATCCTTTTGGATGAACAGTTTAAGGTGGTACCGGGCAGCAGTGGATTTGAACAGGTGGGAGCCAGCGGCACAACCACCATCCACACAAAAGCCGGGCTCACGGTAGCCAAAAGCGGATATTTGTATATTTATACAAGTAACGAGGCCACCAATATTGATGTGTTCTTTGACAATTTGCAGGTGACTCATATCCGAGGGCCAATTTTGCAGGAAACGCATTATTATCCGTTCGGGCTTCAAATGGCAGGGATTAGTAATAAAGCCGCTACACCATTTGGCATACCCGAGAATAAATATAAATATAATGGTAAAGAAGAGCAGAAGCAGGAGTTTTCTGATGGTAGTGGCCTAGAGTGGCTGGATTATGGTGCTCGGATGTATGACAATCAGATTGGAAGATGGCTTGTGATTGATCCTTTATCTGATCAGATGAGGCGCCATTCAACATATTGTTATGCATTTAATAACCCAATCTCATTCACCGACCCCGATGGAATGAGCCCACTTAATGATGATCCCAAAAAACATAGACATTTACATATTGATCAAGTTGCACCAGGTACACAACAAAATCAAATGCTTCCTCGTCAAGGTGTAAACGGAGAAGCAATGCCAGACTTGGTAGTTTACTCAACTATTATTGGAGCTACAGAGAATAAAGGCGGTCCTATAGATGGTTGGCTTACAGTTACCGAATACAATATTATTACTAGAGGGGTATATGGCAAAGATGAAAAAGGAAATACAGTTTGGACAGAGACAAGAACTGTTACTTCTACTGAAGTTGCCGTTAGTCCGACAGGGGATATTCAAGCACAACCTTCACAAATGGTTCAAGCAATAACTAATTCATTCAAAGTTGAATCAAAAGAGGGCCTCAACTATCGTGGCGAAGCACTTACGAGCAATTCTGTGAGTGCTACTTTTTTAGAAGGTAAACGCGGCACAGGTGTCGGTCAAATATCTATATCTAACAAACATCAATGGCTAATAAATGATGCAGCAAATTACATGCGATCAAACAATAAACAATCTGTTTTAACCAAATTGAAAGATCAACATAAAGCTGCAGGAAAGATGTGGGTAGCAATTGCAGGTGCCCCACTAACATTAGTAAATCCGGCAACAACAACTTCAGCTATAGTAGCACTTAATAATTTATTGCCTAGTATTTATAATCCTAATACTCTAGGAGTAACGGGGAGGTTCTATCAAGATGTAACAAGAATTAATAATGGTTTGACTATCTCACAAATGGACAGAGGTAATTATATTCCGAAATCAGTTAAGTAATTCCGGGGCTTATGAAATCTTTTATATTTCTTTTATTTACTTGCCTGCCTATTGTTTTAGGTTGCAAATTTTCGAAAAATGACGCCATCGAAGATTTTGGTTTTAAAATGAATATAGTGAGATTACAAAAATGTCTACCTATTGTTGAAAGTAATATGAACGTTTCACTGCTTAACGACAGTACTATTCTGTATTCATATGGAAGATTGGATACCGGCAGAAACGCCCATCACTTCAGCAAGAGGATTTTATACCGTGACAAGCAGGTGGTGCAAGAAGAGGATGAGTTTTTCCTACCCACAGCATCGAACAGAACTTCCTATTTTGTAACGGTTAAACATCATTTCGAAAAAGATAGTACATCTGCTACCCTCCAACACTATTTTTGGAATGATGCTTTTCGAACGAAATCTTACCTTATTAACTACCCAGAGGCAAAACAATTCTTAGCTAAGAATGGCTTACGCATTTGTAGAGAAGCGAATTGAAGTCTGCCTTATGTACTTAATATCAACCTCTAGTCACGCTGTTCGGAGTGTTAATTTCAGAAGATGGCCAATAACAGTCAAGGGCTGGCTATAGTTTGCAAATACATCCCGAAAAACCCGTCAACACGAGATCTTTATCGCCTTCTTTCCCCACCAAGTTTCAGAAGGATCTGGATGCTGCGGCGAAGGGTCTGGACTTGTTAGTTTCTAAAAGTGACCGGATTAAAAATAGCCATACGCTTTCAAGCGCAAGCGCTGCCAGCAGTTGACATCACCACCTGCACCCTCCTATCTTTGCCCCATGAACCTCACCCTTCGTCCTGCCACCTGGGAAGACGCCACCCTTGTTGCCGACATCAGCCGGCAAACCTTTTACGACACTTTTGCAGCCGACAACACGCCGGAAAACATGGCGAAATTCCTGAACGAGCAATTCACCAGGGGAAAGCTGATGCTGGAAGTGGGGTCGCCGGAAAATACCTTTCTGCTGGCGTATGCGGATAGTGAAATTGCCGGCTACCTGAAGTTGCGTGAAGGCCGCAAGCTGCCTTGTTTGAAGAACACATCGTTCATTGAAATTGCCCGCCTTTATGTGCTGAAAGATTTCATTGGCAAAGGTGTTGGCAGGCGGCTTATGCAGGCTGCCATCGATATAGCGAAGGAAAAAGAAAAGGAGATTGTTTGGCTGGGTGTATGGGAACACAATCACCGCGCTATTACTTTTTACACGGCCTGGGGCTTTCAAAAATTTGACGAAGTAGATTTTCTATTGGGCGATGACATCCAACGCGACTGGCTGATGAAGAGAGACGTGAATCATCAATCGTGAAACGTGAATGGTTGAGGACAGAATTATTTCTGACAGGTATAAAAGATTCAGGCAGACAGGATCGCTCACCACTCACCACTCACCCCCTCACCGAATCACCTTCTTGAACAATTTGAGCTTTCCACCAAAAGGCGGGTATTTGATCTTCGGGTCAAACCAGGTCGGCGTTTTCATCACCGCTTTCTGGTGACTAAAGACATCGAACGAATATTTGCCATGATAGGCGCCAATACCGCTGTTGCCCCTGCCACCAAAGGGCAGGTTGAAATTGGTGAGATGCCAGGAAGCATTGTTTACACAGCCACCGCCAAAGGCAATATCGCGGAGCCATCTTTCTTCTTTTTCTTTGCTTTCGGTAAACACATAAAACGCCAGCGGGTTGGCATTGCGTTCAATCAGGCTTTTGGCTTCTTCAAACGTATCAAAAGGGAGGATGGGCAGCAGAGGGCCAAAGATCTCTTCTCCCATAATCGCCGCAGCCGTATCCTGCATTTCCAGTAGCGTCGGTTCGATATAGTGTGAGGCCGCATCCGTTCTTCCGCCGTGCAGGATAGTGCCTTTTTGCAGGTATGCTGTCAACCGTTGAAAGGATTTTTCGTTGATGATCTTTCCATAACTCTCGCTGGCCGATGGGTCTTCTGTAAAAAAAGTGGTGATGGTTTTTTTCAGTGCTTCTACAAATGGCGCTTTTTTACTGCGGTGTACGAGTACATAATCCGGCGCCACGCACATCTGCCCGGCGTTGGAAAATTTGGTCACGGCAATGCGTCGGGCAGCCACGTTAAGGTTGGCATCACTTTCCACCACGCAGGGACTCTTTCCACCCAACTCCAGAGTTACCGGTACCAGTTGCCTGGCAGCCATCTCGTACACGGCTTTGCCCACCGGGATGCTGCCCGTATAGAACACATGATCGAACCGGAAAGAATTCATCATCCCTGGTACCACCACGGCACCATCGCCTTCTGCATACAGGATAAAATCGGGAGGAAAAGTGGCAGCCAGTAATTTTTTCATCACAGCGGCTGTAGCGGGAGCGTATTCGCTGGGTTTTAAAACAACACAATTACCAGCGGCAATGGCACCCACCAGCGGGGCAAACAGCAATTGAAACGGGTAGTTCCAAGGGCCGATGATGAGAACAACGCCTAACGGTTCTTTGTACACGTAACTTTTGCTGGGCAGGTTCAGCAGGTTGGTGCCCACTTTTTCGGGCTTCATCCAACCCTTCAGGTGCTTTAGCGTATGCCGGATCTCGGCGTGCAAAAAACCTATCTCCGTCACCCAGCTTTCTTCCCGGCTTTTTTTCAGATCATCATACAGGGCCTGCATCAGGTCTTCTTCAAATTGCAGGATGGCATAGCGCAACTTTTCCAGGGCAGCCTTACGAAAGGCATACTCTTTCGTGGCGCCGGTGGCAAAAAAAGCCCGTAACTGTTGAAGATTTTGTTGCAGGTCTTGCATAAAGGTTTTTTTACCGCAGAGACGCAAAGAACGCAGAGGTTTTCGCAGAGATTATTATTGCCTCTGCGAAAACCTCTGCACCTCTTGTTCTCTGCGGTGAATGCTATTGAAAATGCTCCCACACCAGCTTCGAAAGCCTTCGGCTCAGCGTCCAGGCTTCGTTATCGCTCTTCCAGCTTTGGTCCTTGTTGTTCTTGGTGCAAACGCAAAACAGGTAACGGGCACCGCGACCGTTTACAAACAACACTTCGCTCCGGCTTTCATTCACAGCGCCGTTTTTGCTGGCGATAAACACATCGGCAGGAATTTGTGAGATGGCATTGTCGTCCCAGAAATTGCGGCTCAGCATCCGCAGCATGGCATCACTCTTTTCTTTGCTGATAACTTCTCCCTTTACGATGCGTTCAAACAGGGTAGCCATTTCGCGGGGTGAGGTTTGTCCCCAGCCATAGATGCTGCGAATGTGTTCGCGGCCCGGTGTTCGGGAGTTCACCCGGGTGGCCTTCAACCCAAGGCTGTCCATAAGCTCATTGATACGGGTGCCGGTGCCGGCCAGACTTTGCAGCCAAAGCGAAGCCGTGTTGTCGCTCATGGTCAGCATCAGCATGGCCACTTTGCCCAGTTCAATCTTTTCATCCTGTTTCAGTGAGCCCAGAATATCCATACCAGCGTACAGGAGTGAATCGCGGTAGGTAAGGTTTTGTTCCAGCGAAAGTTCCCCCTTTGCCACCTTGTCCATAACGCCAACGAGTATGGGAACTTTGACCATGCTGGCAGTTGGAAAAACTGTATCGGCATTAATGGCGACGATTCGGCCATTCTCCAGGTTTTTAATATACACGCCAATGTCGCCATTGAAACCTCGGATCAATTCCGCAACCTGCCGCTGCAGTTTTTTGTCCACCTTTTGGGCAGAAAGCGTTTGCAGCAAGAAAACGGCAAAAACAAAAAGCAGGCATTTTCTCATCGGGCGGAACTTTGTTTTTTAGCCCCGGCAGAACCTTTGCCGGCAGCACTGTTCATATAATCAGTGACGAGGTAAAGAAAGGCTTTGATGCCGGTTTGCATGGCACTTTCGTCAATATAAAAGTCCGGTGTGTGGTGCGAAGGTGTTTTATCCGGGTCCTGTCCTTTGGGCATGCCACCCAGGTTGAAGAAAAGGGCAGGCACTTTTTCACCAAAAAAAGAAAAATCCTCGGCACCCATCTTGGCCGCAATGGTAGAAACATTGCCGGTACCCGCTGCTTTTTGCAGCGACGGCAGCATCTGGGCGGTGAGGGCTTCGTGGTTAAATGTTACCGGGTAATGCGAGCTGTAAGGAGCTTCCACCGTAGCAGTAGCACCCATTGCTTCGGCGGTTTTGGTAACAATGGTTTTAATACGGTCGATCTGGAATTTCTCCTGTTCTTTGGAAAGCGAACGGATAGTTCCCAGCATCTCTACCTGCTCGGGAATGATATTGCTGCGTACACCACCATTGATGGCGCCAATGGTTACCACGCCGGCGTTTTCGGTAATATCCACATTGCGGCTGATAATGGTTTGCAGGGCCGAGATGATTTGTGCTGAGGCAACGATCGGGTCCACCGACGACCAGGGCGCAGCACCGTGTGCCTGCCGGCCTTTTACGGTAATCTTCATATCACTCACACCGGCATAAAAACCGCCGGGACGATAAGTAATCTTTCCCACCTCGGTTTGGGCATTGATGTGCAGGCCAAACATCACATCCACTTTCGGGGCATCCATCACACCTTCTTTGATCATCAGCTCCGCACCACCCTCTTCACCTTTGGGTGCCCCTTCTTCCGCCGGTTGAAAAACAAATTTGATGGTGCCGGCCAGGTCGGCTTTGTTAGCGACTAAAATTTCGGCTACACTCATCAACATGGCCACATGCGTATCGTGCCCGCAGGCATGCATCACACCTACTGTCTGCCCGTTGTATTCGCCTTTGGCTTTTGAAGCAAACGGAAGGTCTACTCTTTCGGTTACCGGCAGGGCATCCATGTCGGCACGAAGGCCGATCACCGGGCCGGGTTTGCCGCCCTTGAGCACCCCCACCACGCCGGTGTGGGCTACCTTTTCTTTTACCTCGATACCAAGCGAACGAAGATGATCGGCCACCAGCTTGGCGGTCTTGAATTCGCGGTTGCCGAGTTCGGGATTTTGGTGAAGCTGCCGCCGCCACTGAATGCATTTGGATTCAATTTTGGCTGCGGCCGAATTGATGATGGCATCCCAGTTCTTTTGGGCAAACGAGGTCATGGCAAGAGCTGAAAACAAACCTGCAGCAATTGTTTTCTTCATGGAGATGTTCTTTTCGGGAAGATAATTGTTCTGGCTTATTTCGGTGGAAAATTGTTGGCATGTAGTGTATTCGGGAAGACGGAAGGTAGGAAGATATCATTTCCAAAACCAGTTCCTTCTTACCGCCTTGCCGGCTGATTTTCCGCTGCGAAACACTCTGCGTTCTCACTTCTCTGCGGTTTAATTTTTCTTTAACCAAATAAATTTGCAAACCCCTCCTCGCTTATTCTAAATTCAATACAAATTCTTCAACAAACATGGAAACGTCATCCGATGACGAGGGAGACAGTGCTTCCCTCTTAACCAAATCCACACTGATCATTTTCGTTCTTCTTCCGTTAGTCCTTTACAAACCCCAAAAACAAAAGCCTAAAATTCTTTCTGTGGCAGCCGCACCGGCACCGGTTGTGCAAACAACAGTAATGCCCATGGAAAGCGGGACGCCGAAACCAAAAAAGAAAAAGAAAAAACTCTACATCACCTTTGATGATGGTCCCAACAGGGGCACCAAAAATGTGCTGCACATTGTAAAAGACGAAGCCGTTCCGGTATCGTTCTTTGTGGTGGGCAGCCATGTATTTGCTTCACCTACACAGGCCCGGATGTGGGACAGCCTGAAGATGATGCAGCAGATTGATATCTGCAACCACAGTTATTCGCATGCGCATAGCCGTTATGAACGGTTTTACCAGCAGCCCGATTCGGTGGTAATAGATTTTCAGCGCACCCACGACAGCCTGCAGCTTTCCAACACCATTGCCCGAACACCGGGCCGTAACATCTGGCGGATCGATACCCTGCGCTTTACCGATCTGAAAAAAAGCAGTGCGGCTGCCGACTCCCTGCAAAAAGCCGGCTTTGCGCTGATGGGCTGGGACCTGGAATGGCATTTCGATCACAAGAACATGAGCGTGGCCACTCCGGCTGAAAAAATGGTGGCGCAGATCGATTCGGTTTTCAAACACCGGCGCACCAAAAAAGAAGATCACCTGGTGCTGCTGGCACACGACCAGGTGTACCAGAAAAGTGAAGATTCGTTTCAGTTGCGCCAGTTCCTTCAACTTCTAAAAAAGAATGAGGAGTACGAATTTTCACTGGTCACATCGTACCCCGGTGCAGTGAAACCAATCGATTCGCTGAAGACAAAGGCGGTGGCAGGCCTGCAATAAACCTGCAAGGCAAATGGACAAACAGAAAAAAGCTGCTTCGACCGGAAGCAGCTTTTTCTTTTCTTCTTATTTCAGCTATACTAATTGCTTGCTGTTGATGGACTAGGCACTTTAATCAGCGTACCCGCCGGCAGGGGATCGCTCAGGTTCATACCATTCAGGATAGCCAGCTCGTTCAGACGGGCTGCCTGTACGCCCCAGCCTCGCAAAGCCTGTTCCAGCGTTGTATTGCCGGTACTGCTCCGCAGCCGGATGCGTTCGGGTTGGCGGTTCAGTTTCGATGCATCCGTTAAAGGCTTATAGTTTTGCATGCTGTACAAAAAATGCTGGCTGTAGGCATTGTAATCGGCCGCAGATGTCACACCCAGTATGTGGTAGATATTGTTGTTGTGTTGCAGAAAAGTCGACAGGGTGCGCAGCACGGCACCATTCTGCTGTTGCTGCTGCGCCTCTACCATTAGGGCCGAAAGGCCATTGATCGTGGTTTCGCGGGAGCCTACTACCTGTAGCTGGTATTGCTGCAGGGTGGTTTGCGCCGCCTGTTGCAGCGATGTGCCCTGCGCCAGGGTCAGCATCATCAGCGCCCGGCCATCCTGCGGTGCCCACTGCACCATTTGCGGCGTATTCTGGTATTGCCAACCCTGCGGGATGGGATATTGGAAGCGCAGTTCAGGATGATAAAAAACAGAGGCTTCTACAAAACCTTCCCGCGGATCTTCGCCATACACCATACCTTCAATTCTTCGGAGATAGGTTTCGCGGTTGATCTGCGGATTGGTCAGTCCTACCTGCTGCTTCCATTCGGTAGCCAGTTGGGCCACGGTTTGGTTGCGTTCTCCCGGATCGGGGTGTGTGGAAAGCAGGTTGGGAAGCGCCTGGCCACCGCTTTGCTCTCCCTGACGTTTTAAGGTGTTGAAAAATTCAGCCATCTCCCTGGCATCGAAGCCGGCCTTGGTGGAATATTCTACCCCCAGTTTATCCGCTTCCCGTTCATCGTCGCGGCTGTTCTTCAGCAACAGGAGCTGCAGGCCCTGCATGGCGTTTTCGGCAAACTGGCCAAACTGCGGCGAAATGATAGCGCCGGCAATAATGCCCAATTGTCCCAGCATCTGGTTACGTTGCTGAATAACCGTATGCCGGGCGGCAATATGTCCCAGTTCATGACCAAGCACACCCTGGAACTGGGCTTCGTTATTAAAATGTGCCATGATGCCGCGGGTGAAATACACATACCCCGGGATGGCAAAGGCGTTGATCACATTGGAATTGAGAACACGAAAGCCGTACTGAATATCGTTGCGATGCGAAAGGGCGGCCATCTCCTGCCCTTCCTGGCGCATATAGCGCTGCAAAGCAGAATCGGGATAAAGCCCAAATTGGGCAATGATCTGGGGATCGGCTTCCTGTCCCAAGGCTAGTTCCTGTTCCGTGGACATGGTTACGATCTGGCGCTTGCCGGTGACAGGGTTACGGGAGCAGTTGCTGCCAACAGCCGTTACAAGAGCGGCCAGACAGACTGCGAAAAATACATTTTTCATACGCATTATTTATCGGGTGAGAGATTACACTTAGCAGTATGCAAGCCGGATGCCACCGGAAAATAAAAAAGGTAGCCGGGGAGGCTACCTTTTTTGCGATTATCCACCTTATCCAATACACACAAAAAACACAAACACGTCTTCTGTACCGGAACAGAAAATATCTTTTTCGCACCTGTCCTGTTCCACCCTTTCTGTCAATACATCCACTGCTATCTTTTCAAATGCAGTGCCAATCAGCATTTCAGGCTTTACAATCAACCTGTACCGGTGCTGTGCTGTAGAGAGCTGTAACCGTATTGTGTAATCCTTTGCACAAGCACAGATGCATAAAAAAATGGTCTTGTTTAAATGACCGGGTATTGCTTTTGCCGCTACAACCGGATCAACCTTCCGGTTATGAACCTGCAACAATTCCGCTCGGCCTCCCGCGAGGTACAGGAAAAACTGGTGAAGTGCAAAGGGGTATTTTTGATGGAGAGAAAATCACTGGGTATTTCGGTTCTTCTCTACCAGATCGATGGATTTTATGTAGAAGTGTTCTACAACACGGCCACCGAGCTGGTAAGCTTTATTAAAAGCTTTGAGGACATGGATGGCATTGAGGCTTACCTCCACAACATCGACATTACAGAAGTCACTGCTATTTTATAACCCCTCTGAAAGTTATCAAAAAGTTATCTGCAGAGCGTTCTGTTCTGCTCCTGGTTAAAGAATTACTTCTACTACTACATAGGCTTTTTAGCCTCTTCTTAACACCCTCTAACCCCTTTTTAATCAACAGTTAATCGCCTCTTAAGAACAGCGTCATAGCTTTCATAGGAACGGAAATCAAGAATAAAAGGAGGTAAATGATGGTAGCAAAAGATATATTAACAGCGGATCTCCTGGACCTTTTGTTTGCAAACAGAAACAAACAATACGGTGCCTACATGTTGCGGAAAACCTATCCTAAACGACTCCTGACGGCTTTGGTAGTGACGGTAGTCGTTGGTTTTTTGGGCATGTGGCTGATACAACCGGCACACATGGATACCCAAACAGCGATGCTGAACGTACGAGAGGTCGTGCTGGAAAACGTTGAAGCGGTAACCCCGCCACCACCACCACCGCCACCGCCAAAGCAGGAAACCCCGCCGCCACCTAAAAAGACAGCGGCTGTAGCAGCAAAGCCGAAGGTGGCAGCGCCTAAAGTGGAACGAACCAAGTTTACACCTCCTGTGGTGAAAAAAGATGAAGAAGTGAAAAAGAGTGAAATGCCTCCTGT
The DNA here is from genome assembly GCA_014163555.1 of Flavisolibacter longurius. GTDB lineage: Bacteria > Bacteroidota > Bacteroidia > Chitinophagales > Chitinophagaceae > Flavisolibacter. The sequence goes on from JACJGO010000002.1 coordinate 331,689, forward strand.
GGATGAAATTGCCGTGGTAGATGTTGTTTCTACAGAAGGTATAAACAAGGAAATATTGGCAGCACCCCCGCCGGTACCAAAGGATGTGGTAACCGCTACGGATGGTGGTACGGGTATCATTGCCGTTAAGGAAGAAGACGAGAACAAGATTTTTGAAAAAGTGGAGATAGAGGCTAGTGTCAACACATCGCAGTGGCGCCGCCACCTGGAGCGCAACCTGATGCCGTATATTGAAGATGCTGCCGCCGGCGGCATGGCCCCCGGACAGTACACTGTAAATGTCCGTTTCCTGGTGGAAAGGGATGGCAGCATTACAGAAGTAAACGCCTTGAACAATCCGGGTTATGGCCTTGGTAAAGGTGCCGAACAGGTGGTAAAGAATGGCCCGAAATGGAGTCCGGGTGAACAGAACGGACGCAAAGTGCGATCGTACCATACCCAGCCCATTACGTTTGTAATTATGGGTGTATAGTGCCAGTTGAAAATCGCGTTGCGAAATGAGTTAAAGAAAAAGCCGGTGAAATAATTTCACCGGCTTTTTGATGTGATAGCTGACGCCTCCCTGGTGTTTTTCATGCAAAAAAGCAATTAGTTCGTGGTGCGCAGGCAGTTAGTTTTGGTTGCGATAAAGAGAGGCAATCAGCCATTTGGTCTTGTTAAGAGCTTCGATTTTATTGTGTACGTCCAGTTTTCGATAAATATTCTTGGTATGCTTTTGCACCGTGTGTACACTGAGGTGCAGGCGGGCGGCAATTTCTTTGCTTCCCTTGCCTTCTGCCATCCAGTAAAGAATCTCCATTTCGCGTGGTGTGACGGATGAAAGCCCCGTTTCGATCATGTTGGTTTCCGTTATATTCATCTATTGGTTTCAGTACCCCAAAATTGGTATATAGGTTGGCCGAAGTCAACCGGATTTATACGGAAAAAATCCATTTTTTCTACGGGGCTGTCCCGGGAGTTTACGGCTAACTTTTTTGAAAAAGACCGGAAGTACCAACCAGACTATTGCAACACCTTTGAAATCCGCAATATTTTTACCACCTTAAAAAAAATATATGCCACACAATCTCGAATTTGTCTTTCGAACCGAAGACATGCGCAAGCTGCTGGATAGCGGCCGCGAATTCATTGTAATCAAATCCCACCTCGAATCGGGTGTACTAAAAGACGGCCGCAAAGTCGGCGTACTGAAAGTAAAGGCCAAGGCCGTAAAAGGCCGCAAAGACCAGGAAAGAAGTATTGGCGACGAAACCTATGAAGTAGAAGGTTGTCCCAAACCTCCTTGCTCCACCGACGACGAGGGGGAAGGTGACGCGATCTAATCTCCTCTGACCATCTTAACGCAAGAGTAAAGTGACCCTATACAGCTTCATCAATAACTATCTGGAACCAACCGGCTATTTTATTTATCTGGTAGCCCTTTGGCTATACGCAAGGCGGTATAAGGAAAAACTTATTACCGCCCTGCTGGCCTATTGTTTTCTCACCTTTGCTGTGATGCTGACCGCCAGCCTCATGGTAAAATACTCCAGCGCGGCCAACATCTGGTTGTACAATATTCATGCGTTTCTGACCATTGTTTTCCTGGGGTTTTATTTCCGGAAGCTTTTCCTCTCGCGGGCAAAAATGAGGGCTGTCACTTTGATCTCCAGTCTTATTGTTCTTTACCTGCTGGTAAAAAATATTGTGTTGCAGGACTTCCAGTTATTTGATTCCATGGGATACAGCCTGGTGTCGGCAGCCGTTGTCTTTTTTGTATTGATGTATTTTCACCAACTCCTGAGCAACGTTACTGATCAGAACATCCTGCAGAATTTCAACTTTTGGCTGGCCTCCGGCTATTTGATTTATTTTGCGGGCAGTTTCATTATTTTTCTCAGCTATTATTATCTTACTACACAAATATTGGCAACGTATACTGCGCAGGAAAGAGAGTTGCTCACCACGCTTTGGGGCGTTCATAACATGCTGCTTTTTGTGAGTGCTTTTTCACTGCTTATCGGAAGCTTATGGCTAACTTATCGGAAGAAGTCAGTATCATCGTAATCAGCTCCGCCTTTTTTCTACTGGTGGCAATCGGCATTATTGTACTGGTACTGGTTTATCAAAAAAAGCAAAGCCAATACCTGCAGGAAAAAGTAGCCCTGAAGGCTGCGTTTGAAAAAGAGATCCTGGAAGCGCAGCTTGACATGCAGGAGCAAACGCTGAAAAACATTGCCCAGGAAATTCATGATAACATCGGGCAAACCCTGAGTCTTGCCAAACTGAACCTCAACACCATTCGTCCGGAAAAAGAAAATACGCCGGAAAAAATTGCAAACACCAAGGAACTGGTGAGCAAAGCCATTGCCGACCTGCGCACCCTCTCCAAAACCCTGCATACCGAAGCCGTTCTATCAGTTGGCCTGGCCGAATCCATTGCCATGGAACTGCAGCTCATTGAAAAAGCCGGCGTGTTTGAAACCAACCTTCGGGTAATTGGCATACCCACACCCATTGATCCGCAAAAAGAACTGATTCTTTTCCGCGCCGTACAGGAAGCATTGAATAACGCCATCAAACATTCCGAAGCCTCACAAATTGCCGTCAAGATCCGCTATGCGCCCCAGGAGCTGCAGGTGATGGTTACAGACAACGGGAAAGGATTTGTCGCCATCGGTGCGAATGGTGCCGAAGGGTCGGGCATGCGTAACATGCGCAACCGGGCTAAACTTATCGGCGGCACCCTGCAGGTAAACGGAGAGCAGGGCGGTACGGAAATCCGGCTGACCCTTCCTATTATTGCAGCATGAAAGCTGACATCGCCTTGGTGGATGACCATGCACTGTTACGCAGCGGGCTGGCCAGTCTTCTGAAGGATTTCGGTTATACGATACTGTTTGAAGCCGACAATGGTGCCCGGATGCAGGAGAAGCTGAAGACGCATCCCCTGCCACGGGTGATCCTGATGGATATCAATATGCCCGTGATGGATGGCATTGAAACCACGCTGTGGCTGAAGCAAAACTATCCGCAAATAAAAGTGCTGGCGCTTTCGATGCTGGATGAAGAAGGAACCATCATTGCCATGATCCGCAACGGGGCCAAAGGATATGTGCTGAAAGATTGTGAACCCGATGAGCTGAACACTGCAATAACATCAGTGCTGGAAAAAGATTTTTATCACTCTGAGTTGATCAGTCGGAAGCTGATGCAGGGTCTTTCCAATGGCATTGAGGACAAGCCGGCGCAAGGGGTGCAAAAATCGCCCTTCACAGAAAAAGAGCTGGAGTTTATCCAACATTTTTGCACCGAATTATCTTACAAGGAGATTGCAGCCAAACTAAAGATTAGTCCGCGTACCGTAGAAGATTACAGTGCTTCCATCCAGGAAAAAATGGAGGTAAGAAGCCGCATCGGGCTGGTGCTGTTTGCCGTCAGGAACGGGATTGTGAAATTATAAAAGATAGCTGTGAGCTATTGCCTCTACCCACCAGCAGCTCATTATCACATTATCGAATTATCACATTGTCACATTGCTTTACTTTGATGTCATGAACGATGACTATTTCATGCAACAGGCCCTCCGCCAGGCGCAAACAGCGTTTGATGCCGACGAAGTGCCGGTTGGTGCCGTGGTGGTGGTGGATAAAAAAATCATCTCCCGTGGGTATAACCAGGTTGAAATGCTGGCCGATCCGACTGCCCATGCCGAGATGATTGCCCTTACTTCGGCCTTTAATTTTTTAGGCGCCAAATACCTGCCCGATGCTACCCTTTATGTAACGGTGGAGCCCTGCCTGATGTGTGCCGGCGCCTTGTACTGGAGTAAGATCGGCCGCATTGTGTACGGCGCTTCCGACCCCAAGAACGGTTACCTGCATATTACCAAGGAGACCTGGCCTTTTCATCCCAAAACGGTATTGGCCCATGGCGTTCTGCACGAGGAGTGTGCCTCTTTGATGAAAACTTTCTTTCAGCAAAAACGCTAGTACTGATGGAAAGAATTGGTATAAAAAATTTTACGAAAACAATGAGCATCCGCTTGTAAACAAGACAATTTATAAAAAAAGAGCCGCTTAAAAAAGCGGCTCGGTTTACATGAGAAGAAAGGTGTCTGCCTATTTCAGCCACCACATTTTTCCGTAGTTATCGTCTTTGCCGCCTAAGCGGGATACTGCTTCATTATAATTTGACCCGTTTAAGGTAGATTCATTGGCAGGATAACCCAGGCGCAGGGGAATGCCACGGGAGTCCACCGCATCTGTTGCAGGTGTAAGCACAGGGAAACCGGTTCGTCTCCAGTCATTCCAGGCTTCCCAACTGTGGTTGAGATAACCATGCACCCATTTTTCGGTCATGATCTTTCGGTAACCGGTGGCCGCATCATACGCCACATCGGGCAGGGCGATGTAGATATTGTAGGCTGTCTGGTTGAACACACCATACTGTTCCCAGGAAGCTTTAATAGCATTTTCGTAATGTGTTTTGGCTTCAGCATCGCCACCGGCGGTGTAGCCAATCTTGGCCGCTTCGGCCCGCATGAACAATACCTGGGCATACGATAAAAGCACCAAGGGGGCGCCTTTACCCGATCCGGCCTGGTCGGGGCCACCAAAATATTTCCCGATCCGGCTATAGGCGGCCGGGATGGGAACCGCCACATTTCGTCCGAAAGGCAAACCTTTTACTTCGTTGCCAGCCAGCACTTCTGCAAACACCATCGCACGGGGATCATTTTTGGGAAGCATATAATCCGTCAGGGTTTTGCTGATCGCATAGTCATTCCGGTTGCTGATAAGGTAGTTGTTATACCAGGGGTTAAAGTTGTTGGGATCATCAGCCAGAAACTTATAGGAAATATTCTGCGCATTGCTGCTGATAACACCCGCAGCATCGGCAGCGGCATATTCAGTTTTTCCTTTTGCAGGATCCACTTTTGACAGCCGCAGGGCCATGATCATGCGCAGGGTATTGGCAAACCGCTTCCAGCCCGCCATGTCGCCGTTCAGGATAACATCTCCCACTACTTTGTTTTCACTGGTATTAATCTGGGCTTGTGCCTCGGTGAGCTCTTTGAACAGGTCTGTATAAATATCCTGCTGCTTGTCGTACACCGGTGAAAAGGCTTCGTTTCCTTTTAGCGCCTGGGAATAAGGAATATCGCCATACCGGTCGGTGAGATTCAGAAAATAATAGGCTTTCATGATCCGGGCAACCGCAATCTGGTTGTCTTTTGAACCATTGCCAACCGCCGCCTTGTTGTCTTCCTGGTTGTACGTGATGATGGTTTGCAAATCATATAGCGGTCCGGTGTACCAGCCCGAAAATGAAAGGTTGCGGTCATTGTAAAGAGATGGACCCGGGTAGGGACCTTCTGACAGGTGTTGAATATACAAGGCCGGCAGGCGACTGGCGGCTGTATTACCCAGCATCAGGTCGGAAAGGGCTTGTTGCGCATTGGTCAATAGACCCTTGGTTGAAGCGGATGTGAGCAGGGTAGGACTCACATTCATATCCTTAAACTTATTGCAGCCAGCCATCAGGATCCCGGCCACTGCTATGATGAAGATTTTTTTCATACGTCTGATAATTTTCGTGTTGGAAAGAATCACCGAACAAAGGATTGTTACTGTATTTTCTGTTCCGGTTTTCAGTTTATAATTAGAAGGTGACACGCAGGTTTATACCAATCTGCCGGGTTGATGACAACTGCCCGCCTTCACGGTAAAACACTTCCAGCTCGGAGGGGTCCACACCGTATTTTTTGGTATTGGCCCAGATCAGCCAGGCATTGGATACAATAAAGCCCAGGTTGGCCGACTTGGCATATTTTACTGCACGCAGCACACTTTGCGGGAAGCTATAACCTAGGCGCACTTCACGCAGTTTTACATACGAAGCATCGAGCAATACATTGCGGGCATCCCGCTGACGGGCGGTGTACCAGTAAGCTCTTGCCGGGATGTAACGGTTGTTTTCCTGCCCGTTGGCAAACACACCCGGAATGCGGATACCGCCGTTGCCGGTATTGCCGCCAGCCAGGGTATAGGTTCCTGGGTAGTCTCTCCAATCATGGCCTTTGTCGTTCACGCCAATCGTTTCTTCGGTCAGGCCCGAACCTGTGCTGAAGTTGCGGGTTTCGGAATAAAACAGGCCGCCGCTCTGGAAATCGAGGTTAAAGCTCAGGTCAATGCCTTTGTAGCGAATGGTTTGATAGGTACCACCTGTCCATTTGGGCAGTACTTGTCCAATGGGTTGGTTGATGTCATATTCAGGCTGGCCCGATGCATTGATCACGGTTTTACCGGTTTTTTCATCCACCCGCCATTTGCGGCCGTAATACATGCCCCATTCGCCGCCCACACGGTGCTCCAGGCGGGTATCGAAACGGTTAGTGGCATACAGGTAGCTTTCCAGGCCGGGATAAAGCTCTTCTACTTTGTTCCTGTTTTTGGCCCAGTTGACCGTTACATCCCAGGAAAAATCGCGGCTTTGTACCGGTGTGCCGCTCAGAGAGATTTCCACCCCTTCATTTACAATGTTACCGGCATTGATCTGTGCTGTTGTAAAGCCGCTGGATGGCGATACATCCACCGCCAGGATCTGGTTGATGTTATTGTTTTTATAGACAGATACATCGAGGCCGATGCGGTTCAGGAATTTCAGTTCCACACCAAATTCATAACCCCTTGTCAGGGCTGGCTCAATGGCACCACCACGGAATTGGTTACCGATAGTGACTGAAGGGTTACTGCCATAAAAAGAGCCGTTGTTGATGGCCAGGTCAAGCGAGTGCGGGGCCAGGTCAGCGCCTACCTGGGCAAAGTTTCCGCGGATCTTACCATAGCTCAGCCAGGGAAGCGACATTTTGGTGAGCTCGGAAAAAATAAAGCTACCGCTGATGGAAGGATAGATGTAGGTGTTGTTATCCGCCGGCAGGGTAGAAGACGCATCGCGACGCACCGTGGCATCAATAAAGGCCATGTCTTTATAGCCAAAAGAGGCCCTTGCATACTGGCTGTTTACCTGGTATTTGTTGTATGTACGGGCAATATCCGGACGACCCACAGAAGCCCTGATGTCGAAGTAGTTTGGTGAGCTCAGACCACCGGTTGTAGCCTCAGACAACTGGCTGTAATAATTGGTGCGAACATTTACACCCAACATTCCATCCAGCGAGAAGTCGCCAAAGCGGTTGCGGTACATCAGGTTGCTTTCGTAGTTCATTTCACGATAGGTGTTCTGAACAATGGAAAAGTTATCCTGGTTCAGACCACCGGAGGCCATCCGGAAGTCATTCTCATTGGAGTAAGTATTGGTCCGGACAAACGACTGCAAGTTCAAATGGCTGTTGAACTTAATGTTCAGGCCTACGTTACCAACCAGGCGGTTATGCCGCTCCGTACCGAAGTTTTCGTTCAGAACGAAATAAGGATTATCCCAGTAGGCCGGCTTTCCATACACGGAAAGATCACTGGTGCTGTTGGGGTCACCAATGTTCCAGGAATTCAGGCTTCCATCCGGTTCGCGGTAGCGCTTCATTCTTTCAATGTCCAACTGGCGCTGGAACCACTGGTTGAAGTTTTGCGTTACGTTCAGTCCATCCAGGCGGTACCCTTCCCGCGGCTGTCCTTTGGTGTAGGAATTTGTATACGTCAGATCGGTGGAAAGTACAATGGCCTTGCTCATGTCAAACGAACCGTTCAGGGCCAGTTGGTGCTGGTCCCGTTTGGCATTGGGAATCACGAGGGTCCGGTTCTGGTTACCATACGTGAACCGGAAGTTGTGGGTTTCGCTGCCACTGTTCAGGGAGATAGAGTTGTTCAGGTTGCGACCTGTCTGGAAAAAGTTTTTTACGTTATCAGGCTGGGGATTGAGTGGTGTTAACTGCCCGAATTCAGCGCCGGGATACCAGCTCCAGTAGGCACGGTATTGCTGGCCTTCCATTTTCGGACCCCAGCTTTCATCGGCACCGTATTCCAACATCCGCTGCCCGTTAAAAGCCGCCCAAGAAGCCGGGTGCCGGGCCGGGTTGTATTTGAAAATGTAAAAGCCTTCGTCATCGAAGGTTGTGCCTTTCGTGCTGGATGAAGAAGCGTATCCACCCGCATATTGATTCTGGTAAGGCGGTAGCAGGGCAAGATTTTCAAGGGTAGCACCCAGGTTTACTTCCACGCTGGTTGAGCGCCTGCGGGTGCCTTTTTTGGTGGTGATTACCACAACACCGTCCCGTGCACGCTGGCCGTAAAGAGCGGTAGCGGCCGCACCTTTCAGCACTGATACCGACTCTACGTTATCCATAATCACAGCTGATTGGTTGGTAGGCGTTCCGTCCACAATAAACAGGGGAGTGGAGACACCCAGGCCGGTCACACCACGAATAATAATGTCGGCATTATCGAACGTGGAACTGGGAGAGCCCACCAGCTGTACACCGGCTACTTTACCGGCCAGCGAAGAGCTGACATCCGTCGATTTGGCAATGGTCAGGTTTTCGCCTTTCACTTCCTGTACGGCAAAACCCAGGGCCTTTTTTTCGCGGCGTACGCCAAGGGCCGTTACCACCACTTCCGACATTTCCTGGTTCTGCCGGGCTAGTGATACATTGTACGTGGTGGTATTGGCGGTAACCGGGACTTCCCTTGTAGCAATACCCACAGCAGAGATCACCAGGATGTCGCCGGGCTGTGCACTCAGACTAAAAGAACCATTGGCATCAGCCATGGCTCCCTTTTGTGTGCCTTTTACTTTAATGGAAGCGCCGGGAACCGGTTCGCCATTGGCATCGGTGATTTTGCCCGAAACCGTTCGCTGTTGCGCAAAAGAGAAGACGGTACTTAGTGTAAAAAGTACCAGCAGTACAAATTGTCTCATGTGGCGTAAGTTTTTGTTGAGTCCTTAAATATAGAGAATCAAGAATTAATTGTTAAAATATTTTAAAAAATTATTTATGGAGTTTAAACGAAAATGTTGGGTGAAGATTCAGGATAAGCGGTAAAAGGTAGTTTATTGCATTTTCCAAACAAATAAAAATCCCATACAGAAGCTGTATGGGATTTTGTATTATAACAAACTGTTGGTGTCTATTGGTCCCACCAAAGCCGTTGAATGACACTGCCTACGTCCGGCACATTAGCGCCATTTCGGCTGAGTTCAACATTGGGGTACACCAGGCGCCGGATGGGTGTTGTTTGCACAGCATTCAGTGGCAACTGGAACCCATTATAGCCATAGTTGAAGCGGCGGGCATCGTCCCAGGTCACCGGGCTCAGGAAAAGTGCCTTCCATTTTTCGCGGAAGATAATTTCCAGTGTCAGGTTATTGGCACCTACAGAAACCGCAGGATCGTTTACATAGGCATCTCTTGCTCCGGCAGCCACGCCCATTTTATTCATATTGGCACGGATGCCGTCCAGGTAGGCGCTATATGCTCTGGGCTTATCGTTGGTGCGGAACGCCACTTCTGCTTCGATAAATTTCATTTCATCGTAGGAAATAATGTAGAGGGGTGACTTTGTGCTGGAGTAAAAGCCGTCAGTGCTTAGGTAAGACTCCTCATCATCAATACCAGTACCAATTCGGCCGGCGCCATTGCGGGTGCCGCGATAGTCGCCAAACTGCGTTAGCGTGGCTACAAGAGGAAGGCGCGGATCACTTACACCAAAGAGAGTACCGTCCATTGCCTCTACATAATACTCAGAAAGCCAACCCTGTAGGATCTGTCCGGCGTTTGCCACGGCTACGGCATTCCAGGGATTGCGTACGTCAAAGGTTGTAACAAAAGCATCATCGGCATTGGATGTATACGCTTTCGACAATGCATCGAAAATAGCCGTAGGGTTATATTGTTGCGTTTTGCTCAATTGATTCAGCAACCGGGCTTTCAGGGCATAGGCCGTTTTTATCCAGTTGGCGGTTTTGCCCTGGTGAATCAGGTCAGGACTGGTGGCGGCAGCTGTAGGAATGGTGATGGTACTGCCGCTTTGCCCCAGCAGGGATATCCCTTCGTCAAGCAGGGTAAGACTGCGTTGATAAAGCGAGTTGGCATCGTCAAAGCTGGGCGTGAGCACATCTCCGGAGAACGCCTCAGAAAACGGAGCTGCCCCCCATACATTGTGAATCAGGCTAAGATTCATGGCCATCAGGATATTGGCCACGCCCTGGTATTGGGTGGCGCCGGCTGCCTGGGCCTGCTGCTGCATGTCGTAGATGTCGGTCATCGCATCATACAGGGCTGTCCAGGTATCGCTGGCATCAATCTGGTCGTAGGTATCGCTGGGTGAGGCCGCGTTGGGCGAGGCCAGGTACTGCGTGTAATTGGACACGAGATTGCCCACGTTGAACACATTGATAGCAGTTCGATTGGTGGCACGCAGCAACAAGCCGTTGATTGGCGCCGACGTAGGAGCGTTCGGGTTGGTGTTTACATCCAGAAACTTTTTACAGGATGTTGCCCCCCCGATCAGGACAAGTAAAAAAACAAAACGAAATATCTTTTGCATGGCAAATGGTTTAGAAGTTTAAGTTGATGCTGAGCAGGTAGCTGCGAACGGCCGGGTAAGCAAAGCCTGTGAAGGCATCCACGTTGCTTCCGCTGTTAAAGCTGCTGGCATCGGGATCGAAGCCACTGAAATCGGTCCACAGGAAAAGGTTGTTACCGGTGAAGGTCACCGTAGCATCCTTCAGCACGTTGCCCCGGATAAAATTGGTGGGGATCTTGTAGCTCAGGCTCAGGTTGCGCAGGCGCACCCAGGAAGCATCTTCTACAAAGTTTTCGGTCACGCCGCGGTGAACGTTTCGGTAAAAACCATCGGTATAATCACGTCCGTCGGGGCCTACGCCTTGTCCCAAATAAACCAGTTGCGTGTTGGGAGTGCCATCGGGCAGCACGCCTTCAAACACTTTGGAGGTATTGCGGTCCAGCGTATAGGGGGCCGTACCAAAAGCCGACTGGTAGTTGCCTAACTGGTTGTAACGGTCCTGGCCCTGGTGAGTTTCAAACAGGAAGGATAGGCGCAGGTTTTTATACGTAAACGTGTTCATGAAACCACCGGTCCAGTCGGGCTGCGAGTTGCCCAGGATGCGTTGCGTAAGATCCCGAACCGGGAAGCCGCGGTTGGCACCGGTGCTGGCAATGACAATCGGCAGGCTTTCGTCCACTGTCAGTTTATCATCGGGCTTGTTGCCGTAATAACGTTGGTAGGAGGTTCCATAGATGCTTCCCACCGGCTGGCCGGGAATGTATTTCATGGTGGCAGTGGAGCCTACATACCCAAACCAGGAACCCACGGTGATTTCTGTAAGACCTTCGATAATACTCACCACTTTATTGCGGTTGCGGGTAAAGTTGATGGTAGCATCCCAGCTAAAATCACGTCCTTTTATGGGTGAGCCGTTCAATACGATCTCGACGCCTTTGTTTTCCAGTTCACCGGCATTGGTGATGACACTTGTGTAACCGGTAGTAGGAGAAATGAGTACAGGGATGATCTGGTCGCGGCTGTTCAGCTTGTACCAGGTAAAGTCAAGCCCAATGCGGTTGTTCAGGGCCCGCAATTCGGCACCCAACTCCAGCGTGGATGTCCGTTCCGGCTTAAGTGTTTGCTGGCCGCGGCTGTTGGCCCGGGTCCAGGTTACCTGTTGGCTGGAAGTCAGAACCACTGGAGTGAAATAGGCATTGGTTTGATAAGGATCGGTATCCTTGCCCACTTCAGCCAGGGAAGCCCGGAATTTACCAAAGCTCAGCCAGGGAGCCTTAAGAAAATGATCAGTGAAGACATACGAAAGGCTTACTGAAGGATAAAAGAAAGAGTTGTTTCCTGTAGCCAGGGTTGAGGTCCAGTCGTTACGTCCGGTAACGTTCAAAAAGAGGAAATTGTCCCAGCTTAAAGACAGGTCTCCATACGCACTCACAATCCGGTAATCTTCTTCATACTGGTCGGTAGCACGGACCTTTGAGTTATTGATGGAAAGAAGCGTTGGAATATCCAGTTCCGAGCCGGTAGAGGTCAGGCGGCTAAAGCGCTGTGCCCTCACATCGTTCCCCACACGTAACACAGAGTTCAAGCGACTGCCCCAGTCTTTTTTGAATGTACCAAAAATATTGGAGGTGATCAGGCGGTTACTGATGCGGAACTCCCGGACAAATCCCAACCCGTTATCGCTAAAGTTCATCTCACCGGCAAGCCCCCTGGGCCCAGGTGCCGTGTGCCTTCTGAAGTCGGTGTAAAAGTCCATACCGCCACGGTAGTCAAGGTCAAACCATTTTACAGGCGATAACGTAGCGGAAACGTTGGCGATGATGCGGTTAACATTATCCTTAAAGCGGTTGGAGTAGGTTCCGTAGATCGGGTTGTCGCGGTAGCCTTTCATGGTGCCGTCTTCTTTGATATAGTCCTTTACATCATGCCGCGGCGACCAGTAGCTCAACTGCTCATTATAGCGCTCCGAGTTCACCCGCAGGCCACCGGAGTTAATGTAGTTGAACGAAGGGGTGAAGCGGAAGATATTGCCGGCTTTGAATTGGCCGTTCAGGCGCACTGAAATGTTTTGGTAATCGGAATTGGGAATCACGCCGGTTTGCTTGAAGTGCGCAAACGAGGAGGTAAGCAGGGCATTCTCCGTTCCGCCCGAAAGAATCAGGGAGTTGCGCACCTGGCTGCCTTTCTGGTAAGCCCGGGCATAATTGTGAAACAACTCATCAGGGTGAGTGGGATCGATTGCTTTTGCTTCAGCTACGGTTGGTCCCCAGTTGGTAAAAATGGTGATGGGATCATAAACACCCCGGTAGCCCTGTGTATACACGTTTTGTACATCCGGAAACTTGTTCACTTCATCAATGCCATAGGTGCTGGTGAAATTGATGCGCATTTTCCCGGCCCGGGCGGATTTGGTGGTGATGATAACTACGCCGTTGGAGCCGGCCTGCCCGTAAAGTGCTGTTGCCGCCCCGCCCCGCAGCACGGAGATGGATTCCACGTCGTCGGGGTTGATGTCTGCCGCCCGGTTCGACATTCCCCGAAGCTCAGTCTGTCCCGAAGCATCGCCGCCGGTTATGGTGCTGTTGTCCATTACAATGCCATCAATGACAAACAGGGGCTGGTTGTTTTTGCCGGCGCTCAGCGATTTTATCCCGCGGATGATAATGCGGGAGCCCTGCCCCGGCGCTCCACCGCCGCTGTTGATCTGTACACCGGCTACCTGTCCGCGCAGTGCATTCACAACGTTGGTCTGTTTTGTTTGGGTGAGGGCTTCGCCGGAAACTTCCTGCGCCGTATAACCCAATGCCCGCTTTTCACGGCGGATGCCCAGGGCCGTAACGACCACTTCGGACATAGCACCTCCCGGCAGAAGCCTAACATCGTAAACCGATCCCATGCCTACCGGCAATTCCTGCGGCTGCATACCGGAGTAGGTAAAGACCAGGATAGGACTGGCGCCCGTCACAGCTAACGTGTAGGCACCGTTGTTATTGGTGACTGTACCCGTGGTTGTGCCTTTTTGTGAAACCGAAACGCCGGCTAAAGGAGCGCCTTTGTCGTCGGTAACCGTACCGGTCACCTGACGGGTCTGACTAAATACCAGGAGAGGAATGGAAAGAATGATCCATGCTAACAGCAGTGATTTCTTCATAATGCTTGGTTTATTTGAGTGATTACGTGACAACTTGAAACCGGTTTTCGGAAATCCGGATTTGGCTAATGAAAATACCAATCCCGAAATAAATCCTGAAGACAAATACATGTATGGTTACTGTCAATCCTTTATAAAACACAAAAGACAACCAAAATGCTGCATCACACGGGAGAAATGCGAGGTTTTTAAGAGGTCCGGCCAAGTTTCCGTTACCGCCCTGTAACTTTGTTTCTCCTTAGGACAAATCTTTAACCGTAAATCTTAAATCTGAACGTTATGGCATTTACACTCCCCGCACTACCGTATGCACCTGAAGCCCTGGAACCACACATCGACGCACAGACCATGCAGATCCACCACGGCAAGCACCACCAGGCTTACGTGGACAACCTGAATAAAGCCATTGCCGGCACCGAACACGAAGGCAAAAGCCTGGAAGAACTGGTGGCCAGCGCCGGGTCTATTTCTCCGGCTGTTCGTAACAACGGCGGTGGCCACTGGAACCACTCTTTTTTCTGGGAAATCCTGGGACCCAATGGCGGCGGGCAACCGACAGGCGCCCTGGCCGATGCCATCAACAGCACCTTTGGCTCTTTTGATGCCCTGAAAGAAAAAGTGAATGCGGCCGGTGCTACCCGCTTTGGAAGCGGCTGGGCATGGCTGATTGTAAAAGACGGCAAACTGGAAGTAACCTCCACCCCCAACCAGGACAACCCGCTGATGGATGTGGCCGAAGTTAAAGGCACACCGATCCTGGGCATTGACGTATGGGAACACGCCTACTACCTGAAATACCAGAACAAGCGTCCGGATTACCTGGCGGCGATCTGGAATGTGATCAACTGGAGCAAGGTGAGTGAGCATTACGAAAAAGCGGCGAAGTAAGGGCCTCCTCCATCCCCCAAGGGTAGGTGGCTGCGCACAGACCCTTGCTTTTGCACGATATAACTTTAGCCTCTGTCAGCATGCTGACAGAGGCTTTTTGTTTTTTTATGGAAAATGTAGCAACCGGATTTTATATGCCGTTTGCGGTTGGACGTGTACACGATCATTTTTGGATGCGCGGTTGCAGGATCATTTGACAACCCTAGCTTTCTCTAATTGCCCCGCCACTTTAGCGCGGGGTTGAAATAATAGCAGCCCTCGTCCTTCACACAACGGCTTTAGCCGAAACAGACGGCATCATTGGACTAAAGTCCATAAGTAGAATAGCAGCCTTTCTTATCCCCGCCATAAATGGCGGGGCAATTGACGAGCGGCAATCTGTGGCCATGGCACTGCGGGTAGTTGTCCACTCATCCCGCGCAATGCAAGCATGTTGACAAAAAATGGGTGGAAGGAAAGTTTTCGGGTACAAAGGCTTTGACAAAAGTTTACTTTTTTGGTGATGCTGAAAACAAAAAAGCCTCCTGCTGAAGCAGGAGGCTTTCTCATCGTTATATTATTTTGCTACAAGCTTAATTGCCTGCGGAAGCTGAAACTGACGCTGGTCTTTTGGGCAGCCAGGGCATTTCCGGAATGGAAGCCTGCTCCCGGTAATATTTGTTGCGCAGTACTTCGTTCCAGCCATAGGGGTTTTTATCAAACGTCGTGCTGCTGAAATAGATCTGTCCCTGTACATTGGGCATGGCCCGGGTAGAGTCAATCTGCCGCGGCAACTCGTTCGGGTTTTTCCAGGCAGCGTTGCTGCCGGCCCGGTAAATGCCCATGCCGATATAACAATGACGGCCATAGCTGTTTTTGTTCCACCATTCCAAAATAGGCTGAAAGGGTGCCGCCTTGTGCGAGAACTCCCAATAAATCTGCGGCGATACATAATCGATCCAACCGTTGCGCAGCCATAGCAGCACATCGGCATAAAGGTCATCGTAATTGGTAACGCCGGCCCGGGTAGGACTTCCCATCGGGTCTTTGTCCTGGTTACGCCAAACGCCAAAGGGTGAAATCCCAAACTTTACCCAGGGCTTCGTTTCCTTGATGGCCCTCGACAGCTTTGCCACAATCGAATCGGTGTTGCTGCGGCGCCATTCGTCCTTGCTCATGCCGGTACCGTGTTTCCGGTAAGAGGCCGTATCGGGAAATTCCTTTCCGGCAATGCGGTAAGGATAAAAATAGTCATCCATGTGAATGGCGTCCACATCGTAGCGGCTTACCATGTCGGTGATCACATCCACCACCCAGTGCTGCGCATCCTTGTTGCCCGGGTCAAAATAAAGCGTATTGCCGTATTGAAGGAACCACTCAGGGTGCAGGCGGCTGATATGATTGGGCGCAACCGACGATTTGCCCACCGACAATGTAGCCCGGTAGGGGTTCACCCAGGCATGGTACTCAAATCCCCGCTTGTGGGCTTCTTCAATGGTAAACTGCATCGGGTCGTAATACGGTGCCGGGGCCTTGCCCTGCACACCGGTCAGCCACTGGCTCCAGGGTTCGTAGGGCGAAGGGTAAAGCGCATCGGCGGCGGGCCGTACCTGTACAATGGCGGCATTCATCCCGTTACGCTGGTGCATATCCATCTGCCGGATAAATTCGGCTTTTTGGGCTTCCACATCATACTGTCCGCGCCGTGGCCAGTCGATATTATCAACAGAAGCGATCCATACACCACGAAATTCTGCCTTGGGCTGGGCGGCAGACAAAAGAGAAAGGGACAAAAAGCAAAACAAAAAGGATAGATTCTTCATAGTCACTGATGAGAGGGTGAAGATAGGAAAACTGGGCAGGGCGGAAGAATCGGGCGAACTGTAAAAACGTTAATTCCTGATTTGGAGACAGAGAGGCAAGAAGGCAACGGGGCAATGCGTTGCAGAATTTTTGGGGAAAGCTGTTTTCAATTTTCCGTCTTTCCGAAAATAGTTTACGCGGCACCGTTGCTGCGCAATTTATCGAGCAGCAGCGTCAGGTGTTCCGCTTCTTCTTCCGAAAGGCCGCCCATGAGACTGTGGTCCATGGCTTCGGCCTGTTCGTCCAGTTTTTTCAGGAGCTCCTGCCCTTTTTCGGAGATCACCACATCTACCAGGCGCTTGTCCTTGGAGCAGGGTGATTTTTGCACGAGGCCTTTCAGCACCAGGCGGTCCACAATGCGGCTGGTATCGCTCATCTTATCCAGCATCCGTTCGCGGATCTGCAGGGTGGAAAGCGGCTGGGGATGCGCCCCGCGTAAAATGCGCAGGATGTTGTATTGCTGGTGGGTAATGTCATCCTTCGCCAAAAAGCCTTTGATCCTTTCAATGGCCCAGCCATAGGTGTAAAGAAGATTGATCAGGGCTTTCTGCCGGCCGTTGCGAAAGGTTTGCTGGTGAATTTCTTTTTCAATACCCATCTTTTCAAAATTAGCAATATGCAATATGCAATTGGCAAAGGGTTAGGAAAAATTTTAAAATGTCTTCCGATTGCATATTGCATATTGTCCATTGCCGATTGGTCTATCCCCAAACTTTCACACCTTCGGAGCAGTTGGCGCAGATATCGATGTTCTTTCGGCTTTGCAAAACCTGGCTCCGAAAGTTTTTATAATCCCCGTTTTGCCAAAGCTCTTTGAACGGCTGCTGTCGCAGAGAGCCAAGCTTGTGCTGTGCATCCTTATCAAAACAGCAGGGAACCACGGTGCCGTCCCAGGTAATCACGGGATCGTGCCAGAGGCGCCAGCAATGGTTGGCATTGTTTCCTTTGAAAGCGTATTTGCCTTCCTTGTCTTTTTTGTAACGGCTGTATTTATTATTGGCGGGAATCAATTGG
Source organism: Flavisolibacter longurius (assembly GCA_014163555.1). Taxonomy (GTDB): domain Bacteria; phylum Bacteroidota; class Bacteroidia; order Chitinophagales; family Chitinophagaceae; genus Flavisolibacter. The sequence goes on from JACJGO010000002.1 coordinate 349,047, forward strand.
TTGGGATCGTTTTCGTAGTCGTAGACTTGCGCGGTTTTCAGCCATACGTCGTCCACACCAATTTCTTTCGCCAGCCGTTTTACATCTTCAATCTGGTGCTCGTTGTGGCGCACCACCAGGAACTGGAAAACCACGAAAGGCGTTTTACTCTTTAATTCTTTTTTCCATTTGACAATATTGGCGGCGCCCTGCAGCACTTTCTCCAGGTTGCCGCCCACACGGTACTGCTTGTAGGTTTCCTGCGTGGTGCCGTCAATGGAAATGATCAGGCGATCAAGCCCGCTTTCCACCGTTTTTTTGGCGGCGGCATCGGTAAGATAATGGGCATTGGTGGAAGTGGCCGTGTAAATTTTTTTGGCCGAAGCGTATTGCACCATCTCCAGGAAAGCCGGGTTGAGATAAGGTTCCCCCTGGAAATAAAACACAAGGTAAAGCAGCTCTTTGTGCAACTGGTCGATGGTTTCGCGGAAAAAATCCTTTTGCAGCATGCCCGTGGGACGGGTAAAGGCCCGCAGCCCGCTTGGACATTCGGGGCAGCGCAGGTTGCAGGAAGTTGTCGGCTCAAAGGAAATGGAAACCGGGTAGCCCCACTGCACGGGTTTTTGGGTCCACTTGCTCACCTGGTAGGAAGCCAGCACCTTAGCGGCGTTCAGGGCCCGACGGGGGGTAAGTTTTCCAAAAAGATTCAGGCTGTCGCTCCAGTTCCATGGCATGCGGCAAAGATAAGCAGCCGTCTTTACCGGTTGCCGATCCGTTTTCTTTCCGCCAAACTGTGATTGCGCACCAGCGATTTGCTCCTTTTTTCCTGGGCACACCCTTACCTTGCACCCTTTTAAGGCATAACTGTGGCAACCATCCTTTATCTCACTGATCTTTATTACCAAGCGCAGGGCAGAAATTATTATGAAGAAGACCTTTTTTTAACCGGCAGGCTCAAGGATCATTTTGATCTCCTGCTGGCACATCCGCAACAGGCGCTTTCATTTTTACAGTATGCTGACCTCATTGTTTTTCGCAATACCGGCCCGGTGATGGGTTACAAAGCGTACTTTGCCCAATTTGTACAAGCCGTGCAGGAGCAAGGCATTCTTACCTTCAACTCATTTGACGGCAAAGCCGATATGAAGGGAAAAGACTACCTGCTGCAGTTGACCCGGGAAGGGTACCCGGTGATTCCTACTGTTGAAAGGTTGGATGAGCTGGCACAATTGGGTACTCCGGAGAAATATATTGTCAAACTAAAAGACGGCGCCGACTCGATCGGCATGCAGGTGCTGGCAAAAGAAGAATTATTACAAATCACCTTGCAGGATCAGTTGATTCAGCCTTTTATTCCTTTTGTCTACGAGGTTTCCTTTTATTACCTGAACAACCGGTTTCAATATGCCCTGTATGCACCGGACAGGGAAAAACGCTGGGACCTGAAAGCATACGCACCAACGGAAGACGATCTGGCGTTTGCGCAACGCTTTATCCAGTGGAACAACATGGCCCGCGGCATTGTGCGGGTAGATGCCTGCCGCTTGCCGGATGGCCGGCTTTTGCTGGTGGAACTGGAGGACCTGAACCCGTTTTTATCGCTTGATGCCTTGAACTTGGAGGCCAGGGAAGGATTCGTTTCTAATTTTATTAATGTTTTAAAAAGTGCACTGGCTTAATGTTTTAATAACCTGCGGAAGGATTTATTTGCTTCGGAAACCTTGTTTTTTCATGCACAGCCAGTTATAACAATTCATCAACAGGATTGACCGTTATTTGCAGGCGAATTTCCCGTGGCAAAACGAAAATCAAATAGTTCCCTGCGTCCTTTTCTGTGGCTGACCCTTCTATCGGCCGGCTGTTTTTTTGCCTACCTGTTTTACCTCTGGGCCGTTACACCCGGACCCAGTTCGGTGCGGTACGAAGAATTTGGCATTTCCATTCCATCCCGGTACGAGATCCACGGCATTGACGTAAGCCGCTACCAGCAAACCGTCTCGTGGGGCCTGGTAAAGCAAATGAAAGTGAAGAACGTGCAGATTGGCTTTGCCTTTATCAAAGCAACCGAGGGCACCAACCTGGTGGACCCGCTTTTTAAACGCAACTGGAAAAAGGCCAAAGAAGCCGGGGTTACCCGCGGCGCCTACCATTTTTTCAACCCGAAAAAGGATGGAAAAAGCCAGGCCAAACGTTTTCTCAGCACGGTAAAGCTGGAAAGCGGCGACCTGCCACCCGTGCTGGATATTGAAAAAGGCTGGAACCTTCCCAAAGCAAAAATTCAGCAGGAGGTAAAGGTTTGGCTGGATGCCGTGGAAGCCGCAACCGGCGTGAAACCGATCATTTATACCTATGTGACCTTTTACGAAAAATATCTCAAGGGTAGCTTTGACGATTACCCGCTGTGGATCGCCCATTATTACCAGCCCAACAGTCCGCGGATTAAACGTTCCTGGCAGTTTTGGCAGCACAGCGAAGAAGGCCGTGTGAACGGCATTCGCTCCAAGGTGGACTTTAATGTTTTTAACGGCGACTCAGCGGACTTCCGCGCCTTGCTGGTGCCGTGACCCGTTCACAAGTTCACTCGTTCACGAGTTTACGCGTTGCTATTCACAAGTTGAGAGGTTTTCAACTTGCGAACGAGTGAACCTGTGAACTCGCGAACTTTGCTGCATCATGGATGAATACAACCAGGGCTGGGACCCTGAGGTCAAACGTTATTTCCGCAAGATCATGAACTCTTTTGGGGTAGGTGCCATCTGGCTCCTGTTTATGTCTACCCTGGGATTGTTCCTGCGCATGGGTTATGTGCGCAATGGTTTGGATGCTTACAATATTGTGTTCTACCTGCTACTGCTTGTCAGCCTTCCACTGCTGCTCTTTTATTTTTACCGGGTATGGCGCAGGAGGGAGTGAGGGAGTTGGGATATTGCGATATTGCGATATTGGGATATCAGGATATTTTAATTTCCTTGGTTGTTCGTAGTTTCTGATAAACTGCTCGAAGCTCACAGCGCAATGTTCGCAGCTTTTCTCTCAGGAAGAATGATCGGCCACGATCACCCACTGTCCTTTTATTTTACGCAGCAATAAATTGTAATGGCCGCTAAGGTCACCGATGGTGCGTTTCAGCATCCATTTTCCTACTACATAATAATAGTCCGGAGAAAGTTTTTTTACCACGAGAATATCGAACGAAAGTTTGCCCATGGCGGTAGTGTCAGGATAACCGCGTTTGTAATTGTCCAGCGTTTCCTGCCAGCCCCATTTCACACCATTTTTCCCGATAAACATCAGCGAATCACTCTTCCAATACGTTTGCATAAAGCCTTCCAAATCGCCGCGGTTCCAGGATTCTGTTTGTACAAGAAGAAGTTTTTTGATCTCGCTTTCCTCCACGGTTTGTGCAGCCGTAGCAAACGATGTAAAAAGAAAAAGGGCCAGCCAAAGGTTCTTCATGTTTTCTTTTTGGAAAGATAGTCAATGTCAACAGTCAATCGACAAGAAGCAACCGGCAAATCCCAAAGAACAAAAAGCTGTTTACTTGAAGATGCGAAACCGAAGACGTAAGAGTAGTGAAACAACAAACGACACAATTCGTGCAAAAATCTGTGTTTAAACCCTCTGTTAATCCTTCGCCAATGCTGGCAATCTGCGGTTACCTTTGCGGGTGCAAAATGCTGCGTCATGTCGAAAAAAACCATCTTTTACGTTGCGTTCTTCACAGTGCTGGTGCTGGGTTTTTATTATGCGCTTTCTTCCACCATTCCCGGTTTCGGTAAGAAACGTTTCCCGCCGATTGCCAAAGTTGAGCCCTTTGCCTTCACCAACCAGGATGGAAAGACCGTTACCCACGAAGCCCTGAAAGGTAAAGTAGCCGTAGTGAATTTCTTTTTTACAACCTGCACCTCGGTTTGTCCGCGTATGAATAACAACATCAAGTCGCAGTACCTGGACCTGCAGGATAACCCGGATGTGATCTTTCTTTCCCTTACTTCCGACCCGCAGCGGGATTCGGTGCCCGTATTAAAACGCTATGCGGATTCGATGCAGGTAAACACGGCCAAATGGCAATTCCTTACTGGCCGGAAAGACAGCCTCTATAAAACCGCCCGTTACAGCTTCCGCATCGACGACCCCAATAATTTTGTGAGCAACGAAAGCGTGGACTTTTTACACACGCAGTTTATTGCCCTGGTGAATAAGAAAAGTGAAGTGGTAAAAATTTATGACGGACTGAAACCATCGGAATTGAGCTCCCTGGACGAAGACATCAAAAACCTCCTAAACGACTGATGGAACCGAAAAGCGTGACCACCCGACTGAATGATATTCTGCACCGCCGGCAACTCAGTTCCACCGAAAGCCGGCGCAAGATTCTTTCGCTGTTTTTAAGCAGCAACGATGCACTGACGCACGGCGCCATTGAAAAAGAAGTGGGCGATAAATACGACCGGGTGACCATCTATCGTACGCTGCAAACTTTTGAAGAGAAAGGCATCATTCATACCATTCCTACCGCCGATAACTCCGTGCATTATGCGCTGTGCAAAGAATGTGAAGAAGGCCATCACCACGATGATCACGTGCATTTCATTTGCTCGAATTGCGAAAAAACCATTTGCCTGGATGATGTGGTGTCACCGAAGATGGACCTGCCGGCAGGCTATGTTGCCGATAATGTGCAGGTGGTGATTCATGGCGTGTGCAAAGACTGTCAGAACCATGATTCGTAGGATGTGTAAGATTGAAATGATAATAATACAAAAGCCGTTCACATGAACGGCTTTTGTATTTATAACAGGTAGAATGATAGTTATTCTAAAATAATCCCAAACATCCCATCTATCCTATCCATCCCAGTTCAGATAGTTAAAAAGCTTGCTTGGTTTGCTTAACAAACTTCTCCAGCCATTGACCCTGTTCGTACAGCATGTGCAGCAGGTTTTCCTTGCCGCTGTAGCTGTGCGATTCGTACGGCAGCATCACCAGCTTCACCGTACCGCCATGGCCTTTTACGGCATTGAACAGGCGTTCGCTGTTGATGGGAAAAGTACCCGGGTTGTTATCCGCTTCGCCGTGGATCAGCAGCAGCGGTGTTTTGATTTTATCGGCATAGCTGAACGGGCTCATTTCGAAATAAAGCTGCGGTGCCTGCCAGTAGGTCCGCTCTTCGTTCTGGAATCCAAATGGCGTCAGCGTACGGTTGTAGGCGCCGCTGCGGGCAATACCGGCTTTGAACAAATTCGTGTGTGCAAGCAGGTTAGCCGTCATAAAAGCACCATAACTGTGACCGCCAACAGCTACACGGTTGCGATCGCCAACGCCCATTTCCGACAGCTTGTTAATGGCCGCTTCGGCGTTCAGTTTTAACTGCTCTACAAAATTGTCGTTGGGTTTTCCATCGCCTTTGGCAACAATCGGGAATTCGGCGTTATTCAACACGGCAAAGCCCTGCGTTACATAAAAAATTGGCGAACCCCAGCTGATGGTGGTAAAACGATGCTCCGAGCCACGAACCTGCGCGGCATCATTGGCCGAGTTGAATTCGCGGGGATAGGCCCACATGAACACGGGCAGCGGTCCGTCTTTTTCCTTGTTATAGCCTTTGGGCAGGTAAAGATCCCCGGTCAGGTTCACGCCATCGGCCCGTTTGTAAAACACTTTTTCCTTTGTTACACCGGCCAGTTGCGGGTAAGGATTTTCAAACTTCGTCAGCGGACGGTCAGCAATCCGGCGTACCAGGTCCTTCAGGAAATAGTTGGGCACATCGGTCTGTGTTTCGCGGCGGGTAACTAGCGTAAGGGCCTGCGGGTCCAGCACATCGGCCACGTATTCGTACGTGCCTTCGGCACTGCGCCAGATGATTTCGTTCTTTTTTGTGGCCAAATCAAACTTCGCCAGGAAGGGCAGGTCGCCCTTGGCCGATGATCCTTGGATATTGTTCATCAGCAGCTTGGTGCCGTTATCCACCGTAACGATCACATTGCGGCCCCATTTGTTTTTCGCTCTTACCGGGTCGCCGGGATCGTTGTATGCATCGGTTTGCGCCAGGTCGTACAATTTCTCCAGCTTTCCGGTAGTGGAATTATAGCGGCTCACACGGCTGGTTTGTTTGGAGCGAAGGCCTTCGCTCACCAGTGCCAGCGAGGCATCGCCCCATGACGTGCCACGGTAACGCATCGTGGTCTTAAACAGTTCTTTCGGCTGACCGGTGAACGGTGCAGAAAGCGCATAGACGGCATCGTGATACTCAACTTTTGTTTTGATCAGGCCACTGTCCAGTGGTTGTGCCCATACCACGGTAGCCGCTTCGTCATCCCGCCAGTCAAAACCGCGGGGAACGTTCTGCACATTATCATAACCACTGGGAGTACCTTCGGCAGATGGCAGTTGCGCCAGTTGCTTCACTACTTTCCCGCTGCGGTCAATAATGTTGATAGTGGTAGGAAAGCCATAAGCACCTACGAGGTAAGAAAACGGCTTGCGGATAGTCCGGGTCATCATATAACCCTTATCCGGAGAAAGGCTGGCTGTAAGGTAGATAGCCGGCGCACCAATTTTTGTTTCCACGCCAGCCCGGTTTTGCACCAGTTGCGCCGTTCCATAAAACTGGAACAGGTCTTCATCGTAAGGTGATTTGATCAGATCCTGGTAGGTGCGATCCGGTGCAGCCTTGCCCATATTTTCCTGAATGGCAGGACCTTTGGGTGTAATGCTTTTTTTCGGAGCCGCCGTAGCCGGTGCGGTGGTGGCTTTGTAAAGGATGGTGTTGTCATCCACCCAGGTGTAGGCAGCACCCAAAGTGTTGTTCACTGCCTGCTTGTTGATCTTTGTTGCTTTTTGCGTAGCCACATCCACCACAAATAAATCAACGCGGTTGTTGGTGGTGTTCAGAAACGCAATCTTGCTTTCTGACGGGCTCCAGCTAATGTTGGAAGCCAGCAGGTCTTGCGGCAGGCCGATTACTGTTACTTCTTTACCGGTTTTAATGTTCTTCAACTTAAAGTTGTTGATAAACACCTGGCGGCTGGGTGAAAAATTAGCCGGGTTGATGCGCAGGCCGGCAATGCGCAGTTCGGGCTGGCCCAGTTCCTCCACGGTAGGATAGGGGTTGCGTTCGCTCAGCAGCATCCAGTCGCCTTTGCTGTTGATGCTAACGGATGGTGTCGGTTTGGCCAGCAGCAGATCGGCCACTTCTTTGGCGGGCATCTGGTACCCTTTGTCGGTTTGGGCCATGGCCGTCCCCAAAAAGAATAGCAAAAGAAAGAACAAGCTCAGTCTTCTCATGATTGAATGTTTGTTTTAAAACAGTTTGGAAAGAATGCTAAAATAAAACGCCCCGGTCCATTCCAGGGCGTTTAAAGATAAGTTGTAACGTCTTTTAACCTGCAAAGGCTTTTGGCGAAAGGTGAATAGCGAAAACACTTTTTGTTTACAATGAAGCAGTATTTCACGGTTCAGTTACCCCAACCCATTCCGTTGCCCCACTGCTTCAGCGCGGGGGTATTAGGTCTGAACAGCTATCTAAACAACGGCTTTAGCCGAACGGTTTCGGCTAAAGCTCCTATAATACTTTTATGTGTTACTACAAACCCCGCCATATATGGCGGGGCAATACTGTGAACAAGAAATGGCTTCAACATCCATTTCTTGTTGTTATCAAAAAGTCGGGATAGTTTAGAACGGCAGGCTTTCTTCGTCATCGCTGGTGAAACTCTGTCCGAAAGGATCATCATCAGCTGCCGCTACGGGGGCGGAACCTTCCACGTCAATCTTCCAGGCCTTTACATCGGTGTACCAACGACCGTTGAACTCACGGCTTTCCACATCAAAATCAATTTTCAGGCGGTTGCCCGGTTTTAACTGGGTTTCATTGATCTTATCGCCCCATACGGAGATGCAGATCTTTTTGGGGTACTGGCCATCGGTTTCCACGATGATGTCCTGCTTTTTCCACTGGCCATTCTTCCCGGTACCGGTTTGCAGGGGAAGCAATTGAACAAGTTTGGCGGTAATTTGCATATAACGATTGTGTTAGGTAATGATACTATTTTATAAAATTGAAACGAAGCCTTTGCATAAAAAAGCCCCTGGCAAAAGCAGAGGCTTTTCTCTGAACTTTTTCGGCGCTTCTATTTTACATCCGGGTGGGTGATCTTTTCCATTTCAGCCTGCACAAACAACATCAGCTCACTGATATAGTCTGGTGCAAAGCTGAATTTCAACCCGGCTGCTTCGTACAACTGGGGCAGCGTTTTGGTGCCACCCAATTGCAGGGCATTAATATAATTCTGAATAGCGGTCTCTTTGTTCTCTTTAAACTGTTTCCACAAGCCGATGGCACCCAGTTGTGCAATGCCGTATTCAATGTAATAGAATGGCACCTCGTACAGGTGCAACTGGCGCTGCCAACTGTAGCGACGATAATCTTCCAGCCCGGAAACATCCAGCGCAATGGATGTGTAATCATTCAAAATGCTGCGCCAGTTTTCTTCTCTTTCTACCAAGGTATGATTTGGATTTTCATACAGCCAGTGCTGGAACTTGTCGATGGTGGCAATCCATGGGAAGATGGTGATTACCCTTTCCAACTGGTGTTGCTTGGCTCTCTTTAAATCTTCTTCATTATCAAAGAACACATCCCAATTATCCATGCTGAACAATTCCATGGTCATGGAAGCCACTTCGGCAATCTCCATAGGGTATTCTTTGAATGCCGTTAGCGGGAGATCATGCGCCAGGAAGGAATGAACAGCGTGACCGCCTTCGTGCACCATCGTGGTGACGTCGCTCATCTGGCCGGCGGCATTCATAAAAATGAACGGAGCACCGGTTTCGGGCAACGGGCAGTTATAGCCACCCGGCGCCTTGCCTTTGCGGCTATCCAGGTCCAGTCGTCCCATCTCTTTCATCCGCGTCAGGCACTCGGCAAAAAACGGATGAATGCGATGAAAACATTCGATGGTTTTGTTTACCAGTTCTTCGCCGGTAGCAAATGGCGTCAGGGGTTTTACGCCATCCGGCTCCGCCTCGGTATCCCAGGGACGAAGCGTGGGAAGACCCAGCTTTTGCCGCTTGCGGTCGTAAATAAAATCAACCAGCGGACGAACCTGTGTCTTCACAGCTTCATGAAACTGGAAGCAGTCTTCTTTTTTATAATCAAAGCGTCCGAGGTCAGCAAACTTGTAATCACGGTAGTTTTCGAAACCGGCATTTTTTGCCACCTGGTTGCGCAGGTCAAGCAGTTTAGAAAAAAGATCGTTCAACTGCTCTTTGTCCTGCAGGCGGCGCTCCTGGATTTTGCGATACACCCGTTCCCGCAGTTCGCGGTTGGGATTCTCTAAAAACTTGGAGGCCTGTTGCAGGGTATATTCCTGTCCGTCCACTTCCACGCTCATCTTGCCGTTGATCACACCGTATTGTTGTGCCAATACGGCAATCTGCGATTGCAAGGGGATGTTTTCTTCGCGGAACAGCTCAATGCTTTTTTTCACATTGCGGAGGTACACCTTGTAAGCATCGCCTTCTAACGTTTTTGTGTATTCGTTTTCTACCAGCTTTCGATTGAGCTTATCGGCGTAAGGCTGCATTTTCGGCTGGATCTCGGTTACAAAGAAGGTGAATGCGTTCTCCAATTCTTTGTTTTCCGTATCGCAGGTCATGCGAATCTGCCGCCAGGCGGCGTCCTCGCCAATCACGGCTTCCAGTTCGCTCACGTCTTTCAGCCAGCCTTCCAAATCTTCTTTGGTGGCCAGCGGCCGATCCAGCAATTCTTTAAAATAAGGCTCCAGCCCTTGCCAGTCCGCTACCTTAAAATCCTTCGGCAGGTACGAACGGGGTATGCTGGTGATATTGGCTGTGTACTCCATGGTTGTAGATTGTTTAAAGGGTGAAAAAGATGACGGATGAGGGATGACAAATGACAGTAAAAATCCATTGCTGTCATCGGTCATCTGTCAACTATCCTCTTATTCTTCGTCGGTCTTCTTCTTCCGGCTGCGGGTTGTTTTGGTTTTGGCTACTTCCGGCACTTCATCCGGCTGTACGTCCAGCACCACTTTTTCGCCGGCAGCGTCAAGCGTTTCCGCTACATTCTTTTTGCTGCTTTTCTTTGGCTTGGCTTCCGTTTGTTCCGCCTTATTCTCAGCCTCAGCTTTTACCTCCGTCCCGGCCTCGTCTTCCTGCGGCTCATCCTGTACGGTAAAGTCAATATTGTGTTTTTCCAGAGCACTGAACCAGTTCACCATTTTCTTCATGTCGCTGGTGTACACTCTGTCAAAATCCATTTCGGGATATGTTTTTTCAAAATAGCCTTTCAAGGCTTTGTTGTCTTTAACATTGGGCAGGGCTTCGCTGCTGCTCTTCATGGAAGAGAAGATGTCGGACAGCGAAACATTGTCGCCGGTGGTATAAATCTCGATGCTTTCCAGATGCGAGAGGTTATGCACACGGCTTGAAATAAACTTGGTGCTGCCGTCTTCGAGGGAGCGGACAATAGCACCATCACTTTTACTGCTTAAAATCTCATATAAACCCGGTAAACCGGTTACGGCAACAATTCTGCTATACTCCATAATCAACAAATTTGGGGCTGCAAGATAAGAAAGAGTAGGCATTGCCAATCGGCAATCGCAACGGGCAACCGGCAAGGGAACGCATCCGTATAAAACCATTTGATTATTGATTATTGCTTGTTGCCCATTGATTTTATTAGCCTTAATTAACCTGAACAGGGTCAGGTGCGGCACTATTTTTAGGACTTTTGCATGTTGAAGAACCCATTTTATGTACAGACGAGTTTTACCCTTGCTCCTGGCTTTGCTTTTGGCACAGGTCATTCATGCGCAGTTTAGTCTTAGTGGAAGCATTCGCGATCAGCAGGCGGGCGGTCCGCTCAGTGGCGCCAGTGTCCGGTTAAGCAGTACGTCCAATGCCGGCTTTGCCCGCAATGTGCTCAGCGATTCGCTTGGCCGCTTTACGTTTCAAAGTCTTCCGGCCGACAGTTTCCAGGTCGTTATCTCCTTTGTTGGCTTTAAAGATGTCACCCGGGGTGTTCGGGTGGACTCCACCACAGCCAATTTCGATACCGCGACTGCAGGTGGCAATGTAACTTTTGATGTGGCCATGGTACCCAGTGCGTCCAACGACCTGGCAACGGTGGTGGTAAGCACCCGCATTGCACCGGCAACACAAAAAGGCGATACCCTGCAGATCAATGCCAGCCAGTTTAAAGTAAACCCTGACGCTACTGCAGAAGACCTGGCTCGTAAAGTGCCGGGCATTACCATTGAGAACGGACAGGTAAAAGCGCAGGGGGAGAACGTTCAAAAAGTGACCATCGACGGCCGGGAGTTGTTTGGCGATGATGCCACGGCGGCCCTGCGTAACCTGCCGGCCGAGGTAATTGACAAGATTCAAATCTTCGACCGGATGAGCGACCAGGCCCAGTTGAGCGGCGTGGATGATGGCAACACACAAAAAGGCATCAACATCGTCACCAAGGCCAATATGCGTAACGGGCAGTTTGGCCGTATTACCGCGGGTTACGGAACCGACGAGCGGTACCTGGCGGGTGGCAATACAACCATTTTGAAAGACAATCGCCGCATTTCGATCGTGGGCAATTTCAATAACGTGAACCAGCAGAATTTCTCGCAGCAAGACCTTTTGGGTGTGACCAGCAGCGGCGGACGTGGAGGCGGTGGTGGCTTTCGTGGCGGGGGTGGCGGCGGTGGTCCCCGCGGCGGTGGAGGCGGTAATTGGGGCGGTGGTGGCGCCGGCAATTTTATGGTGGGTACGCAAAACGGTATCAACCGCACCAACGCGCTGGGTATTAACTTCTCTGATATCTGGGGGAAAAAACTGACGGTGACGGGTAGCTACTTGTTTAACGACAGTAAGAACAACACCCGGCAATTGGCCAGCACGCAATATTTTACCAACTCCATTACTAACATTGTGGATACCACCACTTCGGTTAGCAATAACCAGAATCACCGGGTGAACCTTCGACTGGAGTACAGGATTGACTCCATGAACACACTGATCATTACCCCAAGTGCCAACATTCAGAACAACACATCGAACCGGAGTGTGGGTACGGCAACGTTCTTTTCACCCAACAACCCATTTGTACAAACGCTCAACACCAATATCAACGATGACAAACGCAGCGCCGCAAATTTGAACAACTCCATTTTGTACCGCCGTTCGTTTGCAAAGCGTGGCCGTTCGTTTACCATCAACCTGAACACATCATACAATGACAGAACCGGGGAGGCTTACGTGAATACCTTCCAGCGTTCGTTTGCAACGGGAGGTTTTGACGATACCCTTTCGAACCGCTTTACCGATCAGGCAAACAATACCTTCCAGGTATCAAGCAATATCACCTATTCAGAACCGCTGGGTCAAAATTCGCAACTGCAGTTTTCATACAACCCACGGATTTCAAAAAGCAAATCGGACCAGCAAACCTTTGAGCTGGACTCGATAAACAATAAATATTCCCTGTTCAGGCCCAATCTGTCAAATGTATTAGAGAATACCACCACAGCGCAAAACGGGGGGCTTTCCTATCGCTGGGGTGACCGCGACCGTATGATTTCGTTTGGTGTGAACTACCAGAACACCAACCTGAAAAGCAATCAAACTTTTCCGCAGGCTGTTACAGTTAATAAGTCGTTCAGCAATGTGTTGCCCAACGCTATGGTCCGTTACAAGATCTCAACCCGCAGCAACCTGCGCCTGTTTTACCGCACCAGTGTGAACGAGCCTTCGGTAACGCAACTGCAAAGTGTGATCGACATCTCCAATGCACCGGTGTACCGCATTGGTAACGTGAACCTGAATACACAATACACGCAGTTTGGTAGCTTCCAGTATACGTATACCAATCCTACCAAAGGACTCCTGCTGGTGGGTAACCTGTTTTACCAAACCGCCAACGACTATATTTCCAATGCCACGTACACGTTGGTAAAAGATACGGTTGTGGGTGGGGTTTTGCTGTCGCCCGGCTCCCGTTTAACCTCTCCGGTGAACCTGGATGGTTATCGCAACATGCGTTCGTCCATCACGTTTGCCGTGCCCATTGGTTTTATTAAATCCAACCTCAACCTCGATGGTGGTCTTTCGTATTCAAAAATTCCTGGGATTACCAACAGCCGGTTGAACGAAACCAAGTCCACGGTGTACACGGTGCGTACCGGTATTGCCAGCAACGTAAGCCAGTATGTTGATTTCAACGTATCGTATTCTGCCAATTTCAATAAGGTGAGAAACGAAGTACTGCCAACGGCAAACAACGACTTTTTCCAGCATGTGGCCAGTTTGCAATTTAACCTCCTGTCAAAAAATGGTTGGTTTTTTCAGAACGATTTGAACAACCAGTTTTATAACGGTTTATCGGAAGGCTTTAACCAGAACTATGTTCTCTGGAACATGAGTGCCGGTAAAAAAATCCTGAAAGACCGCAAAGGAGAGATCAAGGTCAGCGTATTTGACCTGTTGAAACAAAACCGAAGCATTATCCGGAACATTACCGGTGAGTATATTGAAGACGTGCAAAACCAGGTGCTGCAGCAGTACTTCATGCTGCATTTTACCTACAACCTGCGCAATTTTGGTACGGCTGCTTCGCGGCAGCAGGCAAGAGAAGAAAGAGAAGGCCGCAATTTTGGGCCGCCACGTTTTTAACCATTCGGGTCTTTCATTTGAACAGCTCCTTACCGGGGCTGTTTTTTTATCAGGGTAGTTGCAATTGCGCCCGGAAGACTTTACATTCAGGAAGGTATTTCAAACCACCTGACCATTTCTTATTTCACCTGCTTAAAAAAATTTTATGGCCACCGATGCAATTAAAAATGCGATGGATTCGCAAATCAAAAACCTGGAAGAAAAAACCGGTAAAAAGATTGATGAATGGATAGGGATTGTGAACAGCAGCGGCCTGCAAAAACACGGCGAAATGGTAACCATGTTGAAAGAACAATATGGAATGGGCCATGGTTATGCCAACATGGTGGTACACAAGGCCAAACAAAGTGACGCCGGTTTTTCGGAAGAAGAAACACTGATTACGGAACAGTACAAAGGCAAGGAGGAAATGAAAAAATGGTATGATACCATCATGCAGCAAGTAAAAACATTTGGTGAGGATGTGGAGGCATCACCGAAAAAAGCCTATGTCAGCCTACGGCGGAAAAAGCAGTTTGCCATTTTGCAGCCTTCCACCAAAACAAGGTTTGATATTGGCCTCAACCTCAAAGATGCAACGGTGGGTGGTCAATTGGAAGATGCCGGAAGCTGGAACAGCATGTGCAAGTACCGTGTTAAACTGGAAAGCGAAAAAGACCTTACGCCTGATGTAATTACCTACCTGCGCAGGGCATACGAACAGGCGGGGTGATAAGGTTTGCACTGTATTGAAAGCGTGCAGAGAATTGCGTTAGAATTCTCTGCACATTCTACAAGCGAAATTTTCTCTTTTTAAATTAATAAAGAAGCGCCGTTTATGTTGAACGGCGCTTCTGTTATTTTATTTCTGCCAGTACGTTTTCAAGTCGTTGCTTCAGTGTATCGTAGTCGGTGTAGCCTTGCACCAGCAGGTAAAACTTACTATCCGAAACCTGAACTAACACACATGGATAACCGCTTACCTGCAATTGTTTTACCAATGCAAATTCGTAGTAGGTTTTTTCTTTGTATTCCTCGCTTTTGAGCCTGGTGTAAAAATCATCCTCGGGAATTTTATACTTGGGCAACAGGTGGCGATACGCTTCTTTATCCGTAAGATCTCTTCCTTCATAGTTCAGTGCATATTGCAGGTCGGAAGCAATTTCTACAGCCCTGTCGGGATGATATTCTTTGAAAATACAAAGTGCTATGGCCGGCATTTCCGAAGACGGATACCAGTCCGTTTTGTCAGGGTTGAACACATGCCACAAAAAATCTTCGCCGAATTGGATGCCAGTCAGCTCTTCTACCCGCTTGTACGCACCCTGGATATATTTTGCCATAGCGCCAAAATGCTGTGGTGTTTGAGGCAGGATCATTCCGCCCGACAACACATCAAACGTTAGTTTCTCCTTGTATTCTTCTGCAATGCGGCCCATCACCGGGCTAAAACCATAACACCATCCACAATACGCGTCGTAGCAATAATAAACTGTCAGTTGCATTATATTCAATCTTGTTATTTTAAAAACCAAACGCCATCTACATGGATGGCGCAGCTTGTTTTCCGGCAGCAAAAGTAGGAAAGGATAAGCCGGAAATCTACTGGCCGGTACGGTAGTACGACAGCGGTGCCATTCTCTCTGGCAGGCCTTTTGCAAATACTGAGTAAAGACCTTCTATGAATACGAAACGTGTATTTGGAATTATATTAACCGTACTGGGCATAGCCGGGCTGATCTATTTTGCCGTGATTTTTATGGAGGCCAGCGGTACGGAGCAACAGGTTAAAAGCCTGATTGTTTACGGTTTGCTGGGAGCCATTTTCTTTTTTACCGGCATCAGTCTTATTCGCACCACGCACGACGACAGCCGGCCTCCCATCCGGTAAATGTTATTGGTACTGAAACAAAAAAGCAACCACATGGTAGTTGCTTTTTTTAATGGAAAGATGTGCTCAACCATTAATCGGGGAACTGTGATTTGTCGATGCCCGGAATAACCTTCAGGGCATTTTTGTAATAGATCTTTTTCAGAACCTTGTCACTTAATCCCATGCCGTACATTGGCCAGAAGGCGTGGTATTTTTTATGGTAAGGAAAATATTCATCCTCCGTTTCCAACACCCGGAAATAGGTGCTGTATTCGGAAGGCACCCAACTGTCTTTTCCGAATAAAATACGGTCCTGGTATTTTTCAAAAAATGCTTTCGCAGCTCTTGGTTGCCGTCCCAGTTCGGCAATGATGGCACCAAACTCCACGTACATGTTCGGGAACGAATCCATTAACGTACCCAAATGCGATAGGTTGCTGGCAAACCAGCCGAAATGCGCATTGATAAAGGTGGTTTTGGGATGCTTGCGGAAAATATTGTGTTGTTGCTGAATCATGTCTTCCCAGGGAGCCGGATCGGTAGCGCTGCGTTTGCGGCCGGGATAGGTGAGCAGCTCCAGCCAGCGTTCATTGTTCTCGTTGGGCTCTTCCCAAAACTGTTTGGGATCGGCCGTGTGAATCAGCACCGGAATCCCGAGCTCACCGCACTTAGCCCATACCGGGTCCAGCCGCGGATCATCTACCCGTAATACATTTCCTTTGTTATCCTTTGCCGAAAAGCCCAGGCTTTTATAAATCTTCAATCCCTGTGCACCGGCTTTTACATCGGCTTCCAGTGCCTTGAGGGTTTTGCCTTCCCAATCTGGTTCACCCACGCCGTTAAAAGAGATATTGGTGAACACAACAATGCGGTTAGGCGTTGACTTTTTTGCATTTTGAATAGCATTCACCAGGTGCGAATTATCGCTGACATCAAACACGCCGTTGTTGTTGCGAAAGCCGCGGCCACTCAGGTTTACCATCACCCGCATGTTCAGGCTGTCCATTTGTTTCAGCAGGGCCGGAATGTCCTGTGTGGGCATACTGCCCTGGTGATTGTGCACATCAATAAACGGAAACTTTGCTTTTTTCAGCGGATGTTCGGGCACCACTAACGACGAAGGCGGGTTGTAGGTTTCAAAATCAATGCGGGCGGCTTTTTGCGCCGATGCCGTGGCACCAAAACACAAAAGGGCCAGTCCGAGGGTCACTTGTTTCATGGCAGAAAAATAGATTTGGCGAAAGATAGTTTGGGCGGATAAGATACAACATCCACCGGTCAAGGTTAACAGGTTTTTAGGGAAAGAAGAAATCGATTATTCTTCTCCGGGGTGATAGGTTTTGGCTGCATGGCGCAATACATCTTCTTTGTAGAAATACACATCTTTTAATTCGCCCCGGCAAAACAATTCTGCCTGGTCGGTGAAATGCTTGCTCCTAACATCAAAGGACTGCCCGCCGGTAGATATGGATTTTGCTTTCAGCTTTGGTCCAAACGAAATCGCGGCCACAAAACTATTGCCCGCCACGCCGTATTGTTGGTTGCCCTGCCAAACCGTTTCGTATGAAGGCAAAGAACCAAGGTAGGAAGGTCCGAAACCTACCGGCAAAGAAGGCTTGTTGTTATCAAAGGTTTCATCCCCGTCACCGCCGAGGCGTTGGAACCGGTTGATCTGTCCCCAGGGCAATTTCCAGGTACCAAATGCTTTTTGCAGACTTTCCAGAATGCGGTTTAGCGCACCCAATCGTTCGGCGGGTGTGGCCGCACGAATCAATCTTCCGACCTGTTTCACCTGGTCGGCTTCATTTTCTACAGACGCTTTTTCCTGTTGTTCCAACAGAATAGTCCATCCCCAGTAAATAGCAATGGTCGTAGCAACTGATGATGTAGCTGCGGCTTTATTCCATTGTTGTAAACTATCAATGGCTTCTTTTAGCGCAGGGTGTTGATCTGAGTTGCGTGCCGATTTGTAATCAACAAAAAGCGGTGGCAGCAACGTATCAAAGGCAGACAGGTAGGTATTGTGACCAATTTGAATGAGTGCATCCAGTGTTAGCTTTTTTGGCTGCGACAACAATTTCAGGGCATGCAGCGATCGGAAATTCTCGCCTTCGGGTGCCATATAAAGCGGAAACTTTTCTTTGGGAATGGAGTTTAATCCGGAAACACTAAATGGCGACGAATTGCAGTTCTGCAAAAAACCTTCTTTGGGATTGATGCGGTGCACCAGGCTATCCGGTTGGTAAAAGCCCTGCCATTCGGTTCGAGACGTAGTGCCGTCCAGTGGTTCAAAGGGATCAAGGTTGACAGCCCGCCGGGGAATATAGTTGCCATGCCAGTAGGCAATGTTTCCTTTGCTGTCGGCATACATGGTGTTGGTGGATGGATTGCCCTGTAGTTGCAATGTTTTTACAAATGAAGGCAAACCCGTTGCTTTCATCCGTTGCCAGGATTGGATCAACCCATTAAGCGACCGGTTGTTTGCTTTCAGCGAAAGCCATTTGTTGTTTCGTTTGCCTACAACGGGTCCGTGATGCGTTGCGTAAGTGGTCAGTGTTCGTTCTTTTCTGCTTTCACCATGTTTAAAAAATAATTGCAACTGTTTTTGCTGTAGGGGCCTCACGCTGCCATCGTATGCATAAAACAAGCTGTCTCCTTTTTTCACAATCGTTTCTTCGTACAAATCAGAAGCATCTACTGCCGTAGATGTATGCATCCAGCCGCAATGCTCATTGAAGCCCTGGAAGACAAAAAGCTGTCCCCAGGTAACGGCTCCGTAGGCGTTCAATCCTTCTTCGCTAATGATATGCATTTCCGTTCGGAAATAAAACGTGACATGCGGGTTAATATAAAGCATCGCTGACCCGTCAGCCGTTCGGGAAGGCGCTAGGGCAAAGGCATTGGAACCGGTAGGTGTGATCAAGCTGTCTGTAACAAAGTTGTTTGCTTTTACCATTAACTCCTTTTCAAACAGCGCTTTCAAATCACCCGTTTGCAAGCCGCCGGTTTGCGAAGCAATGTAAGCACCATCAGTAAAAAGCAGGGGATACCAGGGTTCAAAGCGGTTGAGCAGCATTGGTTTTGTTTCGGGGTGCTTGTAGAGGTAATAATGAATGCCATCCGAAAATGCCTGCAGGAGCTCTTTGAGCCAGGGTGGACTTTGGTGGTAATCTGCAATGGCTGCCGGGGTATCGTATAGCAGCCGCATTTTTATATCCTGCAGCAGGTAGTCTTTTCCTTCCAGTTCCGAAAGGCGTCCCAGCTTTTCAATATAAGCCCGTTCTACTTTCTGAAAATTTTCTTCGCACTGTGCGTACATCATTCCAAACACAGCATCGGCATCTGTTTTCCCATAAATGTGTGGGATGCCCCAATCGTCGCGGATGATGGTAACCCGTCGGGCTCTTTCCTCCAGGTCGGTCCTGCTTTGATCGGAGGCAGAAAAGGAACAGCCCAGCGAAAAAATAGCCAGCAGGCAAAGCAGTGGTTTTGTAAGGAATGGCGGCATCTTTTACAATTTACTGAAAATCTATATCCTATAAATAAAATTTCATATATTAACTGTGTGGTTCTCCTCTTCTTCATCAAATACCAAAACCAATGAACGAAAATTCTCCTGCCACACCGTCACCTCCGCCACCGGCTCTTCATTCCCGTATTTCATCGCTGGACGTTTTGCGAGGCCTTGCCATATTGGGTGCTATACTGGTTACTATATGGACCTTTGGGGGTTTTTCTGAGCAACAACAGAACGCTGCCCTGTTGCAAAAGAAGGGTAGCCAGCATACGGTTTACACCCTCATGCAATTTTTGTTCGATGGAAAAATGCTGGCGCTCATCTCGCTGGTGTTTGGAGCATCGATGGTTATTTTTTTGTCGAAAGAACCTGAATTGGGAAGGCAACCGGCGGGTGATATTTTTATCAAGCGGCAATTATGGCTGATTCTTTTCGGTATTGTCAATGCCGTGTTGTTTTTGTACCCGATGGATTTTCTTTTTCACCTGGGGATTGTAGGATTGCTTCTTTTTCCACTGGTGCGCATCTCGCAGAAGGCCCTCCTGATTGTGGCACTGGCAACCACCTTTATTTACTGCGGAAAATTTTATTGGGATTATTCGGATGATAAAAAAGCGTATCGCAAATATGTAGCCGTCACCACGCTTGAAAAAAAGTATGAAAAGGATTCCATCGCCAAAGCAAAAGGGGGCATTGTGGCAAAACGGGACACCCTGACCAAACAGCAAAAAGGGGAAAAAGAAGCCTGGACCGGTTTACTGGCAAGTAAAAAAGTGGACATCAAAAAAGACGAAGGCGCTATCAAAGCTATGCGCAATACCAGCTATGGGAAGGTATGGAATCACCTGCTGCCACAGACCCAGGGGCGTGAAGCAGCATGGACTTACCAGAAGGGAATTTGGGATGTCAGTGCCATGATGTTACTGGGAATGCTGTTGTACAAGATTGGTTTTTTTAATCAGCGTTTCCGTACCAGGCGGTATGCACTTGTAGCCTTGATTGCTATTGTCGGAGCGGCATTGCTCGGCTGGTTCCGGTTGCATTTTCAGGTACAGTCGTTAACAGATTATGAAAAATATGTGAGCCGCCAGTTGCTCCCGCCTACCTTTTTTTACCCGATAGAAAGAGCCGCTATGGCCCTGGGTTATGCCAGCCTGGTGATGGTGCTACTGTCGGTTCGGGTTGTTTCCAAAGTATTGTATGCTGCAGAAGCAGTTGGAAAGATGGCGTTGACGAACTACCTGGCACAAACGCTTTTTTGCACCTGGCTGTTTTACGGTTACGGCCTTGGCCACTACGGACGGTTCGGCCAGTACAACCTTTATTTTATTGCGGCCGAAATCATATTGGTGCAATGCGTGTTCAGCGTGATCTGGCTGCGCTATTACAATTACGGCCCGGCCGAATGGTTGTTGCGCCGGCTGAGCGCCGGCAAATGGTTGCCGGCAAGCCTGCGCAAGCCTCAAACTGAACCCATTATTCCTGCATTGCCCTAATCAATAAAAACAAAAAGCATGGAAACAAACATAACAGCAACGCCGGTTGTGATAGCAGCAGAAAACGTTGTTGCCGAGCCACCAATGCAAAAAGAAGCCGCGAAGCCTGTTTCGGCCAAGGACCGCATTCAAACGATTGACATGATCAGAGGTATAGCGCTTTGCGGCATCCTGCTGATGAACATACCCGGATTTGGCCTGCACTGGAGCCAGTTTTTTGCTATCCTCCAGGGACCGCACAACGTAGACTACCATACGTTCACCACCATCGAGATCTTTTTTTCGGGAACGATGCGGGGTCTTTTCTCTATGTTGTTTGGCGCCGGCATGGTGTTGTTCACACAAAACAAAACTGACGTCATTGGCGGGCCTACGGTTGCCGAACTGTATTACCGGCGCCTGCTTTTGCTGGTAGGTTTCGGGCTGTTTAACGCTTACATTTTGTTGTGGCCCGGCGATATTCTTTTCTTTTACGGCTTGGGTGGAATGATCCTTTACCCGTTTCGCAAAATGGCGGCCAAATGGCTGTTGGTGCTGGGCCTTGTTTGCATTGGCATTGGTGTACTCAAATACCAGTTGCGATTTAACGAAATGAAAGGAAATCGAACCACGTACCTGGAAGCGGTGAAGGCAGAAAAAGAAGGTAAAAAGCTGACGCCGGAACAGGAAAGCGGTAAAGCGGCCTGGCTGGAACGACAGAACTGGAAACCGGATGCCGACAGGGCAAAGGAAGAAGTGGAAAAACGCCAGGGTAGTTACGGCACGGTATGGACGCTTTTGCTGGGCGACAATGCTGGCAGTGAAACCTGGGGCACCTATCACGGCATATGGGACATCCTTTGCATGATGTTCTTTGGCATGGGTCTTTTTGCGCTAGGGTTTTTTACCAATAAGTGGACAACGTCCTCCTATGTGATGGGCCTGCTGGTCGGTTATGGCGTGGGCATTCCTGTGGGTTGGCTGCTGGTGAACAAAGGAATCATTGCCTCGCTGGATATTTCCACCTATGTGGACAGCTACCGCATGACACCGGAAGTCTTGTACGATGTAAAGCGGGTATCCCTTTCCGTTGGGCATGCCTGCCTGGCGATGCTTGTGTTTCGCAGCCAGCTTTTTTCCTGGCTGATGAAAGGACTGGCCAACATCGGTCAAATGGCGTTTACAAACTACCTGGTGCAAAGCATTATCTGCACACTTATTTTTCATGGCTATGGGCTGGGTTATTACAACCAGCTCCGGTTTCACCAACTGTATTATATCGTGGCCGGCGTGTGGGTGTTCCAGATCATCTTTTCTGCCATCTGGCTGCGCTACTTCCGCTTTGGTCCGTTTGAGTGGGCCTGGCGTTCGCTTACCTATGGCAAAAGCCAACCCATGCGGTTGGTGAATTGATAGTGGGATAATGGGATAGTAGGATATTGTTTGTCTTAGGAATACTTCTAAAACAATATTTGTTTCATCTTCTTCCAAACAAAAAAGCTGTCGATGCCGACAGCTTTTTTGTTATTCGCATACGTGAAAAATCATTTTATCAACGAGTGTTGTCATCAGTAATGAACGGTGAATAGAAAGAACCCCAACTCACCACTGATCATTCACCACTCACACGCTAGTGGGCCTCGAGCCAGTTATCACCCGTGCCTACTTCGGCCAGAATGGGAATGCCGTTTGGCAGCGTCATGGCGCTTTGCATGCAATCAAGAATCACCGGCTTCACCGCTTCCACTTCATCCCTTGTTACATCAAACACCAGTTCATCGTGCACCTGCAAAATCATTTTTGATTTGAAACCGTGTTCCTTAAATGTCTTGTGAATTTTCACCATTGCCAGCTTGATCATATCGGCAGCCGTTCCCTGGATGGGTGAGTTAATAGCGTTGCGTTCGGCATAACCTCTTACGGTAAAGTTGGAGGAGTTGATATCACGCAGCCAGCGCTTGCGGCCCAAAACCGTTTGTACATAACCGTGTTCGCGGGCATAGTTGATCATTTCATCCATGTACCGGGTAATGCCCGCAAACTGGATCTTGTAGTTGTCAATGATCTCTTTGGCTTCGCTACGGCTGATGTCGAGGTTTTCTGCCAGACCGAAGGAACTTTGTCCGTAAATGATTCCGAAATTGACGCTCTTAGCTTTGCGGCGCATGTCTTTGGTCACGGCTTCTTCGGCCACGTTATACACTTTTGCTGCTGTAGCCGTGTGAATGTCTTTGTTCTGAATAAAAGCTTCGCACATCGCAGGATCACTGCTCAGTGCCGCTACAATACGCAATTCAATTTGCGAATAATCGGCGCTGAGTAAAACATGTTCTTTGTCTCTTGGAATAAATGCCTTTCGGATTTCCCGGCCTCTTTCCGTGCGAATAGGAATGTTCTGCAGGTTGGGATTGTTGCTCGAAAGCCGGCCTGTTACCGCAATGGCCTGCGCATAGTTGGTATGCACCCTTCCAGTTTTGGGATTGATCAGTTGCGGAAGCGAATCGACATAAGTGGACTTCAGCTTGGTGTATTCGCGGTAAGCAAGAATATCATCCACGATCTTGTGCTCGGAAGCCAGTTTGCGCAGCACATCTTCACCGGTAGCATACTGTCCCGTTTTTGTTTTTTTGGCCTTCGGATCGAGCTTTAATTTTTCAAACAACACTTCACCCAATTGCTTTGGCGAACCGAGGTTGAAACGAACACCGGCCGCTTCGTACACTTTCTCTTCGTGCACACGGGCTTCGGTTTCCAGCACGGTGGAATATTCATTCAGAAAGTTCGTGTCGATGAGCACCCCTTCAAACTCCATGTCAGTGAGCACAGGTACCAGCGGATTCTCCACATCACAAAAAACGTTTTCGACTGCATGTTTTTTCAGTTGTGGCTCAAATACGGCTTTAAACTGCAGTGTGATGTCGGCGTCTTCCACTGCATACTCTTTGATCTTCTCCAACTCTACGTCCCGCATGTTTCCCTGACCTTTTCCTTTTTTGCCGATGAGATCTTCAATATGAACAGGCTCGTAACCGAGGTATTTGGCGCTCAGCCAGTCCATGTTGCTTTTGCCATCGGGCTCAATGAGGTAGTGGGCCAGCATGGTGTCAAACAGCTTTCCTTTGATCTCTACCCCATACCATTTCAGCATCAGCAGGTCGTACTTGATGTTATGACCAATCCACATCTTTTTTTCATCGCTGAACAGGTGGCTAAAGCGGCTCAGCACTTCTTTTGCTTCTGCCATGTTATCCGGCGATAGCGGAACATACCAGCCATGGTGCGGCCGCACGGCGAAGCTCATTCCCACCAGGCTTGCATTGTTAGCATCAAGACCCGTAGTTTCGGTATCAAAAGAAATCTCTGTGGTTTTTTCCAGCGCCTCCAGCAAGCTGGCAAACTCGCCTTCGCTTTCCACCAGCTCGTACTCGTGTTCAACATTACTGATGTTCTTGCCGGATTCAATTACGGTTTCTTCTTTTTCTGCTTCATCAGTGGTGGAAGAAGCACTGCCGAACAGGTCTGCCTGCACACCTACAGACGATTTGCGTTGCGAAACAATATCGCCGCCAAAGTCCTCACCCAATAAGCGTTTGCCAAGTGTTTTAAATTCCAGCTCAGTGAAGATGTCGCGGAGGCCGTCTTTGTTCCATTCCTTCAGCCGAAAATCTTCTTCGTGAAATTCTACCGGCACATCGGTGATGATGGTGGCCAGTTTTTTACTCATGATCGCATCTTCGCGTCCTGCACGGATTTTTTCGCCCAAGGCGCCTTTGATGGTATCGGCCGCCGCCAGGATGGCTTCTACTGATCCGTACTCGGTGATAAGTTTGCAGGCCGTTTTTTGTCCTACACCGGCAATGCCCGGGATGTTGTCCACCGCATCGCCCATCAGTCCCAGAATATCCTTTACCTGGTCAACATTCTGGATACACCATTTCTCACACACTTCTTTCGGCCCCATGATCTCCACATCGCCACCCTGGTATCCGGGTTTGTAAATTTTTACCTTGTCGCTCACCAGTTGGCCATAATCTTTATCCGGTGTCACCATGTACACTTCATAACCCAGCTTTTCGGCCTGTTTGCTCAGCGTGCCGATGACGTCATCGGCTTCAAAGCCATCGTACTCCATCATCGGGATGTTAAAGCCGGCAATAATGCGTTTGATATCCGGCATGGCGGCCATCAGGTCTTCGGGGGCTTCCTGCCGGTTGGCCTTGTAGTCGGCAAAATCATTCACCCGGTCCGACGGACGTCCGCCTTCAAAGCAAACGGCCATGTGCGTGGGCTTTTGATTGTTGATCAGTTCCAGAAGCGTATTGGTAAAGCCAAATTGGGCGTTGGTGTTTTTTCCTTTTGACGTGATGCGGGGATTGCGGATCAGCGCATAATAAGCCCGGAAAATAAGGGCCATGGCATCGAGTAAAAAAAGGCGTTTGTCCATAGCAGCGAAGGTAGGCTTTCGGGTATTTTTCCATTCGGGAAAAAATGAAAACTGTATCCGCTGTGTGTGGCTTTCTATTTCGGGAAAAATTACCTGTTGTATGGAGCCAAAAAAGCAGGCCTGGAAGGCCTGCTTTGCGATAGTTTACCTGACTATTTTTATCAGGTTACTTCAACACGGTGTTTTCTGGTGTAGCAACGGCACTGCTCCCGGTAAGGGCAGCCGGAGAAAGGTTCCCTTCCGCATGGAAAGAAGTTTCTTTGTCCTTTTGAACGAAGTTTAGGTAAAGCGCCGTAAACAACAGCGAAAAGGAAAATACATACAGAAGACGGGTGGTCAATTTCTTCATACAATACGGATTAATGAAGAACGAAAGTAAACAGTCTGCGGCAGGCCTGCAAGAGCAAGAATACGGTAGCCAAGAGCGTAGATATACGAGTAGAAAGTTTACACGTTCACGGGTTCACAGGTTCACAAGTTGAATAATCGGTAAGAGGTTATAATTGGTTCTGCAATTGAAACTACTGCAAGTTGTAAAGACATAACCATTTGCGTTCATAACAATGGCCCATACATACACTGGCCGTTGTTATGAACTGTTTAATTAAAGCCTGCTAACAAAAGAGAAGTAGCGCTGGTTTCACATTTGACGTTTTACTTCTCACGCCTTACGCCTTCATCCCTTCCAGTTTTTTCTGCAGCGAAAACATTTCATCCCGCAGGCGGGCGGCTTCCATAAAGTCCATGTCTCTTGCTGCTTTTTCCATTTCTTTTTTCGTCGCAGAAATTTTCTTTTCCAGTTGCGGAATGGTGGCATAATCCGCACCGTCTTCTGCCGCTTTTGATACCGGGATTTCGTCCACAGCAAAGGGCGAATCAGGATCGTAACCTTTGATATCAAGCACTGAGGTTTGCCCCATGATCTGTTCGATGGATTTTTTTACCGTGGTTGGGGTAATGCCATGCTTTTGGTTATAGGCAACCTGTTTTTCGCGGCGACGATTCGTTTCATCCATCGTACGCTGCATGCTTTCGGTAATCTTGTCGGCGTAAAAAATCACCAGGCCTTCGGCATTACGGGCTGCACGGCCAGCGGTTTGTGTCAGGGAACGTTCGTTTCGCAGGAAACCTTCTTTGTCGGCATCCAGGATCGCTACCAGCGACACTTCCGGAAGATCCAGACCTTCCCGCAAAAGGTTTACACCTACCAGTACATCAATCTTACCCAGGCGCAAGTCACGCAGGATCACCACCCTTTCCAGGGCATCAATATCGCTGTGGATATAACGGGATTTAATATCAATCCGCTTGAGGTATTTATCCATTTCTTCGGCCATACGCTTGGTGAGTGTGGTCACCAGCACACGGTCGCCTTTTTTTACCCGTTTGTCAATTTCATCCAGCAGGTCATCAATCTGGTTCACGCTGGGACGCACATCAATCGGGGGCTCCAGCAAACCGGTAGGACGAACCACCTGCTCCACGACCACGCCACCGGTTTGTTCCAGTTCGTAATCACCCGGCGTAGCACTCACAAACACCACCTGGTTCAGCAGGTTTTCAAATTCATGAAAATTCAAGGGGCGGTTATCCAGCGCCGAGGGCAGGCGGAAGCCGTAATCTACCAGCGTTATTTTCCGGCTGCGGTCGCCACCATACATGCCGCTCACCTGCGGAACGGTCTGGTGACTTTCATCAATCATGCAGAGAAAATCTTTTGGGAAATAATCCAGCAAACAGAACGGTCGTGTGCCAGGTTTACGCCGGTCGAAAAAGCGGGAATAATTTTCAATGCCATTACAAAAACCCAGTTCGCGAATCATTTCCAGGTCATATTCCACCCGTTCTTTTAATCGTTGCGCTTCGATGAACTTGCCGACGCTTTTGAAATATTCTACCTGCGCATTCATTTCATCCTGGATCTCGTAGATCACATTCTGGATCATGTCCTTTGGCGCCACATATAAATTAGCGGGGAAGATGGCCGCATTATCCAGTTTGCCAATGCGTTTGCCGGTTTGCACATCGATGCTTTCAATTTCTTCGATCTCATCACCAAAAAACGTAACACGGTAGCCAAAATCAACATAGGGGAGGTTGATATCCACCGTGTCGCCTTTTACACGGAAGGTGCCCCGTGTAAACTCAATAGAGGTACGGTTGTAAAGCGAATTCACCAACGCATGCAGAAAGCCCTGCCGTGAAAGAATATCGCCTTTGGCAATGCGAATGATTCCGCTTTCATAATCCGTTGGGTTCCCCATACCGTAAATACAGCTTACCGATGCCACCACAATGATGTCCCTTCGTCCTGACAACAACGATGTTGTGGCACGAAGGCGAAGCTTGTCCAGTTCTTCGTTGATGTTAAGATCTTTTTCGATGTAGGTATCGGTGGTGGGCAGATAGGCTTCGGGCTGGTAATAATCATAGTACGATACAAAATACTCCACGGCATTTTCCGGGAAGAATTGTTTGAATTCGCCATACAACTGTGCCACCAGGGTTTTGTTGTGTGTCAGGACCAGGGTAGGCTTTTGCACGTTTTTAATAACGTTCGCCATGGTGAAGGTTTTCCCCGAACCCGTTACACCCAGCAATACCTGGTACTTATCACCGTGTAAAATGCCTTCGGTTAATTCATTGATAGCGGTAGGCTGATCACCTGCCGGTTTATAAGGAGCCTGTAGTTGAAATTTCATTGTGAAGACTTCAAATTTACGAAACGATTCACCGCAAGCGGCGTGCTAAATTGTTAAGCCTGATGAGGGAACCAATAAGCTGAACGGTTTAAATAGTTTGTTCTTTTTATGGTTTTGGCAAAGCCTTTGATTTACATAAAGGGCAAGGTTTTACTTACGATAGATCAGGCCGCTGACAAGAACGAATGCAATATGGAAAACCAAGTGTACCGGGTGAAAACAGAACCGCACCTGTTGAAAACAAAGCGCAAGCTAAGACGCGACGCTAACGACAGCCGTACATAAAAAATCCCGCTTTTTAGCGGGATTTTTCCTTTCCATACAATGAACTTATGCAGTCTGCAGATCAGAGATCTTTTCGCGGATTTTTGTTTCCAGCTCGTTCGACAATTCTGGATTGTCTTTCAGCAATTGCTTCACGGCTTCACGACCCTGACCCAGCTTGTTTTCGTTGTAGCTGAACCAGCTACCGCTTTTGTTGATGATACCCATTTCCACACCCATATCGAGGATTTCGCCAATCTTGGAGATACCTTCTCCAAACACGAGGTCAAATTCGGCTGTGCGAAACGGAGGTGCAACCTTGTTCTTCACCACTTTCACTTTAACGCGGTTACCTACCGCTTCGTCGCCATCCTTAATTTGCGTCATACGACGAATATCCAGACGAACAGAAGCATAGAACTTCAGGGCATTACCACCGGTCGTAGTTTCAGGGTTACCGAACATTACACCAATCTTTTCACGCAATTGGTTGATGAAAATACAGATGGTGTTTGTTTTGGAAATAGTGGCGGTCAGCTTACGCAGGGCCTGCGACATCAAACGGGCTTGCAAACCCATTTTGGAGTCACCCATTTCACCTTCCAGTTCCCCTTTCGGTACCAGGGCGGCCACAGAGTCAATTACCACCACATCCAGCGCACCGGAGAGGATTAGGCGGTCGGCAATTTCCAGCGCCTGCTCACCATAATCGGGTTGTGAGATCAGTAAGTTATCAATATCAACACCCAGCTTTTGCGCATAGGCGCTGTCAAAAGCGTGTTCGGCATCGATGATCGCACACATGCCACCTTTTTTCTGTGCTTCAGCAATCACATGCGTGGCGATGGTTGTTTTACCAGAGCTTTCCGGACCGTAGATCTCTACCACACGGCCACGGGGCAAACCACCAATACCAAGTGCGGCATCCAGGCCGATAGAGCCGGTAGACACCACTTCCTGTGTGGTTTCGGCACGTTCGTTCATCATCATCACACTGCCCTTTCCAAAGTCCTTGTCAATTTTATCAATGGTCAGTTTTAGTGCTTTTAATTTTTCAGCGTTTGACATGTTTTTGAATTTGATTTTTTTAAAGCAGAATGGTGATTAAAGTTAGGCTTTTTCAGCAGCCATCCTGAATGTTTTTATAAGGGTGTAAAGCTAACGATTTTAGCAAAATGCAGCGTAAAAAATTGGTCGTATTATGTCTAAGGATAGGTTAAAGAAAAGGGTAAATTCCGGCGCCTTGCACAGCCGGTTCATTGCTTTTATTTTACGGTTCATGCAGGCTGCCGGAAAGGGACGAAGAGGCAGCAGTATCTTACAGTTTCAACAGGACTACATGGCCAAAATCTTCCTTTTCGCAATGCTTCTTTTTTGCCGCCTGGCGGGATGGTCGCAAAGCGATACAACCACCTATCAGCAGTTTTCGGTAGCACAGTTGCAACAGGACCTCGACTCCATCTATCTCCAGTTGCAGTGGAACCATCCTTCCTTGTTTGCTTATTATAAAAAAGAGGAGGCCGATGCCAATTTTGCGCAGGTGAGAAAAGCAATTACCCGGCCGATGAACCGCATTGAATTCATCCGCCTGTTATCACCGTTTATTGCGCTTTTTGGTGACGGTCATACCAGCGTTGATGTGGACTTTGAAAGTAAAGAACTGGAGCAGTTTGCAAAGGGTGGCGGACGCTTTTTTCCACTGGGTACAGTTGTCATCAAAGGAAAGCTTTACGCCGGTAGAACAGACCTAACAGGTACAAACATTCGGAATGGCGATGAGATTATAGCGCTGAACGGTGTCAAAGCCACCACTGTCGTTGAACGGTTGAAGCAGATGTGGTCAGCTGATGGCGAACCCAACGCCATCGCAACGGCGCAGCGCCTGTTCTCCTATAGCTTGTGGGTAATGTATGGATGGGGAAGCCTTGTCACGGTTGACTACCTGCAAGATGGTGTAGCCAAAAAAGAAGTGCTGCAGGGCCTTGGGAGGGAAGATTTTCTGAAGCTGACGTTCAACAGAGGGAATCCTGTGCGGCAATTGCATTTGTACCCCGCGTACAGCCTTGCTGTTGTTGAAATCAATACATATGGCAATGTGGAAAAAACCAACACATTTATTGATTCCTGCTTTGCTGTCATCAAAGAAAAAGGCGTAAAACATGTGGCACTGGACTTGCGTAAAAATGGGGGCGGAAATTCGTTCATCGGCGACTATTTTATAGCCCATCTGAGCCGGAAGCCATACAACACCATCAGCAGCAAAACCTGGCACCTGAGCCCTATGGTCAGGCAACTGAAAGAAGACCACTGGATGAAGCGATCCATTGAAAAAAGCCGAAATACCTATACACCGCAGGGTAATTTTTTGGTGTCACCGCAGTTTACCGCCCAGCAGGGCGCTGCACTGAAAGATTCTTCGTTGTTTGTGGATGCCAGCTTTTACCTGTTTACCAGTCCACGAACGTATTCCTCGGCGCACATGACGGCAATGGCTGTAAAATGCGGCAGCCTGGGAACCATCATTGGACAGCCAACCGGCGAGCGGCTGAACCTTACAGGTGAGATTCTGAGTTACCCGGCTCCCAACAGCGGAATAAAGATTGTGATACCAATAGCGTCCTACACAACGGCCTGCGGCACCGGGCAGCAGGTGGGTGTGCAGCCCGATCACCTGGTTGAAACAACCATCGACGATTTTCGAACCGGCCGCGATCCGGAACTGGCATTTTTACAAAAGTTGATCCGGAATCATTCTTCCAACCCACTTTAAAATCATTCGGAGATAGGGTGTCGCTGTTAGTGGTTAGCGCAATGTTGTTTGTATTTCCCCAAATTCAGGATAAGCGTACGCAACGAATGCTGCATGGTTCTGCTCTTAGCTTTATGGCACAGTTTTTCATCCTGTCCATAAGAGGTTTTTCATGCGAAGCTGGTTTTTATATGGATGTATTTTAATCATTTCCTGCGGCACAACACCGGAGAAAAAGGAACGTACGGGTTTCGTAACTACCGACACAGCCATACCATCCTCACCGGTAGTAACAACTGCTGACACGGATGTCAGCTTTGCCCGGGACACGGCCACCGAAAAACCGGTTGTGCGGGCCCCGCTTAAAAAGCCATCCGGAATCTACCAGTTTTTATTACCAACAGAAGACGGCAAAAAGATCCTTCATACCATTGCGTTTTATCCCGGCACGTTTCGCCTGCAGGAAGAATACAACAGGGACAGCATTGTGATAACGGAAGGCACCTGGGCGCCATCCCGCGATTTTATATGGCTGTACAAAGACCAGGTGGTTCGGGGCCGCTATACATGGAAAGGGGACACGCTGCAATATTTCAGTCCGGGACAAAAGAAAACTTACACCATGTTTCAGCTCACACCGGCTACGGAAAACGCGGTGTGGCAAACCAAACGAAAAGAAGGGCAGCAGCTTTACGGTGTAGGCACCGAACCTTTCTGGAGCGTAGAAGTTACCAAAACAGATTCCATCATTATAAATATGCCCGACTGGAATGCGCCTCTGCGGGTAAAAATCACGGAAGCCAATGCCGAGGGCGGGAGGGCTGAATTCACGGCCGAAAATGATTCTCTCCGGCTTATTGTGCATCCCTTTTTCTGCAGCGATGGAATGAGTGATTTTTTGTACACTAAACGCCTGGAACTGGTGTACAGGGGCCAGACCTACCGGGGTTGCGGCGAATTTCTCCGTCCATCACATTAGCGTTCCTTTAAGCATAAAGGGCATACGATTCCCGCATTTTCTGCGTTATCCCGTTAACAACCCTCAACGAAAAAACGGAACGTATGCAAAAGATTTACGTCCTCCTGCGCAACGACCAACAAACAGGCCCTTACAGCCTGGAAGAAATTATTCAATTTGACCTGAAGCCTTATGACCTGATCTGGATACAGGGCGGCAGTGCCGGCTGGTACTATCCGCAGGAAATCGCGGCGCTTCACCCTTACCTCTCTTTTCTCCCGAAAAAACAAACACCGGTAGCCGAAGCCAAACCGCCGTTCGTGGCCATGCCGTCTTCAAGTTACACAGCAACAACTCCCGCGGCATCTTCTTCTACCGGCTATAAACCGGAAGAACCGGTGTACAAAGCACCTGCCGCAGCTGCACCCGCTGCCCTCGAAGATGCCGTGTTTGCACAGTTTCGGAAAGCACCGGAAAAGGCGACGCCTCCAGCTACCCATCAAACAACCGTAGCAGCAAAGAAAAAAGGTGTCAATCCTGTTGTAGTAGGCATCACCACGGTGCTGATTGTAGGTGGCGTATTTGCTGCTTCGTGGATGTTTAACCGGGGCGATAAAGCTGCTACCCAAACCTTTAGCGAGGTTGTAAGCAATTTTCCTGTAGAGGAGGAAATTCAGGAAGAAGAAAAACAAACGGCTGCTGTTTCGCCATCCGCTTCCACGCCGCAACCACAGAGGAGCCGCAGGGCTTCGGCTGCAACGGCTACAAATACAAAACCTGATGCGAAATTGGAAAGAGAAACCGCTACAGTGAGCAGCGAGCCCTCCTTAGAAATAGAAGAGGAACCTGCAACACCACCCGATGGTCCGCCGGCAACCATACGGACAGAAAACGAAGCGGAAGCAAAAACCGGCACTTCAGAAACGTCAGCGCCACAGGAGAAAAAGAAAAAGCTGCGGGATAAAATCTTTGATATTTTCCGCAAAAAGCCAGAGGAGACAAAGCAGGAAGAAGCTGGTGCTGCCGAAACCACACCCAGTGAACGTAGCGCCTCCCGCAGGGACGAAAGCGCTAACCTGGTGCAGATGGTGCACGTTCGGTTGACCGTTCCCAATGAGTGGATGATGGGCATTCATGGCGCCAAAGCCACACTGGTCAACCGGAGCAACGAAACGGTGCAGAAAGCTATTGTGGAAGTGCAGTATTTTGATGACGACAACCAGTTGCTGCAAAAAAAGACGATCAGTTTTGACAAAGTAGGCGGAAAGGATTCAAAAACCATATCCATCCCCGATCATCCCACTGCCACAAAAGTTGATTACAGCGTGATTTCAGCAAGCGGCAAACCGGCAGCGTGATGGACGGCAAACATCAAAAGTGAGATGTGAAACAGCAGTTGCATCAAAATTTCAATCTGACTTACGATAGTTAGTTGGGCATTTTCAACTTGTGAACGAGTGAACCCGTGAACTTGTGAACCTTTTTCGATTTCACGTCTGACGTCTAACATTTCACCTCCCTACTGTATCATCTTGTTCCGGATAATTTCCATTAAATCGGCTTTGTAGCTTTCGCCGATAAGAATTTCCTCCTTTACGTCTTTGAGGCGCAGGAGGTTGCCTTCAATGCCGGTGATCTTGGCTACAGGAATGATGAAAGATTTGTGTACCCGGAGAAAGCTTTTTTGCGGCAGGCGTTCTTCCAGTTCCTTCATACTGGTATATACCAGCGTTTTTTTCCCGGCACAATGAATGGCCACGTAGTTCTTCATGCCTTCGATATAATCAATATCGGCCAGGTTGATCTTAAGAAGTTTTCCTTTGGATTCTGTCTTGACGAAAATATAATCGTCTTCGGGCTGAATGGTTTCCGCTGCAATACTTCCTTCTTCTTTGCCCTGCGACACTTTTTGTACCGCCTGTAAAAAACGGGCAAAGCGGATGGGCTTCAGCAGGTAGTCCACTACGCCCAGTTCATAGCTTTCGAGCGCAAACTCGCTGTAGGCAGTGGTGAGAATCACTTTGGCACCGCCCTGTATGGCTTTGATAAAATCAATCCCCGAAAGTTCCGGCATTTGAATGTCCAGGAAGACCAGGTCAATGTTATGCTCATTCAGCAGCCGCAGGGCTTCCACAGGATTGGTTGTGGAGGCGGCAAGGTGCAGATAGGGTGTCTGATCGATATAATGTTTCAGAATATCAATGGCATGTTGTTCGTCATCGACTATCAGGCAGTTGATCATACGCTTTGATGGTTAGTTCCGTGGTGTAAAATTCGGCTTCGTCCCGCACATTCAGGGTATAATTACGGCCGTAGGTGAGATCTAACTGTTTTTTAATATTGTCGAGCCCAATGCCCGTTGAAATTTCTTTGGGACCACCTTTTTTGCGGTTGCGGCAGAAAAAGTGCATCTGCCCATGGCGCATGTCCAGCCGGATATCAATGGGAGTTTGCGTGTTTTTCAGATCGCCGTGCTTAAAAGCATTTTCAACCAGGGTGATGAGCACAAAGGGTACAATGGTGGCGCCATTCACCACACCATTCACATCAAATTTTACATTGAGGTTGTTGGAGAACCTGAGCTGGTTGATCTTGATAACATTGCGTACATGTTCAATTTCATCTTTCAGCGCCACACGGCCATCCTTTGCCGCAGGGCCCAGGGCATAGCGCATGATGTCGGAAAGCGTCAGAATACCTTCGGAAAGCTCTGTAGAATAAGGCAGCGATTTGGCGTATAAAAAGTTGAGCGTGTTGTGCAGGAAGTGCGGGTTGATCTGTGCTTTCAGGAAGTTGAGGTTGGCCTGTGATTTTTCCACCTCCAGTTGCATTTTTTGTTCTTCCAGCACTTTGCGCTGCTTGCGTTCATCGCGGAGGTACGTAAGATAAGCAATCAGCAAAGAAGACCCGATAATGAAAAGTGATGAAATCACATACGAAAACACCATAATGCCCAGTGTCATTTCGTTTTCCATGGGCCTGTCGCCAACGGAAAACTGAAACTTGGACATTTTCATAAAATAGAAGTTGATGCTATAATACGCTGCCAGCATCAACGAACCAATCACCACTGGTTTTACAAACTGTACGGTTTTGTGCTTTCCGGCAAACAGGCGGTGAAAAAGGTTCAGCGTAACAAAATAAAAAGCAGAAAAAAATAGTACGCTGGCCACCTGGCTAACCAGGTTATAGAGGCTTAAAACCTTTTCCCAATTGGGGCCTGTGTTCATGGCCGGCGAAACATACATCGCCACCAGGCCCACTACGGTAAAGAACAGGTAAATACCTGTAGAAACCCAAAACACTCGACCAAAACCAAAACGCCTCTTTGCGAATAAGGTGGAGACTTTCATATAGGGATACTTGTAAGTGAGATGTCAAACGTCAAACGTGAAACAGGCCTTCGAACGGTTGTAAGAATTATTTCCTGTTTCACGTCTCACATTTGACATTTCACGTTGCTAAATTATTGGCCGATGTTGATGCCGGTACCGCCGCTCTGCTGCGCTCTTTTGGCTTCTTCTTCGGCTGCGGTTGACCGTTGCTTGGCCGCTTTTACGGTAGCACTACCAAAGCGCCAGCTAAAATTGATTTTAAACTGCCGCATCTCGGGTTGAATATTCACCCTTGTAACCTGGCCGGCAAAATCCGATGTGGCGCGGATCTTAAACGTACTCAGGATATCAGTGGCCGAAACTTTTACCGTGCCGTTGCCGCCGAAGATTTGCTTTTGCAGGCCAATGTCCATAAAGCCAAATCCTTTGGATTTAAAGGTTCCCTGGAACACGGTTGGCGCAATGTATACGCCACTCAGTTCGGCCGTCCAGGTTTTGGCAAAGCGAATGCTGTTCTGCGCATAAAGTGTAGCACCAAACGCATTTACGTCAATGATGCGGCCATTGCCAAAATTGGCGCGGTTCATACTGTAGTTGGCGTTCAGGTTGGCAAACAGGCTATAAGCTTTGTATTGCAGGGGATAACTAACGTTCATGCTGATGATATCCTGCGTGGCCAGGTTGCGGCTCATCATCACCGATTTGGAACCTTCGGTGGTATCAATGATCTGCGTAAACAGGTCGGAGATGTGGCTGTAACCCAGCTTGGTGGTCAGGCGGAACTTGCGAATGTTGGTGAGCTCAAAGCTGTTGGTAAACTGCGGCCGCAGGTTGATGTTTCCTTTCATTACCGAGTATTCATCCAGCTTGAACTCAAAGGGGTTCAGGTTCTGGTAAGCCGGACGGTCAATACGGCGGCTATAGCTCACACTCCACTGGTTCATGGGGTTTTTGTTAAACGTTACGGCTGCGCTGGGAAAGAAGTTGGTGTAGTTACGGTCGAAGCCCGAAAGCATCGGCACATAACCTGCCCCTACTTTGCGTTCGCCGGTAGAGCGGCCTTTGGCAATGGTATTTTCTACCCGCAGGCCACCCTGCACCATGATGCCTTTGTAGGCCTTGTTCCAGTTGGCGTAAACCGCATTGATGTTTTCATCATACACAAAACGGTTGCTGCGGTCGCGGTCAAACACGTTGCCGGAAGACGTTACATCGTAGCGACGAAAATCATTGTCTGTTTTTACAAACGAAACCTTTCCCCCCAGGCCAAGCTTTCCGCCTTTAAAATTTTGTTCGTAATCGATCTTACCCGAATAAATATCGATGTTGGTAGGAGCGATCATCTGCACAATCACCGAACGGAGAAACGTATTTCCATCGGGGCCGTAATAATAGTTTGGCTGGTACTGGTCGTTGTTGTTTTTATAATAGCCTTTGTCCGCGTTCAGCATCAGGCTCTTGCCGTCGGTACCCTGGAAGCTGTAGTTCACGTTGACGTTATAACTGTTGCGTTTCAGGTTGCTCTTGTTATCGGCTACCAGCACCCGGTCAACCACGCCTGTGGGAACGTAAGAAATCGGTGTGCTGCTCCGGTTGTTCATTGTTGGATCAGAGTAGTTACCATTGAACAAAATACCCAGCGAGGATTTTTTATCCAGTGTATAATCAGCACCGATGCGGAAGTTGTGACTCAGGTTATCGAAAATCATACGGCCGGTTTGGTCAAACGCGGTATCGAGCACCGTGCGGTAGAAGTTCAAGTTGTTGTTGGTAGGCCCGGTAGCATAGCTATAAGTGCCGTACACGTTGATGTTTTTGTTGCGGTGGTTCAGGCTAAGACCAGCATTGTAGCGGGAGAAAACACCCACTGCATAACCGGCATTGACGGAACCATTGGTACCAAAAGCCTTGTTCTTTTTCATGCGGATGTTGATGATGCCCGCATTACCGGCCGCCTCAAACCGGGCCGAAGGATTGGTGATGATTTCAATAGCTTCCACTTCCGAAGACTGGGTTGACTTCAGAAAGTTGGCCAGATCCGTTCCCGAAAGCGGCGAAGGGCGGCCGTCGATGTACACCTGCACGCCGTTCTTGCCATTTACCGACAGGTTCTCATCTTTGTCCACCGTTACTCCCGGCGATTTACGCAGCAGTTCCAACGCATCGGACCCCGCGGCATTGATAGTGCCTTCCACGTTCAAAACAGTTTTATCGGCTCTTACTTCCACCATGGGCTTGCGTGCCGACACGGTAATGGCGGCCATATCGCCACTGACTTTCTTTACAGTAAGTGCCGGTGCGGTAACAGTACCGGAGGTTAAACTAAACGGTGCCGAAAGCGCCTGGTTGTGACCAACATGGCTTACCATAATGCGGTAGTCGCCCTGTTGAATTTCCTGGAAAGCGTAGGCCCCATTGCTGCCGGCAACGGCCAGTTTTACAACAGCGGTATCTTTTGCTTTTACCAGGGCCACCGTTGCACCGGAAAGGGCCGTGCCGCTTTCGTCTTTTACAACACCGGTGATGGTTTGCGCCTGAAGAGTAGTAAAGCCTGCCAGAAGTAGAAAGAGGAAAAACAGTCTCATTTTTCGTAGTTATTCGTTGAAAGAATTGGTTTTAATCAAATCAGGCAGCAAACGTAAAAAATCAGGGAAGGGAAGGAAAATCTGTTTCACCAACATGGTTTTTGGGAGGACGAAACGACTTCTCCGCTGACGAAACAGCAGATAGCCCCTTGGGTGTTGGCATATTATTTTAAATAAGTCCTGCACCGCCCTTACTGTGGAAAGGATTTGTTTTCAAACCTGAAGAAATGATGAAAAACACTGTGCGTCACCAGCTTATCACCACCGGAATTGTTCTGCAACTTTGCCTGCTTTGCGTTTTTGGAACTCCTGTACAGGCCCAACAATTATCCGTTACTCCCGAAGAACCGCTAAAAGAACGCCTGAATCTTTTGCCCCGGGCCAGCGACAGCGGCCATGTGTACCGTATGAATTACTGGCGATCGCTGGGATTCAGCGCTCTGGCAACGGCGGCCAACCTGTACGCCATTCCCAACCTGATAAAAGACAAAAAGCCCTTGACTGATGCGGAATTGCAGGCCCTCAACCCCAACATCTTTTCCGATTTTGACAAATGGGCGCTGAACCAGGACATCGACCATGAAAGAAGGGGCAAGATCGACGTGACATCCGACAGGATACTGACCCTTACCAGCGTGGGTGCTGCCGCGCTTTTTTTGGATAAGAATATTCGCAAGGACTGGCTGCGCATCCTGACACTATATGTGGAAACTAGTGCCGCTACGTTCAGTTTTTACAACTGGTCGCCGTTTGGTGCCCTGTTCAATAATAAAATCCGTCCGCTGGCTTATTACGACAATTTCCCGCTGGAGCTGCGCAAAGACGGCAACTCCCGCAACTCGTTTTACAGCGGGCATGTGGCTAACGCTGCCGCCTCCACGTTTTTTATGGCCAAGGTGTACAGCGATTATCATCCGGAACTGGGTGGAAAAAAATACCTGCTGTATGGGCTTGCCACACTGCCGCCGCTCCTCATTAGCTACCTGCGGGTAAAAGCCCTGTTTCATTTTCCTACCGATTGCCTGGTGGGATTGATCATCGGCGGATCGGTTGGCGTACTGGTGCCGGAAAGCCATCGCATCAAAAACAAAAAAGGCCTGGTAGTGGGCATGTCCAGCATGTCCGACGTGCCGGCTGTGGCGCTGAAATGGAAGCTTTGACCGGGCAGGATGGATTTTCGGAAAACATGCTGAATGCCGCTTGAATATTTTGTTTCTTTGCCCCAACGCATGTTTGAACTCCTCTTTCAGAAATTTGACGAAAAGGTGCAGCTCACTTCCGAAGAAAAGGAGTTGTGCAAGAACTTTTTTCAGCCCAAAAAGCTGCGCAAACGCCAATACCTTTTGCAGGAGGGTGACCCTTGCCGGTATCTTGCTTTTGTGGAAAAAGGTATGCTTCGCTCGTATTCGATTGATGAAAAAGGGTCGGAACACATTATCCAGTTTGCCTTTGAAGGTTGGTGGATCTCCGACCAGTATTCTTTTCTTACCGGCGAACCTTCCGTTTACAATATTGATGCGCTGGAAGACTGTGAATTGCTTCTTTTAACGCGGGCCGGGGAAGAAGAACTGATGGAAAAAGTGCCGAAGGTGGAACGTTTTTTCCGCCTCCTTTTGCAAGGCAATGTGATTGCCACGCAGCGCCGCCTGGTGAGCTCTCTTAGCCAACCGGCCGAAAAACGGTACCACGACCTGGTGGAATCCTGCCCTACCATTCCGCAACGGGTGCCGCAGCACATGATGGCCTCTTTCCTGGGCATTACGCCGGAAACCCTGAGCCGTATCCGCAGAAAAGTTGCCGGCGGAGCGTAAGGAACTGCAGAACAGTTAATCAGGAATTTTTACACGGATTATACGAATGATTCCATCGTTAAACCTTTCTCTTAGTAACAACCTGCCTGCAAACGGAAGGTGACGAGGTGGCGAAAACATTTCTTCATTCCTTGTTCCTTGTTCCTTGTTCATCTGTTCGATATTCATCTTCTCCCTACGCACCACTGACCACTCACCTCCTTGACATACATCAACGTCATTTCTTGCCGCAACGCAATGGCAGGTCTCTTCCACAAGGGTAGTTTTGCTTTTCAATCAGGTGCAGCAAATACAATCGCACATGGAAAGAAAACAGTTTATCAAATCAATCATATTGGGAGGTATCGCTATGGGGTCGTTGTCCGCATTTAACCGTTTTACATCATCACTGCAGCCAAACGGGTATACCATGCCGGTGCTGTTTATCGGCCACGGTTCGCCCATGAACGGCATTGAACATACGGAGTTTAGCAATTACTGGAAGCAACTGGCAAATGAGCTTCCTGTACCCAATGCTGTATTAGTGGTTTCGGCCCATTGGCTCACAAAAGGTACACGGATCACAGCCATGGATTTTCCGCAAACGATCCATGATTTCGGTGGCTTTCCGCAGGCGCTTTTCGATGTGCAGTATCCGGCTCCCGGCGATGCAGCCCTGGCACAGGAAACCAAATCGCTGATCCAATCTACCAGTGTGGAATTGGATCACGACTGGGGACTGGACCACGGTGCCTGGACCATTATCCGCCACATGTATCCCAATGCTGATGTCCCTGTGTTGCAATTGAGTATCGACTACAGCAAGGGACCGCAGTATCATTATGAGCTGGCCAGGGAGCTGGGCGCCCTGCGCAAAAAAGGAGTGCTGATCCTAGGCAGCGGTAACATGGTGCACAACCTCAGGATGGTACACATGCCTAACCGCCACCTGGATGATTTCAATAAGGAATATGCGTATGACTGGGCAGTGGAAATGAATGAAATCTTCAAGAACAAGATCAGTAACGGTGATCATCAACCGCTGATTCAATACGAAAAGCTGCACAAAGCGGCCATATTGGCCATTCCTACGCCCGATCACTATTATCCTTTGTTGTATACGCTGGGGCTGCAGGGTAAGGGGGAAGAAGCCACCATCTTCAACGATAAATTGCTGGCAGGTTCATTGAGTATGACATCTGTGAAGATTAGCGCAGCGTAATTCGAAGAGAAACAAATTGCAAAGGACGCACAACCGATATGCGTCCTTTTTGCTGTGCATACTTGGCGGAAGAGCCCGCCATTCCTGTATTTTTTTGGCAGTTCCACGAATCTATTCGTAACTTAAAGCAAACCTAAGTTTATGAAACCAACGCTACTCATTGGCTGCGTCCTGCTGGCAGGAACGGCTGCGCATGCACAGTTCTCACTTCTCCCTTATGCCGGTTTTGAACAATCCAACAATTCGCTTCGCTACGGCAGCGGGTATTCGGCTACCGCTGTCAATGGTAACCTGAAGGCCGGCCTTCGTGCTGATTACCGGCTGAAAGGTGGTCACAGTCCGTTTGTCAATATTACCACCAGCCCGGCACCGGTTAGTTTTCGTTTCGACAGGGCCGGAACACTTCTGAATGCAGCCAATGCCGTACGTGGCAACCTGCAGTTGCGGTTGGAGACCGGTTATCTGTACAACAGCAAACCCATTGCACTGGGTAAAAAGAAAGTGGCTTCGCTACCATCACAGGAGGATGTAACGGTAACCCGTATCCGAAAAAGCAGTTGTGGATCCTACACCTACAAATCGTACTGCGGATCAAAAACAAAAACCATTCAATCGGCACCGGCTAAAGGACCGCTGAACATGCGCCTGCAGCCGGCACTGGCCCTTGCCTATCTTCCCTCCGCAGAGCAAACCATCAAGCCTGCTGCCAACGGGTTTGAGTACACCGCCGGCACCTGGAAGACAGCCCTGGTTCCCTCTCTGGGTTTTGCCTTTGCAAAAGGCGACAAACCCCTGTTTACCGTGACCGCTTTTTATACCCGGGCCCTTGGTCAGCAGGAAGAACTGGCGCTAACACAGGTAGAAAGTAAGATCATACAAACACCCCTGCAGCAAAGAACGGCTACCTGGGGACTGAGTCTCGGTCTGCCCATCGGTTTTGCAAAGCAAAAAGCGGCCAGCGTACAAACAGTAACCGAAAGAAAAGTTTACAGAAAGACCAGTTACAAACGGTGTGTCCGAATGTAACCGTAAACAGGATAACCGGTGGCCGCGAACCGCTTTACCGGTTATCCCCCAACACACCTGCTAACATCCAAATTGAAAAAGGCAGCATAAAATGTTGCCTTTTTCGTTTATTTTTCGCAGAACTACCTGCCGGTGCAGCGTTTTTACCGGCGGAATTGTTATATAAAGCCGATTGGTGAAGGGCTGGCTGCCCGTCAAAATCCGGATATTTACGCCGTTCTGCCCGGGAAACTTAACTAGAATGCTATGAGAGGTGTATTGACCCTGTTCCTGATCTTTTTTTCACTTGCGCTTTCGGCGCAAACCGTCTGCACCAACCCGGGGCAAACACCCGCTACGGCTTTTCCTGTTTGTGGCACCAGTACCTTTTCGCAGGCTTCGGTTCCGCTATGCGGGGGCCGGCGAATGGCATATAAAAACTGTGGCACTGATCTGCTGACGGATATCAATCCATACTGGTATAAGTTCACCTGCTTTCAAAGTGGTACCCTGGGATTTACCATCACGCCACTCGACCTGAACGAAGATTACGACTGGGAGCTTTATGACATTACAGGTCGCAACCCCGATGATGTATTTACCGATGCCAGTCTTGTGATCAGCAACAACTGGAGCGGTGAGGCCGGCATTACCGGGGCTTCGGCTGCAGGATCTCAATTGTTTGTTTGCGGCGGTTACGGCAAGCCCCTGTTCAGCCAGCGTCCGCAATTGATTGCCGGGCATAACTACCTGTTGTTGGTCAGTCATTTTACGAATAGCCAAAGCGGTTATAACCTGGCCTTTGGCGGCGGTACAGCCGTCATTGCCGACAGCACCACGCCACACCTCCAAAAAGTAGAGGCCAATTGCGGCGGCAATGAGCTACAACTGAAGCTGAATAAAAAAATGAAGTGCAGCAGCATTGCTTCCAATGGTTCCGATTTTTACCTTATGCCCGGAAACATTCCGGTGACCGGCAGTACCGGTATTGGTTGTTCGGGACAGTTTGATACCGATTCGCTCCACCTGCAACTGTCTGCGTCTTTACAACCGGGAAATTATACACTGCACATTAAAAAGGGCGACGACAATAACACTATTCTTGACTATTGCGATCGCCCTATTGCAGAAACTGAAACGCTTCCTTTTACTATACCACCCAAGGCGCCCACACCGATGGACAGCATGGCTGCGCTGAGCTGCGCACCAACAGAAATTTGCCTGTTGTTTAAAAAACCGATTCTTTGTTCCAGCCTCACGGCCGGCGGTACCGAGTTTGTTTTGAACGGACCTTATCCGGTTTCGGTAACGGCAGTCAATACGGGTTGCAACAACAGCACAACCAAAGAACTGGTCCTGACACTTTCGCAAGCCCTGGCAAACGAAGGAGCTTTTGACTTGGTCTTACAAAGAGGCACCGATGGCAATACCATGCTGGATGAATGCGGTGAAGAAACACCGGTGGGCTCCCGTCTTTCTTTTTCGGTGAAAGACACCGTAAATGCTGATTTTACCTACGCTATCCGCTACGGATGCGAAAAGGATATGGTTGATTATTTTCACCCGGGTGCCAATGGCGTTACGTCCTGGCAGTGGAAGCTGGACGAGGCCCAGCAAAGCGGTTTACAGAATCCTGTCGGCATCTATTCAGTATTTAACCAGAAAAAAATTCAGCTTTCGGTAACCAATGGATTTTGTACGGATTCCAGCGAACAAACCGTTGTACTGGATAATTTCCTGAAGGCTGACTTTACCGTGTTGGAAGACATTTGTCCCAACGAGCCGGTGGTCTTCACTTCTATGGCAGAAGGCAGAATTGCCACGCACCTGTGGGAGTTTGGCGATGGTGGTACGGCGGGTGCACAAGACCCTACGCACATCTACGCAGGTCCGCAACAGCAAATCATTTACCCGGTGCGCTATACCGTGGTGGATGATTTAGGCTGCCGGAAAACAGCGGTAAAAAATATCACGGTTTTTTCCAGTTGCCTACTATCCATGCCAACAGCGTTCACGCCAAATGGCGATGGGAAGAATGATGTTTTCCGGATACTGAATGCCGTGAAAGCCGAAAACCTGGAGCTGCTGGTGTTTAACCGCTGGGGACAACAGATCTTTAAAACAAAGGATTGGAAGAAGGGTTGGGACGGCCGGATAAAAGGGGAGCCGCAACCCACCGGCGTTTATGTGTGGCTGCTCCGTTACACCAACCGCGATACAAAACAAAAAGTAGAACAAAAAGGCGTGGTGACGTTGATACGATGACGTAAGACGTGAGATGTCAAATGTGAAACAAGAGTTTCATTAAACTCTCTATATTCTTTACAATAGTTCGTTAGTGCTATCAACTTGTGAACAGGTGAACCCGTGAACTTGTGAACTCCTTAAATAAGATCAAACGCCTGGGCGAACTTCATCAGGTCGAGAGTGGAGTCGGCATGCAGCTTTGTGCGGATGTTACGGCGATGGGTTTTTACGGTGGCTTCAGAAATAAATAATTTATCGGCGATTTCCTGCGAATTCAGGCCTTTGGCCAGGTAGCGCAACACTTCTTTTTCGCGTTTGGAAAGGGAAGCAAATTCGTGATGGTTCTCCCGGAGAAAGGTATTCTCCTGCGCCAGCCGCTCGATCTTCGGGGTGAAGAAATGCTCCGCATCAATCGGGATAGCTGTTGTAATTCCTAGCAGCGGTTTTCCTTCTTTATCCTGCAATATAATTTTTGAGGAACTGGCATACCAGCGAAAGGGCTCGTTTTCGGATGAGCGTACCTGCTGAAAATAAGTCACGATCTCATCGACTTGGTTACGGTGAAGCATACCCAAAATCTTGGGAACATAATTGGGCGTGTCTTCCGGGTTAAAAAAACGCTTGTGGTAATCAAAGTGCGGCAGCCGGACTTCTTCCAGGGAAACCCTCAGGTTCTGACGTCCGCGTTCCGATAAATACACAATGGAGTCCGCCGGGAGGTTATGAATAATGATCACCCCGGGGATGTCATTTTCCAACCGTTGAATTGCTTTTATCTTTTCGTCGGCAGCACGTTGCAGTTCTATATCATCGGTGTG
The DNA here is from genome assembly GCA_014163555.1 of Flavisolibacter longurius. Taxonomy (GTDB): domain Bacteria; phylum Bacteroidota; class Bacteroidia; order Chitinophagales; family Chitinophagaceae; genus Flavisolibacter. The sequence continues at coordinate 393,687 of JACJGO010000002.1, forward strand.
CTGCAGCCATTTGGTTTCTTGCATGGAGGTATACCTTTCAAATATACTGCATGCTGATAAACAATGACCTAGGGGAAGACTCTTAGCAGAAAAAAATTGCCCGCCTCGAAGACGGGCAATATCTTATGGAATTGGAAGAACGATCTTACAATATTTTTTTTGCTTCGGGTTTGCCATTGCCACTACCCGGAAAGGTTTCACGGAAGTTCATGCCGGTGTTGCTCATAATAAAGCTCCACACATCGGCGGCGGCATCAATGGCCTTTGAGGTTGGCAGACCGGCACCGTGGCCCGCATTGGTTTCAATACGGATCAGGGCAGGATTAGGACCAGCGGCCGCTTCCTGAAGAGCCGCAGCAAACTTAAAGGAGTGCGCCGGCACCACGCGGTCGTCATGATCGGAAGTGGTGACCATCGTGGCCGGGTATGAAACTCCTTTCTTCAGGTTGTGCAGCGGCGAATATTTATACAGGTAAGGAAACTGGTCGGGCTTGTCGCTGCTCCCATACTCGCTGGCCCAGGCATAGCCAATGGTAAAGCGGTGAAAGCGCAGCATGTCCATTACACCTACCCGCGGAATAGCCACTTTAAACAATTCGGGACGCTGCGTCATGGCAGCGCCTACCAGCAGGCCGCCGTTCGATCCGCCGGTAATAGCCAGCTTGCCCGAATTGGTGTATTTGTTTTTAACCAGCCATTCGGCCGCGCTGATAAAATCGTCAAACACGTTCTGCTTATTTTCCAGCATGCCTGCTTTGTGCCATTTTTCGCCGTACTCACTGCCGCCGCGCAGCACCACATCGGCATACACGCCACCCTGCTCCATAAAGAAGATGTTGGAAACGCTGAAGGACGGTGTTTCGTTCACATTAAAACCGCCGTAGCCATACATCAGCGCCGGGTTTTGCCCATTTAGCACCAGTCCTTTTTTGTGCGTCAGGAACATGGGCACTTTTGTGCCATCCTTGCTGGTAAAGAAAACCTGTTTTACTTCATAATCTTCGGGGTTGAATTTAACCTCCGCTTTTTTGTGGAGTGCTGTTGTGCCAGAGGTAATATTGTATTTGAAAATGGATGTTGGATAGTTATAGGACGTAAAGTAGTAGTAGAACTCTTTTTCGTCTTTTTTAGAGCCAAAGCCACCCGCAGAGCCAATGCCCGGCAGGGAGATCTCCCGGACCATCTTTCCATCATAGGTGTATTGGAAAACCTTGGTAGAGGCATCTTTCAGGTAGGAAGCAAACAGGTAACCACCGCCGGTGCCTACACCCTGCAGCACATTTTCTTTTTCGGGGATGATCTCTTTCCAGGCTTCTTTGGAAGGATTCTTCGGATCGATCAGCACCAACTTGTAATTGGAAGCGCCATCATTGGTGCGAACCAGAAATTTATCGCCAACATTATCCACCACACCCGCTTGCGCCCCAAAACCTTCTACCAAAAAGGTAAAATCGCTTTGGTTAGCCTGCAGGTCTTTAATGCGGATCTGCCGGCCACTGCTCGAGCCCTCATTGGAATACAGCACCAGGTAACGACCGTCTTCGGTTACACCGGCCATGTTGAGGCGCTGCGGATGGTCGCGGTCTTCAAACACCAGCACATCTTCCGACTGCGGCGTACCGATCTTGTGGTAATAAACGGAGTGATAGAGGTTCTTTCCTTTCAGCTTGTCTTCGGCTTTCGGCTCGGGATAACGACTGTAGAAAAAGCCTTCATTGCCCTTCCAGGAAAAGCCGGTGAACTTCAGCCACTGCAGGCTGTCGGTGAGTTTTTCCTTTGTAACGGCATTCATTACGTGGGCCTGCTGCCAGTCGCTGCCCGCTTTTTGAATGGCATAGACCAGCAATTTTCCGTTTTTGGAGAAAGCTGATGAACCCAGCGAAACCGTTCCGTCTTCGGAGAGTTTATTGGGATCGAGAAAGACTTCGGCTTTGCCGTTGATCTCTTTCTGGCGGTACCAGACGCTTTGGTTCTGCAGGCCGTCGTTCTTGGTGAAATACCAATACTCGCCTTCTTTGAACGGGGCGCCGTAGCGGGTGTAATTCCACAATTCCTGCAGACGCTTGCGCACTTTGTCGCGATAGGGTATGGTGGAGAGATGGTCCTGCGTCACTTTGTTCTGCGCTTTTACCCAGGCTTTGGTTTCCTCGCTGTTATCGTCTTCGAGCCAGCGGTAAGGATCGGCTACGGTGGTGCCGTGGTAATTGTCAACGGTGTCCACTTTCCGTGTAGCGGGATATTGAAACTGAGCGTTTGCTTGTTGAATTGCCAATATTGTCAATGCCAGAAAGGTTTTCTTCATGAAGAAAAATTTTATAAAGTAACTGAAATGTGGAGGTAGATAAATATACGGGGCGTTAAAGAATTCCTGAAAAAACGTTAGAAAATCTTTAGGAGGGAAACGGCGCCCATATAGCTCATGGCGGCTACCACCAACCATCCGGCAACCTGCATCCAGAGCGGGTGCCGGTAATCCCCAACAATGGATTTTTTCCGGGCTGCCACGAGGATCAGCGCCAGGGCAACGGGCAGAATGAGCCCATTTACACCGCCGGCAAGGACCAGCAGGCTGACGGCAGGCTTTTCCTGCAAAAGAAAAATGAGGGTGGCCGTAAGAATAAACAGGGAAACCAGTACCCGGCTCTGCTTTTCAATGGCAGGATGCAAGGTTTTGAAAAAAGAGATGGTGGTATAAGAGGCTCCGATAACAGATGTAATGGCGGCGCACCACATCACAAAGCCAAAAGTTCGGTAACCGATGTTGCCGGCTGCTTGTTGAAAGACGGAAGCAGCAGGATTGTCGGCGGCCAGCGTAGCGCCGCCCCACACCACACCCAGCGCCGCAAAGAACAACACAAACCGCATGACGGAGGTAATAAGGATGCCGCTGACCGAGCTGCGGGTGACCTGCGGCAGGGATTCTTTCCCGGTAATGCCGGCATCCAGCAGGCGGTGGGCACCGGCAAAAGAAATATAGCCACCGACGGTGCCGCCCACCAGGGTAATGATCTTCACCATGTCGATCGTTTCGGGCCACACGGTGCGGTAAAGCGCTTCGCCAACGGGCGGCCCTGAACTAACGGCAATGTACAGGGTAAAAAGGATCATGAGAAGACCAAGCACCTTTACCAGCAGGTCGATGCCTTTGCCAGCTTCTCGGTACCAGAAGATTCCCAGGGATACCAGGCAGCTGATGATGGCCCCGATTTTTACATCCATTCCTGTTAAGGCATGCAGACCCAGGCCCGTGCCACCAATGTTGCCGATATTAAAAACGAGCCCGCCAAAGCCAATCAAGATGGCCAGGAAAACACCCAGCCCGGGAAGAACGCTGTTGGCAATGTCCTGTGCCCGGCTGTTGCTAACCGTTATAATGCGCCAGATGTTGACCTGTGCGCCAATATCCAGCAGGAGCGAAACAAGAATGACAAAGCCAAAAGATGTCAGCAAGTCTTGGGTAAAAAGCGTGGTTTGAGTCAGAAAGCCCGGGCCGATGGCAGATGTGGCCATGAGAAAAGCGGCACCGAGAATGGCTGAATTTTTTTTCAAATGAGATTTTTTTGAACCACGGAGGCAGAGACACACAGCGGGACACGGTGGATTAAAGAATCCTTCTTTTTATTCCTTCTTTCATCAGTGGTGTATGGAACTTCAAAATATATCCGAGGCGTTTTCCTGTCAGTTTTAGGTAGCTTAAAAGTTGCGCTTCCCACACAGGATGAAAGTTTTCCTGAGCTTTGAGTTCCAAGATTACCAGGTCATCAACAAGAATATCTATCCGCAGGCCTTCATCAAAAACCAATTCATCATAGATGATAGGTGCGGTCATTTGTCTTTGAAAAGGGATTTGCCGCTTGGTCAATTCAAAGCAGAATACTTTTTCATAGACACTTTCAAGCAAGCCGGGTCCCAACGCTTTATGAATAGTGATCGCAACGTTCACAACCTGTTCGGCCAGCCAATTTTCCCTTGCCGTTAGCGGGACATAGACTTTCTCTGTGTTACCCTGTGCCATTGTGTCTCCGTGGTTTTGATACAGCATTAAAGATAGCTTCTGCAAACTGTACGGCATAGGCTCCATCACCATGAATACAAACCGTATCGGCAGCAATGGGAATCTCTTTTCCGGAAAGGGTCGTTACACTTCTCTTCTCTATCATTTGCACGACCTGCGCCACCGCTTTTTCTTCTTCTTCGATCAGGGCGCCGGGCATGGAGCGGGGTGTAAGGCTGCCATTATCCTGGTAGGTTCGGTCGGCAAACACTTCGTTCCAAGATTTGAGTCCAAGCCGCTCCGCTTCAACAATAGAAGCACTGCCGCTAAGGCCAAACAACACGAGGGTTGCATCAAAATCTTTCACCGCTTGGGCAACAGCGTTTGCCAGGGCGGCATCCCGTGCCGCCATGTTGTACAGGGCGCCGTGCGGCTTTACATGGTGCAGTGTTGCATCCGCCATGTCGGCAATTTTCCGGAAAAAGTGGAGTTGTTCGGTTACCAGGTTGTACACTTCCTGTGGTGTAGTAGCCATTTCTGTTCGGCCAAAGTTTCTGCGGTCGGGAAAGGAAGGATGCGCCCCGATGTTGACGCCAAGGCTTTTTGCTAATAATACAGTCGTCCGGATCGTCTCCGCATCGCCGGCATGGGCGCCACAGGCGATGTTAGCTGATGTTATGAATGGCATGATGGCCTCGTCGTTGCCGATGCCTTCGCCCATGTCGCAGTTGATGTCAATGTGCATTTCGACAGTTTTGCAGCTTCAATTTACAGGTGTTCTGCAGGTCGTGTAAAGATTTCTGCAGGAAGACCCATTTTGCTTCGGCAGCAGCTACGGAGGTAAGTGCAAACTGCAAGTTTTCACCGGCACACATTTGCGCCAGCCGCGGCAAGTGCGCTGAAATGATATTGGCAATACGGGGATAACCGCCCGTGGTTTGGTGATCGGCCATCAGCACCACCAATTGGCCATTGGGAAGCAGTTGCACCGTGCCAAAACCAACACCGGAAGACAGCAATTGCTCATTTTGTGCAAGCTCTAAAGCATCCCCTTGCAACTGGTAACCCATACGGTCGGATGCCGGTGAAATAGCAAACCTGTTTTTGGTAAACATGGCTTTGCTTTCTTCGGTCAACCAATCCCATTCCGGACCGGCAATTACTTCTATGACATTGCTGTGCACCTGTTCTGCTTTGTATTGCCAGGGTAAAATTCCGAAGTCTTTTTTGAGACGCATGTCCAGGTCAGAAAAAGAGATCACATCGCCGCGCAACAATTTTCTCCCTTTAAAGCCACCAGCGGCGGCTTTGAGATTAGTGCTGTAACTATTTAGCCAAAGGTCTAATTGCAGATCGTTATACACCGATAGATAACAACGGGCGCCGGAATTTTTTCGTGTGAACGATAACGTTGTGTCATTTCCAACAGCGATAGGTAGATGCAAGGGTACTTCGGTTCCGTTGATGCAGGGACCGAAGTTGGCACCGGCCAGGCAGATAAGAGCAGGCTGTTGAAAACGAATTTCCGCTGCCGGAAAATGCAGCTCGATCACCGGCGCCTGCAAATCTTTTCCCAGCAAAGCATTGGCTAGCGCCGCGGCAAAACGGTCCATAGGGCCACCGGGATTGATGCCAAGGTGCTGGTAACCATATCGGCCCAAGTCCTGCACCGTATCAAGCAAGCCGGCCCGGGTAATCTGCAAACTCATTTTCGGTAATAGGATAAAAGGTTACACTGTCGCCGGGGCGAAGCCGCACCGGGTCGCTTTCTTCTTTGTTGAACATGCTTAGCGGCGTTCGGCCGATAATGTTCCACCCACCGGGAGAGCCCAAAGGATAAATGCCGGTTTGTTCGCCGGCAATACCCACCGAACCGGCTTCCACATTTTGCCGCGGGCTGCTTTTTCTCGGTGCAGCAATTCGACTGTCCACTTTACCCATGTAGGCAAAACCGGGCAGGAAGCCGATCATGTACACAGTATAAGTAGTCGTAATAAAAATCTGTACGAAGTCGGCGACAGAAAGATTTTTTTCTCTGGCAAGGCTTTCCAAGTCCGGGGCAAAGGGGTTAGCAAAACAGACCGGTATGCGGACCGCTCTTTGTGCTAACGGTGTTGCACAATCGCTGATTTGCAGCAGTGTTTGCAGAAACTGTTTTAAGTTTTCAAAAGCGGACGTCTTTTCATCATACAGCGCCACCACATCGTAATGAATGGTCAACGAACAGTAAGCGGGAACGACATCTTTAATGAAGGCTGGTGCGTTTTGCAACTGCCCGAAAAGCTGCATCACCCTTGCGTGTACGGCAGGGTCCATGCTGTTTTGAAACTGCACAAGGAGGGCAGCATCGCCAAGCGGTACTATAAGAGGTTGCGACGACATAGCTGGTCTGTCGCGAATGTAATCATTCCGCTCCCGACTTCACCTTGCGGTTAGATCATCTCCCCGCCAAAATAACCCTGCAGGGATTGCGGCAGCTTGATACCATTTTCGTCCTGGTTGTTTTCCAACAGGCAGGCCAGGATGCGGGGTAAAGCCAATGAACTTCCGTTGAGTGAATGCGCCAGTTGTGTTTTTCCGGCTGCATCTTTAAAACGAACCTTCATGCGGTTGGTTTGGAAGCTTTCAAAGTTGGAAACAGAGCTTACCTCCAGCCAGCGTTCCTGTGCAGCGCTGTACACTTCAAAATCGTAGGTCAGTGCCGACGCAAAGCCCATATCGCCGCCGCATAACCGTAAAATGCGGTAGTGCAATCCCAAGGACTGGATCAGCTTTTCTACGTGCGCCACCATTTCTTCCAGCACTTCATAGCTGCGCTCCGGGTGAACGATCTGTACGATCTCCACCTTGTCGAACTGGTGCAGGCGGTTCAGGCCACGAACATCCTTGCCATAGCTGCCGGCTTCGCGGCGAAAGCAAGGCGTGTAGGCCGTCATGCGGATCGGCAGGTCGGCTTCTTTCAAGATCGTATCGCGGTAAATATTGGTCACCGGTACTTCGGCGGTAGGAATCAGGTAAAGATTGTCGGCTGTTGCATGGTACATCTGTCCCTCTTTATCGGGCAGTTGCCCGGTGCCGTAAGCCGAGGCTTCGTTCACCATCAGCGGCGGCATAAACTCGGTGTAGCCGGCCGCTGTATTGTAATCTAAAAAGTATTGGATCAGGGCTCGCTGCAGCTTGGCGCCTTTTCCTTTGTACACCGGAAAACCGCTGCCGGTGATCTTATTGCCCAGCTCAAAATCGATCAGGTCAAATTTTTTGGCCAGGTCCCAATGCGGAACCGCGCCGGCATACAATTCCGGCTTGCTGCCACCGGTACGAACCACTTCATTGTCCTCGGGTGTTTTGCCTTTGGGCACTTGTGCAGACGGCAGGTTGGGCAGGCGAACCAACAAATCGTTCAATCCTTTTTCGGTAGCATCCAGTTCCTGCTGTACAGGACCCAACGCTGCCTTGAAGGTTTCCACTTCCTTTTTCTTGTCCTCAGCCTCCGCCTTTTGCCCCTTCGCCATCAGGCCACCGATTTCTTTGGAGGCCGCATTGATCTTTGCCTTTGTATCGTCAAATTGAAAGGTCAGTTTTTTGCGGGCATCATCCATCGCAATGATCTCGTCTACCAGGGTTAGCTCCTTGAAATTCTTCACGGCTAAACGCTCTTTTACTTCTTCGGTGTTGTTGCGCAAAAAGGCCAATTGCAGCATATGCGTAAAAATTTGAGCGGCAAAGATAACCGCTGGCGGGCGGATTTGGTGAATGGTCAGTGGTGAGTGGTCAATGGTGAGTAGGGTCGCCTACTACTGGCTACTCGCTTCCTTCGTGTATACATCGGGCTGATGGATCTGCATCCATGGAGCAATATTGGTCAGAGGCTGAAAACCAAATTGCTGGTACAGGCCATGGGCATCCCTTGTTGCCAACAAAAAGCGCCGCAGTCCTTGCAGTTGCGGATGGCCGATGACCACTTCCAGCAGCCATTTGCTGAGACCACGACTGCGGAAGCCCTCATCAATAAACACATCGGCCAGGTAGGCAAAGGTGGCGCTGTCGGTGATCACCCGGGCAAAACCCACCTGCTGATCACCATAAAAAACAGAAAAGCAAAGCGAACCTTCGATGGAGCGGCGCACGGTATCGAGCGGGATGTTTTCCGCCCAATAGGTTTGGCTTAGAAAACCGTGAACATAATCAACATTGATCTGCTCTTTATCAGTAGTGATGCGGTAAGCGTCTTTTGTCCATTCCATTTTGTGAAAAGAGGGATGCGGTTCTTGGCTGCGGGTTACCTTCGCCCTTTCAAACAAAAATAAACAATGAATTATAGTGATGATCTGCAAACCCGCTGGTGGACGCTGGAAGCGCAACTAGTAGAGCGGTTTGGCAAAAAGCCGGACGTGGAAACGATCTTGTTCCTGATTGGCATCCAGGAGCTGGGCGATATCCGCAAGAAATTTTCGAAAGAGCAAAAGCAGGACCTGATGCATGTGGCGGTTTGCACCGTGCTGATGCCAAGCGGCTATTATGAAATTGAAAAGGTAGACGAAGACGGCTGGCCGCATTTTAAACAGCTCAAAGCCATGCCGGAGATGAATCCCATTGAACAGGAAAACTTTTTAAAAGACCATATCTTACTTTATTTTCAGAACAACGAATTGGTTTCAGAATGAGAAAACTGCTCCTGCTTCTGACGACTGTCTTTTCGCTGCTGGCTTCTGCGCAGCAAGATGTGAAGGTGAAAAAAAAGGACCGCAAACGCGATGTTGAGTTGGTAACTTCTGAAGGCACGATGATCTTGCGCCTTTCGGACTCCACGCCGGAGCACCGCGACAATTTTATTCGCCTGGTAAAATCGCATTATTTCGACAGTATGTTATTTCACCGGGTGATAAAAGGTTTTATGATCCAGTCCGGCGATACCACCAGCATTCGTGCGGCGGCCGGCGTGCCGCTGGGCAACGGTGGTCCGGGTTATACGCTGCCCGCCGAAATGGTACCCTCGCTTTTTCACAAAAAAGGGGCACTGGCAGCAGCCCGTCAGGGTGACAATGTAAACCCCGAACGGCGCAGCAGCGGCAGCCAGTTTTATATTGTGCAGGGCCGAACGTTTACCGATGCCCAGATGGATTCGGTAGAGGTGGCGCGGTTGCAGGGGCGGAAGATCCCGGCCGAGCGGCGTGAATATTTTCGTACGGTTGGCGGCACGCCGCAACTTGATGGTAACTATACGGTGTTTGGTGAAGTGGTAAGAGGCCTGGACGTGATAGACAAAATTGCCAACACCGAAACCAGCAAAGGTCCCGACCGCGACCGTCCGCTAAAGGATATGCGGATATTGAAGGTGAAACTGGTGAAGCGGAAGAAGTAAGAAAGATATTTGGATATTGAAGCCTTCTGTAGTCTGTTTGCATTAATACCAGCGATAGTTGCTGGATAATGATATCCTTACTGAAAGAATAACTTCCACACTTTGAGACAGAATATCCCAATATCCTAATATCCCACTATCGATTTCTGCAATATCCCTTTACTTTGCACGCAAATCTGCAGTATGAACTACCCCGATAATTTACGTTACACGAAAGAGCATGAATGGGTCCGCATCGAAGGCGACGAAGCCGTTATTGGCATCACCGATTTCGCCCAAAAAGAATTGGGTGATATTGTTTATGTAGAAGTGGAAACCGTAGGAAAAGAATTGTCAGCAGGCGATGTATTTGGTACGGTGGAAGCGGTAAAAACCGTTTCGGACCTTTTTCTGCCAGTAGCCGGAACCATTACAGAACTGAACCCTGCGCTGAGCGGAAGCCCTGAACTGGTTAACACTGATCCCTATGGCGAAGGCTGGATGGTGCGGATGAAGCTGGCCAATGCCGCCGACGTGGACGGCTTGATGGATGCTGCCGGGTACGAGAAATTGGTAGGGTAATTCCAAATACTATTTTTCAGAACGCAACGACGCAACTATTTTCAGACCTCACAGGTTTTTAAAACCTGTGAGGTCTTTCTTTTCCATTTTACAACCCCAACTCTTCCGCCGGGTTCCAAAACCGTTTGTCAAAATCCTGCACCTTGTCATCCACCACTTTCACACCCTCTTTCTCCAACAACTCCTGCATTTGTTCGGGGTAGGCAAAATGCATTTTACCCGACAGCATGCCATTGCGGTTGACCACCCGGTGCGCCGGTACTTTTGGCTTTACCCGGTGTGAACCGTTCATGGCCCAGCCTACCATGCGGGCCGAAAGTTTGGTGCCCAGCGCTGCTGCCACAGCACCATACGAGGTCACACGGCCTTTGGGGATAAGACGTACTACATCAAACACCTGCTCAAAAAAGGTTTCGTCTTTTTTACCGGAAGGTTTGATGGACTTCAATTTATCGTTAGTCGGCGGTTTTTGTTTGGCCATGGGGTTATTTCTCGCCACCCAAGTTAGCCCGTTTTTCCAATAACGCGGATCGCTTTGGCTCCGGAACGGCTTCGTAATTGAAGGGACAATGACGGCAGCCGTTGCCGCAGCAATAGCCACGTTTGCGTAGATAGTTGGCGGTAAAAACAACCCGGCCATCTTCGGTTAGGTAGTAGTCTTCTTCTTGTCCGGCCCCCATCCCCAGCCCTTCCCCCAACGGTGGAAGGGAGCCTGCCGCACCGGCCTTGCTTTGCGGCGAGGCGCTTTTCTGAATAAAGTTCTTTTTGGGTAAAAAGGGCAGTTGTTGAAGAGCCGTTTTTATTGTTTCAAGCGTGGCTTCTGTTTTAAACAATACCTCGTCGTTTGTAAAGCGGATGACGGTATAACCTTTTGCATTTAGCCAAGTTGTTCTTGCTTCATCATTAGCCTTGTTTTGGGGTAATTGGTGTGCCAAGCCATCAATTTCTATCACCAAACCTTTTGCAAGGCAAACAAAATCCGCAATGTAAGTCCCAATGATGTGCTGCCGCCGGAATGCAAAACCATCCAGCTTGTTTCCCCGAAGCTGTTGCCAGAGATAATCTTCCGCTTTTGTTGGATTTTTTCTGTGTTCAGCGACAAAGTTTTTTAAAAGGGGATAAAGCAGCGGGTCAGCCTGTTGGTAAAACTCTCCTTCTATCGGACCGCGAGGCATTACATCAGCATCTTCCTTTAGCGGTGGCTGTGATTGGGGTCCTCCCCCATTGGGGGAGTCAGAGGGGGCTTTCATCCTTCAGAATTTGTTGTAGCGTAGCATCCATTTCCTTCGACGGCAGTGTTTCCGGAAGCGAAAAACAGAGATAATGCACCCGGTTGCTGCCGGCAATGTCCAGCGACTCGTAATGCGTTTTGATGTGCAGCTCCGGTGGTACACCCGGCTCGGCATACACATCCGGTATGTCTTTGCACAGTGTACAGCCGTACATGGCAATCACTTTTTTGGTAAAGTTGTACAGGTCGGGACTGTCAGTTTTGAGATGGATCTTTCCACCAGGTTTCAGAATCTGGTAGTAGCTGCGCAAAAAACGAGGATGCGTTAGTCGCTTTTTGGCCTTGGAGGTACGCAATTGCGGGTCGGGAAAAGTGATCCAGATTTCGTCCACTTCTTCGGTGGCAAAATATTGTTCGATCTGTTCAATCTGGATGCGCAGGAAAGCCACATTGCGCAGGTTGTGCTTGATGGCTTTTTTGGCGCCTACCCATAGGCGATTGCCTTTTTTATCGATGCCGATGAAATTTTTATTCGGGAACATTTCGGCCAGACCCACCGTGTACTCGCCTTTTCCACAGGCCAGTTCCAGTACAATCGGGTCTCGATTCTCAAAAAATGCGGTCCAGCTACCCTGCGCACCTTCCGGGTACTGCAGCACATTGGTAAAGGTTTCCAGTTCAGCAAAGCGTACTAATTTCTTCTGTCCCATAATAAAAAGAGCTATTAGCAATTAGCCAATAGCTTTTAGCTTGTTTTGTTCCAAAATTTTATGCCGGCAATTGCTGAAGCCAACAGCTAAACGCTATCAGCCCGTGTGGCTTTCTTCTCAAACATCAGCGCTTTTACTTTCTCCTTGTCTTCTTTCTCCCTTTTCAGGTCGAACATGGTCCCAAAGACAACATCCCAAATTGTAGAGCTCACACCAAAGCCTTTTTCTTCGTCTTTATAATGATGGAGGTGGTGATTGCGCCACAGGGGCTTCATCCATTTGAACGGCGGGTTCCAGGCATGAATGGCATAGTGCATGGAGGCATAAATTAGATAGCCCAGGATAAAGCCGGGGAAGAAGACAAAAACAGCCTCCTTCAGAATCACGTATTGAATGCCAAACAGCGCCGACGCCAGGATAAGGCTGGGCAGCGGTGGCATAAAGAGGCGCTGCCGGTCGCGGGGGTAGTGGTGGTGATTACCGTGCATGATGTACACAAACTTCTTAGCGCCTTCGCTTTTCGGCGAAAGGTGAAACGCATAGCGGTGTGCCAGGTATTCGAAAAAACTCCAGAAAAGCATGGCCCCAATAAACCAGGCTGCAATTTTACCGCCGCTAAAACCCAACTGTGTACTGGCATAGATCGGGAACCCGATAATGGCCGGGAGGTACATGCCCCAGATCACCAGGGGATGTCCTTTGGTGAAAAATTCCAGCACCGGATTCTCAAAAAGCCTTGCCTGTCCTTTATTATGGATTTTCTCAAACTTCATAGCGATGGTGAATTTGTGCCTGCAAATTTAAGGCATCGGGTGGTTTTCAGGGCAACCATAACTGTTGTAATTGTTAAATGCCCCTATTCTGCCGGTGACGGGAAGGTGTTAAGCGGCAGGCCGGAAAAGGCATTGGTTTTCAAACACAAACCAGTTGTTAAAACCGCCCCGCTGCTTTTTTTCAACGGTCTTCACTTCTATTTGGCCTTACTTTTACACGGTGAGAAAAAAGAAGAAAAACATTGTTCTGGAACAGGTTCGGGTGGAGAATTATGCCGCCGAAGGAAAATCGCTGGCCCGTACCGACGGCAAGGTGATTTTTATTGAAGGCGCCGTACCCGGCGATGTGGTGGACGTGCGTCTGGGCAAAAACAAAAAAGACTGGGCTGAAGGACATGTGCTTCGTTTTCAAGAATTTTCCAGCGAACGGGTAACCCCGTTTTGCCAGCATTTTGGCGTTTGCGGTGGCTGCCAGTGGCAAATGCTGCCCTACGAAAAGCAATTGCAATACAAACACCAGCAGGTAATGGACAACCTCACCCGCATTGGCAAGGTGCAGTTGCCACCCTTTTTTCCCATCATTGGCGCCGAAGAAGATAAGTGGTACCGCAACAAACTGGAGTTTACCTTCAGTACCAAAGAATACCTGCCTGAGGGCAGCTTCGACAAAACCAACAAAGAACGATCATTAAACTCCGTACTGGGTTTTCATGCCCGCGGTTTTTTCGACAAGATTGTTGACATTCAAAAATGCTGGCTGCAGCCCGAGCCGCAAAACCGCCTGCGCAATGCGCTGCGGGAATTTGCCCTGCAGAAAGGCTACAGCTTTTACGATTACCGGGAACATCGCGGCCTCCTGCGCAACCTGCAGTTTCGCATTTGCACCACCGGTGAAGTAATGGTGAACGTAGTGTTTGGTGAGGATGACAGGGAAAGCCGCGAGGAGGTAATGCAGTTTATTGGCTCCGGCTTTCCGGAGATTACCACCCTGCTCTACACCATCAACACCAAAATGAACGATTCCATTTTTGACCTGGAGCCTGTGGCCTGGAGCGGCAAAGGCTATGTGGTGGAAGGGCTGGAAGATTTCCGGTTCAAGATTGGTCCCAAATCATTCTTTCAAACCAACACCCGGCAGGGCGAAAAACTGTACCAGGTGACAAGGGAATTTGCCGAGCTGGATGGTTCGCAGGTTTTATACGACCTCTATTGCGGCACCGGCAGCATTGGCATCTTTTGTAGCCGCGGTGCCAAAAAAATTGTCGGCGTAGAGGCCATCGCCGCCGCCGTGGAAGATGCCAGGCAAAACTCCGCTATGAACGGAATTGATCACGCCGAATTTTATGCCGGTGATGTAATCAGGGTTTGCGACGATGCGTTTTTTGCCGCCCATAGCCGCCCGGACGTGATCATTACCGATCCGCCGCGGGCCGGCATGCACCAAAAGCTGGTGGAAAAAATTTTGGAAATAGAAGCGCCAACCGTGGTGTATGTAAGCTGCAACCCTGCCACGCAGGCCCGCGACCTGGCCTTGCTGGATCAGAAATATTCCGTTACCAAAGTGCAGCCCGTGGACATGTTCCCGCATACACACCATATTGAAAACGTTGTTCAATTAAAAAGAAGAGACCAATGAGTAATTTCGGGTACTACAGACCGGACGCCTTTCCTCCCGTAGTAAAGAATCTGCTTATCATCAATGGGTTGATGTTTTTGCTGCAGATGACCTTTCCAAACATTGCTGGTTTTGATATTGAAAACACGCTTGCGCTGCACGATGTGCGATCGGTATTTTTCAGGCCGCACCAGATTGTCACCCACATGTTTTTACACGGTGGCTTTAGCCATATTTTCTTCAACATGTTTGCGTTGTGGATGTTTGGACAGATGTTGGAGAACCGGTTTGGCTCCAAGCGCTTTTTGATCTTTTATATGGTTTCGGGTTTGGGGGCAGCACTCCTGCACCTTACCGTTCTTTATTTTGAAATGCAACCTGTATGGGAAGCTTTTCAAAGTCTGCCGGCAGAAGGGCAGGCAGAATATATTAACTCACCCTACTTTAAGATCAACCAGGCAACACTGGGAGCCTCGGGTGCTGTATTTGGATGTTTGGCTGCTTTTGGCTATCTTTTTCCTAATACCATGATCTATGTTTATTTCCTGCTTCCCATCAAAGCAAAATGGTTTGTGATCATCTATGCGGGGCTCGAATTATTCATGGGAATCCGTAACTCGGCCGGTGATAATGTTGCGCATTTTGCTCACCTGGGCGGCGCTCTGGCAGGGTTTCTTCTGGTTTATTTTTGGAACAAAACCGATCGCCGGAGGTTTTATTAACGTGGCAGATAAATTGCAGAAATGAATTTTGTATGAGCTACTATCAACAACAAAACCGATCAAGACTCTCCATAGGGCAGGATGGCAATGTGCTCACCATGTTGTTGGTCATCAACCTGAGTGTCTTCGCTATTCTGGCTTTCATTAAAGTCGTTTATTATTTCAGCTTCGGCGACCAGGGCGTAGGCCTTTTCCAGGAGCAGATTTTCAAGTGGTTTACCCTGCCGGCGGACCTGGGCACCTTTATTACCCGTCCCTGGACGCTGTTGACGCATATGTTTGTACACGACACTGTCAGCATCTGGCACATCCTGGGTAACATGCTTTGGCTCTGGGCCTTTGGTTCGATCCTGCAGGACCTGGCCGGCAACAAAAAATTATTTCCGCTCTATTTCTACGGAGCCATGGCCGGTGCCGCCGCCTATATGCTGGCTTACAATGTGATTGGCCCGCTGAAAGCCGACCTTCCTTATGCACAGGCGTTTGGCGCTTCGGCCGGTGTGATGGGTGTGGCCATTGGTACTACGGCCCTGGCGCCCAACTACCGCATTTTTCAAATGCTGAACGGCGGTATTCCCATTTGGGTCATTACCATCATCTACCTCATTATTGACCTGGCCACCATTCCGCACGGCAACCCGGGTGGTCATATTGCCCACATTGCCGGTGCCGCGATGGGCTATGTATTTGTGCTGGCACTGCAAAGAGGCCACGACTGGGGCGGTTGGATCAATAATTTCTTTGACTGGGCGAACAACCTGTTTAATCCGGATAAGCCCAAGAAAGGATCTTCTCCGAAAACAACATTATACTACAACAGTAAGGTGCCGCCGTACAAACGAGCCAATGTAATCACGCAGCAGCGCATCGATGAAATACTCGATAAGATCTCGCAAAAAGGTTATCACTCGCTGACGGAAGATGAAAAGGAAATGCTGAAGCGGGCAAGTAAGGAAGACATTTAAACACGGATGATAACACGAATTGCACGAATTTAAGCGGCTCCGCCTGGAGCCGCTTTTTTTACTATAGAACAATTCGTTTATACTGGAGTGAGGGTTGGCCGAAGTTGATAATGAGGCCAAGATGTAAATCGGATGCTTTGAGATAGTTGAGGGTTTGTTGCGTGAAATTGGTAACGAGCATTGAGGTGGCTTTTACTTCCAGAAGGATATTTTCATATACAATGAAATCAGCGAAGAACCGGCGTTCCAGAACAATTTGCTTGTATGGTATTCGAAATCCTTGCTCCCTTACATAAGGTATATTACTTTCTTTCAGTTCGTACTCCAGCGCATCTTTGTACACTGCTTCCTGAAAGCCCGGGCCAAGTTGCCGGTGCACTTCCATGCAAAGGCCAATAATCTTATAAGATTCTTCCTTAAGCAGTAGTTCAGTCATGTCATCAAATTACAAAAACAGGGCAGGTTTTCAAATTCCAGAGCAGGCACACTAAATTGTGTAGGTAATTCGTATAATGAGTTCACGTATTCACGCTATTTGCGTTTACCGATTTGTAAGAAAAGTTTGTGCCTGAAGATTTCGTGTAATTCGTGAAAAAATCCGTGTTTAATGGCTGCCAACGTCCGACGCATAACAAAGATTGTATTTCTAATTCTGAACATCCTGGCGGCTGTTGCTTTCCTGTTGGCTTGTCTGGCTCCGGACCTGGATCCCGTAAAATGGTGGACCATCTCGCTGCTTGGACTGGGATTTGGTTTTATCGTCATCACCCTGATTGCCTTTATTCTTTTCTGGTTAGTCATTAAACCCCGCTTTATCCTGCTTTCGCTTGTTCCCATGCTGATTGGTTATAAAAGCATAGCCGTTTTTTTTGGCATACAGGTATCCGAAAAATTCAACTATCAAAAAAGCCCACAGGTGCTTCGGGTGGCCGACTGGAACGTGGCCCGATTTATTGAATGGAAACGCAACAACAACAGGGGCAGCCAGGTGCGGCTGAAGATGATGGACCAGATAAAAGAGCAGTCAGCCGATGTGCTTTGCCTGCAGGAGTTTTTTACCTCCACCGATACGGCTTATTACAACAACCTGCACCACATGCTGACAGAGGTCGGCTACACGTATTATTATTTTGCCCGGCGGGATGATGGCGACCGGCAATGGTTTGGCAATGCCATTTTTTCGAAACACCCGATTGTGGACAGTGGCAAGTTTCTTTTTCCCAATGAACGGTATCCGGAGTCGCTGCTGCATGCTGATATTGATTTTCACGGCGACACTATCCGGGTATACACCACGCACCTGGCCTCATTACGCTTTAAAAAAGAAGACTACGAAAACATTGAGGAAATTAAAGGCCAGCGCCGTGATATTATTGAAAATTCGAAAGGCATTTTCAGCAAAGTGCGCAATGCCATGTTGCTGCGCAAAGAACAGGCGATACTGATCCGGGAACTGGTTTCCAACGACCCCTATCCTACCATTCTTACCGGCGATTTTAATGATGTGCCCAACTCGTTTGCTTATGCCAGTATCAAAGGCGACCGGTTTCAGGATGTGTTTTTACAAAAGGGCTTTGGCATTGGCCGCACCTTCAACGCCATTTCACCCACCTTGCGCATCGATTATATTTTTACGACAAAGGATTTCGAGGTGCTGCAATTCAACCGCATTGTAAAAGACCTCTCCGATCACTATATGCTGGTAACAGATCTGCAACTGAAGAAGTGAGTGGTGAGTGGTCAGTGGTGAGTTGGTACCCGAAATTCACAGAGGTTCTTCCCTGTTTGCAAATACTGCGTTTTGCTGATTTAGTATTTATAAAGTAAAAGATAAATGTCTCGCCTACTCACCATTCACCACTCACCACTCACTATTTTTGCCGCATGAGCAAACTGAAAGTCTACAATTCTTACACAAGAGAAAAAGAAGAATTTGAATCGCTGGTGCCTGGCCATGTAGGAATGTATGTGTGCGGACCCACGGTTAGTGGTGAAAGCCACCTCGGACATGCTCGTCCTTATATCACATTTGATGTGGTGTATCGTTACCTGATGCAGCTTGGTTACAAGGTGCGCTATGTTCGCAACATTACCGATGCTGGCCATTTTGAAGAAGAAGGCCGCGAAGCGGAAGACAAGATTTCGAAAAAAGCACAAATAGAAAAGCTGGAACCCATGGAGATGGTGACTAAATACACCAACCTGTTTCACTGGGCCATGGACCAGTTCAACTGCCTGCCCCCAAGCATTGAGCCTACGGCAACCGGCCACATTGTAGAGCAGATCGGCATGATCCAAAAGATCATCGACGCAGGTTATGCCTACGTGGTGGGTGGCAGTGTTTATTTTGATGTAAAGAAGTATGCTGAGAGTCACGATTACGGAAAACTGAGTGGCCGCATCATCGACGACCTGCTGGAAACAACCCGCATCCTCGAAGGGCAGGACGAAAAGCGTGACAAAGCCGATTTTGCATTGTGGAAAGAAGCGCCTCCGGAGCATATCATGCGTTGGAACAGTCCCTGGGGTGAAGGCTTTCCGGGATGGCACATCGAGTGCTCGGCGATGGCCACCAAATACCTGGGTGCCCGTTTTGATATTCATGGCGGCGGCATGGACCTGCAGTTCCCGCACCACGAAAGCGAGATTGCGCAAAGCACCATCTGCAACCACACACCGCCGGTGCGCTACTGGATGCACAACAACATGATCACCATCAACGGCCGGAAGATGGGCAAGAGCTATAACAACGTTATTAAGCTAACGGAGTTGTTCAGCGGCGACCATCCTTTGTTGGAGAAAGCCTATTCGCCCATGACCATCCGGTTTTTCATTTTGCAAACCCACTACCGCAGTACGCTGGATTTTGGGAACGAAGCGCTGCTGGCCGCTGAGAAAGGCTTGAAGCGGTTGATGGAAGCGTATGACTGGCTGAAGCAGTATAAAGATGAGAGAGGACAGATGAGGGATGACAGCAAAAAAACCGGCGATACTCAAACACCGTCAACCGTCAACGATCATCCGTCATCTGATTCAGAACTGGACGAAAAAGTAATCCGGCTGGTAACAGAGTTTGATGAGTTCATCAACGATGATTTCAATACGGCAAAAGTGCTGGCCAATATGTTTGAGCTGGTGCCGGTGATCAATTCCATCAAGGATAAACAAATTAAACCTGATGCCTTATCAACCGATACGCTACACCTGCTGCAAAGCAAAATGAAAACCTTTGTGGAAGATATTTTTGGTCTGCGCAGCGAAACCGCTGTTGAGGCGGATAAACTAAAAGGTGTGATGGATGTATTGATTAGCCTGCGAAAAGAGGCCAAGGCCAAACGCGATTGGGCGACATCAGATAAGATCCGGAATCAACTGGCTGCGATTGGTATTCAGGTGAAGGATGAGAAGGATGGGGGAATGAGCTGGAGTCTATCTTAAACAATAAAAATTAAATAACAAAAAGAGCCAACTACTATGTAATTGGCTCTTTTTGTTAACGTATCAAATATGACATACAATTTTAGAAATTTTGTTCAAGAATATAAATAAAAAATATTTTAAATAATTAAACGATTTAATATATAAAATATTTAACTTACTGCTTGTAACCAATTCATCTTCGAAAACCAGACATCTGCACACCTTTTTTATTTGTGCTCTACGTAAACACATGAACCTATTATCAGGTATCGCACACAATCTCTTTTTGTAAAAAGTGGCTACTACCCTTTTGATTACATAGCAAAAGTGTATCCTATCTCATTGTTTATTAGGCTAATAAACGCTTGCTATGAGATGGCTATATCAAACTCAGAACGTATCATGCATTCGTAGACGGAGAATTGCAATCTCTTGCTGTGATACATCTCCTCCTATGCTAAAGCATTCAATATTGGCTTTCTGGATAATTTGTTTGGAAAGCACAGTGAAGCCTAAATCGAACGTATTAATCACGCTAAAAAATGTATTGTATGCGTACAGCAATTACAAAATCATTTCGCCTTGATATTTTAAGACAATTGGTTATTGCAAATTCTCCAATCAAGGCGTTTCTGATACTTGGTATTTTGACTTTGTTTTCATTTGATCTTATCGCTCAAGTTATAATGGATGGCAAACCAGCCGAGTGGCCCAATGCATTAAACAATAGTGCGGCGGCCACATTTAAAAGAGATGTATCGAATGTGTCCAACAGTTCAGATGACCAATTTACCAATGGGTCCGCAGATCCTGATCCTATATCAGGCAAGGGAGGATGGACATGGAATCTGGGTAATACCAACAATAAAACAGACATTACCAATGCTGGTGCTGTTTTGTATACTGCCGCAAACCAGGATATCATTTTAGCCTTTTTTGCTGATCGCACCATCAACAACGGTTCCGCTGAAATTCACACTTGGTTTTTCAGAAGCAGCGTTAGTTTGTTGTTGGATGGTTCTGGAAAATTCAGCGGTGTACATACTGCTGATCAAAATCCAAACGATCAACTGTATACAGGCGACATTTTGATTGTTAGTGAGTTCACACAGGGGGGAGCAAAGCCATTACTGAAAGTATACAACTGGATAGGTGGTCGAAATCCTTTACAACTAGCTTTCACGATTGATCCATCCGTATCAACCCAATTTGCTGATGCAGCTGTGAATGCAGGCCCAGAACCTGTTCCGAGCCCAACGTATGTTGACCCTGTAAGTGGTGAAAAATGGGAGTATACAACCAGCAGTGGCGTAGCGGGAATGTACCCCATCGGTGACTTCTTTGAAGCGGCGCTTAATTTAACCAAAATGAATGTGCCGGCTTGCTTTACCACCTTCATGACAGCAACAAGGAACTCACCTTCGCAAAATGCTTCACTGCAGGATTTTGCCATCGACAAATTTGAGGCTTCTCCTCCGGCACCAGGTGTCGATGTATTGGATAAATGTGATGGGACTTCTGTTCTTACAGCCAAAAATTATACAGGCACACTGTTGTGGAGTACAGGTGAAACAACAGCATCTATCACCGTTACCGTAAAAGGTACTTATACGGTAAGTCAAACAATTGCTGGTTGCACTGGCAACCCCGGTTCGGGTGATGCCAATCCGAAAACTGCACCATTGGCACCAGCAGTTGAGTATTTAGCACCAAACTGCGATGAGGAAACATTTAGCATTGTCGTTGGCTCAACCGCAAATCCTTTGATCGAAGGGGCTATTTATACAATTCTAGATAAGAATGATCAAACTATTTCAACGCTAAGCCCCGCTAGTCCTTATTCGGCTACCGCCGCTGATGCTACAGCAAAACAAAAAACATTCAGCGGAATACCTGCGGGTAAAGGCTATAAAGTTTCCGTTGAAAACAATGGTTGTCCATCAACCATTACAAGCTGTCAGCCAAGGAGCTTACAGGCTGTCAGTACTGCAAAAATTCAGGATCAGGAAATTAATTTGCAGAGCCGTTCTCGCACCAATGTTATAGCAGCACCTAATCCATTTAATGACCGCATCCGGTTTTCATTGAAATCAGAAGTTAGCGGTAGAGGATCTTTGGAACTGTATAACACTTTGGGACAACGGGTAAAAACTGTCTTCCAAGGACAGGTAACAGCAGGCCAAGTGCAAACCATTGAGTATGCTGTTCCGGGTTCACAGCGTTCAAACTTAATCTATGTTTTCCGTGTGGGTACAGAACAAACCAGTGGTAAACTCGTGGGTTTGAAACAATAAAAGTAAACGATCAATTTCATTTGTAAGGATGCTCATTTGAGCATCCTTTTTTGTCTGCTATTGAACAAGCAATTTCACAACGAATGACAGAACGTGTTAGCTCACTAACTACTTTCAATTTCATGACTTATATCGCATGAATATGTTATATAAAATATTTGGAATCTAATAATTGCTACTATATATTTACTAAGCATCTAATCCTCTGAACCACTACGTATCTGTTTTCCTTATCTTAAGCGTCCGGCTAATATCCTTCGAATAACATTCACTTGTAAAGGGCCAATGCCATAATTGATTTACAGACGCATGTAAAGCTTCTGTGTACTTATTGTTTGGTGTAGCCGCCCTAGTGATAACTATATATTTCACCCCTTTAAATGGTATTCTTTCTATGAGAGAGAATAGCTAACGGATCTGATACATACGAAACCTTCTATTGTCAACAACTAACCACCATGCACGTATGTGCCATGTTATGATCCTGTTTTTTTCTGTCAGCAATATTTCACAGACACGCATCTGTTTAAGGGGGAATGCGTCGCCGCCATAAATAACCTATTCAGGTAACCTATTTATCTATGTCCAGTAAAATTTTATAACTATAAACTAATGATTATGCGAACGAATTCGACTATCAACCAAAAGCGGTCTTTGCTTGTTAAACTATTTTTACGGTCTTTTACAGCTTTAACTTTAGTGTTCTTTTCTTTTGCTGCATTTGGGCAGTTGGCGCCTGTCATAAAACCAACGGGAGGGTTTGCTATCGATGGAGGCTTAAAATCGAATACGCCAACCGCGCCAACTGCAGCACAACCCTTACCTTGGCTAGCGCCTGGTCAGGGCGACTGGTTTGAAGGGCCAGCAGGTGCTGGGGGTTTTGTTTTGAATGCGGACCGGTCAGCTGTTGAAGCAGGGAAAAGTGGTTACGGTACCGATCCCTTTTCCACTAATGACAACATCTTTACAAACGGTAGTAAGTTCAATGATTACATCGGTGCCCTGCAGTGGTTCACAAACTCAGCTCCCGATAAGAACGACATTAACAATGCTCTTTATCATGTAGCCCGTGATAATAGCAACAATCAGTGGGTATTCATTTCCGGTGACCGCCTCTCTACTAACGGCACGAGCTATATTGATTTTGAGTTGCTGCAGGGTTCAGTAACCAAGACCGGTATAACAAGTGGTGGATTTACCGGAACGCCTGTAGCCGATAAACCAAATGGGGGCGGACGAACAGAAAATGACATTATCATTTCCATGGAGTACACCAACGGGGGCTCCAAGCCGATTGTTCGCATTTATCAGTGGAAGCTAAACAACGGCACATGGTCATATAAACTCGTTGAGAATCTACCGGCTAATACCGCATTTGCTGAAACCAACCGTTATGGTGCAGAAACAGGTGTACCATATTCCGTATTTGGCTCAACTAATCCAAGTACATATCAGCAATATGCATTTGTTGAGGCAGCAGTTAACATTTCGTATTTATTATCATTAGCCGGTGAAGCCTGCTCTGGCTTGAACATTTCGACGCTTTGGGTAAAGACAAAAGCATCGGCATCTTCCACAGCAGCACTGAAAGATTTCATGGATCCTATTCCGGTTAATTTCCAGTTCGGAAGTTCTTCAATTGTAAATCCAGGTCCTTTCTGCTCTAATGATACCGAGCCTGTTACCTTATCTGCTGAGCCTTCTGGGGGTACATTTACAATCAATAGAAACGGTGTAATCTCCTCTATTACAACTTTTACCCCCTCTACAGAAGGACCGGGCTCATATCCAATTAGGTATAGTTATAGTGGTTGTATAGCAAATACAATTTTTGTGGTTGAATCTGCAGCCACGGCCAATGCCAGCAATCCTGCAGCTGTTTGTGCTTCGAGTGCTGCCATCCAGGTGGTGGGCACATACGGCGGCGGTGCAACTGGTGGTCAGTGGAGTGGTGGTGCCGGCTCATTCGGTACACAAGAGAAAGACGCTACTGCGAAAACGATCACTGCGACGTATACACCAACAGAAGCTGAAATTGCAGCCGGTACAGTGCAGCTGACCTTCACAACCACAGGTCAGGCAACACCTTGTGCAGCAGCTACCAAAAATGTAACAGCAACAATTAATGCTGCAGCCACGGCCAATGCCAGCAATCCTGCAGCTGTTTGTGCTTCGAGTGCTGCCATCCAGGTGGTGGGCACATACGGCGGCGGTGCAACTGGTGGTCAGTGGAGTGGTGGTGCCGGCTCATTCGG
>JACJGO010000030.1 GCA_014163555.1 Flavisolibacter longurius
TGCAACAAATTGTTGAAACAAGTGTTTGCCGTCATGAAAGCAGAAACGCTCTACCAACCTAACTATGCGTCCGTCAGGCCCTAAAAACTGTATTTTTTTCTTGGAAATTTACACAGTTCATGTTGGCAGCATGGCTTTCGTTACTAAAACGTTATTGGTTGATTGAACGTCATTTGTACAGTCTTCCCGTTTTGTGTCGCTGGCTTCCATTTTGGTGAAGCTTTGATTACCCGAATAACTTCATCATCCAACAGAGGATGCAAGCTCTTGACGATTTCAACATTACTGACTGCTCCGGTCGGGTCAACAAGAACCTTTGCGATAACTTGCCCGCTTATTTTTTCCTTTTTCAGTGCTTTGGGATATTTCAGGTTGTCACCCAAATATGTAAGCCATGCGGAGCGTCCGCCGGGAAATTCAGCAGTCGTTTCAATCATTTGGAAAACTTGCGTGTTTTCGGTTGCATCCGAACTCCATTCTTTAGTAACTGCTCCATTTTCATAGACCTGATAAGCGGTCGTGTCTCCTTTTGCATTGTAGTCAACAAAATAGCCGTGAAGCCGTCCATTTTCATAGCAACGGGTCTGTTCCAAATAACCTTTCGTCTCGTTGAAATACTTGTGACAGAGCAGCTTTCTACCGAATGTCGTGTCGGCATAGAAACTCTCGGTTACCAAAACATTGTTGCTGTTGTAGTCCCAACAATGTAAGTAGTCGTTTTCCTTAGTGCACTTTCGAAGGTATTTGCCGGTTGGCGATTTTACCGTATTCCAAGGGTTGGAAAGCCGGAAGTACAAAGTGTCGTTTGCAAAAGCAGTCGCACAAATGAAAAGCAGGAGTAAAAGTAATGGTGTCTTTAGTGTCATGTTTAGTCTTGATTGAAGTAGCATACTGCTCGTTTAAGCTTGCCACCAACGTGAAAGGTGTTGCTGTCAGTGCTGGCATTCCTTGTACTTCAGCCTCACCTTTGCACTAATGTAGATTAGAATCGGTTCTGTTCAAAACTTGTTCATCAGCCAGCATTGCA
The DNA here is from genome assembly GCA_014163555.1 of Flavisolibacter longurius. Taxonomy (GTDB): domain Bacteria; phylum Bacteroidota; class Bacteroidia; order Chitinophagales; family Chitinophagaceae; genus Flavisolibacter. The sequence goes on from JACJGO010000030.1 coordinate 1,028, forward strand.
GCAAAACCCTGTTAGCGGCGTCTAAAAGGAGTTTAGTATTGTCCCCTTTACCAACTCGTAGGTCATGTGCTTTCTGCCGGCAAACAGTTGCTTTAGAGTTCCCTCTTCGGAAGAGGTGCAGGTAAAGCAAAAGAAGAAACGTCTTTTTGATTTAGCTATTTGGTTAATAATTTCCTTTTCCTGTTTAGAGGCTTCTATTACTCCAGTTGATGAATAATGCTTCAGGAGCATTGCACTCAGTACCTGTTCCATTGGACTTCCGGCGAATAGTTTCTCTCTAATGGTTTTGTAATCCTTTTGCTCGTGAAGCTGCTTGAAAGTTTCAATTTCTGGTGATGTCTGTGCGCCTGCTGCACAAGTCACTGCAAAACGTATTGCATTTGCCTCCTTGTCCTGTGCCAAGGAAAAGATAGAGAAAAGTAGAATAGCTATGGACAGGAACACTCTCATAAAAACTGAATTGTAGTGAAGGTAGTGGTCGCCGCTAACAGTTGTATATACGAACATTCTTGCTCCAATCGCCATTCATTTTCAACAGCAATCAGAGCAAGAAATGAGAAGGTTGTATTTTGATTTTACCAATCCTTTTACTGCTTGCCTTCTTTCTTCACCACCGCCGGCAGCAGCTCAAAATAGCTTGCTTTAAACTTGCCATCCACCAATTCGCCCTGCACTTTGGCTTTGCGAATGGCGTTGCAAAAACCATTTTCGTCATGCGCATCGCCATGGTCGTTAATATCGGTGCCGTCAACAAAATAGGCCTTGCCATCCATGCGAACAGCCAGGGTGCAGCCGGGGGCTTTCAAATCAAATTTGCACTGTCCGCAGGACGCTTCCACTTCATGCAGTTTTTTGGCAGGATCCGGTGCCGTTTTGCCTTCTTTTTTCTGTGCAAAAAGCAGAGTAGCAAACAGCATGGAGAAAGAGAGGAGAAGTATTTTTTTCATGATAAAACTTGTTTTAAATGCACAGGAAAGATACAGCGTGATACAGTTATTCCGGCAGGGGGTCGGCGGGTGCCGGCTTTGCGGGGTCAAACACCGCTACGGCTACCCTTGAATCGGCGCAGCCGTAATACAAAAACCACTTGTTTTGGAAATAGACAAGGCCTTCAATAAACACGGTTCCGTTTACATACTGCCCGCTTTTTTCAAAGGGCTCCATTGGCCGCAGAAAGGGAGCATCCAGCCGGCCGATAGCTTTGGTAGGATCGGCTTTGTCAAACAACACCTGGCCGGCACAATACGCATTTCCCGTAAACCGCTTGTCGCCTCTTTGCGGATTGTTTTTTCCGTTGTAAAGCAGCAAAATCCCCTTATCGGTTAGCACCGCCGGTGGACCGCATTCCGTAAGGTCGCTGTCGAAATAGCCTTCCCGAGGTGAGATGAGCGCTTTGGGTTCACCCCTTTCATCCAGCAAAGGCTGCCAGTTGATCAGGTCATCGGAGGTGGCCATAAATACACCCAGTTCGCCCCAGTAAAGCGTGTATTTACCGGCCACCTTTGTGATCACCTGTTTGCCGTCTTTAACGGCCGTTACAATGGATGCAGATTTATGCGGTACATCAAATACACCTCCTTTTGCGTTTCGAAAGATCGGTCCGTGCTTTGTCCAGGCCTGAAGATCTTTGGATGTAGCCACTCCCAGCCTTGGAATCTTGCGGTTCCACTGCGTGTAAAACACCACATAGGTTCCATCTTCCGTCACCGCTACACGGGGGTCTTCGCAGCCGCCCGGCCATTCAAATTCCTTCTGACTGTCGTCACCGGGATAAAGTACTGGTGTAGGATGACGGGTAAAATGCAGGCCGTCGCTGCTTTCGGCATAGCCCAGTCGCGAGGTGCGTTCGCCAATGGCCACGCCACTCTTGTCCTCTGCCCGGTAGAGCAACACTACTTTTCCATCTTTGATGGCAGCGCCGGGATTAAAAGTGTCGTTCGACTCCCAGTCTACAAGACTGTCCCGCATTGGATCCATAAACCGGGACTCTTCCCGCGGCGAGATTACCGGGTTAATGCCGGTGGGCCGTACAAATCCACCAAAGGCCCATCCCGGCAAAGGATTATTGGTGGTCCTATTTGCCGTTTTTGATGATGTGGCACAGGTGGTAAAAAGTAAGGCCAGCAGCAGGGCATTTGCAGAAAAATACAATGTTCGCATAGCAGCATTTGTTGTTTAAATGTAACCACATCCGGTTATTCGTAAAAGTAAAACCATGGCAACTACAGACTGACGGGTAGCTACAATCGATTTTTCCGAACATCTTCCACGGTTGTAATCATTTGGTTGCGTATCGCCTTGCTGCGGTGGTAAACTCTTACCTTCACGGCCATAAAGAAGTAGTGCCTCATGCAGACAGATTTTCTTGTTATCGGTTCGGGTATCGCAGGTCTTACGTATGCGTTAAAGCTGGCGCAGCACTTTCCCGAAAAACAGATCGTTGTTATCACCAAGGCTGCACCCGATGAAACGGCCACCAAATATGCACAGGGCGGCGTAGCGGTGGTAAATGACCTGGAGAATGATTCGTTTGAAAAACATATTGAGGATACACTCATTGCCGGTGATGGTTTGTGTAACCGCGAGGTGGTGGAGATTGTGGTAAAAGAAGGGCCGGCCCGAATTAATGAGATTATTGAATGGGGGGCAAATTTCGACAAGGATGCGGAAGGTGAATACAAACTCGGACGCGAAGGCGGACACTCCGAATTTCGCATCCTGCACCACAAAGACGTGACGGGTAAAGAGATGGAAAGAGCTCTTCTGGATGCCGTAAAAGCAGCGCCCAATATTACATTGCTCAACCATCTTTTTGTGATCGATGTGATTACGCAGCACCACCTGGGTTATCTGGTAACCAAGTCAACACCGGATATCTGTTGCTACGGTGTGTATGTTCTCAACTCGAAAACCAACCGCATCGAAAAAGTTCTTTCCAAAATAACACTCCTGGCCACCGGGGGTAACGGGCAGGTGTACCGTACCACCACCAATCCCTACATTGCCACCGGCGATGGTGTGGCGATGGTGTACCGGGCCAAGGGTCGGATTGAAAACATGGAATTCATCCAGTTTCACCCGACGGCCTTGTACGAAGCCGGCAAAAGAGGACAGGCGTTTTTAATTACCGAAGCGGTGCGGGGTGATGGCGGTATTTTACGGAATAGTCATGGCGAAGCGTTCATGGAGCGCTATGATGAGCGCAGGGACCTGGCGCCACGGGATATTGTAGCCCGTGCCATCGACAATGAAATGAAGATCACCGGTACCGAACATGTGTACCTCGACTGCCGCCACATGGATATGGAAAAGTTCAGGGAGCACTTCCCCAACATTTATGAAAAATGTCTTTCCATTGGTATCGATGTTGCCGTGAACATGATACCGGTAGCACCGGCAGCGCATTACAGTTGCGGTGGCATAAAAACCGATGAGTGGGGCCGCAGCTCCATTAATAATTTATATGCCTGCGGCGAATGTGCCTCTACGGGCTTGCATGGCGCCAACCGCCTGGCCTCCAACTCGCTGCTCGAAGCCATGGTGTTTGCGCACCGCTGTTATATGGATGCTGCCAGCAGGATCAACGGCATTGAAACCCTGCCGCCCATTCCTGATTGGAATGCTGAAGGCACCTCCGATCCAAAGGAAATGATCCTCATTACCCAAAGCCTGAAAGAACTGCAGCAGGTGATGAGCGATTATGTGGGCATTGTCCGCAACAATGTGCGCCTGCAACGGGCCCTGAAACGCATTGACCTCTTGTACGAAGAAACAGAGGGGCTGTACCAGACCACCACGGTTTCGCACCAATTGCTGGAGCTGCGTAACCTGATAACAGTTGGTTACCTGATCATCAAGGGGGCCGCCTTCCGCAAAGAAAGCCGTGGCCTGCATTACAATACAGATTACCCGGCCAAATCCGAACTGGTGCAGAATATTGTGCTGTAAACTTCCTTGTCCCCCGCCTAAGGCGGGGAGACTAAGCCCTGGGAGTAATTATTTTTGCAACTTGTAATGAATGCAGGTCTTGGAGAGCCATTAATGTTCCTCTCTTAAGAATTATTTTTTATAAACTGAACGCTGATATTTCTTTTGCTGAGAGAGAAACCAAACAAGGAAAAGAGTGTTGCGTCTAAGTCTCCCCTTTAGGGGACAGAGGGAAATTATGTATTATATTGTTTATGGCCTTTTATACGTATTGTCGCTGTTGCCGTTGCGGGTTTTGTTCCTCTTTTCCGACTTGGCCTACGGGGTACTTTATTACATAGTAGGCTACCGGAAAAGTGTTGTGCTTTATAACCTGTCAGTTGCCTTTCCGGAGAAATCAGAAGGTGAGCGAAAAAAGATCGCCAAAAAATTCTACCGCAACTTCACCGATAATTTTATTGAAACTATCAAGTTGCTGAGCGCCGATACGGCTTTTGTCAACAAACATTTTACAGCAGACTATTCCGCTTTTCACAAAGTGTACGAACAGGGCAGGAAAAGTCAGATTCACACCGGGCATAATTTCAACTGGGAGTTAGCCAACCTGGCCATTGCGGCCAACATCCCGCAAAAGCTTCTGACGGTGTATATGCCTATTGAAAGCGGCGTGTTTGAAAAGCTTTTTTTGAAACTGCGTACCAAAACCGGCGCTGCCCTGCTGCCGGCAACGAAGATCCGCGCCTCCATTCTGCCCTGGCGCAATACGCAATACGTCCTGGGACTGGTCTCAGACCAAAGCCCTGCTGATCCAAGGGCCGGTTACTGGATTCCTTTCTTCGGCCGGCCCACGGTTTTTTTAAAAGCCCCTGAAAATGGCGCCCGGGTGGCCAACCTGCCAGTGATCTTTTGTTTTTTTATCAAGAAAAAGCGGGGTTATTACGAAGGTTTTTTTGAGATCGCTGAAGAAGTCCCGGGCTCCCTGCCGAAAGGTGAGCTTACAAAACGGTATGCGGCGTACACCGAAAAATTCATCCGGCAACACCCGGAAATGTATCTGTGGAGCCACCGGCGCTGGAAATGGGAATGGCGGGAAGAATATGGTCCGCTGATCTGATACCGCAAAACTGTAATTACAGGTAACCTGCTTTAGTCAATGCCTCCACCTTGTTGTGGGCGTTGAGTTTTTTGTAAACGTTGCGCAGGTGCTTTTTGACGGTTTGCGGACTAAGCGTTAGCTGCACTGCAATTTCTTTTTGCTGCATACCTCTTGCCCACAGGTTCAGCACATCTCTTTCCCGGGCTGTCAGCGGGCTGTAGTTCATAAGACCGTTGGCGGTTACAATTATAGACATAGGAAAGCAGTGATTTTTGCAAAGATGAGGGATAAAAGCTATCCCGGCAATACCCTGATGAGGGTAGGTAAATACCATTATATAAATGTAATAAATAATAACTACCCCTTTTGGGTTACATATTGATTTTTATTGCATATGGAAGTTGCGGTTGGGTAAAAAAGAAAAAGGAGCATAGACATGCTCCCGTTTTCGTACAACTAAGAATAAAAAACATTATCTGATTATGGTAAGGGCGACGGTTAGTATGGAATGCAAAATTGCAGCAATCAAACATATCCGCCAATACCCATTTTGGGGTAAATTTTAAAGCCGGAAGAAATACTTCCGGCTTTGTATCAAACGGTTATCAGTACTTGTTAGTTCAAGACGCTTTTTTCTTTTCCGGTTTTGATCTTCGGCTCCTCTTTTATTTTGCTCCAACCGCCAACAATATTGCGGAGGTTATGGATGCCCTGCCGCTTCATAAGGGAGGCAGCAATAACACTGCGGTAGCCACCGGCACAATGCACATAGATATTTTGGTTTTCTTCCAGGCTACTCAAATTCACCAGGTCATTCATTTCGTTCAGCGGAATGTTCACAGCGTCCTTTACATGGCCATCGGCATATTCGGCTGGCCGGCGTACATCCACCACCACCAGGTTGGGATCAAAAGGAATGTCCATGGCCAGTTCGTCGGCTTCTACATCGATGATCATATCCATTGGTTCGCCGGCAGCCTGCCAGGCTTCAATGCCACCATCGAGGTAGCCGGCCAGCTTGCTGAAACCTACCCGTGCCAAGCGGGTAGCCGTTTCTTTTTCTTTGCCCGTTTCGGTTATCAGGGCAATGGCTTTATCAAATGGCAACAAACTGCCGGCCCACTCGGCAAAACGACCTTCCAGTCCAATAAAAATGGATTCAGGAACAAAACCAAGGGTAAACTGTTCGGCCGGACGGGTGTCCAGCAAAATGCCGCCGGTCTGCAGATGCTCTTTTATTTGTGCAGGCGAAAGCGGTGTCAGCGCTTTTTCCCAAACATCGGTGATGCTGTCGTAGCCTTCCTTGTTGATTTTTGCATTGATCGGAAAATAATTTGGCGGCTCGGTTAATCCTTCCGTAACAGCTGTAATAAAATCCTGCTTGCTCGTCGCCTTTAAAGCGTAGTTGGTTTGCTTCTCCTGGCCAATGGTGCTCTCGGTACCGGAAAAGCTTTTGCCGCAGGCGCTACCAGGACCGTGCGCCGGATAAACAATAACAGCGTCAGCCAGTGGTGCAAGTTTGGACTGTAAGCTATCGTAAAGCATGCCGGCAAGGTCCTCCATGGTAAGATCGGTTCCTTTCTGTGCCAAGTCGGGGCGACCAACATCCCCTACAAAAAGGGTGTCACCGGTAAACACACAATGATCTTTCCCGTCTTCATTTTTTAACAAAAAACAGGACGATTCGAGGGTGTGCCCGGGTGTATGGAGCACTTCAATGGTAAGATTTCCGAGGGTAAACTGCTCACCATCCTTTGCCACATGTACCGGGAACGAAGTTTCCGTTCCGGGACCATAAACAATGGTGGCGCCGGTGGCCTTTGCCAGGTCGAGATGACCACTTACAAAATCAGCATGGAAATGGGTTTCGAAGATATATTTAATGGCAGCCTTGCGTTCATCAGCCAGTTGCAGGTAAGCATCAATGTCCCGCAGGGGATCTACCACAGCGGCTTCACCATTGCTCTCAACATAATACGCAGCTTCACTGAGACAGGTGGTATACAATTGCTTTACGAACATAAAAAAACCTTTAGCTGCAAAAGTAACCCAATACAGCTAAAGGATCGGCGAAGTAGGTGTTGTTACTTCAGCAGTTCGTATGCAACTTTATGAATTTCACTCAGGCGGTCGTGATTCACCGAATAGAAGATGAACTTGCCATCTCTTTCCGTGGTCACAAAGCCGGCTTTGCGTAAAATGGCCAGGTGTTGAGAGGCCACTGACTGTTCTAACCGAAGCTTAACATAGATCTGAGTAACGGTAATTCTGCCGTTCTGATTGATGAACTTGATGATTTGCTGCCGGAGCTTGTGATTGATAGCCCTGAAAATTAAAGAGGCTTTCTTTAATTGGATAGGGTCAATCTTCAGTTCATCTTTTGCAGATGTAACTTTTTCCATAATCATAGATACTGTTTCTTAAATTAGTTGTTTATGCAACGCAAGTTATTCAATAATATTTCTATAAAGCATAGTTTATTGTTATACATAGCTAAGTTTTAATAAATCTTTTTAGAAATAGGTGAGTGAAAATCCTTACCATAGAAAGGTTCACTGTACGCTAAATCCAAAAAATCTCCCCTTTTGAATTTTTCTGCTGCCAAGACTACCATGTTTTTTGCTGTAGCCGAAACATCTGCAAAACGTGCATTGGGGTGGTTGATGATACCTTCCGCTTTCTTACTTCCATTGCCAAAAAAAAGAATAGAGTATTCTGCTAACCAGTCAGCAAAGGAGTTTTCATCCAGGATCATATTGGTAGGGGGCAACACCTCCTGTAACGATTGATTGTAAAGTGCCGTAAACACCTCCATCCGGCGGGCATCAATCATCGGGCAAAGCAGTTCCGATGTGTTCTCCTGCGCAGCGGCTGCCATCATTTGTAAGGTGTTAATGCCGATCAGCGGAATGGAAAGGGCATAACACAATCCTTTTGCTGCCGACAAGCCTACACGCAGTCCTGTGTACGAACCTGGCCCTGTGCTTACAACAACAGCCGCCAGTTGGGCTGGTACTACGTTGTTTTGTTGCAGGATGGATTGTATGGCCACATGAAGCCATGAAGCGGATTCTTTTTCAGAAGGGTTCGCAAGAGAAGCAATGATGTCGTCACCATCCGAAAGACAAACCGAGGCCACTTGTACAGCCGTGTCGATATGAAGAACTGGATTCACAGCGGAAAATTAAAGCAGGACAGTGGATTCTGGAGATTAGAATAACATTAGGGAGATCGATAATGTGAGAAATTGATGATTTTTATTGAATTGCGTCAAGCAAAACTTCCAGCGTTTCTTCCTCCAGGACTTCGCGTTTGGGCACTTCGGCTTTCGTTATCCATTTTACCAGCCGCAGGCAGCCGTCCTCAATTTCGATACCGGTAATATCACCATCATTGAAGCAACAGCAACCAGCATTAAAATAGGTAGGCTTCATCGTTAGGTAGTCTTCCGAAACCGTAGTGTATTCAAATTTCCGCTTTTGAATCTCGGCTTCTGTGGCTTTTACCAATTGCTCGTTGTTGGCAGCCTTGGCTGTCAGCAACTGGCGGTACAGCCGCTCAATATGGGTCAGTGAGCCAAATACCGGCTGGTGCGTATGGCCTGTAATGACCAGCATATTGTTGTGTGCCATGCTCCACTGGTACATCAGTTGGTTGTGCAAGGTTTTTAGCTGCGCATCGTATGCCGGGGTGTTGGGATTGATTTTTAGCCAGGCCTGAAGCGGCGCCCATATCTTGGCAACAAAAAACTTGCTGAACCAGTTGCCGTCGCTGGCTTTGTCGCCTTGGTGGCCATGCGTACAAAGAATGCGTAACTCACGGTTATGGATAGTTGTTTGCAGTAGAATACCGTCGTAAACAGGCAGGTCGGCACCAAAAATGGCTTTGATTTGGGGAATGACCAGGGGGTTGTTTTTCCAATCGAGGTCGTGATTACCGATTGTTTTATAAAAGCGGGATTGCGCTATAAATTTTTTATACCGCTCAAAGCTGGGCTGTTGCTTATCCAGTACCTTGAAAAGCGTGTTTTCCCATAATTCTTCGCAGTCGCCTAGCGTAATGAAATGAAAATTATTTACGTGGTAATAATCCAGCGCTGCCAGGTAGGCTGGTTCGCAAAGCATAAAATCATCGGCTCCGTTTTTTGCGCCCTTGTGTTGGTCCGAAAATAAAACAAAGCGACCCTGCTTCCAGTCAAAAGGAATCACGACGCCCTTGCTTTCTTTTCCGTTTTCGATGCCGCGGACTATTTTATCCAGTGCGGCAAACACACGTTCTTTTTCAGGCCGCGAGGAAAATTTGTTGGAAGCCCAAACAACGAACTTAAAAATCTGTTGGCGTAACCACATGCGATTGACTCTGTTTTGCCAAGGTAAAAAAATAGCCTCGTTTTAACCGAGGCATTTTCTATTTCAATTTATTGTTTGGCTACTGTTTGGTGCATGTACTAAAAATCTGGTGTCGATTATTGACCTTCCAAAAGCTATTGCACGGCAATCATGCTGATTTCAATGTTCACAAATTTCGGCAACGCTGAAACCTGCACGGTTTCGCGGGCCGGGAAATCACCGCTGAAATATTTGCCATAAATTTCATTGATCTCGCTGAACTGGTTCATGTCGGTGATAAAAATGGTGGTCTTGACGACATTGCTGAAGCTCATGCCGGCCTCTGCTAATATGGCTTTCAGGTTTTGCATTACCTGGTGCGTTTCTTCCTGAATGTCCCGGTTTTTAAGGTTGCTGGTTTGCGGGTCAATGCAAACCTGGCCCGAAATGTAAAGGGTGCCATTCGCAAAAATGGCCTGGTTATACGGTCCGATAGGCGCGGGGGCAGCCTGCGTATTGATGATCTTTCTTTCCATGGTACGAATTACACCATTTTGACCGAATTGGCCGAAACAATTTTGCAACAAGCCCGATTGGATTTGTGTAATTCAGGCGAATTTGGGTATTTCGTGCCATGCAGGTGATTGTTTTGGCAACAGAAGAGCAAAAGGTCCAATTCCCGGGAAAGAAGAGCGATATTATTTGGGTGGATGATTTTTCTGCTTTTGCAACGTATGCATCCGCTGATGCATTTATCGATCTACAGTTTGTACCAACAGAAAAAAGAATAGCTGTTCTGGCAAGGTTACTGCCCAAACCGGTTATCATTAACAGTATCGCACATACGTTAAACGATGCGCATCCGGATTTTATCCGTATCAATGCATGGAATGCGTTTCTTTCATCGCCTGTTTGGGAGGCGGCTTGCCTAGAGGAAGAAAGGCAGCAAAAAGCAGATGCCGTATTTCGGTTTTTGGGAAAAAGGCCAGAATGGCTCCCCGATACTCCCGGCTTTGTTACGGCCAGGGTTGTCAGTATGATCGTGAACGAAGCCTACCTGGCGCTGGAAGAAGGTGTCAGTACAAAAGAAGAAATAAACACGGCCATGAAACTGGGTACGGCTTATCCGTATGGACCTTTTGAATGGGCAGAAAAAATTGGAGTGCAAAACATTGTACAACTTTTGCTGATGCTGGCCCGGCAAAATTCCCGCTATACACCGGCACGTTTACTGGTACAAGAAATAGAAAGATCTGTTTGATTCCGCAGAGGTGCAATAGATTGCAGTAGTGATTCCAAGTTTGACTTTTGTGTTGGGTTATTTTACTTGGTGAATAGCAACAATACAAACGCCTGTATCTCTTCTGACTTCCTTTACATTCATTCTATTTGCAGTTTGCAGAAGCTTATAAAATTCATCATTGAATTGCCATTTCTGTTTTGGCAATAAAGCATATCTACAAAAGTATTAAAGGCTGCTTTACACATTGTGTATTACATAGGTTACAACGCCCCAAATCTTTAGCTCCGTTTCGCTTACATCAATTGGAGAAAGTTTTTTTGTAGCGGGAACAAGCTTTCTTTTATTTCCGGAAATTTCCAGTCTGCGTATCAATAATTCGCCATCCACAACAGCAATCACGATCTTGCCATTCTTCGGTTCCAGCGACCGGTCGACGATCACCATATCACCCACATGCACACCCGCGCCGGTCATGGCATCGCTGTTGACGCGGAGAAAAAAAGTAGCCGGTTTGTTTTTTACCAACTGTTCATTGAGGTCGATGCTTCGCTGCGCATAATCATCTGCGGCTGCGAAAGCCATTGTGCTGGGGGTACGTAACGGCGGCTGTGTAAACTTCTTCGGGGCTTTATGCGAAGAATAAAAAAACTTTTCTTCCTCCATGATGTTTGGTTTTGTAGTGCTAAGTTATTTAGTAATTTCGTACTAAAGAAATTAGGTTATTCACAATCGTAAAACCAACCATATGAGTAACGCATTGGTCATGCCCGGCTACCGCATCGCAGAATACCGTTTGATCATACCACTTAGCGAAGCCTTGCAGCAAACGATAATGCAGGTACGTAAAGATCTGCACGATCGTTATCGCATTCCCATCCCTTTTGAACTCAAACCTTCGCTTACCATTTTGCACTGTCATGCTTACGAAGGCATGGAAGCCAAACTAATTGAGCGCATGCAGCAGGTAGCTACCCGCAACAGTTGTTTTAAAGTAGAGTTACAAAACTTTGCCGCCCATCCATCGCACACAATTTATATTCATGTTGCCACACGTAGCCCTTTCAGTGAGTTGTGTAAAGAGTTGAAGGTGGTCCGGTCGCTGACCAAAGTACCCGAGCATGATCCGCATTTTATCAACGAACCGCACCTGCTGATTGCGCAAAAGCTAAAGCCGTTTCAGTTTACCCGCATGTGGATGGATTGCGAGCACACACAGTTTACGGGCCGCTTTATAGCGAACAATATGGTGCTGTTGAAACGCTCTGTATCCGGTAGCCAGTACGAGGAAGTACAGCAGTTTGAATTTGCATCCTTAACCCATTCGGTCAAACAGGGAACCCTGTTCGGATGAAACCAGTTCGGGATAATCAAACGGCTCATTGATCTGCGGTACATTGGTGTCGGCCCCGCGGGTGGTGATCAACTTTGAAATAGGATAAGCTTTCATTTTCTTGTCTTCGCAGGGGAATAACATGCTTTTTACCTGTTCTTCGTTGAGTGAAGGCTCCAGCCAATGCTGCCACTGCTCTTTGGGAAGGATCACCGGCATGCGCTGCTTGGTATTGTGGATGCGGGCCATCAGCGGATTGGCATCAGTAGTAATAATCGTAAAGGTATGCAGCAACTCACCGGTTTCTTTATCGGTCCAATGCGCATACAGCCCGGCAAAACCAAAAATCTCATTGCCATCTAAATGCACATAATGCGGGTACTTTTTCTTTTTGAATTCCATCCACTCGTAAAAACCATCAGCCAGTACAATGCAACGGTTTTTGGTATAGGAGCGAAAGGCCGGTTTTTCAAAAATGGTCTCGCCGCGGGCATTCAGGGTCTGGTTACGGATCTTGTCGGCATCGGCAAGCGATTTAACCCAATGGGGAATCAGTCCCCATTGATACTGTTGTACTGTATTGGGCTTTTCGGAAGTTATGACCGGCATCTGCGGAAAAAGAAATCCCGACGAATGAAACACCGGCTCAAAGGGGCTTTCCCACTCTGCCTGGATTATGCGCATGATCTCTTCCTGGTTTTTAGTAAGGGAGTAATGATAACACATACGAACGTTTTTTATGGAAACGGTTCTGCTTCTTTCCGTTGAAACACAAAAGTAGACAGACCTGAGGAGAGTACGTCAAGTCATTTTCAATTCACTTTAACCAAACAATAAGCCAACCAACATGCAATTCATCCTCAATTCTAACCCCGGGCTACTACATTTCAGAATACCTTTTGGTGCTCAGCACAACAGGCGAAACCTGTCAGTAGATCTGTTCCTTCAAACGTGATATTGATCGGACATTTCATGCGGAGCTCGCAACTAGATATGAAACGTTGCAGGGTAATTTCTGAGACTTTAAATCATTCCTTTAAATAGCCAAGTCGAAAGCATGCGAAAGAACAATCTGAATGAAGAGCAAAATGAGTTGTACAAACACGGTCGTGGAGCGCAGTTCAATACCCAAAATAAATTTCTTAAAAACGAGTTTACCCGCGAGCATAGTGAAGGCATAGACGAATGGATAGAGGCGGATGTGAAAACGCAGTTTATTGATGTAAAAGCAAAAAGCCTTGTCAACAAAGTAGAGAGTCCGGATGTGGGGATGTTTTACAGCATGAATCCTTACCAGGGTTGCGAGCATGGCTGCATTTACTGTTATGCCCGTAACTCGTTTGAATATTGGGGCTATAGTGCAGGACTTGATTTTGAAAGCAAAATCCTCGTGAAAAGAGACGCACCGAAATTGTTGCGCAAATTTTTAAGCCATCCAAGGTGGGAGTGTGTGCCCATCAGCATGAGTGGCAATACGGATTGTTACCAGCCTGCAGAAAAAAAGTTCCGGCTATCAAGGGCTTTGCTCGAAGTATGCAATGAGTTTAACCAACCTGTTGGTATTATCACCAAAAACGCAGGTATTTTGCGGGACATTGACCTGCTGAAGGAAATGGCCGACAAGCGGATTGTTTCTGTGATCATGACCATTACTTCGTTTAACGAAGACCTGCGGCGGGCTATGGAGCCGAGAACTACTACGGGTGCACAGCGTTTACGGACAATTGAAACATTGAGTAAGGCCGGCGTGCAAATGGGTGTAATGTTGGGGCCAATGATACCGGGACTGAACGACCATGAAATGCCGGCGATACTGAAAGCAGCAAGTGATGCCGGTGCAACATTTTCAGCTTATACATTTATCCGTCTCAATGGCGCCATTAAATTTTTATTTCACGATTGGTTGAACAAGAATTTTCCCGATCGAGCAGACAAAGTCTGGCACTTGATTGAACAAAGCCATGGTGGAAAAGTAAACGACAGCCAGTTTGGGCGGCGTATGCGGGGAGAGGGCCCAATGGCGCAATTGATCGCAGATCAATACAAAACCTACACAAAAAAATATGGATTAAACCATGAACGTTTAGGACTTGACTGTACAAAGTTTTGCAGGCCGGGAGAGCAGGGAAAATTGTTTTGACCAACCGTGGCACTAGCCATGCAGTTCGTCAATAATTTCTACATTCCATTTGTTGCGGATCAAAAAAGCGGTCAGCAGGATGCGCATTCGTTCGACGGGTATAGCCAGGTACATGGCTGCCATGCCCAACACCTCGCTTTCTTTTTCATCTATGTTGCCGCGGAAGGTGATCACTTCGCAAAGTATGGCAAAAAGCGTTTCCCTGAAATCCTCGGCAATCAGCGGCGCACTTTGTTCAAGAATTGTTTTGGTGTCATTTTGGGCCTGGAGCGATATGGCTTTTATGGTTAAATCATTTAAGTCTGTCCCTTTGAACCTGGAGCAAAGCACAACCATGCGGGATAGCTGATCGACCTGCGATTGCAACAGGCTTTTCTGCTTGTACATCACACAGGAAAATAAGATGGCGGCAGCGGCTTCCTGTTCGGTCTCGATGGTAAAATTCATGGAAAGGGTTTTGTCAAATGTAGGCAAGTGAACGTAAAAAGAATCGATACAGTTGGTAACAGTCATGCATAATTGCAAACCTGCTGCAAAAATATTTTTTCTTTAAATTTTGTTTACATCAAAAAAAATCTTTCATCTTTGCAACGCAAAAAAAATATTTCACATGCTCCGCAACAGATTACATATCGATACAAAATGGTTTAGCCCAATAGGCTATTCTCATTGCGGGGTTTTTGTGTTGGTGCATTAATGATAAACCAAAACAAATTGGAAGGCCCCGCAACCATTGCGGGGCTTTTTTATTTCTATTTTTTAACAACAAAAATCCATTCGCAGAAGCAAAACGATGATTCAGCAACAACGTAAAATACATACCGTGCAGCAGCCGAAAGCGTATCAGCGTGTACTGCGCTTATCAGGCAAGGTGTGCCCCGAAATGCGGTTGCTATTAGCTGTTGGTTTTGCGAATGAAAAAACATATTGGCCGGCGTTTGTCCATAGGTAGGTGTCTTATGCATCTGCAGGAAAACCCGGTCGCGACAACGACCGGGTTTTTTGTTTTCATCCGGTAAAATAACAAACAATGAAATTTTTAATAGCCGTGCTTGTGCTTCACTGGATCCTGAACCGGGTAGCGAAAAAAGTACAAAAACATTAGGTGCAGAAAAGGAGGAAAGCGTTCCCGCGAGATGCAGCGGGACGCTTCAAGGATGAATAGCTCCAAGGGTAGAGCATCACGTTGAAGCCGTGACCGTGCAAGTTCGAATCTTGCTTCATCCGCATGACATAAAAACAAAACCAATGGAACAGCAGCAAACATGGAGGAGGTTGGATGGAACACAGGTCAGGCAGTCGATTGCTGACGAAGTGCGGCAGGCGATCGTGAGGGAAAAAAGATTGGGACACCAACTGAAGGTGTGTATCGGCACCGACAGCCAGGTAAAAGGCAGGGAAGCTGAATTTGCCACGGTGATCGTGTTTATTCGGAAAGGCAAAGGTGGATTCATGTACATCCACAGCGAAACAACAAAGCAGAAGATGGGCATCCGGCAACGAATGTTAACCGAGGTGGCGAAGAGCATTGATGTTGCCTACGCTTTGTGCCACCTGTTTACGCTTTATGGTGTGGACATGGAAGTGCATGCGGACATCAACACCAATCCTGCTTTCAAAAGCAATCGTGCCCTGAAGGAAGCCATGGGTTACATCGCCGGAATGGGTTTCGCTTTCAAAGCCAAGCCCCATGCGTTTGCCAGCTCAAACTGTGCTAACAAACTAGTTCAATAAGTTCTTTACAATATTGTTGATAGCATCAACAAAAAAGCTTGCTTAACGGCAAGATGGAGATTGTCTGTTGACAGCAAACCGGATGTGTGTTTTTATAGCACCATAGTCCAGACGTAGTAACGCTCTGTATGCTGTTGCGCCAATAGCGCAGTTTCCACCCACATGCTGTGTGTTAGAGGTTCGAGTCCTCTTCCTGCTGTGCAGCAGGATAGCTCAATGGTAGAGTAACAGTTCCCGAAGCGCAGGTTCGAATCCTGCTCCGGGCTTTGTGCCCGGATAGCTCAGTTGGTTAGAGCGCTACACTTATAATGTAGGAGTAAGCAGAAGTACACCGCTTCTCAAATGGTGACCAAAACAAAAAGCCGTAAGCTCCTTCCTTTTCTTCTTTGCTCCGTGAAAGAAGAACAATCCGGCGAACACCTGCAAACAGTTGCAGCCGGTAACGGAAGCCTACTCTTCGGATACTATTAATTCGGTATTGCAGCAACACAGGTTGTGCATGCCCGGTAGACAGAGTGGAACAGTGGTGGGAAGTTGCCAGCGCAGTTGTTTCCGTGTTTATCGGATGGAAGGTTTGACGGCTTTTTAAAATTTCGAACGATTAAACAGAGATAAAATGAAATGGGTAAAAATCAACGCCTACCAGGTAGGCCTGGTATTTAAGAACGGCGTTTACCAGCGAGTGCTGAAAGAAGGAACCTACTGGTTTTGGAAAGCTGAACAGGTGTATGTGTACAACCGGATGCAACCTTTTCATGTGCCGGTGGAACTGAACATCCTGTTGCAGGATGAAGCCCTGGCGCAAATGCTGACAGTTGTAGAAGTAAAGGATAATGAGATTGCATTGGTGTATCAGAACGGGTTGTTTCAACAGGTGCTAACACCGGGTCGTTACACCTACTGGAAAAGTGTGATCAACTACCAGTTTGTTCATGCTGATGTCAGCAAGATCGAGATCACAGAAAACATTGATCGGACCGTGTTGCAGAACCGGTTGGTGCAGCCCTTTGTTCGCAGCAGCGAAGTGCAGAGTTATGAAAAGGCACTTTTGTTTGTGGATGGAAAATATCAATCGTTGTTGGAGCCTGGCGTGTACACCTGGTGGAAAAACAGCATCCCGGTGCAGGTGGTCAAGGTGGATGTGCGGCAGCAACAGATGGAGATCAACGGGCAGGAGATCCTGACCCGTGACAAGGCTGCTTTGCGGATCAATGCCTGGTCGCAATACAAGGTGCTTGTGGCTGAAAAGACCGTGTTGCAAAACAAGGACTGGGAAAAACAATTGTATGTGGCCTTCCAGTTGGCGTTGCGTGAATACATCAGTGGTTTCTCCTTTGATGAATTGCTGGAGAAGAAGGAAGGCATGGGGCCTGTGGTCCTGCAGCGGGTAGCGCAAAAGGCTGAAGACCTGGGTGTGGAAGTTTCCGGATTTGGTATCCGTGATATCATTTTGCCGGGCGATGTAAAGGAGATCATGAATGGGGTATTGGTGGCTGAAAAGAAAGCGCAGGCGAACATCATCATGCGCCGTGAGGAAACGGCCAGCACCCGGAGCTTGCTGAATACCGCAAAGCTGATGGAAGAAAACGCTATGCTGTGGAAGCTGAAGGAAATGGAGTACGTGGAAAAGATCGCAGAAAGGATCAGCAATATCAGCGTAAGCGGCAGCGGTGCCCTGGTAGAGCAGTTGAAGCAGATTTTCGTGCCGCAGAAATAACCAAAGATCGGGATGACCCTCGGTCCCGATCTTTTTAACCTTGGCTTGTAGCGCAACTGGCAGCGTAGCCGGCTCTTAACCGGCGGGTTGTGGGTTCGAGTCCCACCAAGCCAACGAATTTTTTAATGTTTAAAACCTTGTGTTATGCGTGTTCATGTAATGAAATAGTCTTTTTGTTTGACAAGATGGTGAATAATAATTGATTAAATAGTGCAAACCAAGTTATGGACAATACACAGCAACAGCGAACGTTGGATGCAGCCTCTGTTTTTGCACAGCGTTACCTGAACAGCAAGTCTTTGTACCTGTATCGCTTCAATGCGCTGCCCAATCTGCATTTTGTGGGCAACATCGATGGAGAAAAAGCGTACAAAGCATTCAAAGAAAAATTTTCCGACCTAATTGAGTCGGAGTATCAATACCGATGGTTCAAAAAAGAGAAAAAGAAGTACCAGTTTGATGATACCGTTTTTGTGTTACGCAACCAGTGCGTGGTAGAGCTAAATGGCTATTGCGAAATACTGCACGATGGAAGGCAAGACGATTTTATTGCGCAGTGCACAGGCTTGATGAATCGCTTCAAGGAAAAGAAAAAGCGGGAGCCGCTGGAAGTGAATCTGATTGTAAAAGGAAGCTATGGACTGGAATTGAAAGCAATGGAGATCAAACGAACAAAACTCGATCTCGGCCTTTTTTACGAAGATGATTTTCGGGAAGTGGATAGTATCATTCAAAAGCGATTAAATCAGAAAAAGGACAAAGGAATAGTTCTGTTGCATGGCTTGCCCGGTACCGGCAAAACAACCTATCTGCGCTACCTGGTTGGAAAGGTCAGAAAGCGGGTGCTGTTCCTTTCGCCAAATGTTGCAGGCAACCTGATGGATCCTGATTTTATTGATCTGCTAATCGACAATCCGAACACGGTTGTGATCATTGAAGATGCAGAAAATATTATCATGGATCGCAGAACATCCGGAAGTTCATCTGTATCCAATTTGCTGAACATTTCCGATGGGCTGCTGGCTGACTTTTTGAATGTACAAATCATCTGTACGTTCAACAGTTCGCTGACCATGGTGGACAATGCACTGATGCGAAAAGGCCGGCTGATTGCCAAATACGAATTTGGAAAGTTGAGCACAGAAAAAGCACAACGCCTGAGCCTTCACCTTGGGTTTGATCAGACGATCACCAAACCCATGACGGTGGCAGAAATCAGCAATCCGCATGAAAAAACGTTTGAAACAAAAAGCGTGGAAGTGATAGGGTTTCGAAGAGCGGTACTGGAAAATTGATAAAGAGTATTTATTATAGAACGATGAACAGGCTGCACCGCTTCGACTTTTCTTAGCACACGCTGAATGGAAAAGTATCGAAGCAGTGCAACCGGAGTTAAAAAAAGAATTATGGCAAAACTTAAATTAACAGGCAAGGAGTTGCGTAAGATTGGTTACCCCGAAGGACCGGTGATCTCCATTGCCATGAACGTGATGGAAAAAAGTTTCAAGCATCTTTCAAAAGAAGATGCGCTGGAAATATTGAGCGCTGTCCTGCAAAGTCCCAACCAGTATGCACACGATGGTGTTCTGAATAAAATTGCAGAGGCCCTGTTGCCCAAACCCAAAGTGGGTGGTGACGAATTGCCGCTGGCAGAAAAAGGAATCCATTTTAATGTGTTCGGTGCCGAAGGTATTGAGCAAGGTGCCCTGCATCAAATGTACACCGCGGCCAAGCTGCCGGTGGCAGTAGGCGGTGCGCTGATGCCCGATGCGCATCATGGTTACGGATTGCCCATTGGTGGTGTACTGGCCACGGAAAACGCTGTTATTCCGTATGGAGTGGGGGTAGATATTGGCTGCCGGATGGCGCTTTCCATTTTCGACATCAATCCCAAAGAGTTGACCGACCGGGAACATTACTTTACCCGTGAGCTGAATGAAGCTACGTTGTTTGGAAGCGGGTCTGTGTTTCAAAAGCCTGCAGACCATGAAGTGATGGAACGGAAGGAATTTGATGAACTGGGATTGTTGAAAGGCCTGCAGGCAAGAGCCTGGAAACAATTGGGCTCTTCTGGTTCGGGCAATCATTTCGTGGAATGGGGCGTGGTGGAGGTAAAGGAAAAAGACAACGTATTAGGCGTTGAGCCGGGGGCTTATGTTGGCCTGCTTTCACACTCCGGCTCACGGGCACTGGGTGCGAATGTGGCCAACCATTACACCAAACTTGCCAAAGAAAAACGGCGCCTTCCCGGCGATGCCGTAAACCTTGCCTGGCTTTCGCTGGATGAACAGGAAGGCTCGGAATACTGGATGGCCATGAACCTGGCGGGTGATTATGCCTCGGCTTGTCACCAGGTGATTCACGACAAGATTGCAAAGCAGTTGGGTCGCAAGCCACTGAAGCGGGTAGAAAATCACCACAATTTTGCCTGGAAAGAAGTGTGGGAAGGAAGAGATGTAATCGTACACCGGAAAGGAGCAACGCCTGCCGGTAAGGATGTACTGGGGATTATTCCAGGCTCCATGGCCGCACCCGGTTTTATCGTGAAAGGAAAGGGGGAGATGGCTTCGGTGAATTCGGCTTCGCATGGTGCCGGACGGAAGATGAGCCGGACGGCTGCGTTAAAATCCGTTACCCATAAAGAGCTGAATGATGCCCTGGCCAAACAAGGGGTAAAACTCCTGGGTGGGGGATTGGACGAAGCACCGTTTGCCTACAAGGATATTCACGAAGTGATGAAAGCGCAAACAGCCTTGGTTGATACGGTTGGTGTGTTTTACCCAAAAATTGTAAAGATGGATGGGGCACAGCCGAAGCAGTGGAAGAAGGGGAAGAGTGATGCGATCATGGGGGAGTAGTCTGAACCAAGATTTATAGGATTAATGGGATTTGCAGGAAATAAAAGAGTCGTTCATTATTGAACGACTCTTTTATATAGAAGGCCATCATTTCCTCCCAATCCTTACCATCCTAAAAATCTTGGTTCAGACAAATGATGTTTTAGACTTTTATATAAATCTTCTTTTTGTCCATCCAATAGCAAATGGCCCACATAAATGTAATGATGGTTAGCGCAAACAGCAGGGAACCGATCTTGGGATCGCCGGGTATGAACTTGTATACCTTGTCGTACAAAAAATTCCAGGGATTGGTATAAAGAGGATCGCCTTTGGCATTGACGCCGTTCGGAATCCGGATCAGCCGCAGGCCTTTGGGCAGAAAAGCGCTCAGCGCAAAAACAAACAGCGCATTTTTCCCAAACACATCAAAAAATCGGGTCCACCAACCCCGAACACCCCTGATCTCAATAAAATAGATAAGTGTAGCCAGGATGGCGATGGCCATGCCGGTCGTCAGCACCACGTATGAACTGGTCCAGATCTTTTTGTTGATGGGAAAGCTGAGTCCCCAGGCATACCCAGACAGCAGAAAAGCCATGGCGACAATAAACAGCCCGGTAATAATCTGGTAAAGTGGACTAACTGTTGAAACAACTCCAGTGTTTTGACTTTCTGCCGCCAGTTTAGTACGTTTCAGGATATAATTACCCAACAGGTAGCCAAAGATAACCTGGACAATAGCTGGCAATGTACTGGTGAGGCCTTCAGGGTCAAATGGCACGCCTTCACCCCGGTACATATGCGGCTCGTGAAGGATGGCCTTGTCGATGGCTGTTCCAAAATACCCTTCCAGGGTGTAAGGGTCAACCGCATCACCAAAAACAAATGTTAGCAGCCAGTACAGCAATAAAAGGATAAGCCCGGCTAAAAAAGCCCCTTTGGCTTTGAAATAGTAAACAAGAACAGAAGCAAAAAGATAACACAAAGCAATCCGTTGCAGCACACCAAATATGCGAACCCCAATGGTGCGGCCATCAGCATTGGCCCAAGTCCAGCTGTTGAAAACCAGTTCTCCGTCCTGGTACCGCACAAAAGGCCACCAGTTCAGGAAAAGCCCAATGGCAAAGATGAGCAGGCTGCGTTTGAGCACTTTTCTCCAAAAGATGGCATCACCAGCAGCTTCCAGTCGGGGCATGACAAAAGCCATGGCATTGCCTACGGCAAACAGGAAAAACGGAAAAACAAGATCAGTCGGTGTCAGACCGTGCCAGGGCGCATGAGCCAGCGGGCCATAAATATGGCTCCAACTGCCGGGGTTGTTCACCAGGATCATCAGGCATACAGTGGCACCACGAAAAACATCTAGGGAATAGTAGCGTTGGTTCAAGTGGTAAGATTTAGATTAAATGTAAGAGGTGGCGGATAAAGTTCAGAGGGAAAATTTAAAAGTAAAAGCAGACACCTTTTTATAGCTACGTTGTAGCTCATCGATTCAGCTCTTTGAACCCCGGACACAAATAGTACTTTCGCCAGCAAATGGAACAATTCTTTCAACATGCTTCGGCTATTGTGGATGATGGTGCTACTATTGGGAAGGCGACCCGGATCTGGCATTTTTGTCATGTGATGCCCAAGGCAATTATCGGTACCAATTGCATTTTGGGTCAAAATGTCTTTGTTGATAACAGTGTAGTTATTGGAGATGGTGTTAAAATTCAGAACAATGTTTCGGTTTATAATGGTGTTATCATTGAGGATGATGTGTTTATCGGCCCCTCGGTCGTATTCACCAATGTAATCAATCCGCGGAGTTTTATCGAACGTAAGCAGGAGTTCAGACAAACAGTTGTCAAAAAAGGGGCAAGCATTGGTGCCAATTCAACCCTTGTCTGTGGTATAGAAATCGGTGAATATGCTTTCATTGGAGCCGGAAGTGTGGTAACCCGAAATGTTCCGCCATATTCACTGGTTTATGGCAATCCGGCACAACATAGAGGTTGGATGAGCAGACAGGGACATGTACTGCGTTTTAAGAATGCGAAAGCCACCTGTCCGGAGAGCGGAGAGAAGTATTTATTGGAAGGAAATAGGGTACAACCCGCTTGAATTTTGCCCTTAACTGATTCATTTCTTGGCTTTTTTGGAATTTTTTCAGTCCCATCAGAAGCCTATATTTGCACCGCCTTAAAGTAGCCATCCTTTCTAAACCCTGTAAAAATTGGTGTGACTGAGGGAGGCGAAGCCGTGCCCGAATATGCAAGATTGGTTAGTTATACAGATTCGGCCCCGTTGGGAAAAAAAGGTTGCTCGTCAGTTAGAACAAAAAGGAATTGAAACCTATTGCCCGCTGGTAAAGGAACGTCATCAATGGAGCGATAGGGTCAAGGTTGTGGAGAGACCCTTATTCAGATCGTATGTTTTCGTTAAAATCAGTGAAAACCAACGGACAGATGTTCGTTTAACTCCGGGGGTTATAAACTTTGTTTACCGAAACGGTAAGCTAGTCGTTCTGAAAGAAAGGCGGATTTGCAGCATCCGTGAATTTCAACAACTTTATCCGGAAGTCAGGGTTTTAGAGAAGGTGTTTTTAGAGAGACAAACAAACAGTAAAAATTCAGGCCTCATCATGGAGGAAAAAATTGTCACCTTGCCGCTTAAAGTCCTTGATATGACCTTGGTCGCTTTTACCGGCCAGCAAAAACGCAACGCAGCAACAATAGATAACATATAATCATGCGATTTTTCTTTTTTCCAGTTTTTCTCACATCTCTTTTTTTGGTTTCGTGCAGAAGCCAGCAACTTACAATAAGCAACTATCTTCAGCAAGTAGATACAACAGGGCAGGTTTTGTCAAATATGACAGAGCCGCGGATTCAAAAAAATGATCTTTTATCGATAAAAGTGTACAGCCAATCTGCAGACCCTAGAACTGATTTGCCTTACAATTTGCCAGAACAAACCGTCGTTGGAAGTACAACGGGGTCCGCAACAGCCGGATTTCTCGTAGACGAGAAAGGAACAATTGAATACCCGCAACTGGGCGTTCTGCGTGTGGAGGGGCTCACCAAAAGTGAACTGGCGCAACAAATTAAATCCAAATTGGAAAGTGTATTACGGAACCCTTCTGTTATTGTTCGGTTTTTGAATTACCGTGTGACGGTGCTGGGTGAAGTTCGAAATCCGGGCACCTTTACAATTCCGACCGAAAAGGTTACCGTGTTAGAGGCACTGGGGATGGCAGGTGACATTACGGAGTTTGGGAAACGGGATACAATAAAGGTTGCCCGTGAGGTAAACGGGAAAATGGAGATTGGCTCAATTACATTGGCATCGAGTGATCTTTTTCAATCGCCTTATTATCGTCTTCAGCAGAACGATGTGTTGTTTGTAGAACAAACCCGACGCAGAGTACAGCAGGAAGAACGGCAAACCTTTGCGCAGAACATTTCCATTGCAACTGGAATTGTCACAGCTATTGCGTTAATAATAAATATAGTTCGTTTTTAAGTATATTTTCCATACATAACTATCCAGGATGGAGGAGCAAGTCATTCTTCAAAAGAAGGTTTCAGAGTCGGCAAACTTTAATATAAAAGAGTTATTCTTTAAGTATTTACGGTTTCTGCCGCTCTTTGCCATTTTTATCGGGTTGTCACTCCTCGGGGCGTATATCTATTTACGCTATGCTACGGAAGTTTATCGTTCTTCCGGGCAAATTGTAATTAGGGACGAAAAGTCAGCCGGTTCCGCCAAAGATGATAAACTGGACATGCTGATGCAGTCCGATGGCCGTAAAAATGTGCAAACAGAGATTGAGATCTTGCAGTCAAGACCGGTCATGATTCGTGTAGTGGAAGGCCTGAATCTTAATTTTAACTACTTCGCCAAAGGCCGGTTTAAGGAACTGAATATTTATAAGATAGCAGCATTCCGGGTAGAAGCCATCAAGATTAAGGATTCCACTCAGGGATTTACACTGAACCTGGTTTTCCCAACACAGCAAAGCTTTTCGGTGAACGGTGCCAATACAATCTACGGATTTGGGCAAACCTTCCAGAATGAATTCGGGGAATTCAGGCTGGTCAGAACCAGCAACGACAAAATCAATCCGGACTGCAAAGTTGTATGGAACCCAAGCGCAACGCAGGCAAGTTTGCTTTCAAATGGCTTGGTGGTAACGCCCAAACAAAACACCGGCATTTTGACAATAACAATGGAAGCCACCAATCCGCACCTGGCAGCTGATGTTATCAACCGGCTCATAGATGAATATAAAGACATTACAATAGAGGATAAAAATGAGGTAACCCTCAAGTCACTATCTTTCATTGATGCAACCTTAAAAGAAAGGGAAAAAGAACTTGACAGCATCAAACAGGCTTATGTTGCTTATCAGAAGGCGAACAATATCATTGATCCGGAGACACAGTCATCGAACTACTTCACAAGGGTAGAGGATGCACTGAAATTGGAGCAGGATCAGCGGATACAATTGAACAATGCAAGGCAGTTGCAGGATTACCTGCTCAACAGAGAGAACAGCCAGGACTTAGCCCCCTCTTCATTAGGGATTACTGACCAGACACTGAATTCGCTTGTAGAAGTATACAACAAGGCACAACTTGAACGGAAGGAGCTATTGGCTAATGCACCGGCAGGGAATGTAGTGGTGCAGCAGAAAACGGAACAAATAGAAGAATTAAGGTCTAAAATTCTTGAAAATGTAAGAAATATCCAGTCTGCTTATGGCGGTGCAATTGGTACGTTACGCTCTACAAGTAGTGAAGCTGTTTCTCAAATAAAAACGTTGCCCAATAAAAAGCAGGAACTCATCAACATTCAGCAACAACTTGCCAGCAAAGCACAAATCTACAATACCCTGCTGTCCAAACGCGAGGAGTCAGCAATTGCGCTGGCCTCTACCATTTCCAACACGAAGGTATTGCTTGAAGCCTCGCCTAACGACGAACCTGTAAAGCCCAATGGGCGAAATGTAAAGCTGCTTGCCATCGTAATTGGATTTGTGATACCGGTTGTTATCATTTTTATTATTGAGCTGCTGAACGACAAAGTGAATTCGAGAAGTGATATTGAAAAACTAACAGACATTGCTATTCTGGGAGAAGTAGGGCATTCGTCCGGTGATCAAACGCTGATCGTTACGCAGGGAAACAGGCGGTTTATCGCCGAACAATTCAGGATTTTACGCTCCAACCTGCAATATATTTTGCCGCATGCTAAAAAGCCGGTCATTATGGTGACTTCTTCCTTTAGCGGGGAAGGAAAATCGTTTATCAGTACCAATACCGGCGCCGTGATGGCACTTGCCAGCAAAAGAACGGTGATCCTTGAATTTGATATTCGTAAGCCCAAGATAATTTCGGGTTTGGGCTTGCCAAAGCAAAGAGGGTTGACGAACTTTATTTTAGGACAAGCCACACTCGATGAACTGATTATAAAGGTAGAGGGCTATGAAAATTTATTTGTTTTACCCTGCGGCCCTATTCCCCCAAACCCTTCCGAGCTCTTGTTGGATACCCGCTTCGATGAGCTGTTTGAACAGTTGCGTGAAAAGTTTGACGTAGTGATCATGGATACGGCCCCTGTGGGAATGGTTAGCGATGCGATGACCCTCAGTAAATACGCCGATTGCACATTGTATATTGTCCGGCAGGGGCATACATACAAAAAGCAAATCAGCTCGCTGGAACAATATCACAAGGAACGAAAGCTGCCCAAGATGTCTATTGTCCTCAACGATGTGAACGGGCAGGGAGGTTATGGCAGCTATGGTGCTTACGGCTACGGCTATGGTTCCGGGTATTTTGAAGATGAACAAAGCACGTCTTCGCTTAACCGTTGGTTTGGCTGGCTAGGTGCAAAAAACGGATCGGCACGTAAACATAATTCAAAGAAAAAAGTATAATGCGCATTTTGGTAACAGGTGGTGCCGGTTTTATTGGATCCAATTTGGTTGAACGCTTGTTGAGCAAGCCTGGTGTAACCAGTGTTCGGATATTGGACAATCTTGCAACCGGATCCTTGAAAAACATTGAAAGTTTTCTGGATCATCCAAACCTTGAGTTTGTTGAAGGCGACATTCGTAATTATGAAACCTGTTTACAGGTTTGTAAGGGAATAGACCTCATCTCCCACCAGGCAGCGTTAGGCTCTGTACCCCGTTCGATCAACGATCCTCTTACATCCAATGATGTAAACGTTACAGGTACCTTACATGTTTTTACTGCTGCCAAAGAGAGTGGTATCAAACGGGTTGTGTATGCGGCTTCTTCCTCTACCTATGGCGATCATCCTGGCCTTCCGAAAGTGGAGGACCGTATCGGCAATCCGCTTTCTCCTTATGCCGTTACCAAACTGGTGAACGAGTTGTATGCACGGGTTTATGCAAATCTTTACGGACTAGAGCTGATCGGACTACGTTATTTCAACATTTTTGGTCCAAGGCAAAACCTTAATGGACCGTATGCGGCTGTTATTCCGCTTTTCATCAATGCCGTCTTAAATAATGAGCCGCCTACCATCAATGGCGATGGAGAACACAGCCGTGATTTTACCTATGTGGCAAACGCAGTGCAAGCTAATGAACGGGCACTTTTTACACAAAATAAAGATGCTGTTAATGAGGTCTATAACATTGCCTGCGGTGAACAGACAACCTTGAATGCCTTATTGGAAAATATCAAGGCGATAGCGGGGAGTGATTTGGTGCCAAAATATGGCCCGGAAAGGAATGGTGATGTAAAGCATAGCCTTGCTGATATTACAAAAGCAAAAACACTTTTAGACTATTCACCTTCGGTTACAATTAAAGAAGGATTGAAGCCGACATTTGAATTTTATCGCCGGCATCACAAATTTGCCTATAGCTAAATCGAACTGTCAATGATGACTTTTTCAAGGACCATTCTTATCACGGGTGGTGCGGGTTTTATTGGTTCGCACGTGGTGCGGTTGCTGGTGACGAAGTATCCTGCGTACCGCATTATCAATTTGGATGCCCTCACATATGCCGGTAATTTGGAGAACCTGCGGGATATTGAAAACAGTCCGAACTACCGCTTTGAGAAGGTCAACCTGCTGGATACCGTGGCCCTGGAGCGGGTGTTTACCCAACACAGTCCGGATGGCGTCATTCACCTGGCGGCCGAATCACACGTGGACCGCTCCATTCTTTCCCCTCTGGATTTTGTCTACACCAATGTGGTGGGAACGGTGAATCTGCTCAATGCTGCCAAAAAGCACTGGCAGGGAGCCTTTGAAGACAAACGATTTTACCATGTTTCTACCGATGAAGTCTATGGTGCTTTGGGAGAGGAGGGACTGTTTACTGAACAAACGCACTACGATCCGCATTCACCCTATTCGGCCTCCAAAGCGTCTTCGGATCATTTTGTACGGGCTTACCACGACACCTACAGGCTGCCGGTGGTGGTAACCAACTGCTCCAACAACTACGGCCCTTACCACTTTCCCGAAAAGCTGATCCCGCTTTTTATCCATAACATTATTCAAAAAAAGCCCCTGCCGGTTTACGGTGACGGGCTGTATACGCGGGACTGGCTTTTTGTTAAAGACCATGCTGCCGCTATTGACCTGGTGTTTCACAAGGGAAAAATTGGAGAAACCTACAACATCGGAGGCTTTAACGAATGGAAAAACATTGACCTGGTCAAACTACTCTGCCGGCTCATGGATGAAAAGCTGGGACGGGAGGCGGGAGAAAGTGAAAGACTTATTACCTATGTAAAAGACCGCCCGGGCCACGACCGCCGTTATGCCATAGATGCCTCTAAAATCAACCGTGAGCTGGGCTGGGCGCCTTCTGTGACGTTTGAAGAAGGCCTGAGCCAGACCATTGATTGGTACCTTCAGAACGAAGAGTGGCTTCGGCATGTTACCTCAGGTGAATACCAGGACTATTACAGCAAACAATACACAACTGCTTAACGCCATGAAAGGAATCATCCTGGCCGGCGGCTCGGGCACCCGGCTCTATCCCATAACCAAGGCCATCTCCAAACAACTCATGCCCATCTACGACAAGCCGATGATCTATTATCCCTTGTCGGTGCTGATGATGGCAGGTATTAGTGAGATACTAATTATCACCACACCGGAAGATAATGCTTCGTTTAAGCGCCTTTTAGGCGATGGCAGCCAGGTGGGTTGTCGTTTTGAATACGCTATTCAAGAAGTGCCCAATGGACTGGCACAGGCCTTTGTCATTGGTGAAAAATTTATTGGCAGCGAGAAAGTGGCGCTTGTGCTCGGGGATAATATTTTTTATGGTTCTGGACTGGGACGGCAGTTGCAGGCCTTGAACGACATTGATGGCGGCTATGTGTTTGCGTACGAGGTGTCGGATCCGGAGCGCTATGGGGTCGTGGCATTTGACCAACAGAATAAGGTAATCTCCATTGAAGAAAAACCCCAAGCGCCCAAGTCTAACTTCGCCGTGCCCGGTCTTTATTTCTATGATAACCAGGTGGTAGAGATTGCGAAAAACCTCAAGCCGTCAGCAAGAGGCGAATACGAGATTACGGATGTCAACAAAGAATACCTCAAAAAAGGTCGGTTGCACGTGTCGATCCTGGACCGCGGCACCGCTTGGCTGGACACCGGTACCTTTGATTCTTTAAGCGACGCCTCAGAGTTTGTACGGGTGATTGAAAAACGCCAGGGTACCAAGATTGGCTGCATCGAAGAAGTGGCCTACCGTATGGGCTATATTTCGGCCGATCTGTTGTTAAAACATGCTGATGCGCTAAGCAAAAGCGGCTATGGCGGCTATTTAAAAACGATTATCAATAAAAAGAAGCAATAAGCTATGAGTTTAGATTTAAATGGTAAATCGCTATTGATTACTGGTGGAACCGGCTCATTTGGGAAAGCATTCACCAAATATGTTTTAACGAAATGGCCAGACATCAAGCGCCTTGCCATTTACTCGCGGGATGAGCAAAAGCAGTTTAACATGGCGCATGAGTACCCGTCTGCGAAGTACCCTAACATTCGATTTTTTATTGGTGACGTGCGGGATTTTGAACGCCTGAAGCGGGCCTTTAAAGGTATCGACTATGTAATTCATGCCGCAGCAATGAAACATGTACCCATTGCCGAATACAACCCGGATGAGTGTGTAAAAACAAACATTGGTGGCGCCGAAAACGTCATTCGTGCAGCACTGGAAACCGATGTGCAAAATGTTGTGGCCCTTTCTACCGATAAAGCCTGTGCGCCGGTAAACCTTTACGGTGCTACCAAGCTGACTTCTGATAAATTGTTTATTGCCGCCAACAACATCAAAGGCGAAAAAAACATCCGGTTTTCTGTTGTTCGTTACGGAAACGTGATGGGTTCTAATGGTTCAGTGATCCCATTCTTTATGAAGAAACGGGAAAGCGGCGTACTGCCCATTACAGATGCGCAGATGACCCGCTTTAATATTTCTCTCCAGGAAGGTGTAGAGATGGTGTTGCATGCGCTGGAAACCGCCTGGGGTGGCGAACTGTTTGTTCCCAAAATTCCTTCGTATCGCATCACCGAAGTGGCGGAAGCTATTGGCCCTGATTGCCGCCAGGAAATCGTCGGTATTCGTCCCGGTGAAAAAGTGCACGAAGAGATGATATCCAGCTCTGACTCCTTTAACACCTACGACCTTGGAAAATATTATGTGATTCTGCCACAGACACATGAATGGAGCCGGGAAGAATTCATCGACCATTTTGACGCCACCAAAGTGCCGGTAGGTTTCAACTACAACAGTGGCACCAACGAAGAATGGCTGTCAGTGGAAGAAATCCGCTCGCTGATCAGAGAACACGTTGACCCCACCTTCCAAGTAAAACCTGTTTATGAAGCCGATACCGTACGGTAAGCAACACATCACCGAAGAGGACATTCAGGCAGTAATCACCACCCTTACGTCTGATTTTTTAACGCAGGGACCCAAGATCGAAGAATTTGAAAAAGCCTTTGCCAGCTATATTGGCTGTCAATATGCAGTCGCCGTTTCTAACGGTACGGCAGCCTTGCATCTTGCAGCCTTGGCGTTGGGTGTGAATCAACACACCAATGTCATTACCACACCCATCACCTTTGCAGCGTCGGCCAATTGCATTCGCTACTGCGGTGGCAATGTCACCTTCGGTGATATTGACCCCAGGACGGCGACGCTATCGCTGGAATCCGTCCGCACCCTTCTGAAGTCGGTACCCAGCGGCACTTATCAGGGAATTATTCCGGTTGACTTTGCCGGCTATCCGGTGGACATGGAAGCCTTTCGTCAGCTGGCCGATGAATACGGACTATGGATCATTGAAGATGCTTGTCATGCACCCGGTGGGTATTTTACCGACAGCAAAGGCGTAAAGCAGCTTTGCGGTAACGGTGTTTATGCTGATGTGGGTATTTTCTCCTTTCACCCTGTAAAGCACATTGCCTGCGGCGAAGGTGGCATGGTGACCACCAACAACGAAGTGCTGTTTAGAAAACTCATTAAGCTGCGCACCCACGGCATCACAAAAGACCCTTCGCTGTTGCACGAAAACCACGGCGGCTGGTATTACGAAATGCAGGAACTGGGTTATAATTACCGCCTCACTGATTTCCAGGCAGCACTTGGTTTAACGCAATTGCAAAGGGCTGATGAAGGATTGGCCAAACGCAGGTCCATTGCAAAGCGATATGACGAAGCGTTTACAGAAGCAGGCTTAGACTTTATTCAGCCGCCAGTGAATGGCGAGAATGCCTATCACCTCTACATCCTGCTGGCTGATGACCGCAAAGGCCTCTACGATTACCTGCGGATGCAGGGCATCTACTGCCAAGTGCACTATATTCCCGTTCATATACTGCCTTATTATAAAGGGCTCGGCCACAAGGCTGGCGAGTGCCCCAAGGCTGAAGCCTATTACGAAAAATGCTTAAGCCTTCCAATGTATCCTTCGCTCAGCCAGGAGGAGCAGGATTATGTTATCCATCAAATAAAATCATATATCAATGAACCTGAACGAACAACAAGCCTTCTGGAGAGAAAAATATTCAACTGAGTATATAAAAAAAAATGACCGGTTTGTCACTGATAAAGGCGTTAAATGCTGGGCAAAAATGTTGGAACGTGCCGAAGGAGTTACATCCCTTTTAGAGTGTGGTTCAAACGTTGGCAAAAACATCGGTCTCTTAAACCATGTTTTGCCAACGGCCAGCAAATCAATCATCGAAATCAGCCCTGAAGCATACGAAATTGTTACCTCTCGCTATTCTTTACAGGACTCATTCAATGGACCGATCGTTGCTTCTTCGTTCGCGGAAGAACAGTTCGACCTCGTTTTTACAATGGGTGTATTGATTCATATCCATCCTGAAGACCTGCTGGCAAACATGCAGAAAATGTTCAGCTACTCGTCAAAGTATATCCTGATGGGTGAGTACTTCAACCGAACGCCAGTCATGCTCGAATACCAGGGAGAAAAGGACAAATTGTTCAAACGTGACTTTGGCAAAATGTTCATGGAGAATTTTCCGGTGAAGCTGGTGGATTATGGATTTATCTGGGGCCATCTCTACGATGATGCCGGCTTTGACGATATCACCTATTGGATGTTTGAAAAAAAATGAGCAAACCCGTTCTTATCTTCCGAACAGATGCCGGCAGCAAAATGGGTACTGGTCACCTAATGCGGAGTGCGTCGCTGGCAGGACTGCTTTCGGAGCAGTTTACCACGAAGCTGATTACCACCTGCACTATTCCGCAACTGATCGATAGCGTGTGGGACAATTTCTCTTCTGTTTTTTTGCTGAATGAGAGTACCGATGAATCGCTACTCTTTAACCAGGAAGCCGGCGATCAAAAATTAGCCGTTCTTGATGGCTATCATTTTGACAAAGTCTATCAACAAAAACTTCAGCAAAGCGGCTTCCGGTTGACCGTCATTGATGACCTTATTACTGAACCCATTTCCGCTGACCTTGTGATCAATCATTGCGGGGGACTTAAGCCGTTTCATTATCAGTCCACGCCACAAACGGTTTTTGCACTGGGAACGGGTTATCTTTTGTTAAACCCTGTTTTTCAATTATCGTCCCAGGAGCGCCGCAAATCGGTGACCGATACAAACTGCTTTGTTTGCCTTGGTGGCGCCGACCCCCAAAACGATACAGTGCAGGTGGTGAAAAAACTAGTTGAAGCTGCCCAGTTTGATAACATTCAAATTGTTACAGGCGCCGCTTACCAGCACAAAGAAGTCCTCGCCGATTACTGCACCGGCAAAAAAAAATTGCATTGGCATCAAGGCATCTCCGCTAAAGAAATGAAAGCGCTGATGCAGCAGTGTTCTTTTGCTGTTTGCTCGCCCAGCACTATTGTTCATGAATATCTTTCTGTAGGTGGCGTGGTATGGCTAAAGCAAATTGCCGACAACCAAAAGCATATCCTGCAGTTTATGATCAAAGAAGGATTGGCCTTCAATCTTGATAAAGACACCATCAATACAGCAGATTCGTTTGACCAGATGTTTGCGCAGCAATCGCTTTATTTTGATGGTGGTACCGCACAGCGCCTGCAAAAACTTTTTCAGAGCTGGACTACCGCTACAGCATCCAACATTCGCCGGGCAGGTAAGGACGACCTGATGACTTGCTACTACTGGGTGAACGATGCCGAGGTGAGGGCACAATCCTACGCTTCAGAACCAATCCCCTTGGTGAACCACACTGCTTGGTTTACAAAAAAGATCAATGATCCATCCTGCTTTTACTATATCCTGCTGCAAGGCGAAACACCCGTTGCACAAATCCGGTTCGATGTATCGGGTAACGATGCCACCATCAGCTATCTTACTGATCCTTCGTGGCGCGGGAAAGGCATGGGCCCCTGGATATTGGCAAAAGGCATTAAAGCCCTGACTGCCGAAACATCCATTAAAAAAATCGTTGGCCATGTAAAGGCCAATAACATCGCCTCGCTTCGCTCTTTTGAGAAATTGGCTTTTGAAAAACAGGAAAGCTCTGCTTTTCCTGATTCGTTCACCTACACAATGATTCTTCATGGAAATTAAAATAGGGCAACACACTATTGGCGCAGCTCACAAGCCTTTCATCATTGCCGAAATGTCGGGCAACCATAATCAGTCGCTGGAAAGAGCGCTGGCCATAGTGGATGCCGCCGCCGATGCCGGTGCCCATGCCATCAAACTGCAAACCTACACAGCAGATACCATGACCATGCGAGGCGCCTTCACCATTAAGGATCAAAACTCGTTGTGGAATGGCCGCGAACTGTACGACCTTTACAAAGAAGCATACACTCCGTGGGAATGGCATGCCCCCATTTTTGAACATGCCCGTAAGCGCGGCCTTCTTCCTTTCAGCTCTCCGTTTGATGAATCGGCGGTAGACTTTTTGGAAAGCCTGGATGTGGCGCTGTATAAAATTGCTTCGTTTGAAAACACTGACTGGCCGCTGCTCAAAAAGATTGCCGCAACCGGAAAGCCAACGATCATGTCTATCGGTGTAAGCCGGCTGGCTGATATTGACGAATCAGTGAACGTGCTGCGACAGAATGGATGCACCGAACTGGTGCTGCTGAAATGTACCAGTACGTATCCTGCTACCCCGGAAAACACTAACCTGGTAACGATCCCGCACTTGCAAAAATTATTCAATTGCCAAGTAGGTTTAAGCGATCATACCATGGGTATTGGTGCAGCAGTTGCTGCGGTAGCTCTGGGTGCCCGTGTGATTGAAAAGCACTTCACGCTTCGGCGTGCCGATGGCGGAGTTGACAGTGCCTTTTCGCTGGAACCGGAAGAGTTACATGCACTGGTGGTAGAAAGCGAAAGGGCTTTTCTCGCCTTGGGTGATGTGCAGTACGGCGTTCAAAAAGCTGAGAAGGAAAGCACCCTGTTTAAACGCTCTATCTATATTGGAAAAGATATTTCAGCCGGAGAGGCGATCACCACAGATCACTTGCGTATTATCCGACCGGCCCTAGGCCTTTCGCCTAAAAACCTTGACCTGGTCATTGGCCGCAAAGTAAAGCAGGACATAAAGGCAGGAACGCCGCTTACGTTTGATTTGATTTAACCATGAAAAAAGCAGTTGCAATCATTACCGCGAGGGGCGGAAGCAAACGTATACCCCGAAAAAACATCAAGCCTTTTGCCGGCAAGCCGATTATTTCGTATAGCATTGAGGCGGCATTGGGCAGCAGTATTTTTGAAGAGGTGATGGTATCTACCGATGATGAAGAGATTGCAGACGTGGCCAGAGGGTTTGGTGCAGTGGTTCCATTTATGCGCTCACTGAGGGCATCGGACGATTTTGCTACTACGGCAGATGTTTTGAAAGAAGTGCTGGAAAGTTACCGGCAGGTTGGCCGTGAGTTTGATTACGCCTGCTGCATCTATCCCACTGCACCTTTTGTTTCGGCCGCAAAACTGGCCAAGGCCTTTCAACGACTGATAGAAGCCGGTGTCGATTCGGTTATACCTGTTACCAAGTTTAGCTTTCCGATCTGGCGATCGTTCAAAATGGATGATGGTAAAGTGAGTTATAATTGGCCGGAGTTTGCACCTCGCCGTTCACAGGACCTACCTGCGGCATTTCACGACTGTGGACAATTTTACTTTTTTAATACAGCCGTTTTCGAGGCAACCGGTAAATTGGTGACAGAAAATACATTGGGACTTGAAGTTCCTGAAACAGAGGTTCAGGATATTGATACTGAAGAGGACTGGACGATTGCTGAAATCAAATACGGATTTCTATCGCAAAAAGCTGACTATTGATGGTGAAAGCGTTGCTGATTGGTTGTGGAAATATAGGTGCCGGTTACGACTTGCACCAGGAAACAAAGGTGTGGTCACATGCAAAGGCCTATGCGAACACACCGGGCCTGCAGTTCACCGTAGTTGATACTGATGCCGAAAAAGCAAGAGAGGTAGCTGAAACGTATGGTGCTAGGTATCTGCCCGAATTAGCGGATATTTCTTTAAGGGCTTTCGATATTGTTAGTATTACCACACCCACAACGACACATTTTAACTATTTATCCTCCGCGTTGACGGAAAATGTACCAGTGATTATTTGCGAAAAACCGGTGGTGGGTAACCTTGAACAGACAGCACAATTGGAATCAATTTACCGCCAATCTTCTTCAAAAGTGCTGGTGAATTATATCCGACGTTTTCAGCCTGCTTACCAGCAGTTGAATAAGATGCTCCTAGGTACACAAGAACAAATTCCCCGGTCAATTGTCATCAAGTACAAGCGTGGGTTTTTAAACAATGCCAGTCATGCGGTGGATCT
This sequence comes from Flavisolibacter longurius, assembly GCA_014163555.1. Classification (GTDB taxonomy): domain Bacteria; phylum Bacteroidota; class Bacteroidia; order Chitinophagales; family Chitinophagaceae; genus Flavisolibacter. The sequence goes on from JACJGO010000030.1 coordinate 36,713, forward strand.
ATTGGAACTTCTTTTGGGAGAGCCTTTCCTGTTCCAGCGGTTTCAATTCAGCATAGCCGAATTTGATGCATTTGATTACGACCCTACGCTTACTGCTACTTGCCTGTACGGGAAAATTCCTGTAAGTTTTATTGGCATATCACAGGTAAGTTATGCGGTTTTTGAACTCGAGTTTTTCTTTGCATCATCGAAAATTGTGGTCTGCCACAGCGGTAACGAAATTCGCTTCTACAGTGATGTTAAGGGGAACCTTGTAGAGCAGCTGGCACTAAGGCAAACAGGAATCCTGGATGCCTACATGCTGCCGGTGATGCAAGAGGCGATGGCCTTGGTTTCGGGAACAAGCAAGCAGGATAATTTTCTTTCTGCCCTGCAGTTAAACAAACGACAATTGCAAATCATTGAATCTATAAAAACAACAACGAATGCCACAGCTAGCCATTAAAGGGGGAGAGCCGGTTCGCAAAAAGCTGTTCCCGGCTTATAATACCATTGGAAAAGAAGAAAAAGAAGCCGTGCAGAAAGTGTTGGACAGCGGCAATCTTTCGCAGTACTTGGGCGCCTGGACCGATGATTTCTTTGGCGGCCCAATGGTGCGTCAATTAGAAGAAGCCTGGATGAATGCCCTAGGCGTACAGTATGCTGTTAGCGTCAATTCCAACACCTCAGGATTGTTTGCCGCCATTGGTGCCTGCGGCATCGGTCCTGGCGATGAAGTGATTGTATCACCCTACACAATGTCAGCCAGTGCCATTGCGCCGGTTGTTTACGGTGGCGTGCCTGTGTTTGCCGATATTGATCCGAACACCTTTTGCCTCGACCCGCAAAGTGTGGAAGCGAAGATTACCTCCCGAACAAAGGCCATCCTTATCGTACATATTTTCGGTCACCCGGCCGATATGGATTCCATCATGGCAATTGCCAAAAAGCACAACCTGAAAGTCATTGAAGACTGTGCCCAGGCACCAATGGGTAAATACAAGGGCCGGTACGTTGGTACTATCGGCGATCTTGGTGTTTTCAGCCTGAACTATCATAAGCATATTCATACAGGTGAAGGTGGAATTGTGGTTACTAACAATGCCAGCCTTTGCGAAAAAGTACAATTGATCCGTAACCATGCGGAGAATGTGGTAGAAGCCAAAGGAGTAACCGACATCACCAACATGATTGGTTATAATTACCGCATGACCGAAATTGAAGCTGCCATTGGTATTGAGCAGTTAAAAAAACTGCCACGCCTTTTGGAAGAACGCCTGGCCAATGCTGCTTTTCTGCATGAGGCACTGGGGGCTATTGAGGGCTTGGTTTCTCCCCCTTGGGTGGAAGGGCCTTCACTACACACCTTCTATGTGCAGCCGGTCAAATACAAACAGGACGTCCTCGAGGTGCATCGTAACGAATTTGTAACGGCTATTAAGGCTGAAATTCCTTCCGCCATATTGCGGGAAACGGCACCCCTGATTGGCGCCGGTTATGTGCGTCCGCTTTACCTGCAGCCTATTTACCAGCAACGTGCTGCTTTTGCTTTCAACAATAATCATTTCAAAAGTGAAGTTGACTACAGCAAAGGTCTCTGCCCGGTGACGGAGCACATGCACTTTACTGAATTGATTACCCACGAATATATGCGACCAGGCATGACCCGCAGCGATATGGAAGATGTGGCGCGTGCCTTTGAAAAAGTAGCCACGCACATTGATGAACTAAAGCTGCATGCAGTCGCTGCCGTTTAAGCATATTGCTTTTGTATTTAGCGACCCTGCCAGTGCCAATGCCTGTGCCGCCATGGCGAACATGGTGCGGATGCAAGGCAAGGAGATCGCTTGTTTTTCCAACAGGCAGCACACGTGTATCGATTCATACACACTAACGGAAGTCGTCCCGGATTTTACAGAACTAGGTGTTGATGGTATCTTTACTGGCACCTCGCATCCTGAATCATCGAAAGGCTTTGAAGTGGCTGCCATCAAACAAGCAAAGGCTGCCGGCATCCCGGTATACTCCTTTATCGACCATTGGGCAAATTTTCGCCTGCGCTTTCGGGGCCTGGAGGAAAACGAATTACCCGATCAAATCTGGGTGGTTGACGAAACGGCCCGACAGCTGGCTTTGGTAGACCGACTGCCGGCCGAACGGTTGATTGTTTCCGGCAATCCTTATCATTATTTTTTGCAGTACTACTGGCAGCCAAAGTTTGCCGGGAAGGAATATTTAGCGCAATTAGGCATCCCGGTTGAAGGACGCCATCTTTTATTTGTTCCCGATCCTTTGTCCTTGCGCAACGGAAAAGCCATCGCCGGCTTTACGGAAGATGAGGCACTTGCCGAACTGGTAGAAGTGATGCAGGGAACGCAAACGAAACTGATGGTGAAATGTCATCCCTTGCAACCGATGGAGCGTTTAAATGCAATGCAGTCGGAAAATAACGCTATTCACCTGGTGCAGTCGGCAGATACGCTGGAGTTAGTACATGCCTGCGATGTAGTGGTTGGCTTTTACTCCAACCTGCTGCTGGAGGCCGAGGCCGTGGGTAAAAAAGTGATTCGCTACTTCCCCGGTAAGCCTGAAGCTGATTTGCTCTGGCACCGGACTTCACTGATAAAAACGGAAACCAAAGCAGCACTGGCAACAGCACTGCAAACTTATTTGCATGGATAATATTGTTTTTTTGAAAGGTAACCGCATTCACCTGAGGTCCCTAATGGAGCAGGACCTTTCTTCTGCTTACCTACAGTGGCTCAATGACGAAGAAGTGTGCCGGAATAATTCGCATGCTGTATTCCCCAATACGGAAGCCAAAATGAAAGCTTATTTCAACAGCCTGCAAAACACGCAGCGGGATGTGGTGCTGGCCATTGTTCATACCGAAAGCGGAACCCATATCGGCAACGTATCGCTTCAGAATATCAACTGGGTTTCTCGTAATGCTGAGTTTGCAATTTTGATAGGTGACAGGAACTACTGGGGCGGTGGCTATGGAACGGAAGCCGCACAGTTGATTGTAGCGTACGGCTTTGAGCGCCTCAATTTGCACCGGATTTATTGCGGAACGATGCAGGAAAATGAAGGAATGAAAAAACTGGCATCTGTTTTAAACATGCGCCTTGAAGGTGAGCGAAGAGAAGCGGTGTATAAAAACGGCCGCTATCATAATATTCTTGAATACGGTGTATTGAAAGCAGAGTTTACTGGTGTATGAAATATTGTAAAAAGTGCCTGCAAACGGATACAAGACCGGGTATAAAGTTCGACCCTGAAGGGATTTGCCCGGCCTGCCGTTACCATGAAAGCTTGCAGGCTGTTGACTGGGACGACAGACGTAAAGAGCTGGACGAAATCATTGATTTTGGTAAACGCAACAATCATTCGGGGTATGATTGCATCATTGGTGTCAGCGGTGGTAAAGATTCCACTCGCCAAGCCATCTATGTAAAAGAAGTGCTGGGAATGCGGCCCTTGCTGGTTTGCTTAAGTTATCCGCCCGAGCAGGTTACCCAACGCGGAGTTGATAATATTTCCAATCTTATTCAACTGGGTTTTGATTGCATTTCCATCAACCCTTCGCCACAGGTTTGGCGCAAATTGATGCGGCTGGGGTTTTTCGAGTATACGAACTGGGCCAAATCCACCGAACTGGCTTTGTTCAGCAGTGTGCCGCGTTTGGCCATTGCTTACCAGATACCCTTGATCTGGTGGGGTGAAAATGCTGCTTTGCAACTGGGCGATCTTAATGTCATGGGTAAAAGCGGCAGCGACGGAAACAACCTTCGCAAAATGAATACGTTGGGTGGGGGCGATATTACCTGGCTCCTGAAAGAAGTTAAGAAACATCAGATCCTGCAATATGTGTATCCGTCAGAACGGGAAATGGAAGAGGCCAATCTGCGCATCACCTTCCTCGGCTATTTCTGGAAGGACTGGTCGCTGATAGATAACGGTAATTATGCAGCCCTGCGCGGACTGGAAATTCGTCAGGAAAAGCCTTGGGAGATCGGTGACCCGCTGGGCATTACATCGCTGGACGAAGACTGGGTAACACTCAACCAGATGATCAAATACCTGAAGTTTGGCTTTGGCCGCATTTCCGACTATGTCAATGAAGATATTCGGCTGGGTCGCATGACCCGCGACGAAGGCATTGCACTCGCTGAAAAATTCGATGGCAAGTGCTCGGATCAATACATCGAAAGCTTTTCAAAATATATTGGTATTTCCAAAGATGAATTCTGGTATCAGGTAGACAAATCAGTAAACGAAAATTTGTTTGTAAAACATAAACCCGGCGTTTACGAACCGAAGTTTAAAGTGGGGATTGGATTATGACACAACCGAAAATCGTCATCATTGATTATGGTGTTGGAAACACTTACTCAGTAACCAATGCGATTGCTGCACTTGGCTACAAAAGGCTCCAGATTTCGGACCGGGAGCCAGATATTGCGGCCGCCGATGCCCTTATTCTGCCCGGCGTAGGTGCTTTTGAGGCCTGTGCAAGCAACCTGCGTCAGCGAGGACTTGATCAAGTGTTGGGTGAGCAGGTGATAGTGAAGCAAAAGCCAATTCTTGGCATCTGTGTGGGGATGCAACTCATGGCAACCGTTTCAGAAGAAAATGGTTTGCACAGAGGCCTTAACTGGATTGAAGGTAGGGTAAAGAGATTGTCTTTGCCGAAACAGTACGCGATCCCACATGTGGGCTGGAACAATGTGAACTGCCAAAGCCAAAACAGGATTTTTTCCCGCACCGGTACTAATTGTAATTTCTATTTCGACCACAGCTATCACTTTGAATGTGATGATCAATACGTGGCAGCCTGGTGCGATTACGGCATTCGTGTAACGGCCGCTGTGCAAAAGGAAAATATTTTGGGTGTACAGTTTCACCCCGAAAAAAGCCAAACCAGCGGATTAAAACTATTCAGGGGCTTTTTTAACTCGATATAACTATGCTGAAAAAAAGGATTGCGGCAGCGGTTGTTGTTAAAGACGGGATTGTTGTACAAAGTATAGGGTTTAAAAAATACCTGCCGGTCGGAAAGCCGGGTATTGCGATCGAGTTTCTGAATCGCTGGGGCATTGACGAAATCATTTATCTTGATATTTCAGCCAGCCGCAAGCAACAGGGGCCGGACTACGAACAGATAAAAATGGCCTCGCAAAAATGTTTTGTACCGTTAACAGTTGGAGGAGGCATCACCAATATTGACGAGATAAAAGAATTGATGCACTGCGGGGCGGACAAAATTTCGCTAAACCAGTCGGCCATCCGTCAGCCTTCGTTAATAAAAGAAGCTGCCCATATTTTCGGAGATCAATGTGTAGTCGTAAGCATCGACGCAGTACGCACGAACGATGGGTATCGTGTATTTGATTACATTAACCACCAGACGCTGAATGAGACACCGGCCGCTTTTGCGCAAAAAGCGCAGGAACTGGGTGCCGGTGAAATTTTCATCAATTCGGTGGATCAAGACGGTAGTTACGCCGGCTTTGACCTTGAACTTATAAACTCAGTGTGCGAAGTGCTAAGCGTACCCGTAATTTGTTGCGGAGGCGCCAGGAATGCCAGCGACTTTGTAACCGTTCTGCAGCAGACCAAAGCAAGTGGCGCTTGCGCTGCTAACTTCTTTCATTTTACAGAAAATAGTGTCAATATAAGCAAGGCGCACATCAGCAAAGTGATCCCTATCAGGCTAGAAACACATGCAAGCTATCAAGACAATAATTTTGATAACGAATTGCGGTTACTGAAAAAATCTGAGGATGAATTGGAACGGATGCTGTATGTGAAAATAGAAAAGGAAGAAATATGATTTTTTGTAAGCGCTGTTTATATCCCGTATCCCACCCTTTGAACCTGACTATCGATGAAGAAGGAGTTTGCAGCGGGTGCCGTGTACACGAAGAAAAAGACATCCTCGACTGGTCGGTCCGCCGCGAAAAACTGCGGAAGATTTTTGACGCATATCGCAACCAGTCTGGTAACAATTACGATTGTATTATTCCTGTTAGTGGTGCCCGGGATTCGTTTTTTATTGTAGATACAGTAAAAAACGAGTTTGGTATGAACCCGCTACTGGTTACTTATAACAAACATTATAATACCGATGTTGGTGTTCGTAACCTTGCCAACCTGCGCATTCAATTCGATTGCGATATCATGACGCTGACGGTGAATCCGCAAACGGTAAAAAAAATAACACGGGCAACTATCCGTAAGATGGGTAGTATTTACTGGCACTGCTTAGCAGGTCAGACTGTATATCCGGTACAAACAGCTGTAAAGTTTAAGATACCACTCATTGTGTGGGGTGCTCATCAGGGTGTGGATCAGGTTGGAATGTTCTCGCACCTGGATGAAGTGGAAATGACGCGGAAATACCGAAAGGAACACGACCTGTTGGGTGTTGAGGGCGATGACCTCATTGATGATTTTGATGGAATTACTGAAATGGATGTTCTTCCATACAGATATCCCGACGATAAAGAGCTCGAGCAGATAGGTGTAAGGGGAATTTACCTGAACAATTATATACGCTGGGATTCAAAGGCCCAACACGAACAGATGATTAAACGTTACGGATACGAGACCGCTCCTCAAACCCGTACCTTCGACACGTATAATGACGTGGATTGCTTTAATTATTCTGATGTGCATGACTACATCAGATTCCTTAAGTATGGTTATGGTAAAGTAACTGATCATTGTTCCAGAGAGATTCGTCTTCGGCGCATGACACGGGAGCAGGGAGTTGAATTGGTGAAAAAGTACACACCGGTTGCACCTGAAAACCTTGCGCTTTTTTTAGATTGGTTAGGTATTACGAAAAACAGTTTTGACTATCTCATAGATCAGCACCGCAATAAGAACCTGTGGCAGCGAGACATGAATTGGGAATGGGAAGTAAAGGAAAACTTAATCCCTCCGGTGGACGAAGACACAGCGGCCGTGTCATTGCCATTGTTAGAAACATGGCATGACTTTATAATAACCGAACCCAAAACAAGCACCGATAGAAAAGCCGCCTATATTTTGATTGGAAAAGGCTATCCTGCCTGATTTGCTCACCATCGCTGATTGCTAATGCCGGAAAAACAAAAACCATCTATCCTTTTGTGCTGGGGATACAACAGAAGGGACTGGGTTCAATATTTTGAAAAGTTGAATGACGAGTTCGACTTTACCTATTTGTACTACATGTATCCTTATGAAGAAACAACCAGCTTTACAACCTGCAGGCGTATTTACTATACACAATTTGGCAGCCCTGGCAAATTGCTAAAAGCCATCAAACCCGAAAAAGTCATTTTTATGGGGCTTGATGGCCTGCAAAGCATTGCTATTAATATTGAGTGTAAAAAGCAGGGAATACCTACGTTTTTGATGGTACATGCAGGAGCAGCATTGTCTGTCGAAGATTATGATGCTATAAAACTCAACAATCGCAAGCTGCTACAGGAAACTAAATCTCGACTACAGTGGTGGCTTTTCACGTTTTCCTTCCTGCTTAAAGCATTGGGTATACGCTACCTGCATCATCTGCCCATACTGTTGCGCTACCAATGGCAGAAAACAAAGATGCATCCGATTCAGGCTTTGAAAAAAAATAGAACGTTGCTTCGCCTGCCTGGCAAATACCTCGTGTATAGTGATCTGGACGTTGCGTTTTTTAAACAACAGGATAATGCAACGGACAAGGACTTCATTATTTTGGGTAACCTTGAAATTGACAAGTTTATTGATCACAAGGATAATACCAGCGAGGAAAAGTACCTGCTTTACATTGAAACGCCATTGAGTCAATTGGAAGGACAGGAATTTGATTTTGCGGTACTACAACCCAGTGAATATAACCGCCTGATCGAGAACATTAATCGCTATGCCATGCAGAACGGCTATAAATTGAGAATAAAGCTTCACCCATATAGCTATTCAAACACATATCTATTCAAACACCCAAATATTTCTTATCTGAAAAACTGCGACATTGTGCCCTTGATTTTGGGAGCGGAGAAGATAATCTTTTACAATTCATCGCTTTCAATTCCAGCCCTCTTATTCAAGCAGGGTTGTATGTTGGTGTCCAACAATCCCGATTTTTTTCAACGAAACGTAAAGGAAATCGGGCTGTGCAGTGTTGTAAAATGTGATGATGTGATTGCCGGAAATGAGCTTGAATTGTTTTACCAAAAGCCCGATTGTGCATCCAGGGAAAAGTTCGTTCGTCTGTACATAGGGCAAAATACCGATGGTACCGGAATGCTCCGCTTAAAGAAAGCCTTGGCAAAACCTGCTGTTTAAAAAATGAGCCTTTTCAAGAGCACTTCTATCTACCTTTTACTCGGCTTTCTTCCCATTGCGTCCAATTTTTTTCTTGCCCCGGTTTATACATCCTACCTTCAACCGGAGGAGTATGCTTTGGTTGGCATTGCTACCTTGTTTCAGACTTTTATTTCCTTTTTCATCAGTCTGAGTCTGGATGGTGCTTACAATCGCCTGTTCTTTAAATACCAAGATAATCCGGCTGAAGAAAAGTTACTGTTGAGCAGTTTACTGTTAACAGTATTAGCGACGTCGTTTGTAATTGGCGTATTGTTCTTTTTTTTTGGTGACCGGCTATTTGCTGCCTTGTTGCAAAACCAGCAATTTCGGTTTTCTAATTTCGGTTGTTGGGTATTGGTTACTACCCTGGCCAATGTTTTATTTTTATTTTTCGCGGCGCATTTTCGAAACAAGGAAAATGTTTTAGGCTTTTCTTATGCGAGCATTGCCTTTTTTCTGGTACCGGTAGCAGGTACCCTGATCGGTTTGATTGGTATGGACAAAGGGGCACAGGGTGTTGTAGCAGGACGGGCAGTGGGTAGCATAGCCGTTGCACTCTTTTACACCGTCTTTTTTTTCCGCAAAACAGGTTTCCTGTTTCAATCAAAAAAGTTTAGAGAGGCGATTTTGTACTCGTTTCCTTTGATCCCTTACCAGATAATGTTTGCTGCGTTCAGCAACATCGACAGAATTATTTTAGAGCAGAAATTTAGTGCACATGTATTCGGCGTCTATAATTTTGCCGCTTTAGTCAGTTCGGTTGTTTTGGTTTTTATCACGGCTCTATATAATGCCATCAATCCACGGATCTATAAATCGGTTGCCAATGGGCAAGATAGCTATGTGAAGAAGTTGAATGATGGCAGTATTTACATTTCTGTCGGTTTTATCTGCCTTTGCGTAGCGTTTGTAGTGCCGATGATGCGTCTCTTTATTTCCAACCAATATGCAGATGCCTCGCAATACATTGGCCTGCTCTTCCTCAGTTACATTCCATACGTTCATTATCTGATTTACTCATTGCCGCTTTTATACCACAGCAAGACAAAGGTTTTTCCGATCATTAGTTTTTTTGCACTTGCCAGCGGGCTTGCGTTCAACTTTTTCCTTGTGCCGTTAATTGGTATCTGGTCTGTATGTCTGTCGGTGTTCGTTATTCGCTTCGTGCAGATGGCTTGTTGCTATTTTTACGTTTGGAAGAACAAATATCACCATCTCGATTACATACACCATAAGGACCTGGTGATCCTCACCTCGCTTGTTATGTTCATTTACCTGGTTTTTTTCTGGTTGAATCTTCGTTATAACCTTTTCCCGGTAGAGCTTGTCAATTTGCTGCCGCTGCTACTGTTCTCTCCATTTGTCATTGTTAAAAACCGGCGGTATTTGAAGGACGTACTGGCTTTTATCAGCTTACGAAAAAATGTGCATTGATTACAGGGAGCAAATGATACACTTTATTAAAAAATAACCATTCCGATTATGAATAAATTCATTTCTTTTTTATTTGGACTGTTACCTGAAACTGCGTTCAAGCACCACCTGCGATGTTTCTTTTATAATCGTTTACAGAAGAATTTCAAAATCCATTATAACGCCGGCCTTTACCTGGTTCAATACAACGGGCACACCCTGAAATTTACGCACAACCCGTATCACCTCCTTATGCGTGATCGTGATTATAGTTATAAGTACAATTTGCAGGAGGGCGATTCTGTGGTCGACGCCGGTGCTTTTTACGGGGTGTTTACTGTTTTTGCAGCAAAGACTGTAGGTGAAAGGGGTAAGGTTATTGCTTTGGAACCCGATCTGGATAACTATAAGATTGTAGAGAGGCATATCGCCTTAAACCAACTCAATAATGTTGTTCTTTTAGGCAAAGGACTTTGGAGCACAGAAGGAGAACTACATTTTGCTTCTGGTAAAGAGCTGGGTTCAACATTTATTGTTGATCATGACGAGCCTACTCAAACCACTTCTATACCTGTTACGACGATTGACACCATCTTTCAGGGTATTCCGGTAATCAAAAATATTTTTATAAAAATGAACATCGAAGGCAGTGAAATTGAAGCCGTGAAAGGAGCTCGCCAGACCATCACAAAGTACCAACCGCGGTTCGCCATTCGTACGAATCATTATGTGGATGGATTTTACACCGACAGCCGGATAGAGCAGGAACTCCACAACTATGGGTATAGAACCGAGTCAACCGTACTATCTGAACTATCAACTTTCGGCTGGCCAGAACATTAATCACTTTGTGTCAACAGTATTCCCCTAATTCAAATAATAAGGCTGATTGTGCTGGAGAACTGTTAAGAGATAAGGAAGCAAGAGAACTATAAATTTAGAACAGTAAGCACACCGATATTTAAAATGATGTGTCCATGAAGGTTCTTCAGATTTTATACAGTGGGCTCGGAGGTCATGGTTCAGTTGTGTTTTCAATGCTTGATGCAGATAAAAAACGGTTATGGGATCATGTACTGGTATTTTTTGGAATTGAAGACTTGAAAGAGGAATATGCAAGTCAGTGCGACGTAAAAAATGTTCGTCACTACTTCGTTAAAAAAAAATTCAAGGTTGATGTCCGCAGCGTAAAAGCTATCTGTAAGATTATCGACAAAGAAAAACCGGACCGCATCCTGTTGCATTCAACCATTCTGGCGCCGTATTTTTTATTTATTCACTCTTCCATCCGTGCAAAAGTGGTAATGGTGGAGCATACACCCAACCATACCAAAACGAAGGCTGAATATCTTTCTTCTATTTTAGGAATGTTACTTTTTCCAAAAGTGGTTTACCTCACCGAGGATTATCGTACTGAAATGCAACAGAAGTTAAAGGCTGTGTACAAAGCTGAAAAGGTAGCCATTATACCAAATGGAATCAACACAGACTTCTTTTGTCCGGTTACTAAGAAAGGTGACCAAGAGCTGATTGTTATCAGTATGGTGGCTCGATTCTCTAATACGAAAGATCAGTCTTCATTGTTGAGGGCATTTGCAAAGTTGTTGTTTCGTTTTCCGGAAAAAAGACACTTGCTCATTCTTGCCGGTGATGGTGACACCAGAATTGCTTGTCAACAGGAAGCTGAAACCTTGGGCATTGCAGCCCATTGTAAGTTTACCGGTACGCTTGACGAAGCGGGTATCCAAGATGTTTTACAAAAAACCACCGTTTATGTGCATTCTACGAAATCCGAGACCATGAGTACCTCTATTATGCAAGCCATGTCTTGCGGATTACCGGTTATAGCCACGAATGTTCCGGGAATTAGAAACATGTTGCGCCACAACGAGACTGGCATTTTAGTACCGGTAGGCGATGCTGCAGAAATGGCCAATCAAATCGAGTTTCTTTTACAGAACGGTGAAAAAAGAAGCGTCCTTCAGGCGGCTGCCCGGCTGTATGCAATTGACCATTTCTCGAACGAAAGAATGTTTGCACAATACCTGACTTTACTTTCTTTCAATACGGTTGAATCCGTACCACAGGCACACAACAGCTATAGCGAAGGCAGCTAAACCTGCTGTACGTTTCACTGCGTAAAGGATGTTACTGTCGTTTATCAAAAAATCAAGCAATGGCAAGGGTTTCACCTTATCTCTTTACTTTCCTTCTTCCATCGATTGCGACCACCATTGCTGTAACATCTAAGAATTTGATGTCGTGATAGTGATTTAGGTGTTGATGTAATGACAATCTTAATAAGAAATATGAGCTCAATAGGTAACAAATAACTGATAAGATAAGGACCGTGAGCGATAAACATACGTTGACTATCTTACATATTATTGCTGTCAATGGAATTGGCGGTGCAGAAAAGTTGCTTGTTACGCTGTTGCCTGCTCTGTTGGAAAAAGGCACACAAGCCACCTGCTTGCTATTTTATACATCGCCATACTTGCCAGACGCAAAAAGCATTGGCGCGGCATTGGCGCAGAAAGGCATCCCAATCATTTATCGGGAATACAGCGGTATCTTTCAACAGGCAAATCTCAGTTTTATTGCTGCAACCATCCAGTCGCAGAGTCCTGATGTGGTGCATGTGCACCTGAAACATGCTGAAATATGGATTGCTTTGCTGAAAGTTTTCGGTAAAGTAAAGCAGCCGGTGGTGGCTACATTGCACGGCTACCGGGATCAATATCATAGTGTACATGGGTTGCAATGGAACAGTCGCGGAAAATTTTCACCTTATTATTGGTTATCGCGGTTTGCGGCATCACGAATCGATCGATTTATTTCTATCTCTAACGGCGTTGCCCGTTTCTTTATGGCATCGGGAATGGTGGCGAAAGAAAAGATGAAGACTATCTACCACGGAACGACTGTCGATGACATTCACTTGGTACCGCGGCAACAAGCCGATCCTGATTTTGTAGTCATTGGACGGTTGGTAGGCTTTAAAGGCCACCGGTATGCGTTAGAAGCAATGACGATCCTGGCTAAAAAATACCCACAAGCGCAGCTTCATTTTTACGGGGTGGGACCGGAGGAAGAGAGCCTCCGGCAGATGACAACTGCTTTAGGACTTGAGGCAAATGTTATTTTTCATGGCTTTGTTGAAAACCTGAAGGAAAAGCTGCCGGACCATTCCATTGCCCTGATGCCATCTATTGGAGAGCCCTTTGGACTTGTCTTTTTTGATGCCTTCAAAGCCGGTCTGCCTGTCGTAGCCTTTGACCTGCCGGCCGGTAACGAAATTATCCAGGATAAGGAGAATGGCCTTTTGGCTAACCCGTTGGATGCCGCCAGCCTGGCGGCTAGGGTCGAAGAACTATTACAGGATGCAGAGCTTTTTCAATCGACCCGCCAAAAGGCGATTGCCGTTTTGAAAGATCATTTTACCATAGGCCAGATGGCCGAACGCTACATTGACTTCTACCGGGAAACGGTGGAAGTAACGGGAAAAAAATAAAATTCGCTTAGTCCTAATACTGATCTATGTGTGGAATTACAGGCGCATTTGCGTTTACAAAACGAGGAAGGGAGAGTGCTGGAAATGTAACGGCTGCCACAGAGGCCATTACGAAAAGAGGCCCTGACTTCGGTAACACGTTTATCGAAGGAAGTGTGGCACTTGGGCATCGCCGGTTATCCATCATTGATGTTTCCTGCAACGCTAACCAACCAATGTTTAGTCGCGATGGACGTTATTGCATCATTTTCAATGGTGAGATTTTTAACTACAAAGAATTAATTAAAACAGTATTGAACGATGCCGAGCGGGATGCGTTAGTGACCAGTTCGGACACGGAAGTGTTTCTCTGTCTTTTCCAAAAGCATAAAGAAAAAGCTTTTTCACTGTTAAGGGGGTTTTTCGCCGCTGCTATCTACGATCGACTTGAAGACAGTCTGGTGCTGGTACGGGACCGCATGGGCAAAAAGCCCCTGTTGTACTATCGTGATGAAGATAAACTGGTGTTTGGGTCTGAAATGAAAGCGCTGTTCGCATTTGGTATTCCGCGGAAACTTGAATGGCAGGTGCTGCCATATTACTTGCAGTTGAATTACGTGCCGCAACCCCTTAGCCTAATTGAAAATGTACAAAAGGTGGAGCCGGGGCATTACCTTACCGTAACCTCGGAGGGGGTTCAGTCGAAAGCCTATCATAAGCTTTCTATTCAGAAAGATAGCTATGGCCATTACCAGTATGAAGGGGCAAAGGAAAAGTTGGTGGTGCTGATGGAGGAAGCCGTTCGCCTTCGCCTGATTGCGGATGTGCCATTAGGAGCTTTTTTAAGCGGGGGCATCGATTCATCAGTGGTGGTAGCCATGGCTGCCCGCCATACCAATCATTTAAAAACCTATTCCATCGGCTACAGGGACAACCCCTTCTTTGATGAGACCTATTATGCGAACCTGGTAGCGGATAAGTACAAAACAGATCATACCGTTTTTTCGCTAACCAATGACGATTTTCTGACGCACCTACATAGTATCCTTGACTATATCGACGAGCCCTTTGCCGATTCATCAGCCATTCCACAATACATTCTCTGTTACCACACCCGAAAACATGTCACCGTTGCCCTTTCTGGTGATGGAGGCGACGAGGTATTTGCCGGCTATAACAAACATGCAGCCGAATGGCGCATGCGGCAGGGAGGTGTGTTGAATTCGCTCGTGAAAATTGGTCAACCCCTGTGGGCGGCTTTACCCCAAAGTCGCAGCGGAAAGCTGACCAATACGGTGCGGCAGCTGCACCGATTTGCGTCAGGAGCCCGGTTGAACGAAGGGGAACGGTATTGGCAATGGGCTTCACTCCAAACGTCAACGCAGGCTCTCCAGTTGTTATCTTCCACTTCAGCTGCACGTATCGACCACGCAAAGAACGGTTTTCAGCAACAGGTAGTGAACTGGTTGGGCAACGGGGACTTCAATGAAGTGCTGCTAGCCGATATGAACCTTGTGCTGCTAAGCGATATGTTAGTAAAAGTGGACTCCATGAGCATGGCTAACAGCCTCGAAGTACGCAGCCCCTTTCTTGATCAGGAAGTAGTGAACTTTGCTTTCGGCCTGCCTTCAGCCTACAAAATCAATGGGCAGCTTAAAAAGCGAATTGTGCAGGATGCCTTCCGCAGCTACCTTCCCGAGGAGCTTTATAACCGGCCTAAAAAAGGATTCGAAATTCCCTTGCTTCAATGGCTTCGAAAAGAGTTATGGGGGCTGATTAACGATGACCTCCTGAGTGATGCTTTCGTTGCGGAGCAGGGTGTTTTTTCGCTACCGGCAATCCAGCGACTCAAAGCGCAGTTGCAATCCGCTAACCCACAAGATAGCCATGCCACTATTTGGGCACTGCTTGTTTTTCAATACTGGTGGAAAAAATTTGAGCTGACAACTGAGGATTAACCTCGTTGCTTTTTGCCTTTTCAGCACGGTAGTATAAAACAACCAAAAGGGCAGCAAAAAAAGGGATACAGGGGATTTTGTAACGGGAAAGTGTTCCAAAGTTGCCTGTTGATATGCCCACTGCAAATGCAAAAATGATAGAATAGATAAAAAAGAAAGCAAGATTGGGATCTTTACTGATGGCCTGCCCGGTTTTTTTAAATCCTCTTTTATACAACACGGCTATCACCAGCAACACAAAACAAAAAGACTCTAACGCTGACAGCAGCATAATGGGCTTTTTTGCTTCCCACAGAAAGGGGCGGAAAAGCGTCACCACCACCGCTTGCGGAAATTTGCTGACCATGCTGACAATGGTTGGTTCAAAGGTGCCAAGGTCATAGGCAGATCCGCCTTCCGCTTCAGATACATAGTTGATATAATCCTGGGTGACTTTGGCTGTCTTAGCCAGATTTTCCAGTGAGTATTGACCCAACTCTTTGGCAAATCGCTGCGATAGGACAACAAGGACGATTAGGCTCGCCCCAATGAATAGAATATTGACTGCCCACCGGGCAGTTTTTTGTTTTATCCGGCTTGAATAAGTCATCAGCAACCACATCATCAAACCCGGGATAAAAGCCACCAGGATGTACACTTTGATCAGCGCAATCAGGTAAAAGCTAAAGGCAAGCATCAGCAGGTTACGAACCGAAAAATCCTTATCGACAAACATGCGGAAAACCGTATAGGTTATCCAACCCAGCCCAAACATACAAACAGTGTCTTTGAAAACCCCCGAGCCCCACACAATAGTGCTGGGGATATATAGAAAGGCAAAAGCCAGTTGCTTGTGCAGCGAAGGGTAAACCCGGGTAAAGGTGCGGAACATCACCCAAATGCCGGAATAGGAGAAAAAGGCAAACAGCAGGGCAATAGGCATATAGGTTGTGCCATTGAGTAGTCCGAAGATGGCACCGATAACAGGGATTGCATAACTCGATGGATTGGTATACCACAGCATCTGGCTTGAGTAGCGGTAAATATAGGGATCGTTTTCAGGTGAAACCCCAAAGAGTACCTTCAGCCAAAGAACAGGCGAGTCATTCAACGAAGAGTTGATGATTTTACTGTGCGTAAAAAAGTTGAACGTGTCGCCTTCACCATAATAAAACTGGTAAAGAAGGCCGATGAAAATTGCACCCCCAAATTTCAGGAGTAGTCCTGGCATGTAATATTGCCTTAGTGAATGTCCGGGTGGGTAATGCCGGTCACGGATCCTTTTGCTAATAAATAATAGCACAAGTAAATACAGTGGTGTTAGGACAAGGTCCCATATTGTTAGGTATTGTTGCTCCACACAAGATCCCTTTATATAATAAACGAAAATAGGGGAGAAAACTTCTCAATTCAGAAAGAAAACTGCCACTGCTGTTAAAAAGGCACAAACAGCCACCACCCCCGGATGGATGCTGCATTGCTGTATCCGCTTGGTTTAATTTTTTTAATGAAACATAGCAGAAATTCTAACTAAACAAGTTTAAGAACGCGAGATGAAGAAATATTTAGTGGTTGGTGCTGGCTTCTCCGGCGCTGTTTTAGCACATGAATTAGTAAATAATTTGAATTGTTCTGTGGATGTTATTGATGAACGACCGCATATCGGTGGCAACTGTTATA
Organism: Flavisolibacter longurius; assembly: GCA_014163555.1. Classification (GTDB taxonomy): domain Bacteria; phylum Bacteroidota; class Bacteroidia; order Chitinophagales; family Chitinophagaceae; genus Flavisolibacter. The sequence goes on from JACJGO010000030.1 coordinate 53,561, forward strand.
CGGAGCGGGATGAAAAAACCGGTGTGATGGTACATATTTACGGGCCACACATCTTCAACACCGACCGGCAGGATATCTGGGACTACGTGAATCGTTTTATTGAACTGGTACCCTATACCAACCGCGTAAAAGCTGTTTACAACGGTAATGTTTATTCCATGCCGGTGAACCTGCACACCATTAACCAGTTCTTTAACAAAACCCTGAATCCAACGGAAGCCAAAGAATTTTTGGAATCCGTTGCCGATAAAACAATTGATGAGCCACAGAATTTCGAAGAGCAGGCGATGAAATTCATTGGGAAGGAGTTATACAAAGCCTTTTTTTATGGCTATACCAAAAAGCAGTGGGGCTGTGAGCCTACCGAACTGCCGGCAGCTATATTGAAACGTATTCCGGTACGGTTCAATTACAACGACAATTATTACAACAATCCCCTGCAGGGAATTCCCCGCAATGGTTTTACCGAAATGTTCGCCAAACTGCTCGATCATCCTTCCATCACGGTTACGCTGAACAAAAAATTCGACAGCAGCGAGGATGTTTCCGGTTACGATCATGTGTTTTTCACTGGGCCCATTGACCAATTTTTTCAGTATCGCTACGGACGCCTTTCATATCGCACCGTGTATTTTGAAAAAGGGTATGCGGAAGGCGACTACCAGGGCAATGCTGTGATCAATTATTGCAACCAGGAAGTGCCCTATACCCGTGTACACGAACACAAACATTTTACCCCCTGGGAAAGCCACGAACAGACCGTGTATTTTAAAGAATACAGCAAGGAAACGACAGAAGAAGATGTGCCATACTATCCCAAACGACTGGCTGATGATAAAGAAAAACTGGCGAAGTACCGGACCGATGCCGAAGGGCTGAAAGGTGTTAGTTTCCTGGGCCGACTGGCGACGTACCGCTATATGGATATGCACCATGTGATTGGCGAAGCATTGGACTTTTCTAAAAAGTTTCTGCAGGCTTCTGCCGAAAATACGCGGCCGCCCGTGTTTCCCAACTTAGAAGCATAAGAAAACAGTTTTCTGTAAAAGGCCAAAGAATGCAAGTTCTTTGGCCTTTTTTCGTTCTAAGGCGCTTTCTGCCTTACTTTCGTGACCCTTATGCCTAGAGTTCTGAGGATATTAAACCGGCTGATTGTCGGTGGCCCTGTTCTAAACGCTACCTATCTCACCAAATATCTTTCGCCTGAATTTGAAACCTTGCTGGTGGTAGGAGAACGGGAGCCGCACGAAAAAAGCGCCGATTACCTGGCTGCACAACTGGGGATCGACTACGTCACCGTTCGCGAAATGGGACGTTCCATTAGCCCGGCCAAAGATCTTCAGGCATACTATAAACTGAAAAAGATCATCCGGGATTTCAAACCCGATGTGGTGCACACCCATGCCGCCAAACCTGGCGCCCTGGGCCGGCTGGCTGCTTCTTCCTGTAATGTTCCGGCCATTGTACACACCTATCACGGCCATGTATTTCACTCATACTTTAATAAGTTAAAGTCGGGTTTTTATATCAATACCGAGCGGTTCCTGGCCAGCAGATCCAGCGCTATCATCGCTATCAGCGATGCGCAGAAAAAAGAATTGTGCGAAGATTTCAGGATTGCTCCGGAACACAAGTTCAAGGTCATTCCACTGGGACTGGACCTGGATAAATTCCAGCAAAACGGGGAAGAAAAGCGGGTTCGCTTTCGCACTGAATTTGGTTTGCAGGATGATGAAATTGCCATCGGCATTATTGGCCGCTTGGTTCCGGTAAAAAATCATTCACTCTTTTTGCAGGCTTTGCACTATGTGTTGCAAAACAGTAAGCGAAAAGTAAAAGCCTTTATCATCGGCGATGGCGAAACCAGGGGAGAACTGGAAGCAAATGCAACGGCATTGGGCATTCCGTTTTCGGTGCAAAACAGTGAGCAGCATCCGCACCCGCTTGTATTTACTTCCTGGCGCAGCGATGTGGATGCCATCAATGCCGGATTAGATATCGTTACTCTCACGTCCTTTAACGAAGGCACGCCAGTAAGTCTCATTGAAGCGCAGGCGGCCAATAAACCCATCCTTAGTACACGGGTAGGCGGCATCAGCGATATTGTGGTGGAAGGAAAAACGGCCCTCTTGGCCAATGTGGAGGATACAGAAACTTTCTGTCAGCATCTTTTACAATTGGTAGAAAATGATAACCTTCGGGCCGAATTGGGTAGCAATAGCCGGTCCCTGGTCATGCAGCGGTTTAGCTACCAGCGCCTGATGAATGACGTGTCGGGCCTCTATTACGAATTACTAAGCAAAAAACTAACGGCGAATGCTGTTCTTCGGTAGAAAGAAAAAAGAATCCGTCCCGCTTGACCTTAGTTGGCTCGGCACCGATATGCACTCCCACATTCTGCCGGGTATCGATGATGGATCACCGGATGTAGCTACATCCATTCAACTGATCAAAGGCCTGCAAAGTGCAGGCTATAAAAAACTGATTGCCACGCCGCATATTTTCTGGGAAATCCACCCCAATACGCCGGAAAAAATTTCCGAAAGCCTGGCCAGCCTGCGCAAAGGGCTGGAAGAGGAGGGAATGAACATTGAACTTCATGCGGCGGCTGAATATTATATCGACGAACATTTTGAAACCCTGCTGCGCAACAAAGCGCCGTTGCTCACCCTTAGCGAGAACAAGGTGCTGGTGGAGTTTTCGATGGTGACGGCACCCATGGAATTAAGCCGTGTGATCTTCGACCTGCAGATTGCCGGCTATCAACCGGTCATTGCACACCCCGAACGGTATACCTACCTGCTGTTCCGAAAAGATTTGTTTGACGAATTAAAAGAAGCCGGCTGCCTGTTTCAACTGAATCTGCTGGCCCTTATCGGCTACTATGGCAAACAAGTGCTGGAACTGGCTGAATACCTCCTCAAAAAAGAATATTACGACCTGGCCGGCACTGATCTGCATCACGAACGGCACCTGGAAGCCCTGCAGAAATTAAGTACTAACGGCCTCCTGTCCCGGTTGCAGGAAAGTGGTATTTTGCGAAATGGGGTTCTGTAATTCAACCAAACGTAACTTTGGTTTGTCATAAAGGCAATGAGCTTTACAATCAAAGAACTGGAGTCGCTATCTGGAATCAAGGCCCATACCATTCGCATATGGGAGCAGCGCTACCAATTTCTAAAGCCTGCCCGTACTACCACCAACATCCGGCGGTATAACAACGATGAGTTGAAAACCCTTCTCACCGTTGCCCTTCTCAACAAGTATGGCTACAAGATTTCCCGCATCGATGAAATGCAGCATGAGCAGCGCATTGAGGCAGCATTGCAGTTGCAGGAGCCTACGGCCCGTCAGGAATATGTGATCAATGAGCTTATCGGCTGCATGATCGATTTAAAAAGCATCGAATTTGAAAAGCTGCTAAACCGGCAGATTGCCGAAAACGGTGTGGAAGAAACTGTAAAAGGTGTGATTTTTTCGTTTCTCGACCGGGTAGGCATTCTTTGGCAAACCAACCGGCTCCGTCCTGTTCAGGAACACATTACCTCCTGCATCATCCGGCAAAAAATCATACATGCCATTGAGGGACTTCCTTTTGCCGAAAGCAAATCGCCCCTGTTTGTGCTCTTTCTCCCCGAAGGGGAGCACCATGAATTGGGCCTATTGTATGTTTATTATCTACTCCGCAGGCAGGGCATTGCCACCCTTTACCTTGGTGCCAATGTGCCAATCAGCGATATTGAATACGTTGTTCAGGTAAAGAAGCCCGAATACCTTTATCTCCATCTTACTACATTCCCGCAAAGCCGTTCTACCCGGCTGATACAACGCATTCAGCAACAAGGTTCCGGCAGTACGCTGGTCCTTTCGGGCTACATGGCGCAGCAGTATGAAAAAGCGGCCGGTGACCGGGTCGTCCTCCTGCAATCACTCCAGGCCGTACAGGGGTACATTGGCGCATTACAACACAGCTAACAATTTCTGTTTAATTTATTTGACATAATCATTAAACAAAAATTTTTCTGGTTTGTAATATTGTTTAACTTTGAACATGTAAACGTTAAACAATGAGTACGCAGGAATTTAATAGTTTGGTTTTAAACAATGCAGATGGCCTGAAGCCATTTGCCATTACACTTACCAAAGACAGCGAAGTCGCAAAAGACCTTTGTCAGGAAACTCTATGCAAAGCCTTTACCTACCGCGACAAGTATGAACCGGGTACCAACATCAAAGCATGGTTGTTTACCATTATGCGCAACATCTTTATCAACGATTATCGCCGAAACGGCCGTAAAAAGATTGTGATGGATGTGGTGAAAAGTTCGGTAACCCCGTATGCACTTTCCTCTGAAACCCGGTTGCGGTTAAAAGAAATTAATTCGTCTATTCATCATTTACCTGCTATCTTTAAAAATGCCTGCCTGTTGTATCTCCATGGCTATAAGTACCATGAGATCGCACTGGCCCTTAACGAACCCTTGGGAACCATCAAAAGTCGCATTCACTTTGCGAAAAAAATGTTGCAAAAACAGGTAGACAGGTGAGGAAATCAGTTGTAATCATAGGTGCAGGATTTGCTGGGCTTTCCGCGGCTGCGTTTATGGCCAAAAGCGGTTGGCAGGTAACGGTAGTGGAGAAAAACGCTACTGCAGGCGGTCGTGCACAACAACTGGTAGCCGATGGATTTACCTTCGACATGGGGCCAAGCTGGTACTGGATGCCGGATGTATTTGAGCGCTTCTTTCAACAATTTGGCCGCTCAGTTTCCGATTATTATTCTCTCACCCGCCTCGATCCTTCATATCGCGTTTTTTGGGAAGATGACCACCTGGATGTACCGGCGGATTATGAAGCGCTGAAAGTTGCTTTTGAAACCATTGAAAAAGGGAGCAGCCAAAAGCTGGATAAATACCTGGCGGAAGCCAATGTGAAATATCGCATTGGTATGCAGGACCTGGTATTCAAACCGGGCCAATCTATGGCTGAGTTTTTGGATTGGAATGTGATCCGAAACGTTTTCAAGCTGGATGTTTTTACCTCTATAAAATCCCACGTAGCCAGGCATTTTCACTCCGAAAAGCTTCGGCAGTTGATGGAGTTCCCCGTGTTGTTCCTGGGTGCTTTGCCCAAGAACACGCCGGCACTGTATAGCCTAATGAATTACGCAGACATTATGGGTGGCACCTGGTACCCGGAAGGCGGTATGTACAGTATTGTAAAAGCCATGCAAAGCCTGGCGGAAGAGTTGGGGGTGACGTTTCGTTTTGGCGAAGCAGCCCGGGAAATTGTGATTGAAAAGGACAAGGCGAAAAAGCTGGTGACTTCAAAAGGCGAATACACCGCCGACGCCATCATTAGTGGTGCCGATTACCAGTTTACCGAATCGGCCCTGCTGCCACAGGCCTACCGCACCTACTCCGCATCTTACTGGGATAAAAAAGTGCTGGCGCCTTCCTGCCTGCTTTATTATGTTGGCCTCAACCGTCCCCTGAACAACATCCTTCACCATAACCTGTTTTTTGATGTTCCGTTTGATGAACATGCCAACCAGATTTACACCCATCCGGCATGGCCAGCCGAACCGCTATTTTACCTGAATGTTCCTTCAAAAACCGATAGCACGTGTGCCCCTTCAGGTTGCGAAAACCTGATGGTGCTGATACCGGTGGCGTCGGGCCTGGCAGACGATACAGAAGAAAAAAGAGATTACTACTTTCAGAAAGTAGTACAACGGCTGGAAAAATTTACCGGACAAAGCCTGGCCGACGCCATCATTTTCAAAAAGACCTTTTCCGTTTCCGATTTTATCAGCGAGTACAATTCGTACAAAGGCAATGCGTACGGACTCGCCAATACCCTTTTGCAAACCGCCATCTTTAAGCCATCCTGCCGGAGTAAAAAAGTTGCCAATCTTTTTTATACCGGTCAGTTCACCGTTCCCGGACCCGGTGTGCCACCCAGCCTGATCAGCGGCGAAGTGGTGTCCCGGCAATTGATTCAATCGTTTAAAGAATAGGAATATGACGGTAGATTTATTTCATAGGGTCAGCCACGAGTGTAGCCGCTATGTCACCATCCGGTACAGCACCTCGTTTTCATCAGCTATTAAGTTGTTGCACCGCGATCTGCGGCAGCCCATTTTCAACATTTATGGCTTTGTACGATTTGCCGATGAAATTGTGGACACCTTTCACGAGCACGACAAGCAGGATCTGTTACAGCAGTTCAAAAAAGAAACCTTTGATGCCATTGAACGGGGGATAAGTTTAAATCCCATTCTCAACAGCTTTCAGCAAACAGTAAATGATTTCAAAATTGATCACCACCTGATCCATGCTTTTTTCAGCAGCATGGAAAGCGACCTTACTCAAAACCAATACGACCGGCAGGGGTACGAAGAGTATATCTATGGCTCTGCCGAAGTGGTGGGCCTGATGTGTCTGTATGTATTTTGCGAAGGCGATGCTGAGCAGTATCAAACCCTGAAAAAACCAGCGCAGGCTTTGGGTGCTGCCTTTCAAAAGGTGAATTTTCTGCGGGACATCAAGGCTGATTTTGTTGACCTTTCCCGTATTTATTTCCCCGGTTGCGATTTTCACAACTTTACGGAGCAGGATAAGAACCAGATACAGGAAGATATTGAGGCCGATTTCAGGGAAGCGTACAAAGGCATTCTGCGACTGCCCATCAAAGCCAAATTTGGTGTGTATGTTGCCTATAAATATTACTATTCGCTGTTTAAAAAAATAAAGCAGATAGAGCCACGCTATATCTTGCAAACCCGAATCCGGATTCCAAACTATCACAAAGCCTATATTGTTATCAGGGCCGGGGTAAAAAACAGGTTGAACTTACTTTCATGAATCCAAACGAAGTAATATTGGTAACACCCGAAGATGAGGCCATTGGCGTCATGGAAAAAATGGAGGCACACCAGAAAGGTGTGCTGCACCGTGCTTTTTCCGTTTTTCTTTTTGATAAAGAAGGTCGCATGCTGTTGCAGCAACGGGCCCCGCAAAAATATCATGGCGCATATCTTTGGACCAACGCCTGTTGCAGTCACCCGATGCGGGATGAACCTGTAGAACAAGCGGCGCAACGAAGGCTGATGGAGGAACTGGGTTTTCAAACACCGCTCAACAAGATATTTACGTTCACCTACAAAGCAACCGTTGAAAACAATCTGGTGGAACACGAGTACGATCATGTGTTTGCCGGTGAGTACGAAGGGCCGGTGAAGATGAATCCGGAAGAGGTTTGTGATTACGCTTACGTTGATCTGGCTTCCATAAAAAACCGGTTGCAGGAAGAGCCGGAGCGTTTCACTTCCTGGTTCCGGATTGCTTTTCCAGAGATTGAAGCATGGTGGAAAGCGCAGTATGGTGAGAGGCAACAAGGCGTGAACAGGATACGTGAACAAGAAAACAACTAACCATGAACACCGTATTTTATATTCTGGTTTTACTGGGAACTTTTTTGGCGATGGAAGGCATTACCTGGCTTACCCATCGTTATGTGATGCACGGGTTTTTATGGTCGCTGCACCGCGACCATCACCAGAAAGAGCCCGGCTTTTTTGAAAAGAACGATTGGTTCTTTGTCATTTTTGCTGTACCCAGCATGGCGCTCATTGCTTACGGAACTTATGCCCCGGTTTGGTGGATGCAGGCCATTGGCTTTGGCATTATGCTGTACGGCGCTGCCTATTTTCTGGTGCACGATGTGATCATTCACCAGCGCTTTAAATGGTTTAGCCGAAGCAGCAGCACTTATGTGCGGGCCATTCGCTGGGCCCATAAAATGCACCACAAGCACCTCGATAAACACGAGGGCGAAAGCTTTGGTATGCTCCTCGTTCACAAGCGGTACTGGGAAAAAGTGCGCCGCGACAAAAAGCTGATGGCCGCCAAGAAGGTGGGCTATGCACCGGAGTAAGGCCCCCTGTCCCCCTGAAGGGGAGACTTAGGTTTGAAAGACGTTATCTTCACAATCATTTTTTCAGCAATCACATATTCTTTATAAAAATTCCTGTCTTTAAAACAGGCATTTCCTTTTTATAGGCTAAGCTTTCGTACTACTATTTAACATCCGTTGCGTCGCACACTTGTACGGCTGGAGATTCTATTCAGCAAGAGGGCCAACCATTCTGCTGCCAGAAAAGTTCAAAAGCGAAAAGCAAAACCGATCTAATACCGTTTTGAATTATTAGGTACGGTATATGTGCGGGTTAGGTCATGAAGTGTTTAAACTACAGCAAAGAGATTGGTGAGGAGGTGGAGGTCTTGCAGGGACTGTATCGCAAACAAAGCCGGTC
>JACJGO010000031.1 GCA_014163555.1 Flavisolibacter longurius
ACAGAACAATAACTAAACCGCTAACTTTAGCCTGCCAGTAAACAATCCCGCATGCCTTCTTTCTTCATACAACTTAGGGTGGTCAATTAGGAGCGAAATAGAGTGATCAGTTACAGCGAAATCTCCAGGATATAAGGTAGTTAAGGATAGCCCGACGTCTGTAGCTGAACCAAATCCCAATGTTGTTCCGCAGAAAATAATTGATAAAGACATTGAGTTAAAAGATAAAAAATGAAACTTCTAAAAACAGTCTTCATTGCTGAAATAGTCTTGCTGTTGTTGTGGATGATTGTTGAGGGTATTTATACCGCAGCACTGGTCTGGAGCCTTGTTGGAATAGTAGGCTTAGTACTGCTTACCGTCTTTGTTCCATCCGGGACAGATACGATCGGGCGTAGGGCAAAGACATTATTTGTGATAGCGGATGTTTTAGCGGTAAGCTTTTTTGTGATGCAGATATCTTATGTGGTTTACGAGAATGAAGTAAAACCCCAACTACCGATTCCATACAATAGGCTCAAGTACCTCGGTTATTTTTTGGTTTACCTAAGTATAATCTGCTTGTTTTTGGGCCTAATTATTCTGCTTATATCCAAAACGGTTAGAAAGCGATGAGAGCGGCAGGCAGCTTAAAACAAAGCCGGACTGTATAGCTCCGGCTTTGTCGTTTGTATTCTTTAATGAAAAGGTTTTGCATGGCGGCTTTACCCCAGCACATTTTTATTCTTCTTATTGGCGATGAAGCTGTCGAGGAACTCAAAGACGAGTTCCTTTTCTTTTTTGGGGAGGCGGTCGATGTCTTGTATGGTTCGTATGCAACGGGGCGGTAGGGAAAGCAACGATACAGCGAAGGTGGGGTTACCTACAGGTAAACCTGCGACTATAATAATCTGGCAATAAACTAAAAGAATTTTACAGTTATGTGGTCATTGCACAGGATTACCTGAATAAACAGGAGGAGGCGCTATTAAACTCGCTCAAGACCTGCGGGAAAAGTATGGCGTTTCCGTCTTTGCCGTTACCCAACCCACTGATACCTCCAATCCAAGTGGCGTACTGCATCAAAACATACAGCTTTTGTTTTCCGAGTTTGACAACCAGCTACGCAAGCAAAGAGCGGTGGCAGGCATGAAGGAAAAGTTTCAAAAAGGAGAATGGGTCACCCGCGTACCGCAAGGCTATGATATTGTAAAAATCAATGGTGTTCGCAAAATTGTGGTCAATGAAGAAGGAAAGAAGCTCCGAAAAGCTTTCCAGTGGAGAGCCAAGGGAATGAAAAACGAAGAGATCATTCAGCGGTTAAGGGCGATGGGAGTTAAGATGTACAAGCAACAACTGACCAAACTGTTCAAGAAGCCCTTTTACTGTGGTATCATCAATCATGGTATGCTGGATGGGCAGGTAGTGGAAGGAAACCATGAGAAGCTAATTTCAAAAGAAATATTCCTTCAGGTCAATGGCCTGCACAGGGCGGCGGCAAACTACGGCGTGCCCCATAAAAAGGAAAGGGATGCCGTGCCCTTAAAAGTCTTTATTAAATGCGAGGATTGCAAAGAGCCATTCACCGGCTACATCGTAAAAGCAAAAGGTTTGTGGTACTACAAATGCAGAACCAAAGGATGCAAGTGCAATATAAGTGCTAAGAAGCTGCATGCAGCATTTGAAGAACTACTCAATACCTACAGTACTGACCCTAAAATGGCGAAGGTTATTGCTTACCAGATCGAGTACTTATTTGAACAGATGAATAAGGAAGGTATCGAGCAGGAAAAAGCCTCCAAAGAAAAATTGGCTGAGATAACCAAGAAGATTGATACCATAGAAGAGAAATATTATGTGCTCGAGGAAATGAGCAAGGAAAGCTTTGATAAGTTCTATGCGAGGTATAGCAAAGAAAGAGACGAAATCAATGAAATACTTCAAAAACTCACCCCTCAGATTTCGAACCTCAAAAAGAGCATTGAAGAAGGGATTGCTTTTTCTTCCGAACTCGCTACCCTGTGGACTTCCAGCCCTGTGAGCACAAAAGAAAAACTGCAAAAGCTCATCTTTCCTGAGGGAATCATCTATTCCAAGAAAAATGAGGCATTTCGAACCGATAAGGTAAATTCCTTTTTTGCCCTGATTGCAGATGCAGCAAAGGATTCAGGGCAAAATAAAAAGGGGACAAACAAAGCTTTGCCTTGTTTGTCCCCATCAGCGGAGAGAGAGGGATTCGAACCCCCGGACCTGTTACAGTCAACGGTTTTCAAGACCGCCGCATTCGACCGCTCTGCCATCTCTCCGGCGCAAATATAGAAGCCGGATAATTACCAACAAAAATTATTCAGGCCTTCTGCAAAAAATTAAGCCTGAATGCGTTCGAAAATTTGTAAATTTCTCCTACAAACCATAGCATATGAAAAAAGTGGCTGATATCCTCAACCGAAAAGGCCGCAACATCATCGCCGTTTCACCGGAAACGACCGTGATCGATGCCCTTCAACTGATGGCCGATAAAAACATTGGATCGGTGCTTGTACTGAAAGACGATAACTACATCGGGTTGATGACAGAACGCGATTACTCCCGCAAGGTGGTCCTCAAAGGAAAAGCATCCAACGACACCCTGGTTTCGGATATCATGACCACCGATCTGCCGGCAGTGCACCCGTCCGACACCATCGAAAACTGCATGCAGCTGCTTTCGGAAAAGCATATCCGCTACCTACCCGTATTTGAGCAGGACAAGATTGCCGGTATCATCTCCATCAACGACGTGGTAAAAGAGATCATTCTTTCCCAGGAAGAAACCATAAGCAACCTGAAAGATTACCTCTATTCCAACGCCTGACCTTATTCAGCTTTTTCACGGATCTTTACCAGGTTGGAAAGTTCGATCTGCATGGGCAGTAAGCCGATCTTGACAACGGCCTTTTTGCCGCGCAGTTCCAGCACCTCGCCTACCTGCAGGTTGCGTTTCATTTTTACTTTATCGCCAATCTGTATGTCACCGGTCACCTCTTCATACCGGCTGTCCAGGAGCTTTTGTTTCTTGCTGGCGGTTTTCTGGTCATTCTTTTTCCCAAACAGGAGAGCCGCCATTTCCTTTACGGCCCTGTCCTTGTCTTCTGTTTTTTTCCATTCCACCACCATGGTGCGCAGCTTTCGCTCCATGTCTTTGAGGAAGGCCATCCGCTCTTCCGTGATCCGGTTTTGCTGCTTCAGGATCTCAACCTGCTGCCGGTGCCGCTCTTTGTCCAGCACATGCTCCATCTCCTTTTTCAGGCGTTCGTTTTCTTTCACCAGCCGGTGCAGGTCCTTTTCTTTTTCCTGTACTTTCTGCAGGTCCTGCTCGGTCCTGTTCAGGAGTTTGTCCAGGGTAAAATGGTTTTCATCCACCAGCGACCTTGCTTTGCTGATCAGGCGTTTGTCCAGCCCAATGCGTTCGGCAATGGCAAACGTATATGAACTTCCGGGTTTGCCTACCGTAAGTTTATATTGCGGCAAGAGGTTCTTTTCATCAAACGCCATGGCACCATTGATAATGCCAGGGGTTTTATTGGCCATCACCTTCAGGTTCAGGTAGTGGGTGGTCACAATACCATAAGCATGTTTTCGGGCTAGTTCTTCCATGATCACTTCGGCAAAAGCCCCTCCAAGATTGGGATCACTGCCACTACCCAGTTCGTCGATAAAGAATAGGGTTTTACCATTGGCCGTTTCCATAAAATGTTTCATGCTCAGGAGGTGACTGCTATAGGTACTCAACTCAAACTCCAGGCTTTGCGTATCCCCGATGTGGATCATGATCTGCTTAAAAATTCCGAACTGCGAAGAAGGATGCACCGGCACCAGCAGGCCGCTTTGCACCATAATTTGCAAAAGTCCTACGGTTTTCATCGATACGGTTTTTCCCCCGGCATTGGGTCCGCTGATCACCAGGATCCTTGCCTTTTCATCCAGCGTGAGGTCCACCGGAATCGTTGGTTTTCCCGAACGTTGGTTGTACAGGTACAGCAAAGGATGATAAGCTTTTACCAGGTGCACATGTGCCTTATCAGTTACCACCGGGTATTCACCATGAATATCGATTGCAAAAGCGGCCTTGGCCCGGATAAAATCATATTCGCCAACAACAGCATGGTAAACACTCAGTAAAGGAGCATGTTGCCGCAGGCGCCTGGTCAGCTCCCGCAAAATGCGGTACACTTCCTTTCGTTCGGCCCCTTCCAGTTCATGAATATCGTTGTTCAGGTCTATGGTTTCTTCCGGCTCGATAAACGACGTGCGGCGACTGTCACTCTCCCCATGCAGAATGCCTTTCACAGTGCGTTTTTGTTCGGCATACACCGCCAGCACACGGCGGCCATTGAGAAAGCTTTCTTCTATATCTGCTAAATATCCTTGCTTGTTTAACTTTGAAACAATCCGGTCGAAGAGCCGGCGCAGTTCATTTCGCTTCCGGTAAAGCCCCATGCGAATAGCCGCCAGCTCTTCCGAAGCATTGTCTTTTACATTGCCCGATTCATCCACCACTTCATCGATCAGCTCTTTTATTTTCTTTTCGTAATAGGTGCCTTTAATGACTTCAGCCAGGCCACTGTAGGCCTCTCTCCTTTCGGCATCAAACCAGCGAAAGATCTTTTCCATGCTTTCGGCCAGCTTGCGGATGTCGATCAGTTGCTCACCACTCAAAAGCGAACCTTCAATGCTCAACAGTTGCAATTCCTTCCCCAGGTTGAGCACATAATCATTGGGAAAATAAATGGCATTTTGCTGCAGTTGCCGGGCCTCGTGGGTTTGTTTCAGTTCCCGCTCAATAAAATCCTTTCGGGTATGGATGCGCAGGTCCGCCGCTTTGGTTTTGGCATATTCGGTGCGGCATTTCTGAAGTAAGAGATCTTTGATTTTATCAAATTCCAATTGCACTAACGCAGAATCCGGGTAAACTTTCATTAACTTCCTCGCTGTAAATTTTGTTCAAAGGTAGACGCAAACGGGCATCCAGAAGGTCTGAATTTGTATCAAAACGCTGTGTTAAAAAGGGGATGTTGGCTTTTCGTTTTATCTTTTGCGACCCAAATTTGTAATCTAACCTCACGCTATGTTTTCGAAACTATTGATAACCTTAAGCCTCTCGGCCTTGTTTGCGTGTAATTCTGAAAAAAATTATAAGGTAATGAGTACCTCTTTACAAACAGCAATGGATCGGATCGACAAAGTGGAGACGGCTACGTTTGGCACCGGGTGTTTTTGGTGTACGGAAGCAATCTTTGAGCAACTGCACGGTGTGCTGAGCGTAACATCCGGTTACATGGGTGGCCAGGTAAAAAACCCAACCTACAAAGAGGTTTGCACGGGCGAAACCGGCCATGCCGAATGTGTGCAGGTGGTTTACGAGCCCTCTAAAATTTCATATGATGAGCTGCTGAAGGTCTTTTTTGAAGTGCACGATCCCACAAGTTTAAACCGCCAGGGTGCCGATGTGGGCACGCAATACCGCAGTGCGATCTTTTACCATACACCGGAACAAAAATCCAAAGCGGATTATTACAAAAAAGAATTGAACAGCAGCGGTGCCTATGAGAAGCCGATTGTGACCGAAGTAACGCCAGCGTCTGATTTTTATGTGGCCGAAGATTATCACCAGGAGTACTACCAGAACAATAAAAACACCAACCCCTATTGTTCGATTGTGATTCGTCCCAAGCTGGAAAAGTTCCAAAAAGTTTTTGCTGATAAACTAAGAAAAGAGATGTAAGCTTTTTCCCCTATAAAATTGAAACTCCATGTAAATGGAGTTTTTTTATGTACCCATCTGCAAAATAGTGATGGATTGCCTGTTGCGTCAAATGCGTGTACATTCTGTAATTCTATTCATCATTTTTTTTGAACCATAGAGACACAGGGGCACAGAGCGTCACCGTGATCTTCTATGTTTGCCGTGTCTCCCTGTTTCCATCAAAAACATGTGGCTCCTTCGGAGCCCGTTTCTTCTTCTCTACTCTTTTCTATAAATACAGTACTCCTTCGGAGTAAATACAGCATAATCCATTGTTATCCTCAAAAGTTTATTACTGACTCCTGACTCCTGACTCCTGACTCCTGACCTCAAACTTTAAACGCCAAACCTTAAACCCCAACTATATTTGCCCTCTCAAAATAACCACATGAAAAAGATTGCTGTTATAGGAGCCGGCACCATGGGTAACGGGATTGCCCACGTTTTTGCCCAGGCCGGGTTTGCCGTATCGCTGGTTGATGTCTCCCAACCGCAACTGGACAAAGCGCTTTCCACCATCGCCAAAAACTTCGACCGCCAGATTTCCAAAGGAACGTTGGCCCTGGAAGGAAAAGAATCAGCCCTAAAAAATATTACCCCGCATACGTCTATGGAAGCCGGGGTTTCCGACGCCGACTTAGTAGTGGAAGCCGCTACCGAAAACATTCAATTAAAGCTTTCCATCTTTCAACAACTCGACCAGTTTGCCCCAAAGGATTGCATTCTGGCATCCAATACATCTTCCATTTCCATTACAAAAATTGCTGCTGCCACTGCACGACCTGAAAAGGTTATCGGCATGCATTTCATGAATCCTGTGCCGGTAATGAAACTGGTAGAGATTATTAACGGTTATGCCACCACGCCAGACGTTACGGAAAAGATCGTGGCGCTGAGCCGGCAGCTTGGCAAAGTTCCCTGTACAGTAAATGACTACCCCGGATTTATTGCCAACCGCATTCTTATGCCCATGATCAATGAAGCCATTTATTCACTTTATGAAGGAGTGGCCGGTGTAGAAGAAATTGACACGGTTATGAAACTTGGTATGGCTCACCCTATGGGGCCTTTGCAGCTGGCTGATTTTATCGGCCTCGATGTTTGCCTGAGTATCCTGAACGTATTGCACGAAGGTTTTGGCAATCCAAAATATGCGCCCTGTCCCCTGTTGGTGAATATGGTGACCGCCAAAAAATTGGGAGTAAAAAGCGGCGAAGGGTTTTATACCTACTCGCCGGGAAGCAAAGACCTGGTTGTGAGTTCACGTTTTCAATAAAAGAAAAAGCCTCTGTTCAGAGGCTTTTATCTTATACGTACAATTTTATTGAAACTTTTCTGTCTTTTCGCTTCCGGTGATGGGCCCCTGGCTGCGGATCTGGATTTGTAAACTGGTGATCCATTCGGCGCAGCCATTTTGAACAAGGTGTTCGTTGACCCTGTGTATAACCTCCATTACTTCTGCATACCTTCCTTCCAGGGTGGTGGCAAACGGCCCCACCTCGTGTTTGATCCCTGACTGTTGAATGATGGCAATGGCTTCATCCACCCAGTCATAAGGATGCCGGTCCTGCACAATGGGCAGAAGCTGAATGGAAGCATTGATGGTATAATCGTGCATCAGAGGGTTCGTTTTATTTGTTGTTCCAAAAGAAGAAAATCAGCCAACACCAAGGCCGTCACAGCCTCCAATACGGGTGGCACCCGCAGGGCAATGCAAAGATCATGACGACCTTTTACGGAGAAGGCTTCCACCTGCTGGCTTTCCCAGTTCCAGCTTTGTTGTTCTTTAGGCGTGGAAGAAGTGGGCTTGATGGCCACACGGAAAACGAGTTCGTTGCCATTGCTGATGCCACCCACCACACCGCCGGCGTGATTGGTAGCAGTCATTCCGCTTCCGTCTGTAATCGCATCATTGTGATCGGCACCAAACATACGGGCAGCGGCAAAACCGGTTCCAAACTCAATACCCCTTACTGCCGGAATAGAGAACACGGCATGCGCAAGCACCGATTCCAACGAATCGAAAAAAGGCTCACCCAAACCTGCCGGCAGTCCGGAAACACGACATTCAACGATGCCGCCAACGGAATCCTTTTGTTCGATGGCTTTTTGCAGGCCGGCCTCGATGTCCTTTTCACCTCCAATTTCTAAAATGGTTGATTGGACCGAAATGTTCCGGAGCAGCTTTTTTGCCACCACGCCGGCACCTACCAGGCACACGGTCAGGCGTCCACTAAAGTGTCCCCCACCCCTGTAATCTTCAAAACCCGCAAACTTCTGGTGCGCTACAAAATCGGCATGGCCGGGCCGAGGGAAAGCCCGCTGTTTTTCATAATCGCCGGAACGGGTGTTTTTATTTTCAAATAAGATCGTCAGCGGAGCACCGGTGGTTTTGCCGTAAAATACACCGGTTACAAAAATGGGCCGATCGTCTTCCTTCCGGGGAGTGGTTCCTTTTTGCATTCCGCCTTTGCGGCGTTCAATATCGGTGGTAAAATCTTCTTCTGCAAGGGTCAATCCGGCCGGGCAACCGTCAATAGAAATGCCCACCGAAGGCCCGTGCGACTCGCCAAAGATGCTTACACGAAAAATGCGTCCAAATGAATTCATGCCTTTCTTTTATCAATAATAATTTTCGATCCTGTTTTACACAACTTCTGAAAACGTCTGCAGGTGTTCCCAGAACTGCGGGTAGGATTTGTTGACAGCTTCCGCTTCTTCAATAATAACTTCCCCTTCTGCACTCAGGGCAGCTACTGCACAAGCCATGGCAATGCGATGGTCATGGCGGGAATGCACCTGAGCACCTCTTACCCCTTCCCCACCTATTATCAGCATCAGGTCATCCTGGAAAGTGATGGTCACACCCATCTTTCCAAATTCTTCCTGCAGGGTCAGGGCTCGGTTGCTCTCTTTATGAGTCAGGCGATGTACACCTTCAATCACGGAAGTGCCATCACAATAAGCAGCAAGGGCTACCAGCGGTGGAAACAGATCAGGACAATCCGTAGCATTAAAATGAAACGGCTTCAACTTGCTTTTCCTTACATGAATCTGTGTTTCTTCAATGCTGATAGTGGCGCCACATTGCATCAGGGCTTGCAGGATGGCTTTATCAGCCTGCGTGGAAAATACATCCAACCCTTTCACAACCAAATCACCAGCAACCGCACCGGCAACCAGCAAAAATGCACCTCCGCTCCAGTCGCCTTCCACAGTATAAGAAAACGATTCTCCTTTATCCGTTTTGTTGTCCTGCGCTGGAAAATAAAACGATTGGTAATTGTTGTTTTGAGGGATGGTAAGGCCAAAGTCTTTCATAACCTGGAGGGTCAGGTCGATATAAGGCTTGCTGTTTAAGTTATCTACCGTGATCGTTACATCACTGGCTTTAGCGGCAGTAAATGCAAACAACAAGCCGGTCAGGAACTGCGAAGAAAGCGATCCGTCCACGGTAATGTTTTGCGGCACTAGCGGACCTTTAATATGCAGCGGAAGCAAACCTTCCTGGCTCCTGCATTCCACTCCCAATTGGGGAAGTGTTTCCGTAAAAAAAGAAAACGGACGTTTGCGGAGGCTGCCACTACCGGTTACCTGTATGGGTGTTTGGCTAAGCGCTGCAATCGATGTGAACATCCGTGCCGAAAGCCCGCTTTCACCGCAATCGATCGTATCATTGACCGGATTTACGCCACGGCTTTCGATGACTATAGTTTGATCCTCCTTGGTAACAAGTGCACCCAGTTGGGTAATGATATCAAGAGCAGCATTGTCGTCGTTGGAAATACCGGGATTTTGTAAAATTGTTTTGCCACCCCGCAACAGGGCAGCTGCACAGGCCCGCTGCATAGCACTCTTGGAAGCTGGCGCTGTAATGATTCCGTTAACTTTTGAGGGAGAAACTGTAACCTGCATTACATGTGTTTAAAGATTTCCTGCAATGGTATTTTTTTGACAACGGCTTTGCCGATCTTTTCAAGAAGAACAAAATTCATCTGTTCCCCTTCCCGCTTTTTATCACTCACCAAAACATCAAACACTTTTTGTTTGTTGTAGCCGGCGGTGATGGGTAAGCCATAGTTATCGATGATCTGCACAAGTTTATCGCTGCCTTTGAACTGCAAAAACTCAGCGGATAACCGGGAGGCAAATACCATCCCTACGGCCACTGCTTCGCCATGCATCAGGCTATATTGCTTTTCTACGGCATGGCCTAGGGTATGACCGAAATTGAGCAAACGGCGCCTGTCCCTTTCAAACTCGTCTTCCTTAACCACTTTTGCTTTCAGCAGTGCATTTCGCATCACCAGTTTTTGAAGGGCGGGCTTGTTCGTTTGAAAAAAGGAGAGCTTTTTTTTATCCAGTTCCTTGTACATCGCACCATCCAGGATGGCGGCATGCTTGATGATCTCGGCAAACCCATTTCGCCATTCATTCTCGGGCAACGTTTTCAGCAGGCTGACATCGTACAAAAGGAACTGCGGCTGATTGATGGTGCCAACCATGTTTTTGTACAGGCCTACATCAATGCCATTTTTTCCACCAATGGCAGCATCCACCATCGCCAGAATGGTTGTGGGGACAAACCCAAAGGAAATACCACGCAAATAAATGGAAGCCACATAGCCGGTTATATCGGTCACCACACCACCCCCTACACCCACAAGCGTCCATGTGCGGTCTGCATGCAGGGCAATCAGTTGCTGGATGATGGTATCAACCGTTGTCTGGACCTTGAATTCTTCGCCGGCATTGATCACGATGGTTTTCCAATCCTTGAACAATTTGGGATGGGCAGCCGCTAAATGACTGTCGGTGATAACAACGGTTGTTTCCGGGGAAACAATTTTTTTCAGTTGTGCAAACGAAGAATCGAAATAAAAAGCGGTTGCACTCCTGCTGAACTGAATTTTTTTTACCTGCATCAGCCGTTAAATACTTTGTTTTGGCGATTGATACTTTCCATATGCACCGCGTCAAGGTACCTGGTAACAAACTCACGGCTCAGGCCCATCTTATCGCCTTTTTTGCAGGCACGTTCCAGGATCTCGTTCCAGCGGCGGGTTTGCAAAATGGTAATGTTGTTTTCTTTTTTGTACTGCCCAATCTTCTCAGCAACTTTCATACGTTCCGATAAAAGAAGCATCAATTCATCATCCAGTTGGTTGATCTGCTGGCGAAGCTTTTCGAGTGTTGCATGAAATTCAGCAGAGGCAATGTCTTCCCGCAACCACACCATCTCTCCCAGCATCTCTGCCAATTTTTCGGGTGTGATCTGCTGCTTGGCATCACTCCAGGCATTGTCGGGATCAATATGGCTTTCGATCATCAGTCCATCAAAATCAAGATTGATGGCTTCCTGCGCCACTTCCTGTAAAATATCCCGGCGGCCGCAGATATGCGAAGGATCGTTCACGATCAGCATATCCGGGTTGCGGCGCTTCATTTCGATAGCCAGATGCCACATCGGGGCATTGCGGTATTCAGTATTGCCGTAAGAAGAGAATCCACGATGGATCAAACCAATTTGGTTGATGCCGGCTTTGGCCACACGTTCTACTGCGCCGGTCCATAATTCCAGGTCGGGATTGATGGGGTTTTTAATGAGAACGGGTACATCCACACCCCGTAATGCATCGGCCACTTCCTGTACACTGAAAGGGTTCACAGTGGTACGGGCACCAATCCACAGAACGTCCACATCAAAATGCAAAGCGTCTTCCACCTGCTTGGCGGTAGCCACTTCCACGGCAATGGGTAATCCCGTAACCCGTTTGGCCTGTTGCAGCCAGGGCAGGCCCTTGGTACCAATGCCTTCAAAACTACCCGGACGTGTACGTGGCTTCCATATACCGGCCCGCAACATATTTACCTTACCAGTTGCGGCCAGGCGGGTAGCAGTTTCCAAAACCTGCTCTTCGGTTTCGGCGCTGCAGGGACCGGAAATGATTAGCGGACGTTTTTTCCAAACTTCCTGCACGGCAGATTTTTGGTCTTTCACTTTTTCCATTGTTGTAAGTTTTAATTTTTAGTGAAACGTGAGACGCTAAACGTGAAACGGAAGAGACCTTGACTTTGGAGTAAACTCCCATTTCACGTCTCACCTTTGACGTTTCATCATTCTCACTTAATAATTCGTTTTATTTTATTTGCCTGCTCGATCAAGTCGGTCAGGTAATCATAATTTTCTTTTTCCAAACAAGCCTTGAACTTTCGCAACTGGCTGATGTGTTCATTCAAAACATCCAAGACATTTTCGCGGTTTTCTTTAAAGATGGGTACCCACATGGCCGGGTTGCTTTTGGCCAGTCGCACCGTGCTTTCAAAACCACCACTCGCCAGTTCAAAAATGGCCTCTTCTTCTTTTTCTTTTTCCAGTACTGTATTGGCAAGTGCAAAGGACGTTATGTGCGAAATATGGCTTACATAGGCTACATGAACGTCGTGGTCTTCGGCATTCATGTACACCAGGTGCATGCCCAGCACTTTATAAATATTTTCCACCATCTCCAGCGCATCAGCGTCGGTTTCTTCTTTGTTGCAGATAACCGTTGCTTTGGAGATGAAAGCGCTTTTCACGGCAGCTTCCGGACCGCTGTATTCTGTTCCCCACATGGGGTGCGTGGCAACAAAACGTCCCCGCTTTGGATGGTCTTTGATCAGATTCAGAATCGCACTTTTGGTTGACCCGGCATCCATTACCACCTGCTTGTCCAAGATGTCTAAAATAAACAACACCACTTCCTGTATTGCATTCACAGGGATAGCAAGAATCACCAAATCAGAGCTAATAACTGCATCCGGCAAGTCCATAATTTCATCCACCAAACCGAGTTCCAACGCCTTGTGCTGGTGTGCTACATTATTGTCAACCCCAATGATCCTTGTTGCCACAGCTTTTTCCTTCAGGGTTAAGGCCATGGAACCACCGATTAAACCGACACCAACAATCGTAACAATCATGCTTGAGGGTTTTGCCTTGCTTTTTTAATTCTGTTAATGGCAGCCTGTAGGTTTTCTTCCGTACTGCATAAACTAACGCGTATATACCCGTTACCTTCCGTTCCAAAGATGCCTCCCGGCGTAATAAACACCCGTGCACCGTACAGCACGTCATCACTCACGGCATAACCATCTTTCGCCGCTTGCGGAACACGGGCCCAAACAAACAAACCAACTTGTTCCCTGCTATACTGGCAATCCAAAAGATCAAGCAGTTCAAATACTTTTTCGCGGCGCTTTTTATAGTGTGCGTTGAGCTGCTCATGCCAGTCACCATTCAGTGATAAGGCTTTGGTGGCTGCCAGTTGCAAAGGCAAAAACATACCGCTGTCCATATTGCTTTTAAAGCGCATCACTTCGTTGATGCGTTCTTTATCGCCACAAAGCATGCCTACCCGCCATCCGGCCATGTTGTGCGATTTGCTCAGCGAATTCAGTTCCACCGCCACATCCAGGGCGCCATCCACCGACAAAAGACTCGTTGGCGATTCGTTCAGGATAAAGCTATAAGGGTTATCGTGGCAGATAAGAATACTGTGTTTCTTTCCGAAGGCTACCAGTTTTTCAAAAAGCTTTTTGGAAGCTTTCTGCCCGGTGGGCATGTGTGGATAGTTCACCCACATCAGCTTTACGTTGCTAAGGTCTTCCTTTTCCAAGGCATCAAAATCGGGTGCCCAGGCATTTTGCTCTTTAAGGTGGTAATAGCGGGGACGGCCACCCGAAAGCTTTACAGCACTGGAATAGGTGGGATAGCCTGGATTAGGTACCAGCGCTTCGTCTCCTTCATTGAGATAGGTCATGCAGATATGCATAATGCCTTCTTTGGAACCGATTAACGGAAGGATCTCCGAATTTGGATCCAGAGTAACACCATACCATTTTTTGTACCATGTCGCCATGGCTTCCCGCAGGGCAGCCGCGCCTTTGTAGCTTTGGTAAGCATGCACATTGGGCCGTGCGGATTCTGACCGGAGCATGTCAATCACCATAGCATCCGGCGCCATATCAGGACTGCCGATACCCAGGTTAATAACCGTCTCCCCTTCTTTGTTCATGGTTTCTATCTCCCGCAATTTTTGCGAGAAATAGTATTCGCCGATTCCGTTTAATCTGTTAGCTACCTCTAGTTTCATTTGGAAGGATTTGCATTTCCATTTTTATATACACCGTACACTTTAACGCTTTCGGTTACCGGTTCAATCTCTTTTATTACAGCCTGCAACTGCGGCAACGAATCAAATTCAAGGTCTGCATGAAAATTATATCGCCATGCATTGCTGGGAATGGGAAAGCTTTGCAGCTTGCTGAGGTTAATGCCGCCTTCAGCAATCTTGGTTAACACACGGGCCAGGCTTCCGCGGGAATGATCGGTATGAAAGGAAAGCGAAGCTTTGTCCGCATCCGGTTGTTCGGCCGCTTTTTTCTGCAGGATCAGGAACCGGGTATAATTGTTTTTCTCAGTGTGAATATTTTCTGCAGCCATTTCCAGCCCGAAAAGTTCTGCAGCCAGCTTACCGGCTACCCCTGCAATGTGTTTGCTCTTCCGTTGGTGAATGTGTTTTGCACTCAGGGCGGTGTCTTCTGTTTCCACCAGCTTCCAGTTGTATTGCGAAAGAAAATCGATACACTGCAGGATGGCCATGGGATGCGAATGCACTTCTTTGATGTCTTCGAGCTTCACACCCGGGTTTACCAACAGGTGCTGTCGGATGGGCAGGTACACTTCACCGGCGATGGAAAGACCGGATTTGTGCAGAAGATTATAATTAGCCAAAATGCTGCCGGCAATGGAATTTTCAATTGCCATCACGCTAGCATCTGTCTCCCCTTTTTTAGTAGTGTCTACCACATCGCGAAAGGTGGCACAGGGCAATATGCCAATGTCGTTTCCAAAAAACTGCCGGGCGGCTATCTGGTGAAAACTTCCTTCAAAGCCCTGTATGGATACTAAGTTTGCCATTTACATAAAAAAATCCCGGCTTTTGGCCGGGATCTCTATTGTTGAATTAACTTGTTTAAACGCTTTCAACAAAAGCAATCCCGGCTCTTACCAAAATAAAAGTAAAAATAGAAGCCGCGATAGGTTGTTGCTTTTGTCATTCTGTTTACAAATATAAAAGGGCAGTGTTCAGAAACAAATTATTTTTTTGCTTTTTAATATGATAGCCAACAGGAGCCTTTTGCCTGCAAATCCGCTCCTAGCGCCGAACAGAGTCAGCTTCGTTCATGCGTATCCGACGGCCTTTGTACTTTTTACCATCAATGGCCTGCATCATTTTATTAGATGCGCCTTTGTCGATTTCGATCCAACTATTCATCTCTTTCATATCGATCCTTCCCAAAACATCTTTTGGAAGATCGCTCATATCCAGAATAAACTGAAGGAAGCTGGCCTTGTAAAAACCGTCTTTTGTACCCAAGTTTACAAAGAGCCTTGTCATGTTACCACTGCTACTGTACTCACGGCCACGGGTTTCCCTGCGCCTGTCGGTGCCACGGTCACCGCCACGGTCTGAACCTCTTTCAAAGCGAGTTTCCCTTTCGCGAACATTCAGGTCTTCGGCATTTTCGTAGTATTTTAGAAAACGGTCAAACTCCAGTGCCGCTACGCGTTTCAGCACTTCCTCCTTGGTTACTTCGGCAAACTTTTCGGAGAGGATGGGCATATAGGCTTCGTAATCGCCATGGCTGATGTCAGCAGACAATAACTTATCCATGAAATAAAAAAACTGCTTGCGGCAAACATCCTTTCCGGAAGGCACTTCCAGTTTGTGAAACTGAACCTGCGCCATGCGTTCAATATCGCGGATGCGGCGTACTTCACGAGTATGCACAATCGAAATGCAGACGCCAGTCTTGCCGGCACGGCCTGTACGGCCACTGCGGTGCGTATACACTTCCATGTCATCGGGCAGTTCAAAGTTGATGACGTGTGTAATGCCCGACACGTCAATACCTCGTGCTGCCACATCGGTTGCAATAAGGAGTTGAAGGGTTTTGTCCCGGAATTCATCCATCACCTTATTACGCTGCTGCTGGCTTAGGTCACCGTGCAGCGCTTCAATATCGTAACCTTCGCGGGTAAGTTTTTCCGTGATCTCCTGCGCATCGGCCTTGGTACGGGTAAATATGATGCCATACATACCTGGATTAAAATCAATCAGCCGCTTCAGCACTTCGTAACGGTGCTGGGCCTGCGTAACCACAAACTGGTGGTCGATGTTTTTACTGGCCGTATTTTTTTTACCAACGGTGATTTCTACCGGCTCTTTCATATACCGCTTGCTCACACCACGAATCTCCGGGGGCATCGTGGCACTGAACAGCCAGGTGCTTTCCCGCTTTGGTGTATTCTGCAAAATGGTTTCAATATCTTCCTGGAAACCCATGTTGAGCATTTCATCGGCTTCGTCCAGCACCACGTAGCTGATCTCTTCCAGGTTGATGGCTTTACGTTCGATCAGATCAATCAAACGGCCCGGCGTGGCCACAACAATTTGCACACCGCGACGAATGTCCCGGATCTGCTGCGAGATGGAAGTGCCGCCGTAGACCGCAACCAGATGTATGCCTTTTGAATGTTTTTTGAAATTTTCGACTTCGTTTACGATCTGCATGCAGAGCTCCCGGGTGGGACAGATCACCAATGCCTGTGGGTATTTTTTAGACGTATCGATCAGTTGAAGTAACGGCAAGCCAAAGGCTGCGGTCTTACCAGTTCCGGTTTGGGCCAGGCCAATAAAATCCTTGGTTCCGGAAAGCAATACCGGGATTGCTTTTTCCTGTATGGTGGTGGGCTCTGTAAATCCAAGCTCCTCAACAGAAGCTAAAAGCTGCTCATTCAGCCCCAGTTCACTAAATAATGCCATAGTAAAATTTCCGCAAAGGTAACCGCTGATTCGCAGGATTAGAGAAGGTTTTCCAAGTTTCTACCGAAAACCCGCCTGCTGGAATACAAAACAACCGGCCAATGCTATGTTTGAAAAAGTATATAAAAATGGAGAAGCAAGCCGGCAATCGAAACGTGATGCCTGCCAATCCAAGGTGAAAAAGAAAAGCTGCCCTGTTTCCAGGACAGCTCTTGCTAATGATTGCTTGCCAAAAAACGGTATCATGTAAGGAATGCCGGCAAACAGGGAGCTAAACCTTACCGACCACAATTACTGTTGAGTAGTAGTTGTAGTATCGCCAGCTACAGTTGACGTATCGCCACCGAGAGTAGTTGTCGTATCGGCAGAAGGAGTAGTCAAAGGAGCTGCAGTTGATGTGTCAGTTGTAGTAGTTGCAGGAGAGTCAGTAGCAGTTGTTTCGCTACCAGAGTTGTCACAAGCTACTAATACGCCAGCAATTGCTAAGATTCCGAGGAACTTTTTCATGTGTTGTTTGATTTTTGGATTGATTTTAAAAAAATTATTATTAATTGTTTTTGTTCATGGTGTCTTTTACCGCATCAGTCACCTCATCTACTCTTTGCTTCAGGGAGTCGGTATTGCTTTGAATGGTATCGATGGCCTGATCGGCAGCCTCTTCAACGGATTGCACTTTCAGGTTTTTAATAGAGTCCAGCGAATCTTTAATTTGATC
Organism: Flavisolibacter longurius; assembly: GCA_014163555.1. Lineage (GTDB taxonomy): Bacteria > Bacteroidota > Bacteroidia > Chitinophagales > Chitinophagaceae > Flavisolibacter. The sequence goes on from JACJGO010000031.1 coordinate 17,351, forward strand.
TCCTGCATCTCCTGCATTGTCACAGGAAACCAAAAAACCAACTGCTAATAAGGCCAGGAGCGTTTTTTTCATTTTGTTTTGTTTAAGGGTTGTCAAAGATTTTAGTCTTTTCTTGACGAATCTCTCAGGTTATCAAATTTCTTTTCCAGAGTATCCAGTAACCGTCCCCCTTTCTGCCGGGCCGAATCGGCCAGTTTATCCAGGGTTGTATCCAATCTTTTTGCCAGGCTGTCTGCTTTCCCTTCTACTTTTGCGCTATTATCACAGGCAGAAAGACCCAGAACCAGCGATGCCAACAAAACGATTTTCTTCACGATTGCCGGTTTTTAAAGGATTAATACCCCGATTAAAAAAAGGTAACCCGTTTTTTAAAAAAAATTTTTTACCAGCATCTTTGGGTTACTTTTTCACTATTACTGTATTAAAAAGGGATTGCAGTTGAAAGCAGAGCACAATCAGATCGCTTTACTTGAAGGATTAGCCCGGCAGGAAAAAAAAGCTATCGAAACCATATACAAAGAAAATTTTAATCTGGTTCAGGCCCTTGTCCTGAATAATAATGGCAGTGCGGATGATGCGAAGGATATTTTTCAGGAGGCCATGATTGTTTTATACCAAAAAGTCCAATCCGGAAACTTTGAATTAAACTGTCAGATCAAAACATTCGTCTATTCTGTAAGCAGGCGATTGTGGCTGAAACGACTGGTGCAGCAATCAAGGTATTCGCTCCATGAAAACCACGAAAATATTGTGTTGGTAGATGAGGATGTGGAAGACCACGAGCAGAAGAACACCGCGTTCAACATGATGGAAAAGGCCATGAACAGCCTGGGCGAACCCTGCAAAAGCCTTCTTGAATCCTTTTATATGGGGAAAAAAGGCATGCAGGAAATAGCGGAAAGCTTTGGGTACACCAACGCCGACAACGCAAAAACCCAGAAGTACAAATGCCTGATGCGGTTACGGAAACTATTTTTTTCGCAATATAAAAACGGGTCCAACTAAAATGGATGACATTAGATTACTGGAAGCTGTAGAAAAATACCTCGCCGCGGAAATGTCTCCTGACGAGCGGTCTTCTTTTGAGGATTTGCGTAAAAGCAATCCCGAAGTGGACCAATTGGTGGTAGAGCACAGTTTCTTTTTACAACAAATCGGCCGATTTGAAGACGTGAAATCGTTCAAGGGCAAGCTGGCTGAAACGCATTTACACCTTGCGGAAGTAGGCGCCATTCAAAACCCGGAGTTGAGGGGGAAAGCCAAGGTTATTCACCTTTTCAATCGGTATAAGCGTACGGCTGCCATAGCGGCTTCTATTGCCGGCATCACGGCTCTTTCCATCAGTGCACTGATCTGGTCGGTATCACCTGCCAAGCCTCTTAATAAAAAAGACCTGGAAACACTCAACCGCAACATCCGGGTGATTGACAACAAAGTCAACCAGGTAAAAAATGAGAACGCAGCCCTGCAACAACAGATCAGCAACCTGCCCGACAATTCAAGAGCGCCAATCGAATATACCAGCGGTGGAACCGGCTTTTTGGTAGATGTGAAAGGCCTTCTTTTCACTAATTACCATGTGGTGGAAAAGGCCCGCTATATTGCTGTGCAGAACCACAACGGAAAAGACCTGCAGGCAAAAGTGGTGTACACCGATCCGCAACGAGATATTGCCATTCTTAAGATTACCGACACGGCCTTCAGATCGCCGTCCTCGATTCCTTATGCCATTAAAAAATCGACCGCCGATATAGCCGAACCCATCTTTTCGCTGGGTTATCCCCGCAACGATATTGTGTACGGCGAAGGTTACCTGGCGGCCAAAACTGGTTATGATGGCGATACCCTTTCTGTACAGATTTCTATAAATGCCAACCGTGGTAACAGCGGCAGTCCGATCATCAACCGCAACGGTGAAATCATTGGTGTGCTGAGTGCCCGGCAGACCTCTGTAGAAGGTGCCGTGTTTGCCGTACAGTCGAAATTTATTCACCAGGCGCTGAACAGCCTCCGCAAAAAAGATACAAGCTTTCAGCAAGCAAAATTGCCTACATCGTCCAGCCTAAAAGGTGTTGACCGCACCCAGCAGGTGAAAAAAATAACGGACTATGTGTATATGGTAAAAGTGAATTAGGAGGTTTGAGTTTTTCTCAAATAATGATATAAACAAAAAGCGCAATCCAACAGATTGCGCTTTTGTTTTACGTAGAACAAGAAAACAAAGTTTTCTTTTCTTTTATTGTTCCGTTGAACCTCTTACCACAAACGATTGGGATATTCGTTTGCTTCAATGAGTGTATTCAGGTTACGCTGCACAATGGGTGCATCTTCTTTATAGGTAACGCCAAACCAGGGAGCAGTTGTAGGAATTACTTTAATCACGCCCCTGTTTTGTTTGATAAACTGGTCGGCTACAAAAGGAATCAGGAACTCGGCCTTGGGCTCGTTCAGGTTTTTTCCGAGGAAGTTTGCAAACTCTTCGCGGATAAACTGGAAAATAGAAGGATGGAAACACCAGAAGTTCATCGAGGAAAGCGACTCTTCCTTCACGGGGTATTTGGCACCTTCACCTTCTTCGTAAACAATCTGCCCGTTATCCCGGTATAATTTTACTCTTTCGTTAATAGCAACCAGGCGTTCGGATTCATCCACCTCAATCACACCGCGGCTAACGGAACCGTGTTCGGATAATGTTTTGTTTAACTGGTAAGCCACAATTCCATAAACATCTTCTTTGCATTCCAGCACCAGGAAATTGTTGGCCTTTACAAATGCATCGGTTCCGTAAAAATCATCCGCATTGATGACGGCGAAAGGACCTTTTACAGCTTCGTGGGCACACAAAATGGCATGCGCTGTTCCCCATGGTTTTTTGCGGTCTTCCGGAATTTTATGCTGACCGAGAAAAGCATCCAGTTCCTGGTATACATATTCGGTTTCGATCTTTCCATTTAGCTTGGGTTCAAAAATAGCTTTGAAATCTTCGGCAAAATCTTTCCGGATGATAAAAACCACTTTTCCAAACCCCGCTTTGATAGCATCATAAATAGAATAATCCATGATGGTTTCACCGCTGGGTCCGAATTGCTGTATTTGCTTCATGCTGCCGTATCGCGATGCCATGCCTGCAGCCATAATTACTAAGGTTGGTCTCATATGTCCTTTTTTAAAATTGCTGCGAAATTAACTACTTTTCACCCGACTTGATGATACCCCTTTTCAATCCTTCCTGCCGCATCGATTCCATTGAGTTGGCGCCCGGTTTATCTATTCTGATGGATGTTCTGCGGCTTGATCTTATTGATCCTGTTGTCTCCGGTAACAAATGGTTTAAACTGAACTATTACCTGGAAGAAGCCGTGAAATCAGGCAAAACCATTCTTACGTTCGGTGGGGCTCACTCAAATCATATTGTGGCTACTGCCGCTGCTGCGCGGAAAGTCGGCCTGAAAAGTATTGGCATAATCCGGGGCGAAAGGCCACTTGTTCTTTCCCCAACGTTGGTACAGGCTACTGAGCTGGGCATGGAGCTTCTTTTTAGCAGCCGCAATGATTACAAGGAAAAGCGCATTCCGGAAACAATTACAAGTAGTGAAAAAAATTTATACATCATCCCCGAAGGTGGCCGGGGGCATTTGGGAATGTTGGGTGCCAAAGAAATTTTGCTACAAAATAAAACGGCAACGTATACACATATTCTGTCGGCAGTAGGAACCGGCACCACCCTGGCCGGACTGGCAGCAGCATCTACCGACAGTCAACACGTAATCGGCATCTCCGTTTTGAAAAATTATTTTTCTCTGGGGTCAGAAGTGGATGAATTATTGCCGGCGGACAAAAAAAATAACGTCAGCATTTTGCATGACTATCATTTTGGTGGCTATGCCAAACGCAAAGAAGACCTGATCCGGTTTATGAATAATTTTTTTCGAGAGACAGCTATACCCACCGATTTTGTTTATACCGGTAAAATGGTGTATGCGGCTATGGACCTGGCGAGGAAACAATTTTTTCTACCCGATTCAAAAATACTACTGGTGCACACCGGCGGCCTTCAGGGCAATCGGTCGCTGCCAAAGGGAACGTTAATATTCGGGTAAAAAAAGGCCAGCCTTTTATATTTGCAAGGCTCGGGCCCAGAATCCGTTATGTGAATGATGAAGCGCCTTTTTCTGACTACCACCATCATACTATCTGTTTTTGCAGGCTTTGGACAAGATACACTGCCGAAATTTACCGTAAAGAACTTAGGAAATACCCGGGAAGGAACACCCAATATCGTCATTAGTTGGGTTAATCCATTTGAAACCTTGAAGCAGTTGAGCATTCAAACCTCACACGACAGCATACGGAATTACCGCACCTTGATCAGTCTTACCGACCCCAATGCCAAAACGAACGGCTTTGCCGACAAGCGGGCACCAAACGATCATATGTTCTATCGCCTGTTTGTAGTGAAAGGAAACGGCGAGTATTTTTTTACGGTGGCAAAAAAACCTTTCCTGGACACTGCAACAACTTATACCCCCATTGAAACGGCAGCAGCGAAAAAAGCACCGGAAAACCCGGTTTTAAAGAAACCCGATTTTACGCCTTCTTTTTATGTGTACACCAACAAGGAGGGATATGTCTTCATCAACCTTCCGGATGCGGAAAAGCAGCAGTACCACGTAAAGTTTTTTGAAGAAGACAATACCTTGCTGTTTGAAATAAAAAACATCAAACAACCTGCTCTTACCTTGGACAAAGCCAATTTTCATCACGCCGGCTGGTTCAATTTTGAACTTTACAACGACGAAAAACTCGTAGAGAAACACAAGTTTTACCTGAACAAGGATTTCTAGGCGAAGAGAACAAAAGAGAAATGGAGAAAAGAGGTTAATAGACGCTAACAACAGTTATCCTTCCTGAAGCTCAGCATTGAATACCTTTTCAAAATTTTGTTTGAGCTTTTCTTTTACATTATTCATGTCTATTGAGTGACCCAGTTCTTCTTTGATAGAGGTTACTTTTTTGTTTTGAATGCCACAGGGAATGATGTGATCAAAATAAGAAAGATCGGTATTTACATTTAGCGCAAAACCATGCATGGTGATCCAACGGCTGCACCGGACACCCATGGCACAGATTTTTCGTTCTTTTCCTTTGATGGCAGCATCAATCCACACACCGGTTTCACCTGCCGAGCGGCCGCCAACAATACCATATTCCGCCAGCGTTAAAATGATCACTTCTTCCAGTTCCCGCAGGTAGCGGCCAATATCAGTGTAAAATTTTTCTAAATCAAGAATTGGGTAACCGACAATTTGTTCGGGCCCATGAAACGTGATATCTCCTCCCCTGTTGGTCTGAAAAAAAGCAATTTCTTTTTCCTCCCGCTCTCTTTCACCGATCAGAACATTTTCCATCTTGCCGCTTTTGCCAAGCGTATACACTGGCGGGTGCTCCACGAAGAGTAAATGGTTCACAGTCGGTAATTCAACGTCAACATCCGTTACTTTCTGGTGTTGATCTGTAAACTGTGAATTGTAATCTGCTTTAACCGCCAAATTCTCCTTCAACAAGGCCTCCTGGTAATCCCAGGCCTGTTTGTAATCCATGCTTCCCAAATCCCGGAACAGGACTTTTTGCTTTTCCATCGTGCTGCAAAAGTAAGCTCCTTTATTTTTGTACCCTATGGCCGAAAATCACATTCCCAATGCCGACGAGCAGGAAAGCAGTGACGAGTTATACGAGCGGTTTCAGTTCAACGCTGACAAAGGCCAGGAACCTTACCGTATCGATAAGTTTTTGATGAACCGGATTGAAGGCGCCACCCGCAACAAACTGCAACGGGCCATCAATACAGGACTGGTATTGGTAAACGGCAAGGAAGTCAAGCAGAATTACAAAATCAAGGCCTTCGACCAGATTATTGTGTATTCGGATCTGTCTCCGGAGTCCACCGACATTGTTCCCGAAAAACTGCCTCTCAACATACATTTTGAGGACGACGATCTTATCATCATCAACAAACCGGCGGGCATGGTGGTGCACCCGGGCAGCGGCAATTACAGCGGAACTCTATTGAATGGTATTGCGTGGTACCTGAAGGAAAAAAATCCAACCCTCGATGAAGAAACACTCCCTCGTTTTGGCCTGGTTCACAGGATTGACAAAAATACCAGCGGTCTATTGGTGCTGGCCAAATCGGACAAAGCCATGCGCCAACTGGCCAAACAGTTTTACGACCATACGGTAAGGCGGCAATACATTGCACTGGTTTGGGGCGATGTGGCGCAGGATGAAGGTACCATCGTTGCGCATGTAGGCCGCAACCTTCGCTTCCGTAAATTGTTTGAAGCCTACCCTGAAGGCGATCATGGAAAAGAAGCCATTACGCATTATAAAGTTTTGGAGCGATTCAACTATGTAACGCTGGTGCAATGTGTGCTGGAAACAGGCCGTACCCACCAGATCAGAGTACACATGAAGCATATCGGCCACCCGCTTTTCAACGATGATTTTTATGGCGGCGACCGTATTGTGAAAGGCACCATCTTCAGCAAATACAAGCAGTTTGTTGATAACTGTTTTGTCATCTGTCCACGGCAGGCCCTGCATGCCAAGACGCTTGGTTTTACCCATCCTTCCACCGGCGAAGAAGTTTTTTTTGACACCGATCTGCCACCCGACCTGGCTCAGGTGATTGAAAAATGGCGGAACTATGTAAAAAATTTAAAACAGGAATAAACCATTCCAGCGTTGCGGCAGCCAGTTTTTGCCGGAGCAGAAACAACCCATTACCTTTATTCTGTATTCGTAAACAATTTTTATTTTTCGTATTCCCGCCCTGAGAAAACGTTTGATGTTTTGCTAACCTGTAGAAGACACTTATTTTTTACGCAAAACCAAAATCGCAAACCATCATGTCAGCAAAAAAAATCATTACTGTTTTTGGCGCCACCGGTGCCCAGGGCGGCAGTCTCGCCCATGCCATTTTAGACGACCCCAATAGTGAATTTTCAGTAAGGGCCGTAACAAGGGACACGGAATCGGATAAGGCCAAAGCGCTGGCGGCCAAGGGAGCGGAAGTAATGGCCGGTGATATCGACGACAAACAAAGTGTGGTCAATGCCATGCAAGGAGCTTACGGTGCTTTTTGTGTGACCTTTTTCTGGGCGCACTTTTCCCCTGAAAAGGAAATGGAAGAAGCCAAGCGATTTGCCGAAGCGGCAAAAGAAACCGGCGTGCAGCACCTGATCTGGTCAACGTTGGAGGACACCCGTAAATGGGTGCCCCTCGAAGATGATCGCATGCCTACCCTGCAGGGAAAATACAAAGTGCCGCATTTCGATGCCAAAGGCGAATCGGATCATTACTTTACCGACCTTGGCGTGCCCACTACATTTTTGCGGGCTTCGTTCTACTGGGATAATTTTATCCATTTTGGCAGCGGTCCCAAAAAAGGACCGGATGGCAAACAGTACCTGACCTTTCCGCTGGATGATAAAAAAATGGCTGGTATAGCAGCAGAAGACATTGGCAAATGCGCTTACGGCATATTCAAACGAGGCAAAGAAACCATTGGTCAAACTATTGGCATTGCGGGTGAGCATCTCAATGGTGAGGAAATGGCGCAGAAAATGTCGAAAGCACTTGGCCAGGAAATAACGTATAACAATGTAAGCCCTGAAACTTTTCGGAGCTTTGGTTTTCCCGGAGCCGATGACCTGGGAAATATGTTCCAATTCTACCGCGATTTTGAAGAAGACTGCAATACTGTTAGGGATGTGAATCGGTCAAAGGAGTTGAATCCTGAACTGCAATCGTTTGACCAGTGGCTGTCGAAAAATGCTTCGCGGATACCAATTGAGTAGGGTGAATGGTGAGTAAGTGAAGGCTATTTTTCAATAGATCAAAAATGGAACCGGCCGCTCTTCTGTTATGAACAGCGGCCGGTTTTTTATTTCTTGGGGAACAACATTTTATAGTCTACCCGGATGGAGCCTTTGGCAATATCATCCAGCTTTCGTTTATAAAGCTTTCGTTTCAGGGGCGAGATGTGGTCAATAAAAAGCTTTCCGTCGATATGGTCGTATTCGTGCAGAATGATCCGACCGGTAACACCGTCAAAGGTTTTAGTGTGCTTCACAAAATTCTCATCCATAAATTCCAGTGTCACTTCTTCGGCCCGGTAGATGTCTTCCCTGATCTTTGGAATGCTCAGGCAACCTTCATTGTAGGGCCAATCGTCGCCGGCTTCTTCCACGATTCGGGCATTGATAAAAACCTGCTTGATACCCGGCGCATCGGGGTAGGATTCTTCCGCTTTTTCTTCATCGTCCATATTGGCAAAAATCTGTTCACTGTCCACCACAAAAAGGCGAATAGGCCGGTTGATTTGGGGAGCTGCCAGGCCAACGCCACTGCTGCCATACATGGTTTCCCACATATCTTCTATCAGTTTGTTCAGCCCCGGATAATCGGGAGTAATGTCCTCAGCCACTTTGCGCAAAACAGGATGGCCATATGCTACGATCGGAAGAATCATGTATACACGAATTTTTATCACGAATTACACGAAAGTTTGATTCGTGCATTTTTTGTGGTGCAAAAGTAGTTTATACAGAGGGGGTTTCGTGTTTTTAAACCTTAAAATTTGTTCATGTAGTCCTGCAGCATGATGGTGGCGGCAATTTCATCCACCAGGGCTTTGTTTTGTCGCTGCTTTTTTTTAAGGCCCATGTCCAGCATGGCCCGGGTGGCCATTTTGGAGGTAAAGCGTTCATCCACTTCGGCAACGGGAATGGAGGGAAAAGCTTTTTTGAACTGAAGAATAAAATTCCTTACGAGGGGTGTGGCATGCGTATCCGAATCATCCATATTGGTGGGCATGCCGATGATCACTTCCTCGACACCTTCCTTAGCGATGTAGTCTTTTAAAAAAGCCAAGAGTTTGGGCGTTTCCACCGTGGTAAGGCCACTGGCAATAATCTTCAAGGGATCGGTAACCGCGAGCCCTGTACGCTTTTTCCCGTAGTCGATGGATAAGATTCTGCCCATATTATGTATTTACAAACAGGTCGGTAATTACAAATACGGCAAATACCACGCTGGCAATGCCATTGGCCGTCATAAAGGCCAGGTTTACCCGCCGCAGGTCGTTGGGTTTTACAATTGAATGTTGATACAGTAACATGCCGCCAAACACCAGTACACCTACCCAGTACAGCCAGCCAAAACCGCCGAGTTTTCCGGCAGCAATGACCGCCGCAGCACTAAACAGGTGAAGGATTTCTGAAACCCGAAGCGCTTTGGCTTTACCCAGCCAGGCCGGGATAGAATAAAGCTGGTTGGAGCGATCAAACTCTTCGTCCTGCAGGGCATAAATAATATCAAAGCCGCTTACCCAAAAGATTACGGCCAGCGAAAAAAGGATCGGCAGCCAATGAAACACACCGGTAACGGCCAGGTAAGCACCGATAGGTGCCAGGGATAGCCCCAACCCCAAAACCAGGTGACAAAGTGGGGTGAATCGCTTTGTATAACTATACCCTAACACGACCGCCAACGCAACCGGAGAGAGGTAAAAACAAATGGGGTTGATGAAAAACGTTGCGGCAATAAAAACTACGCAACTCATGATGGTAAAAAGCAAGGCGTTTTTCGGTGTGATGATGCCTTTTGGGATTTCCCGGATGGCCGTGCGGGGGTTCATCGCATCCCAGTTACGGTCGAGATAACGGTTAAACGCCATCGCGGCACTGCGGGCGGTGGTCATGCAGATGAGCACGAGAAGAAAAGTAAGGTATAGAGGTTGACTGCCAGGTCCTTCGAATTCAACTTCCACAGGATCGATTGTGTTATTTAATCTCCATTCACCGACACCATAAATAACATTCATACGGATGGCCAAAAAAAAGCCAATCAACGCAAACGGCATCGCAAAAATGGTATGCGAAAATTTGATGAGAGAAAGATAGTTTTTTACTGTGCTCATTTTAAAATTCTACTAATTCCAACGGCAGGTTTTCAATCTGCCTGTATTGTTTATCGGCTGTGATCAATGTTAACTGAAGTGTAATGGCGGTAGCCGCGATAATGCAGTCCGGCAGTTTTAAGGCGTAGGTTTTTCGGAGTGAAATAGCCTCCTGCTTTATACTTTGATCAATATCGATGATCCTGAATTGTGACAAGAATTGTCGGATACTTTTTTCTTCCTTGGTTGTAAGCCTGCTAAAACTGAACAGTTCAATCTCACTAACAAAGGAAGTATATAGGCTTTTTCTGTGCAGATGGTTTGCCAATGTTTCATTACCGGTAAGGATGTAAAGAATAATATTGGTATCGAGAAGATACTTATGCCCATTCATCACGCAACCGTTTTTGAATGGCCATTGGGTCTTCTTTCAGCTTCAGAACACCACAAAATTTTTTTGTGTCCACTCCCCTATCAACGGCTGTTTTCGTGCGACGCACCTGTTTGATCTTCGGCTCTTTTTTACGGGATTCCATATTGGCAAAAATACGTCTCAATCAGCTTTCATCCGCTCCCGGATTAATTCCCACAGCACCACTCCTGCTGCCGTTGCAACATTCAGCGAATGTTTCATGCCCAGTTGCGGAATCTCGATCACGCCATCGCACAAAGCAATCGTGCTTTGCTCCACGCCGGTGACTTCATTGCCAAAAACCACGGCAACCTTGTCATCTTCTACTGCAAAAGACCCCAGCTTCCAGCTATCCACTGCCTGCTCAACAGCATACACTTTGTAACCCAACGACCGGATTTCTGCAATCGCTTCTTCAATATTCCTGAAATGCTTCCAGGCTATGGAATCCTCTGCCCCCAATGCAGTTTTCTTGATCTCTTTGTGTGGCGGGAAGGCCGTATACCCGCAGAGGTAGATACTTGCCAGCAGAAACGCATCGGCCGTACGGAACACCGAACCTACATTGTAGGCACTGCGGATATTTTCCAGTACAGCAATCACGGGCAGCTTTTCCGACTGCTTAAATTCTTCTACCGATTTACGGCCCAATTCGGCCATACTTAATTTGCGCATAGTTTTCTGTTGTAGCCGTGAAGACGTGAATTCAATATTCCTGAAATACGTTCTGCCTTACCGCCTTCCCGGCAATATTCAATCGCCGCAAATGTAAGCCCCAATACTCCGTGGATAAAAAAGGGGTTGAATACGATGCGCTGCCGCTATTTTTGCCGCAATCGCTATGAGTAAGATAAAGCCGGCAGAAACACCACTGATGCAGCAGCACAAAGCCATCAAGGCAAAATACCCTGATGCGGTTTTGCTGTTTCGTGTGGGTGATTTTTATGAAACCTTTGGTCCCGATGCCATCATCGCTTCGCAGGTATTGGGCATCACCCTTACCCGGCGCAACAATGGTGGTGCGTCTGACAGCGAACTGGCCGGTTTTCCACATCATGCGTTGGACACCTACCTGCACAAGCTTGTGAAAGCCGGATACCGTGTGGCCATCTGCGATCAATTGGAAGATCCCAAAACCGTCAAAGGCATTGTCAAACGTGGAGTTACAGAAATGGTGACTCCCGGCACGGCCACCAACGACAAGCTGCTGGATTTTAACAGCAATAATTTCCTGGCGGCGGTGCATATCAGCAACGAAAAATACGGGCTTTCGTTCTTGGACATTTCCACCGGTGAATTTTTTATTGCTGAAGGCGACCGCGAGTATGCCGATAAACTGCTCATGGGATTTAAACCCGCAGAGGTGATCTTTCAGCGCCACCACCAACGACGATTCAAAGAAGAATTCGGCTCCCGCTTTTACACTTACACGCTGGACGAATGGATCTTCAGCCGGCAATATGCCGAAGAAAGCCTGCTCAAGCATTTTGACACCCATTCCTTGAAAGGTTTTGGCATCGAAAGTTCGGAAGGGGGCATTGTGGCAGCCGGCGCTGTATTGCATTACCTGAAGGAAACAGAGCATCCCAACCTGCAGCACATCACCTCTATCCACTTGCTGGCACAAACCGATCACCTGTGGATGGACCGGTTTACCATTCGCAACCTGGAGTTGATTCACAAAAGCAGCGAAGGCGCCCAAACCCTGTTGGATGTACTGGACGCTACCGTAACCCCGATGGGTGCCCGCATGCTGCGCCGTTGGATCGTGTTCCCGCTGAAGGATATCCAAAAGATCAATGAACGCCTGCAAACCGTCGAGCATTTTATCCTGCAAACAGACCTGCGCAACCAGATATTGCATGCGCTAAAGCAATGCGGTGACCTGGAAAGACTGGTGTCCAAGATCCCGCTGAAAAAGATCAATCCGCGGGAATTGCTGCAACTGGCCCGTTCCCTGGCGCAGATAGAGACCATCAAAAAGGTTTGTACAGAAAGCGGGAATGCCTATCTCCGGCGATTGAGTGAAACGCTGAACCCCTGTCCCTATATCATTGAAAAAATCACGGCTTCGATTGCGGAGAACCCGCCGGCACTGGCTGCAAAGGGTGGTTTCATCCACAAAGACGTGGACGAAGAACTGGACGGCCTGCGGCAAATTTCCCATAACGGCAAAGAATACCTGTTGCAACTGCAACAAAAAGAAAGCGAGGCGACGGGTATTTCTTCGCTGAAGATCGGCTTCAACAATGTGTTCGGGTATTACCTGGAGGTCACCAATTCGCACAAGGCAAAAGTGCCGGCTGGTTGGATGCGCAAACAAACCCTTGCCAATGCTGAACGCTACATTACTCCCGAATTAAAAGAATACGAAGAAAAAATCACCGGTGCAGAAGAAAAAATTCTGGCCATTGAACTGAAAATTTTTGATGCCCTGCTGAACGAGTTGCATGATTTCATTGCACCGATCCAGGCCAATGCGCAGATTGCCGCCACGCTGGATTGTCTTTGTTGTTTTGCCCACAATGCGCTTCAATACAATTACAAAAAGCCGGAACTACACGAAGGGGATGAATTGTCCATCAAAGAAGGCCGTCACCCAGTGATTGAACGATCACTGCCACCGGCAGAACCCTTTATCAGCAACGACCTCCTGCTGAATAAAACGGAGCAGCAGATCATTATCCTGACGGGTCCGAACATGAGCGGTAAGTCGGCCCTGTTGCGGCAGACGGCTTTGATTACATTGATGGCGCACATGGGATCATTCGTGCCGGCATCGGAAGCATTTGTGCCGCTTACAGACAAAATTTTTACCCGTGTCGGCGCATCGGATAACCTGAGTGCGGGAGAAAGTACGTTTATGGTGGAGATGAATGAAACGGCTTCCATCATCAACAACGTGTCGCCACGCTGCCTCATTCTGCTGGATGAAATTGGACGAGGCACCTCAACTTATGACGGTATCTCTATTGCCTGGAGCATTGCCGAGCACCTGCACAATGCACCGGAACAACCCAAAACTTTTTTTGCCACGCATTACCACGAGCTGAATGAACTGGAAGCAAGACTGCCAAGGGTTCGCAATTTTCATGTCACCAACAAAGAAGTAGGCAACCGCATTATTTTTCTTCGAAAGCTGGCGCCGGGCGGCAGTACGCACAGCTTTGGTATTCATGTGGCCAAAATGGCCGGCATGCCTCCCAGTCTCCTTCAACGGGCAAATGAAGTTTTAAAAAGCCTGGAGGAAAAACACGGTGACAGTTCGCTGGCACAGAATGTAAAAAATCTTACGGCTCCCAAATTGCAGTTAAGCATTTTTGATGCCCACAGCCAAACCTTTGAGGATATTCGTAAAATGTTGGAAGGCATTGATATCAACCGGCTGACACCGGTGGAGGCCTTGCTGAAATTAAATGAGATTAAAGGATTGCTGAAATAAGCCCCCTGTCCCCCGGTGGGGGAACTTAGATCGGTTTACTTTTCTCTCTTCACCATTGCTTACAGTAAAATGATTTTAGTTGCTGCATAGGATTACCAACAGTACAAGTGTGCGACGCAACCGACGTCAAATAGTAGTACTTCAGCTTAGCCCATAAATAAGAAAATGCATGTCATTGAAACATGCATTTTCTTATTTATGGGAAGAAAGAACATTGATAAAGAAATGACTGGAAATGAAAAGTGGCGTGCCCCTAAGTTCCCCCTCCGAGTGACAAGGGGCCGGCCTTATCAAACCACACTTTTTTTTCATCGTCCCAGGTTCCGTTATAATTGATGAAAAGTTCTTCGCCGGCTTTAATGTCGCGGACAGAAATAATGCTGATGGCGTCTTTTTTAAAGTACATACCATAATTACAATTGGCCGTGTAGGAATGATTGTACATCGACACCAGTCCCAGCGCAACGGCACATTGCGAATTGTCCTTGCCCCATTCAAAAATATAATCGTGCAACAACGTTTGATCCAGCAGGATGCGAGCTTCCGGCCCCATCACAATCACAGGCGCCAGTTCAATTAATTTGCCGGCAGCAATGGGGACAGAGGTAAACACACCGCGGCCCATTTTTTTTGTTCTGGACACATACACGCCTTCCAATAAAAAACTCTGTGGGTTTGCTGCCATACAGAAATAAGGGTGAAGATAGGAGGAAAACCTGCATTAATTTTGAACCATGACTTTGGAAACGTTAAAGGCAGAACTGGAGCATGTGCTGACGAACGGTGATCCGGAAGAGATCAGGCAATTTCTTGATCAACAGAATATCAGCGATGTTGCCGAGTTAATTTACGAGGAACCGGAACACGACGCTTCCATCATCATGTACATGTCCATTCACCGGGCATCGGGTGTATTCAAAATTCTGGAAACACCCACCCAGCAGGACATTATCCAAAAGCTGCCACCGGGTAAAACAGCCGAACTCCTGAATGAATTGCCACCCGATGACCGTACAGCCCTTTTGGAAGACCTGCCCAGTGATGTGGTGCGGGAACTGATCAAATTACTGAACCCCGACGAACGCAAGATCACTCTTTCCTTGCTGGGTTACCCGGAGAACAGCGTTGGTCGCCTGATGACGCCGGATTATGTGTATGTGTATGAAAAAAATACCGTACGGGAAGTACTGGAGATCATCCGGCGGGTGGGCAAAAACAGTGAAACCATCGATGTCATTTATGTGATCAATGAAAAAGGCGAATTGCTGGATGATATTCGAATCCGGGAATTCATTCTTGCCCAACCAGATAAAAAAGTTAGTGATTTGATGGACGAAAGGGTAATCTCCCTGAATGCCTATGCCGACCAGGAAGAAGCCAACGAAGCGTTTAAAATGAATAACCGTGTGGCCCTTCCCGTGGTGAGCAACAGCAACAAGCTTTTAGGTATTGTTACCATTGATGATATCCTGTGGGTAGCCAACGAAGAATTTACTGAAGACATCCAAAAGATTGGTGGTACCGAAGCCCTGGAACAACCTTACCTTGAAATCTCACTTATGTCGCTGTTCAAAAAGCGGGTGGTATGGCTGATTGTTCTGTTTATAGGTGAATTGATCACTATCAGTGCCATGCACCAGTTTGAAGATGAAATTGCCAAAGTTGTAATCCTGGCCACGTTTATTCCCCTGATCATCTCAAGTGGCGGCAACAGCGGATCGCAGGCTGCTACACTCATCATACAGGCTATGGCCCTCCGAGAAATTTCCATAGCCGACTGGTGGAGCATCATGCGCAGGGAAATACTTTCAGGCTTGATGCTTGGCTTTACCCTTTGTATCCTTGGCTTTTCGGTTATCTCCATCTGGCACATGCTTTCCAATACGTTTGGAGAGTATTACCTAAGTATTGCCGCTACCATTGGGATTTCACTTACCGGTGTTGTATTGTGGGGAACCCTCGTAGGTTCTATGCTTCCCTTGGTGTTGAAAAAGCTAGGTGCCGACCCCGCTGCCTCCTCAACGCCTTTTGTCGCCACCCTAGTGGACGTAACAGGATTAATCATATATTTTTCGGTTGCCCTGATGATCTTAAAAGGAAAACTGCTGTAGAAGCAGGTTCGTCGGAATCATTTCTATTTTTCCCCGATTTTGTTTTCTTTCGCAGCTTTCGTAAAATCTCAATTATGTGTGGAATTGTAGCTTATATCGGTCCCCGCGAAGCCTATCCAATAATCCTGAAAGGATTAAAACGACTGGAATACCGCGGTTATGACAGTGCTGGTGTTGCCCTTTTGAACAGCGGTCTGAAAGTGTATAAAAAGAAAGGCCGCGTATCCGACCTCGAAGAAAATATTGTGGGCAAAGACCTGCATGCGCATATCGGTATTGGCCATACCCGCTGGGCTACTCATGGCGAACCCAATGACTGCAATGCCCATCCGCATCTTTCCAACAGCGGTCGCCTTGCCATGATTCACAACGGGATCATCGAGAACTATGCGCAGTTAAAACAGGAACTAAAAAACAAGGGATATAAATTTCAAAGTGATACGGACACGGAAGTGCTTCTCAATTTTATTGAAGACATCCAGGTCAACAACAATTGTACACTGGAAGAAGCCGTGCGTATTGCCTTGCGGCGGGTAGTCGGTGCCTATGTGATTGTGCTGATTGACCAGGAAAATCCCGATACCCTGATTGCTGCCCGCAAAGGAAGTCCCTTGGTAATTGGTATAGGAAAGAATGAACATTTCCTCGCATCTGATGCCTCTCCTATTATCGAATACACCAAAGAGGTAGTGTATGTGAACGACTACGAAGTTGCCATCATCAAACCCGATGAACTGATTTTAAAAAATCTCGGGAATGAACGGCAGACGCCATATATCACCAAGCTGGATATGGAACTGGCAGCCATTGAAAAAGGCGGTTACGACCATTTTATGCTAAAGGAAATTTTTGAGCAGCCGCAAACTATCTATGATTGCTTGCGTGGCCGCCTGGATGCTGAAAAGGGAACCATTACCATGAGCGGCATTGAAAAATATGCTGAGCAGATCATAACAGCCAACCGCATTGTGATGGTTGCCTGTGGTACAAGCTGGCATGCCGGCCTTGTAGCCGAATACATTTTTGAAGAACTCTGCCGCATCAATGTAGAAGTGGAGTATGCTTCCGAATTCCGTTACCGTAACCCGGTTATCAACAAAGGCGATGTGATCATTGCCATTTCGCAAAGTGGTGAAACCGCTGATACTCTGGTGGCGATTGAAAATGCAAAGTCTCAAGGCGCCATCATTCTGGGTGTTGTGAATGTGGTGGGTTCGTCCATTGCCAGGGCTTCGCATGCCGGTGCGTATACGCATGCCGGTCCTGAGATTGGCGTGGCCTCTACCAAAGCATTTACCGCTCAACTAGCAGTGCTAACGATGATCGCTTTAAAGATTGCCCATATTAAAGGCTCCCTCAGCCAGGAACGCTACATGAACCTTTTGCGGGAACTGGATACAGTGCCTGAAAAAGTAAAGACAGCATTGGAGCAGGACAATCATGTAAAAGCACTGGCCGAAAAATACAAGGACTCAACAGATGCTTTGTTCTTGGGAAGAGGTTACAACTTCCCGGTGGCGTTGGAAGGAGCCTTAAAGCTGAAGGAGATTTCTTATATCCACGCCGAGGGGTATCCTGCAGCCGAAATGAAACACGGGCCCATCGCTCTTGTGGATGAAAAGCTGCCGGTTGTGTTTGTGGCAACGAAAGATTCCTACCACGAAAAAGTAATCTCCAATATGCAGGAGATCAAAGCAAGAAAAGGCCGAGTAATTGCGGTGATTAATGAAGGCGACAGCCAAAGCACATCGCTTGCCGATGATGTGATTGAAGTACCGGAAGCTGATGAGATCATGGCGCCGATGATCAGCGTAATTCCGCTGCAACTGCTCTCCTACCATGTGGGTGTTGCCAAGGGCTATGACGTTGACAAGCCGAGGAATCTGGCCAAGTCGGTGACGGTGGAGTAAAGGCGGCCTCCCCCGGCCCCTCCGGTGGAGGGGTGGCCTAAACACAGACCCTTGCTTTTAAACGATACATTTTTAACCTCTGTCAGCCTTTTGATAGAGGCTTTTTGTTTTTGACTTATAATGAGCAATATTCAATGCTCAACGATCAATTCCCAAGGAATGGAACATGCAATAATTCCATCCCTTCACCCACGGGTTCAGCGCCTTATTGCGCATGGGCTAATGCATTTTATTGCAGTAGAGAAGGAATAGCGCAATACAGCGCCTCCAGTAGCTTTCTTTATCAGCCAGTAAAAAGAATAACCTCATGAAACCTATTGTGCAGAATGTGGCTGAAAAGAAAGACTGCGTACCTATTGAAACAAGCAACCTGTAATACATGCCTGTTGTGCGCCGGCCCGGAAAAGGCAGCGGAGCATTTGCCTTTTCCTTGAACTTTTGGCTCCACCTTTTCTTTCAAGAGAAAAGGTGGAAAACAACCTAAAGGAAGGTAAGTCTGCAATTCAAAAGCAACCGAAATCTAAAAATATATAAGTAATTATATATTATGTACATTCCTTATAATCCCCCACCCCGTTTCCTATATTTGTTCCCTATGAATAAAAAGCCCCTGCGATCAATAGGTTACGACTTTATTCATCCCGACTATTTACCGGAGGGAAAAAATGAATACCACCTGCGGAATTTTCAAAACCGCAATGGTATCAATTACCGTAACCTCAGTGCCTATGAAATTGAAGTATTGGTTCGCAACCGCAATACATCCGACGACTGGAATAAGATTCAGGTATCGGACGCCTTCAACCCCGAACTGGTAAAGAACTGCAAGTTCTTCGGACTGGTACGCATAGGCAAGCTGGAAAGCATTGCGCTGGAGTATCATAACCTTACCATGCCGGTTGGCCTATATGATAGCACCATCATCAGTTGCGATTTTGGCGACAACGTCATCATCAACAATGTGAATTACATGTCGCACTACATCATTGGCAACGAGGTAATGATTGCAAATGTGAACGAACTGCATGTAACAGACCACGCCAAATTCGGAAACGGCATCATTAAAGATGGCGAAGAGGAAGATATCCGCATCTGGCTGGAAGTCTGCAATGAAAACGGCGGCCGGAAAATTCTTCCTTTCAATGGCATGTTACCTGGTGATGCCTACCTATGGAGCAAGTACCGTGATGACAAGGAGCTGCTGGATCGATTTAAGGAATTCACAGAGAAAAAGTTTGACAAGCAAAGAGGGTATTACGGAAAGATCGGTGATAACTGCGTGATCAAAAACACAGCCATTATCAAAGATGTGTGGGTAGGCAGCGATGCCTATATCAAAGGCGCCAACAAACTGAAAAACCTTACCATCAATTCATCCGAAGAAGCGCCGTCACAAATTGGTGAGGGCTGTGAACTAGTAAATGGTATCATTGGTTTTGGTTGCCGCATATTTTATGGCGTGAAGGCTGTACGGTTCTTTATGGCTTCGCATTCGCAACTGAAATACGGTGCCCGCCTTATCAATTCCTTTTTAGGAAATAATGCTACCATTTCCTGCTGCGAGGTTTTGAATTCGCTGATTTATCCGTTTCATGAACAACACCACAACAATTCTTTCCTGATTGCAGCTACCGTAATGGGACAAAGCAATATTGCGGCCGGAGCTACTCTGGGATCGAACCATAACAGCCGGGCGGCAGATGGCGAACTCCTGACCGGCAGGGGTTTCTGGCCGGGGCTTTGCGTCAGTGTTAAACACAATTCACGCTTTGCCACGTTTACGCTCATTGCCAAAGGCGATTATCCTGCAGAGTTGAACATCCCCATGCCGTTTTGCCTGGTAAGCAATGATGTCACCAACAACAAACTGGTCATCATGCCAGCTTATTGGTTTATGTACAACCTGTATGCCCTTACCCGCAATGCGGCCAAATATGCCGACAGGGATAAACGAACAAAAAAGCTCCAGCACATTGAATACAATTTTTTAGCGCCGGACAGTGTCAATGAAATTTTTATTGCCCTGGACCTCTTGCGGAAGTTCACAGCACGAGCTGCCAAACCAGAACTGAACAGTGAAAAAGATACAGAGGTTCAGCAGGAAGGCGATCGTTTGTTGAATGATGAAACAATCGATGTTAACAAGCTGGCGGTGTATGCGGAAGGCTTTGAATGCACCAACCGGCCGACACAGATCATCAAAGTAAAAGAAGCATATGATATTTATAAAAAGCTGGTTGTGTATTATGCCATGGAGCAAATCCTCCAGTTGATTCAAAAAAATTCCATTGCCTCTTTCGAAGCCTTGCAAGAAGCCTTGCCAAAAGAAACCCAACGTACGCCCTGGGTAAATGTTGGAGGGCAATTGTTTCCATTGGTCTCCCTTCAATCTTTGTTGACCAACATTAAAAAAGGAAAAGTCAATAGCTGGAACGAAGTGCACCAGTTTTACAGTGATTGCAGCAAAGCGTATCCGTTGCAAAAATTACAACATGCATATGGTTCTTTGCTGGAATTATTGCAGCTACAGCCTGCCGGCTTTACCCATGAACTATTTTTATCACTGCTAAATGAAGCACTCTATTTTAAAGCCTGGATGGTAGATGGCATTTACGCTTCCCGTGAAAAAGATTACCAGAATGAATTCCGTAAGATGGTGTATGATAATGAAGAAGAAATGGCAGAAGTAGTAGGTCGTTTAGAAGACAACAGTTTTATCAACCAACAAAAGGCCGAGCTCGAACAATTCAAATCTTTCGTGAGTAGAATCCGGCAAGATTTCGCTTTACAAACAGCCTGACTTTATTCACAAGCCAGGCTTTTTGTGTCTTATTTTTTCCGGAAGAAGATGCGTACGGGCACACCTTTGAAATCAAAGTTTTCCCGCAGCTTGTTTTCCAAATAGTTTTTATATGGCGTTTTAATATCGTCGGGATAATTGGTAAAAAAAGCGAAGGAAGGTACAACCGTTGGAAGTTGCGTGATGTACTTGATGCGGATCGGATTGCCACGCACCACCGGAGGATGATACGATTCAATCGCCTTCAGCATAACATCGTTCAACTTGGCTGTGGGAATTTTTTTTGTACGGTTTTCAAACACCTTCAACCCGGATTCAATAGCCTGGAAGATCCTGGTTTTGTCTTTCGCTGATATAAAAATTACAGGCACATCATTAAAAGGTGCCAGGCGCTGTTTTAAAACCTTTTCATAATCTCTAGCCGTGTTGGTTTCTTTCTCCACCAGGTCCCATTTGTTCACCAGCACCACAAGCCCCTTGCCCTTTCTTGCCGCCAGGCTATAGATGGTCAGATCCTGTGCGGCAATGCCTTTTTCGGCATCCAGCAACAAGAGACAAACATCCGCTTCATCCAGCGCTTTAATGGCACGGATCACGGAATAAAATTCCAGGTCTTCGTGCACTTTTGCCTTTCGGCGAATACCGGCGGTATCGATCAGGACAAAATCTTTTTGAAAAAGGGTGTACCGGGTATGAATGGTATCCCGGGTAGTACCCGCTACATCACTGACGATGGTTCGCTCCTCTCCTGTTAATGCATTCAGCAACGAAGATTTGCCAACATTGGGTTGACCGATAATAGCAAACTTTGGCAGGTTTTCTTCCTCCGGATTTATGCCGGTTTCTTCTTTGATCAACACTGTCACATCATCCAGCAGGTCACCGGTACCGCTTCCGCTCATAGCCGAAATAAAATGAACGGTTTCAAAACCCAGGCTGTAAAATTCGGAAGCTTCCAACAGGCGTTCGTTGTTATCCACCTTGTTCACGACGAGAAAAACAGGTTTGGTGGAACGGCGCAAAATATCAGCCATTGCATCATCCAAATCCGTCATGCCAGTGGCGGCATCTACGATAAATAGAATAACACTTGCTTCGTCCATGGCGATTCGCACCTGCTTGCGTATTTCCCGTTCAAACAGGTCTTCACTTTCTGGGACAAACCCACCGGTATCAATCACATAAAATGATTTGCCGTTCCACTCGGCCGTTCCGTATTGGCGGTCTCTTGTCACCCCCGGAATGTCCTCCACAATCGCCTTGCGCTGTTCCAGCAAACGGTTAAAAATGGTGCTTTTTCCTACGTTGGGTCTTCCTACTATCGCTACTGTAAATGCCATGATTCAATGATTCAAAAATCGCGTAAAGGTAAGCACTATATAACGAAGCCCTTCACCGAAAGGCAAAGGGCTTCGTTAAATGATAAGGAAAATGCGTTATTCAGCCGTATTCAGGTTCTTCATCAGCGATAAGGTTAACCGGATATTCCAATAAATTCCTTCACTGAACGTTCGGCCCCTTGGCATGGAACCTACTTCCACCCCATAACCAAGATTGACCACACGACCCGTAGGCGTACTGAAAAAACCAAAACGGGCACCATAGTTCATTAGTTTATTCGTGCTGGCGTTCGGGTCAATCTGGTACACGATTTTCACACCATTGTCTTCACTTTCAACGGTACTGTAAGTGTTGGACGTCGGGTAGATAAAGTCCAGGAAATATTCACGTATGTATTGCTTCCTGCGGGTACCATACACCGGGTATTTCACCTTTGTATTTTTAATACGGGTAGCGTTGAGGCCTACAAAAGCAAAACCTGTCGATAACATAGGTGTGGCACTGACTTCTTCCGGTCCCTGATTGGGGTTGTTTACATTGATCAGCGTTGTGTTGTAGTTGGTTGCACTGTTGGTGATATTTCCATAACCAACCCGTACACCATACAATGCCAATCTTGTCATGGGAACAGGATCCACCGTTACCTGTACGGTTCTGTAACCAACACTTTCCGATTTTACCGGCATCCACTCTTCCACTTCTTTTTCTTTGTTGGCAAAAAAATAGGTTATCCCCCCTTCATACCCATATCCTTGTTTTTTACCATTATGTTTATACACGGCATATTCATCACTCATATCAAACATAGAACGCATATATTCACCACTGATGGCAACCCGGTTGTTGGCTCTGTAAGATGCCCGGATTGTAAATTCTGACCGCGTATTGTTGTCTCCGTTGCTTGCCGTTAAATTCAGTGGCGTCAGTTCAAGCCGAAGATTAGGTGACAGTTTAGGATCTTCTTCCAAAATTTCACGTTTGGTTTGCGAAAAGGCCATTTGGGAAACAAAAAGTGTCGAAAAAAGCACAGCACTCACTCGAATGTTCATACGTAGTTGTTTTGATTATTGTTTTTTGAGTAGGATTTTCAATTGTGAGAAATCATACGCCGCATCGATGAATTCGAGCATCTTACCCCAGTTGGCAGCAGGCTCAAACGAACGGTTGTAGATTTTGCTCACGTGGATAACCAACTTGCCGTTTTTTACGGCAGCTTTGCTGGTAAAGCTCCCGGTTTCATTTTGTACAGACCTATTCAATGCCTCGGTGCCTTCCACAGTAAAGCCTTCCGGAACCTGCAGGCGAATTATATGGGAAAAGGACCGGGCATAGGGCATTTGAATATTGTACTTGCGATTGCGTTGTTCATTTTTAACCTGAAGCTGTCCACCAATAAACAAGCCTATATCCAGCAGGTAATTAGGGCCGGCCTTTTTCACCAGTCCATCTACATCATAAGCTTCCGTAAATAAAAATTCCCGCTGGTTATGCCGGTTGCCCTGTTTCAACACCTTCAGGTCACGAAACGCAACTGGCTTCATTTCAAAACTTTTTTCAATCTCCTTCTGCGCATATTCTTCACGCTTTTTGCGGGCTTCTTTATAGGCCTGCTCATATTCCTTCAACAAAACAGCACCACGCTTTTTTCCTACCCTTGCCAAAACTTCTTCGGCAAATAACCGTTCCCCCAGCATAGTTCTCTCTACATCCACATATTCTTCAAAAAGAGATAGCGAAACCTGGTTATCAAATGCCCCGTTGCCACTTACAGCTTTACTGCGTTTCACCTGCAGCAATTGCGGATTTGCTTTGTCAACGGCTATATCCAATTCTTCCAGTGAAGCATTAAATGTTGATTTGGTTGTCGGCAACCGCTCAATAACGGATTTAGCGCCGGATGACCGCAGGGAGGTGCTGCGGAAAACATAAGCTTCCTGACCTTCCAGCGAAGCTGGAAAGCTATTGGCAATGGTAAACATGGAAGGCGGAACGAGGTAATAATCGGTGCTGCCTTTTGCCCGGATAAAAAACAGGAAATCATCCATGGAAACAGCAGTGGCGATGGTGCCCGTGGGCCTCGTTACTGTAAACAGGATGTCAAAATCAATATCGAAATAGTTGAAAGCTGCAATCAGGTAACCGTAAAAATTATAATTGGTCGATGCGAAGTTTCGTTCCAAACCAATTTCAATTTTACTGTCCGTCATGTAATCATAGAGGTAGTTATACCGGCCATAATAGTATAGGTAGTGGATCAGGGAGTCGCGGTCAAGATCTTTCCCTTTTTGCTTTTTCAGGTTCTTAATATACTCTTTGGCCATGGCTGCCCGTTCGTAGCCAGCCGTATTGTTTGAAAAGGCATAATACAGTTTTGACGAGAGTTCACCATCCACCCATTCTTTCGGCAATCCTTTTATAATCTGGCCTTTTTCGGGTGCAAAGGTTTTGTTTCGTTTGGCTGTATTCCCGGGAACAATATTGATCTTGATAACCGGTAGTTCTCGACGATCGTACACCCAGTTATCGTCCGGTGCCTGGGCAATATTTTTCAATTCCGTTCCCAGGTAAATAAATTCATTGTCTCTCCTTTGTGAAGGTTCCGGAGCGCCATTGTCTGTACTGTAAATGACGGCGAACCCATTGTTGATTTTGGTGGCAAATGCATACAGCGCTACCGGGTACGACCCCCCGAAAACAATATCCAGCGGTTCTACAGGGTTGTCCGAACTGCTTTCTTTTTCCACCCGTGAATAGATGTCGAGGATATCTCCTACCTGCAACCCGGGAATGGCCAGCTTAAACTTATCCTTTTCATCTTCATCGCCGGCGTTAACTGCTTCTTCATCGATGTTTATTTTTTTGGTGCTGCCATCCGGTTTGATAACGGTAATGCCATAAAACGTATACGCTGCTTTTTTGAAAAAGCTGGATTGGCTACGGATTTTCTGAAATGAAAATTCAGCATATTCCTCCAGGGCATTTTTGTCCTGAATTTTAATTTTCTCCCGTATCGTCAGGGCATAGCGGATGGTGTTGGTCACATCTTTTCCATAAAAAAGCGAAAACTTCACCTTGCTCTTGAGGTCAGAAAAAAGATCAACTTTCTTGGCCAGGATCACAGCCGATGCCTTGCTGTATTCTGCGGGCACCACTGTTGTAGAAAAAAATGGATCGGCATTTCCCAGCACTTCTTCTTCCACTTCTTTGGACCGAAGCGCATATTTTTTTTCTTCCTTGCTTTGCGACCACACCGTTATAGTAGCCAGTAATAGCAGGAAGGTTGCGAAAATTCGCCTGTTCTGTTTCATGTTTAGTTTTTAGTAAGGATTATCTGGTCGAGGTACCGCGAAGAAAGCTGCCCAATGGCCTTGTTCCAGGCTTCAAATGCCGCCTTTTTCAGGGTAGTGTTGTGTATTTGCAGTTGTTTTTGATAACGGATCGTTTGTTGATCGGTTTTGTAAGTGACGCGGAACGAAAAATCCGGATGCTGTATGTCCAGGTCTTTGGGCAGCGATGTCACTTTATACCCTTGTGGCAGTTGAAGACTGGTTTCTGTTTGGTAGTTGTATTTATACGGAAAACAATAATCAAACCTGCGGGCCGTATCAATCAATAACTGGTTGAAGGTTTTGTTGTAATCCACATCAATGTACATTTCGTTGCCAAATTGAGAAACAGCATTGCTATTTCTGGCCAAAAACCGGATCCACAAATCACCATCCACCGCGGCCAGATCGGCTGTTTGCACATCGGTAATCTGGTAGTTTTTGTTGTCGTTTGTAATGTATTTTTCCAGTTGTGCCTGCACCTTATCTTTTTGGGTGCTGTGAATGGAATGAAACAATTGCTGTTTGCTTTCGCCGCGAAAGCGGTATTCAATATTACCGGCCAACGCATTGCCCTCAAGCTGCAAGATTTCTTTAAATTGTGTACCATTCTGGTCCGGTGATGTCTGCGGGATTCTCTCCAACAAATACGTATCGCCATTTTCGATCAGTACCTGCCTTCCCTGTATCCGTTCGGCATAATTGTTTACCGGAAGGTATTGCTCCGTGCCATCCAGGAAATATTTTTTCCCTCCATAAATAAGACAACAGATCATATGGTTGTCAACACAAAGGGCCGGTGTCGAATAATCATACCGGATCCGGTTGGTGCCAATCCAGGCAAGGCGGGCATTAAAACCCAAGGCAACCAGGAGCTCTTTGGTAAGATTGGCCATCCCCTTGCAATCGCCGTATTTTTTCTGAAGAACATTTTGCGCTACATCGGGTTTAAAGCCGGCAATCCCGTCTTCAAAAGCAACATACCGGATGTTTTCATACACCCAGTACAGAATGCCTTTTATTTTATCCATGTCTGTATTTGCTCCGGCCGTGATCTCAAGTGCTTTTGCCTTTATTAATGCCGCATCATTCTTACAAAGACTTACAATTTTTTTATACCAGGCATACTGATCGGCAAGCGTATTGAAAAATGTGACCTGTTGTCCATTGACGTCGGCTGATTTATTCAGCAACAAGAGGTGGGGGTAAACATGGGTTGCACCGGGCTGTCTGGATTCTGATTTTCGTGCCGGCAGGTTTACCATTTGAAACGAATAAACATCCGCTTCTTCTTTTTCGGAATACGTCTGGCTGCGGGTTACATGATAACCCTCGAAATTATATTCGCGGATATCTGCCTTCATCCACCGTGGTACGATGACGACAATTTCTTTCCGGACAACCGGGTATGATTCGGGAAAAAACAGGTTGCAGAAATACCGCGGATCCTTTATGGTTTTTTTCAGGCGGACTTCATTCTCGGTTCCGCTCCTAGAGAAATTCAGCTCCAGGTCATAGATCTTGGCATCGGAATAAAAAATATCCTCGATGGTATAGGCTTTAAGCTCCCTGGACGCAGCCCTTTTCTTTCCGTCTTCTATCAATTCCACACCGTCCAGAGAGGTCTGGTCGTCGAAGAATTCATAAAAAATTCCTTTCTCACGAAAGTTGCGGCACTGGTAACGGTTGACAATTTCGCCCTTGATCTCAACCGAATTTTTTGATTTGGAATAAACGTAACGATACGTTTCAACAGAGCTGGTTAAAACAATATTTTCATTGTTATCAAAACGCGGGGAAGCTTTTAGCGCCGTAAAAGAAAAAAGGAAAAAGCAGCAAATGGCAGCTTTGAACCAGTTTATCATAGAGCAGGGTAGTTTTGGTTGTATTGGCGTCAAATATAATCAACGGGATTGTCAATAGCCATACTCCCGCAGAAAATTTTCATTTTCTCGCCATTTCGGCCGCACTTTCACAAACAGTTCCAAAAAAACTTTTTGATCGATGAATTGTTCAATCTCGGTTCTGGCTAGGGTGCCAATCTGCCGGATCATTTTCCCGCCTTCGCCGATGATGATGGCTTTCTGCGATTCCCGCTGTACAATAATCTCGGCACGGATTTTCACCAAGGTGGATTTTTGCTTGAACTCATTTACAATCACTGTTGCCTGATAAGGTATCTCCTCTTCAAAAAGCGTATAAATTTTTTCGCGGATGATTTCGGATACGAAAAACTTTGTGGGCAGATCGGAAAGTTCGTCTTCCGCATAAAACGGTTCTCCCTCCGGCAGGGCCATAACAATTTTTTCCAGTAAACTATCTGTACCCTGTCCCGAAATTGCCGAAACAGGAATCACCTCGTTTGCATATTTTTTATCGACAAAAAACTTCCGGGCTTCTTCCAGGCTGTCGCCTTTTACACTATCGATCTTATTCAGCAAAACAAAAGAAGGAACTTTTAAGCGAAGCGAGGAAAAGATAGCATCGGCTTCCTGCCAGTTATCATTGATATCAACAATCAGCAAGGCCAGGTCAGCATCTTCCAGCGCACTTTTTACAGCCTGCATCATTTTTTCATGCAGTTTGTACTTTGGCTCAATAATGCCCGGTGTGTCGGAAAAGATTATTTGGTACTGATCGCTGGTAAGAATGCCTTTGATGCGATGACGGGTGGTTTGCACTTTTGGCGAAACTATTGCCAGTTTTTCCTGCATCAGAGCGTTCAACAATGTGCTTTTGCCCGCATTGGGTTTACCGAAGATATTGACGAATCCTGCCTTCACGCTTTGTTAAAGATTTAGGCAACAAATGTACGCAGCTAAAAAATGTTTGGTGGCAATGTGTAGGTGTTCTATATTTGCACTCCACAACGACAATACGTCGCCAGTTCTTTTAAAAACAAAACTTTTTATATCGCGAAGTAGAGCAGCGGTAGCTCGTCGGGCTCATAACCCGAAGGTCGCTGGTTCGATCCCAGCCTTCGCAACTAAAACAACCCTCGGTTCTTCCGGGGGTTTTTTGTTTCTATCCCGCTCTGAATAAGCATTTCAAGCAAATGGATGCTTGAAAAGCGCTTGATTAAAAAAATAATTATGATCACAGTCAGTACCAGCAAAAGGTAGCAGAATCTCACCTGTTCTGGCGCATCTGGGACGCTTAACCTCTGGCAATTCTTCAGAAGATCAAGGTCCCATTTTCCGTGACCGTAGATACTTTCTGCGATAAATCATCACAATGCCTAGAAGTACCAAAATAATTATTGGCTGGACAATGGCAAATAAGATAACATTCCACTCCTCATATGTCAGCCCCAGCCATTTTGCAGTAATCTGCATGAAGTGTACGCAATCCCAAAAAAACTGGTTCATAGTAATAGATTTATGAAATCATCAAATAGGGAAGTTTTGATACACAGGTAAGGTATTAAAAGCCCTTAAAAATTCCCAGTAAGACTTTAAATCAATTTCTAAATGTCGGTTTTAAATCAATGAATTTCCAATCAATTGTAAAGTCTGGGTACTTAGTAGAAACTGTTATGGATGTCAAAATATCTTCTCTACTTTCAATGATAACAGTTGTTTCGGCATTCTCGTTTTGTGCTTTATAGTGAATCGTGCGTACTCGGTTGGAAATCCGATCGGTGACCTTTCTTACCAGTGGTAATGCAAATGATTTATCTATTGCATCTTTAAGCGTACCCTTTGGACCAATAATCAATGTTCTATAATCATGGCCCTCTGTAGGCACAAAGCTAATCCGCATAGTGTCTCTACTTGCCGGTGGATTGCTTTTACTTCTTTTTCTGGAGATGCTATTTTTGTACGAATAGTATTCTTGGACCTGTGAGAAACTTACCAAAGAAGATAGGAAGAAGAGAGAAATGAGAAAGAATCTGACTATTGTATTCTTGATCATGCTTGTATGACTTCAAAAGAAAGTGTACAGGTTGTTGGTTATTGTTAGAGAGGATTTCTGTTGTTAAGTTAAGGAGTTTTGTTTTTAGTATTCACAAGGCCGGATACCAACTGGATTCAGGATGGTTGCGGAAACCCGATGCGAATTTCTTTGAATCGTGTAATGCGGGCGTACTGACAGGATTGGCAGCCATAAAATTGCTTCAAATCGATGAAGGCGTTCCATCGCTTGGCCACAGAAACCATCTGTCGGGAATTGACCCTTGGAGCGCAAGCCTGAAGGACATTGACATCGGCTATGCCTGGGCCGGCGAAGGAAAACAATTCAAGACCTATACCTGTGTGATCATTGCCAAGCATCCCCGGTAACCATGAAGAGAGGCTGATGGTTTGTAGTCAAAAAATAGATCCTTCAAATTTGAGCAAGGTTTTGATAGTGCTAGCAATGCTGACGACTTCATTCCTAACGTCTTTCACGTTTGCAGAAGACGAGCTTTTCAGCAGTTGTACGATAGACCTCAAAAAGCAAACCGTGAGAACGTTCTGGAAGAACACCCGTGGTGAAAAGATAAAGACCCTGTCACAACTAAAAGCATAACTGGACTCGGGTGGACAAAAGCTCCGTTTTGCGATGAACTGTGGCATGTACACAGAGGACAATTCTCCGGTTGGACTTTATATTGAGAATGGCAGGAAACTATCTTCCATGAAGATCTGTAACAGTCGGAAGGCCAACTTTTGTCTTCAGCCGCAAGGCGTCTTCTATCTTACAAAAGACCGGAGAGCAGGCATCAGCACAGTATCTGCTTTTTCGTCTCAGAATGTGGTATATGCGATTGAAGCGGCACCTATGATTGTGATAGAGGGCAAAGAGAATCCTTCACTTCCCAAACAAAGCACCTTTATCGGAAATGGCGCAGGCATTAGAAGAGACGGGAAGGTTGTATTGGCCATTTTAAACAGGCCTGTGACCTTTCCCCAACTGGCGCAGTATTTTATTGCGAAGGGCTGCACAACCGCTGTTTACTTTGATGGTGGCGTTTCCATGTCACTACTTTCCGATAATTTAATAGTTCCGAAACGCAGGGGTACGAGAGGTGGATTTGGGGCAATGATCGCTGTGTTCGACTAAGGTGATGTGTACCTTTATGAAAAAGTAAACGGTGGGTCTTTGTACCATTGATTTCTGCCAAACCAGTCTTAAACAGCAAAACAAAACACGATACTATGCATCCTCTGCTTCTCAGCCTTCTTTTGCTTCTCCTCCCATTTAAGCAAGATGCTGTATTGAATGCAAAAGCGGTACTGCCTATGCCTATCACAGTCATTACTGCAGGGGACTGAAAGAATGTACGCATCCTGTGGACAATGTCTCGCTGAAAGAGGCACTCAGTCAGAAAAGGACAGCGTGTGGCTATTGCTACAAGTAGGCCGCAACACCGACGACTCCTTCTCCCTCCCAGTGCCAGGCTACAACCAAAAAGGCAAACAATGTTCAAGGAAAGCCAGCTCAAATGGTTAATGCTGGCAGCATGATTAATTGAAGGCCTTATTCCGGTACGTCGATAAGAGCCCGCAGATCTTTTTCGGAAGGGAAAAGCACAGTACTCATTTCTCAACCCATAGAGTGTCGCCTGCTTGCAGATACAAAACCTGCATATTATTTTCGCGCCTTGCCTAATAAGGCAAGTATCCGATCCGTTACATGCTTTTTTGGAGGAAGTAACGGTCGAAGAAAATTCAAAATCCTAACGAATGATGAGAACATCCCGTATCCTACTGCATTATTTATGTCTTCTGCTGCTTAGTGTCAGCCTGCAAACAGTCAACGCGCAGCTGATCTTTACCAAAGCCGGTACCGGAAACCCCGGCGACTACACCGCCGCTACGGCTTCTGCCCTTGGTCTACCGACAAGTGTCGCACTCGACGGCAGTGGTAATATTTATGTTTCTGACCAGACAAACCGGGTTCGTAAAATAAACGCCTCTACGGGTATCATTCAAACAGTTGCCGGTACTGGCAACTGGGGGTACTCGGGTGACGGCGGAGCGGCAACATCGGCTTCCTTTGCATCGATCTACAGTATTGCGGTCGATGGCAGCGGCAACCTCTACATCGCGGATCAAAACAATCATCGCATCCGCAAAGTGAATGCGGCTGATGGCAAGGTGTCCACGGTAGCGGGCAACGGAACCGCAGGGTATACAGGCGATGGCGGCGCCGCAACTGCCGCCTCTTTACGGCAACCCTACGGTATTGCTGTTGATGCCAGCGGCAACCTTTACATTTCTGATTACGGCAACCATTGCATCCGGAAAGTAAGCGTTGCCGATGGTAAAATTTCTACGGTAGCCGGGAGCGGAACGGGCGGCTTTGCCAACGGCACCGGAACCGCTGCCCTGTTTAACAACCCTTCCGGCATTACCCTAGCCGGCAATGATGTGCTTTATATCGCCGACAATGCCAATCACCGCATTCGCCGGCTGGTCATTTCGACACGTGTCGTTTCCACCGTCGCCGGAAACGGAACGGCAGGTTTTGCCGGCGATGGCGGAGCGGCTACCACGGGTTCCCTCAGAAACCCCTGCTCCGTCGCTGTGGATGCCGCAAACAACGTTTATGTTGCCGACCAAAATAATAACCGCATCCGGAAGATCACGGCCGCTGACGGTAAGATCAGCACCTTTGCCGGAAATGGAACGAATACCTACGGCGGTGATGGCGGAGCGGCGACAGCCGCTTCGGTCCGCGTACCGGCCGGCGTCGCCCTGGATGCAAGCGGCAACCTGCTGATCGCCGATTTAAATAATCACCGGATCCGGAAAGTCACGGTTGCCACCGGCATCATAACAACCATCGCCGGAAACGGCACCATCCGTTTTTCCGGCGATGGCGGCGCTGCCACCAGGGCAACACTGGCCAGTCCAACCGATGTTGCCGTCGATGGCAATGGTCATCTGTATATCGCCGACCAGGAAAATGGCCGCATCCGCAAAGTGAATGCGGCCGACGGCACGATTTCCACCATTGCCGGACCTGGTGTCTACGGAATCACAGGGGACGGGGGGCCGGCAACCGCCGCATATCTGTCGTCTCCTACTGGTATTGCATTGGACGCTGCGGGCAATCTCTATATCGTGGAGCAATTCAATGGGCGCATCCGTAAGGTCTCTGCTGCGGATGGAACGATCACCACCATCGCCGGAAACGGCACCAATACCTATGGCGGTGATGGTGGCGCTGCCACGTCCGCATCGCTTTATTATCCGATGGATGTTGCAGTGGACGCGTCCGGTAACCTGTATATTGCCGACCGAAATAATCACCGGATCCGAAAGGTAAATGCAATGGATGGTAAGATTTCAACCATTGCCGGCACGGGTACAGCCGGCTACTCCGGTGATGACGGTCAAGCAACTGCTGCTGCCATTAATGAACCGAATAGTATTTCCCTTGACGCCAGCGGCAACCTGTATTTTGCCGACAGAGGAAATAGCCGTATCCGGAAGATCCATGCAGCCGATGGTACCATCTCAACAGTGGCCGGAAATGGCACGGCAGGTTTTGGAAACGATAACGTAATGGCCACGGCCACGGCCCTTTTTTATCCCAATGCCGTGTATGTTGATGCCAGTGCCAATATCTATATTGCTGATGGATACAACCGGGTGCGGAAAGTCAATGCAGCCGATGGCAAGATCTACAGGATAGCCGGAAGCGGCTTTGGTGGTTTCTCCGGCGACGGCGGGGCTCCTGTCGCTGCAGCGTTGTACTCACCCTGGGGAATGGATATGGATGGCAATGGCAACCTGTATATAGCGGATGCAAACAATTACCGGGTACGCTATATCTGTCCCTCTTCGGCTGCTGCTACCGATAACAGTACCAATCTGCTGACTGCTTTTCCGGAACAAAACACAAGTCTCAACTTTGTCAAAGATTGTTCGGTACAGCTGAAGCTACTCCCAGGCGGGTCGAAACCTGTAGCCGGCCCTGTTACAAGCAATGTTTGGATTGAACCATTCGTGCCAACCACCTCCAACGGACAACCGTATGTGCAACGTCACTACGGCATTACGCCGGAATACAACGCATCTACCAGTACTGGATCCGTAACGCTCTACTTTACCCAGGCGGAATTCACCGCATATAACAATCATCCGAACCACGGGCTCAACTTACCGATGGATGCAACCGACGCGGCGAATCACAAAGCAAACCTGCGGATCACCAAAAAGAGCGGAAGCAGCAATGATGGCTCCGGCCTGTATGAATCCTATACCGGCGCTGCGGAAGTGATTGTTCCAAGTAGTGTCGTCTGGGATGCTACAATGGGCACGTGGGCTGTCAGTTTTGACGTTACAGGCTTCAGTGGCTTTTTTGTGAGTTCCTCTCCCTATGTGCTGCCGCTTAAGCTGACAGGGTTCACCGCTCGTCTCCAGGATAATAATGGTATGCTTGGCTGGGAAACCGTGGCAGAAGAAAACGTCCTGCATTTTGAGGTGGAAAGAAGGGTTGATGGCAGAACATTTACCAGTATAAAAACGGTGAAAGCAAAAGGTGGAACCACCAATGTGTATACGCATCTTGATAAGGCGATAAACGGCCTCGGTGTACCGGTTGTTTACTATCGGTTGAAGATGGTGGATACAGACGGTAGCTTTACCTATTCGCACGTTCTTTCGGTGCAGCCTGGCAGCCTGAATATCCATGTTTCACTCTTTCCCAATCCTGCGCAGCAGCGTGCGGTACTTACCATTGAAGCGTCTAAAAAAGATGCCGTTCAGTATAGCGTCGTCGATGCGATGGGAAGAACGATTCAATCCAAGAAGATACTGGTGAACGAAGGCATAAATCCAGTTGCCATAGAAACCAATGCGTACCCGGCCGGTGTTTATACCCTGCTTGTAACGGGGTCCGCAAACTACGGTGAAACGCGTTTTGTCAAACAATAGGTATGTTGCTGCGAACGAATTCAGCAGAACAAAAGCCCCTGGATTTCCAGGGGCTTTTTTGTTACTATCACAGCCCAAAGGTTTATAGTTGCGGTACGTCAGTAAATAAATTTTGTTAGAAAATTATACTACCTGGCTTCGTTCACTTCTTAAAGTAAATATTTACTTACAGCATACAACAAGGAACAATTCAAATTGTAAGCCTAATCCGACTAAACATTTTACTTCTTTTTGTTGTTAAACACAAAGAACCTCTGGGGTAAAACGTTTAAATTTTTCATTTACCACATACAAGGCTCGCTTGCATAAAGAACCCTCACGAACCTTTTGAATTATCTTTTACCTATAGCTTTTATTATTTGTTTGAAAACAGCCGAAATGTATATGCTAAGGCTTTTTTCTTAGCGCATTCCAAACGTCGCGAATGGGATTTTTCCGCATACTTCTGGGAGGAGTACGATTTTTAAACTTTTTCTTTTCCCAAACAAAAAACACCAACATCAATAAATAAAAAACCTAAGCGGAAACACTTAAAACGAGAGGTAAAACGTCATTCTTACGGTACAGATCAAGGTATCTTCACATCACCTCTTAGAAGAACTACCTGATTCAACCTTGTGGAAAATACGGTCTTTTTTAAAAAATTTTCGTAAACCTACTTGCAATTGCAAAATCCACCTGTTATGTTTGCACTCGTTACGACGTAGTACTACGATCCAAACCAGTAAAAAACCGAATAAGAAATCCGTACCGGCCCCACTAAAAACTATTCCCGCCTTTACTTATTTCTTATTTCCGACCGTATCCAATACTTCTATGGGTTACCAAATACTTTAATTCAAACCCTAAGAAATGAAACAAATCTTTACTCTTTTCGTATTCTGTTTTTTTGCAATTGCAACCAACGCACAGTTCACTGAGAAATTTGAAAATTATAGTGCCCTCACTTCTAATTGTTGGCAATTAACAGCTACACAGGCCCAGACTGGCACCGACATAATTGAAGGCGCATCCAGCATTGAAACAATTGATACCGAAACCGCTATTATCAGCTCACCCTATTTGGACTTTACCGGTGCAACTCAGGTATCATTCACATATCGCTTAAGTAATAAATTGGCAAACCTGGCAACCCGTTCTATTGAAATTGGCACAACCGATAAAAACGGCGTATTTACAATTATTGATAATATTCCGCTTAACAAAAACACAGCGCAGAAAACCAATTTTGTTTTTAATAGAAACCTGAATTTTTCTGCCGGAACCAGCCGCTTCACTATCCGTATAGTTTCATATCAGGGTGATGGCAATACACAAATTGTTATTGACAATCTGTCTATATCTTCCGCAAGTTTGCATTACAGCCCCCAGTCCTGTAATACGGCTCCTGTAGTAACTGATGCTTCATTTGCTACGCTTAGCTATGCAACTTTCAATGG
This sequence comes from Flavisolibacter longurius, assembly GCA_014163555.1. GTDB lineage: Bacteria > Bacteroidota > Bacteroidia > Chitinophagales > Chitinophagaceae > Flavisolibacter. The sequence continues at coordinate 52,963 of JACJGO010000031.1, forward strand.
AAATCTTGCTTCATTTGCCAGTGACGCCAACGCTGGTGAAAGCCTTACGTTCGCTCTGGAGACCCTCTTGACTAATAACGGGACATTGGTTGTAAATTCTGACGGTACATTTGCATTTACACCAAACGGAGATTTTCCCGGAGGCGATATAACGTTTACCTATAAAGTAACAGATAACGGTTATGATCCTTTGTCTTCGAACATTGCTACTGTTACCATTAATTTTGCCGCCAAGGCCACCCTGCCTGTTATCATAACCAATTTTTCCGGCAGCATCGCAGCTCAGCAGGCACAGTTGGCATGGTCGGTAGCACAAAACCAGGATGGCGAAATGTTTGAAGTACAAAAAAGCCATGACGGCAAAAACTTTATGACCGTTGCCCGGGTATTAAATACACAGAAAACCGGTGCAGAACAGTACAGCTATTTTGATGGGGGTTTCAAGGGTATTGCTTACTATCGCTTGAAAGTGATCAATAAAAACGAATCGTCCAGCTACTCAAAAACCATTGTTCTGCAGGAAAAAAACAGTTCAACCGGTAATTCACTGACATTGCTTCAGAACCCAGTTCTTTCTTCTATCCAGTTTTCTTACTCTACGCCTGTGGCCGGAGCCGCTACTGTTAACTTGTATACAACATCGGGTGTGAAGGTATTTTCCACTACTATCAACATGCAGCGTGGTACCACACAAACTACGTTAGCAACCAATAACAAAGTTGTCGCTGGTACTTATGTTCTTGAAGTGGTACACGGATCAGAAAGAAGTCTGGTAAAACTGGTTAAACTGTAAGCCTGGCAAACAAATATTGCATCCATCCTCATCGTTCCAATAGCAAAAAAGTCCCGCTTCAGCGGGGCTTTTTATTTCGTGTTGTTTTAAACGATAATACAATTCATCGTACCAGATCAATCAATATTTCTTATTATCGACGAGATTGAGTTTTGCGGATAAAACCGACACGCAGTATATTTAGACGACTTACGATTGTATGACCAGAAAACCCTTACCAACGGAGATCCTTTATTCGTTTTTAGACAAACAGCCGCACCCTATTATCTATTATACTCCTATATATGACGGAGGCGCATCTACCATAATTGATTTCGAAATCACTTATTGCAATGAAGAAGCAGCGTTTGAATACGATTATACGCAGGCCGAAATTACAGGTGGAAGAGTGGCCACCCTAGCCCATGCCGATGATGCTACGAAAACGGCACTTCACCAGCAATTGCTTCAGGCCTTTGAAAGCACAGAAAACTTAGAATTCACCTATTACAATGCACACCTGAAAAAATATTTCTGCACCAAACGCTTTCGGGTAGAAGGCGGCGTTTTATCCGTTTCCAAAAACGTAACCGCAGAAGTCCAGGAACGAGCGGAAAGGGAACAGCAGGAAACCCTCTCCAACCTTATTTTAAATTCTTCCCTGAACGCCTGGTTTACGGCAAACGCTGTATTGAATAAGGATGGACAGTTAGAAGATTTTGTGATTACCCGTATCAATCCCGCCTTTACCCGGATTGTTGGACTGGACGAAGAGGCCGTAGTTGGAAAACATTACCTCAAACTTTTTCCTTCTTCCAGGGAACATGGCGTATATGATATTAATCAGAGAGTGTATGAAACCGGCCAGGGTGAACAAATGCAGTTGTTATACCGCGGCGAAGGTTTGGATGCCTGGTATGAAGTGTCAGTTACCAAGTTGGGAGAGATTGGTATCCTGGTTAATTTTTCGGATATAACCGTGTCCCGCAAAGCGCTGGAAGAAATTCAACACAAAAACAAGTTGCTGGATAATATTCTTCAACATTCGGCAAGCGGCATTTCTGTAACAAGAGTCATTCGCAACAAGCAGGGCGATGTGGTAGATGGCATTACCATCCTCGCCAACGATGCTGCCGTTGCGTACACAGGCATTCCCAGAGAATTGTACTTCAATAAAACTGCGGTTGAACTGGAGCCCACCATCCTACAATCGGATTATTTTCAAATGTGCCTGCACACTTTAAACACCGGCGTGCCTTCCTATACGCAATACAAGCTTGAAGCTACCGGTCGATGGTTGCAGTTGACGGTTTCCCGTATGGATTCGGAGCATCTCATCACGATCTTTTCGGACATTACAGAGAGCAAAAATGCACAACTGGCCGTTGAGAATTCTGCCCAGCAATTACAAACCATTATTAACCGTACGCAATCCGGCATATTCACCATCGAACCGGTTTTTAATGAGATGAATGAAGTGGAAGATTTCCGTTTCCTGATCGTTAACCGTACCCTGGCCAACTATGTGGGACAGGAACCGGAAAAACTCGTAGGGCAGTTGGGAAGCCTGTGGTTTACTGATTATAAAACCAATGGTTTGTTTGACCTGTTCATGGATACATATTTGAATGGAAATACAAACCGCTTCGATTTCCATTACAATGCAGATGGCATTGATGCCTGGATTGATATGATGTGCACCCGTTTTGAAAACAATGTACTGGTAACTTTTACGGATTATACAGGGGTAAAAAAGCTGCAACTGGAATTAGCATCCCTGGTGGAGGCGCTAAAACGCTCAAACCAAAACCTGGAGGAGTTTGCCTATGCAGCTTCGCATGACCTGCAGGAGCCGCTGCGCAAGATTCATACATTTGCGGATAAGCTTCGGCAGGAACTGGCACCTCAGATTAACGAAAGACACCAGGCTCTTTTCGAACGCATTGAAAGTGCCACCCGCCGCATGCGCCACCTGATCGATGACTTACTTTCTTATTCGGAGGCCGGCATCCGGCAGTTTGAAAAAGAACCGGTGCACCTTTCTGAAATTCTTGACCAGACCTTGCAGGATCTGGAGAACAGCATTCATGAAACCGGTGCGGTCATTAATAAAGAATCACTACCGACGATTGAAGGCAATGAGCGGCAATGGCGGCAATTGTTTCAGAATCTTATTGGCAATGCCATTAAATACCGCAAGCAGGATGTAGCCCCGGAAATCAATATCCGCTGCCGTACCATAAAAGCCACGGATCCAATCTTTGAAACATTCACACCCACGCACAAAGGTGATTTTTACCTTATCGATATTGAAGACAATGGCATTGGCTTTGAACAGGAGAATGCGGAAAAGATATTCAAGGTGTTTCAACGCCTTCACGGCAAATCTGAATATGAAGGCACAGGTGTTGGCCTTTCAATTGTGCAACGGGTGGTAAATAACCACGAGGGATATGTTTTAGCCGAAGGGAAACCGGGTGCAGGTGCCACGTTCCGGATTTTTCTGCCAAAATAATCGTATGTAAAACTTTAGGTTTTGGGGAAGATATTTTTGAGAGTACAAGCTGCTTTTTGCAGGTAATGTACTGAAAAATGGTTGGTGGTTTTTTCATCAAATAGGTTTATAATCGCCTTGTCAGTTCGAAGGGGACGCAGGCGCTGCTGGAGAGCAACCTGCCAGCAATAGGACTGACGCACAAACGG
>JACJGO010000032.1 GCA_014163555.1 Flavisolibacter longurius
ACCGGCTTTGTTTGCGATACAGTCCCTGCAAGACCTCCACCTCCTCACCAATCTCTTTGCTGTAGTTTAAACACTTCATGACCTAACCCGCACATATACCGTACCTAATAATTCAAAACGGTATAAAAGCGACCTACAATTGTTCCGGATTCTTGTTTTGAGTGCAAACTCATATAATCACTGATTAAAACTAATTTGCCTTTATGGAAACAAAACCGTCCTTTCCTGCGAAGCATTCACCAACTGCTTTCTTTACATTGGTCACGCATCCGGTTAAGTTGAAACTCTACCTGCTGAAAAACCTGCCCTCCGCATTTTTTAGTGGTTTAAAAGTTGTTCATGCCAATGAGAAACAATGCCAGGTTTCGGTTCCCTTCAAATGGTTTACACAAAATCCTTTTCGATCCACCTATTTTGCCTGCCTTAGCATGGCGGCAGAACTTAGCACGGGTGTTCTTGCCATGGCTTCTGTTTACGGAAGGAAACCCTCGGTGAGTATGCTAATTACGGGCATGGAATCCCGGTTTTATAAAAAGGCAAAGGGTAAAACATATTTCTGTTGTGAAGACGGCGACATTGTCACTACTGCTGTTGATTTAGCCATAACAAGCGGGAATGGACAGGAAATAAAACTCTATTCCCGCGGAACAAACAGTGACGGAGATGTGGTTGCAGAATTTTGGTTTACTTGGTCATTCAGTGCCCGGTGAGTTGTTGAAGGAAATCTCGTTTTTGTAGAGCAAATGCTGGAAAACGAAACTGTTTTATATTTGACCTTTAATGGCACTTTCTACCCGACATCTCCTTGGTATCAAAGACCTGATCCCTTCTGATATTTCGCTTATTCTGGATACAGCCAAACAGTTCAAAGAAGTTCTGAACCGGCCGGTGAAAAAGGTTCCCTCGCTTAGAGACGTTACGATCGTCAACCTTTTTTACGAAAACTCAACCCGTACCCGGATTTCTTTTGAACTGGCGCAAAAGCGACTGTCTGCCGATGTGATCAATTTCAGTGCGTCGGGATCTTCGGTTTCCAAAGGTGAAACGCTTTTGGATACGGTCAATAACATTTTATCCATGAAGGTGGATATGGTTGTAATGCGGCACAGTGCTTCCGGGGCGCCGCATTTTCTATCGCGACATATTCCAGCCGCTATCATCAATGCCGGTGACGGTATCAATGAGCACCCAACGCAAGCCCTTCTGGACGCTTATTCCATGACAGAGGTATTCGGCAGTTTAAAAGGTCTGCGGGTGGCCATCATTGGCGATATCATGCACAGCCGGGTAGCGCAAAGCAATATCTATCTTCTGTCAAAGATGGGAGCGGAGGTGATTGTTTGTGGTCCGCCTACCCTTATTCCAAAATATATGGAAGAAGCCTTTCCTGTTAAAGTTGAATACGACGTGAATAAAGCACTTCAATGGTGCGATGTGGCCAACGTTCTGCGGATTCAACTGGAGCGGCAGAACCAAGTCTTGTTTTCTTCGCTACGGGAATACAGCCTGGTGTATGGAATCAACCGGGAACGGTTGGCAAAGCTCAACAAAAAAGTCACGATCATGCATCCTGGCCCAATCAACCGCGGTGTGGAACTGGACAGCGATGTGGCCGACGGCGATCAATCCATAATTTTACAACAGGTGGAAAATGGTGTAGCGGTGCGTATGGCTGCGTTGTACCTTTTGTCCAACCCTTCATAAAATTCTTCAACTTAAGCCTTTTGGTATGCGCATAGGACTGTTTCCCGGTACGTTCGATCCTGTCACATTCGGACACATTGATATTATTGACCGGGCACTGCCCCTTTTTGATAAATTATATATAGGGGTGGGTATAAACGCCAACAAGCAGCCTATGTTTTCGGCTGATGTAAGGGTGCAATGGATCAATGAGATCTATCAAAAGGAAACCAAGGTAGAAGCCATTATGTACGAGGGCTTGACGGTGGATTGCTGCAAGAAAATTGGGGCCACGTATATTGTCCGAGGCATCCGGTATGTAAACGATTTTGAATATGAAAAGGCCATTGCAGACATGAACCGGAGCCTTGACGATAACATTGAAACCGTTTTCCTGACCTGTTTACCCAAATATACTTCGGTTGCCTCTACACTGGTCAGGGACGTGATCCGAAATGGCGGTGATGTCTCCCAGTTTGTTCCGGATGTGGTACTGAAATCCATTCACCAGATGGAAGAGTCGCGGCAAGTGCTTATTTAACGTCTGGCTGCAATAAAGATATTCCTGCCTTCAGCACTTCAGCTACCGATGCATAAGCACTGTCTATATAGGGCTGTATTTCGGTTATAGGCACCCAAATGCTTTGAGCAATGTTTTCATTCGTTTGCGGTGTCAGGGTTGTTTTCTTTGCTGCTTTTACCAAGTACCAATGCGATTCCTTTAAAATTTTGCGGCCATCCTGCTGGTAAGTATGGTAGGTAATAAGGAGGGGCTTTTCCAGGGTCAGGAAACCGGCGCCGGTTTCCTCGCTGATCTCCCGTATGGCGCATTCTTCCAAGGTTTCCCCATCGTCAAGTTTTCCTTTGGGCAGATCCCAGTGCCCCAGGCGGTGAATAAGCAGTAAATCATGCTGTTTGGTGTATACAAGCCCTCCGGCTGCCTGAATAACCTCCAATTGTGCTTTAAAAGCCTCCAGCAGGTCTTGGATATTGTCGTGTTTGAACACGCCGTAATAAAATTCAGGCTGATCCAGTTCGTGGAGCATGGTTTTTACAGCAGCAGGACTTAATTCGTCCAGAAAGATAGTTGTAGGGCGGTGAAGATAGTCTTCAATTTCAGCAGTCAGGTTGTTTACCAGGAAGAGTGGCTTGTTCTGGACATAAATTGTAACCATAGAAATTTCCTTGCAACGAATATACCATCCAATACCTTCGCAGCATGACTGATGCTATTGTTACAGCCGAGAAATTATTGCAGGCTGGCGCTGTTAAACTACGTCCAAACGAACCGTTTACCTGGGCCAGTAGCTGGAAAAGCCCCATCTATTGTGATAACCGTAAGCTTCTTTCGCTGCCATTTACCCGCGATTTTATCAAAAGTGAACTTGCAAACGTTGTATTTGAAAAATTTGCCGATGCGGATGTCATAGCCGGCGTAGCTACAGCAGGAATTGCCTGGGGAGCCATGGTAGCCGACCAGTTAAAACTGCCATTTATTTACGTTCGTCCCAAACCAAAAGAGCATGGCATGGGAAATCAAATAGAAGGGGAAATACAGCCAAATCAACGGGTTGTGGTAGTGGAAGACCTGATTTCAACCGGGAAAAGCAGCCTCCAAGTGGTGGATGTGCTCCGTCGGCAGGGTGTAACAGTAGCGGGTATGGTTTCTATCTTCAGTTACCAGTTTGCCAATGCGCAGGAAGCGTTTCAAGAGGCCGACGTACCCTTTTTCTCACTTACCGATTATCCCAATCTTCTGCAATTGGCTTTACAGAAGGGAATAATCCAGGAAGAAGAGCGTGAAATTTTGTTAAAGTGGCGGGCCGACCCTGCTGGCTGGACCGGAGTTCAGTAAATTCGGAAAAACAATTCAACATGAAGAAAATTCTGTGCACTTTGTTGGCTGTTGGCTTTTCGTCGCTAGCCGCCATGGCGCAAACCAAACCTGTGGAATCTGTAAAGATCAGTACACCCACTATGCAGTGTGAAATGTGCAAAAGCCGGATTGAGCAGTACCTGAAACGCATCGATGGCGTGACCTACGTAAACGTGGCAGTCCGGAAAAAAGAAACGGCTGTAAAATACCTGACAGATCGGACCAATATTGAGATGATCAAAACCTCCATTGCAAATGCCGGCTATGACGTGGCGCAGCCAAAAACGGATCCCGCTGCTGCGGCTGTGATTGAAATTGCCGCTAATCCCGATTCTTACAAATTGTTGCCCAAGTGCTGTAAAAAACCGGAAGACGGAGGTGGAATGCCCAAACAATAAAAACTTTTACGATAAAAAAATCCCGCTGTTCAGCGGGATTTTTTATGGGAGTAAGGCTGCATCCAACCGGTGTTGGCCTTGGTAACGGATCTCCTTGGTAATGAAAATTCCTGCCTTGCCAATTCTTGCCTTTCCTTCGGCCCTCATAAATACCTGACTTTTTAGCAGTTTTTTTAAATCACTATTTACCAGGGTGGAAAGTGCAATTTCTCCCGATAATGGTATTACAAACTCTGCATTCTTTTTTACGTCTACCAGACTGTCCTGTGTAAACTCTCCCAGATACACGTCTTCAACATAAACTTTTGCTACTGTCTCTTTGACAGCGACTGAGAAGTTGTTGGGGTTGAAGTATACCATTTGGAACCGTATCCCGACGCCAGATAGGGAAGGTCTGTTAATGTGGAAATCCCTCAATTCCCGAAATTCTGGTTCCTCAATTTTTGCGCAGCCCCAAAGGATACAAGTCACTAACAAACACAGTAGGAGACCATTCTTCATCATAGAATGAATTTCAAAAAATATGCTAACACTACATATAACAATAAATTTCTACTAAAATAAGTAGCTAAAAATTAAATAACATTCTTAAATTTTTTTACTAAAAGTATTAGTAGTATTTTTTAATGTAAACATCTTTAATTCAAGTACTTAAAAATTTTTATTGAATATGTAAATAAGAATTTTTGTAAACTTTTTTATTATAATTATAACTCAGTTGTGCAAGATCATTATGGTAAAAAAAATGATTATAAAGTGTTGATTTATATATGTGAAACAATGCTTGATAAAATTATTTGTTAGATGGTTTGATTAATTAATAAAATAGGTACTTTAACTTTCTGCCTATAAAACTAGATTCTTCATTATAGGCGTAAAATTTTCTCATTGGGTCTCGGAGCCAAAAAAATTAGAGGCTCCTATTGGGCATTATAATGCGTTTAAATGCTATATCATGTTTTGTGGATAAGCCCAAGTTTTTCCTTTTATTGTCCAATTTATTTAACGCTTATGAAAAGTAAGAGCGTGTGTAGTTTTGGCAGGATGAGCAGGTGGATTCAAAAATTATATCTTCCCTTTCATGTTTGAGATCACATTTTATTTAGTAGTTAGAAAATGGAAATAGATCTCAAAACAAAAACATCAGTATTGAGCTTTGCTGCCATGGTCTTTGATTACTGATTAAAATCTGAAGAGTTGATGACAGAATGTCGCTTTTAAAATGATACTTTATTCGAAGACTTTTATGTCTAATAAAACCTCAATATCTTCTATACAGAGAGCTAGGACGGGAACAGAAATTACTTGTACCCATCTTAATAGGTTTCCAGTATTTTGGTTATCGTTCATATAATTGAACTGGGAGCATACTATGAACAGACTCTACATTCACCAAAGGCTAAATTTGAGGGGGAACGTTTTCATAGTAATGAGGCTAAGAAGGCTGAGCTATTTTCTATTCAAATGGTTTGCGGTGGAGGTGATAATTGGGCTATTCCATCCCGGCAAACAGGGTTATAAGGCATAATTATATCGATTCAAATCATGGTTTTTCGTGCACTAATATGCCATAGGTTTCCACAGTTTAGCTAAAAATCCAAGTAAGAAATTGGGATAAAAGCTACCAAAAAAGGATTCTTGTCCAGAGCTTCAGTATGCTAACAATAGCTTATTACTTTTAAGTTTTGGTAAAAAACCGGGTTTTCAATTCGGTCGAATTCAGTGAAATCGGCCGTATAAATCAATCGCATTTGGAAAAGATTCTAATACAAATAGAGTAGTAGCTGGCAGGCCCTAGGGTTGCTGAGATCATTTCCGGAGAATGAAAAGCCGTAAAAAAGCCAGTTTCTTTTAACTTCCTCCACCTCCAAAAAACTAAACTTTTGTCTGACCGCTCAGGAACATTTGATAGTTTCCGGCACCTTTTCTGAAAGAAACAACAGGCCTTTTTTAGACGGTTTGAGCAAAGGGAAGAACTCGCCACAGAAAGAGAGGACTACTGTTTCTCTTTAAACCAGCGATTCTAAACCTTCTCGTCGATTGAATAGGCAGGATATTCTCAGCAAAAAGGCGCAAAAAAAACAGCCCAAAAGGCTGTTTTCAATTCAATGATCACACAATTATAGTTTGATAACTTTTTTGGGGTTTCTGGCCGATTTGATCTCTTCTAAGTTTCTTTGCAGGGCTTCTTTTGCCTGCTGAATCTGATCTACAGAAGCATCCGGCATCGGCGTATTGGCGCACCTGGCTTTGGCGGCTGCTTTCACGTTGCGTTCTGCTTTTTCCAGTTCGGTCAGTGCCTGTTTGTATATGGTATGGATGCTATCCAACTGAACTTGCGACATAGCTTTCGCCACGCTGGCATCAATCGCTTCCCAATCCAGTTTATCGTAATTCGCTTTCAGGTTTTGTTCAATATTGCTCCAGGCAATTTTTTCCAATTCATGTAGGTATTCCTGTTTGGCAATTGCTTTTTCGCGGGGATCCATTACTTCACCAATAGAAGCTTCAATCTCTTTCCACTGGATGGTTTTGGCTACTTTTTTTGTGGCTTCCACTGCTGACTTCACCTTTTCCTTTTCCTCTGAGGTAAGACTGCCGTCGACATTGTCATAATTTACCGGTATAAAATTGTTGGCAACAGGCGCTGGGTTTTTCTCAATTACTGGCTGAGGCTCTGCTGCATTGTAGTCATAGATCTCAATCTTTACCTCGTCCGTTACAGGATCCTCGGTATAAGTTGCTTTCGCCGTAAATTCAGATTCCTTCATGGCAGGAATCAGCTCCCGTGTTTCCACCGTTCTTGGATTATTGTTTAGCTGCCAGGGGGTTAGCAAGGCAACATCGCTGGTATAAGACATGGCTTCCCCGGTTCTGGCATCTTTAATAATGAGAACCGAATTAAAAAGAAGCACACAAAACATGGCCAGAAACAGCGGGACGATCTGCACCAGTTTAAAGGTTTTTTTCTTTTCCATACCAACAATTTTTTCGATGCGGGTTAAGAGGTTTTGCTTTCCGGCAGCGGCCATGGCAAGCGCCTGATGGCGACCGGAGAATTTTTCCAAATGAAGCAGGGCAGAAGCATACCCAACTTTATCGTACCCGAATTGCAGCACCAGTTCATCGCAGCAGGCTTCCCGTTCGGATTCTATAATATTCATGAAGGATTTAACGAAGGGATTGAAGTACAAAAGCGTGTAGATTACCGATACCACCAGGTTCAGAAGATAATCGTAGCGGCGGATGTGGGAGAGTTCATGAAGCAAAATGGCTTCCACCTGTGTGGTGGAAAGGTTGTTCATGGCTGCAACCGGCAACAGAATAATGGGCTTCAGGTAGCCAACGGTTACCGGTGAGGTTACCAGGGTGGATACCGCTACTTTTACTTTTTTGGTAATACCCAGCAAGAAGGAAACTTTTTGCACATATAGACGGTATTCCGCCTTCGCCTTTATTTGTCCTTCCTGTTTGATTCTTTTAACAAACGTCCAGTTTCTGAAAAGCCTGACAGCGGGAAATACCAATAAGAATAAATATGTCACCGAAGCAGACAAAAGGCAAACATTCAACAGGCTGTTGGAATGGTTGATGGTGTTTTCGAAAATGGCGTAAGAAGTAGCGTTGTTTTGATAATACAGCGCAAACGTGGTGACAAACCAGGCAAATCCCAGAATAACCGCACTGACAGATGCCTGGTATTTGCGGGTGGCAGACAGTTTAAAAAGGTGGTTCACACTGGAAAAAATTGCCCATAGGAGCGCCATTTGCCAGATGCTGTTAAGGGTTGCCCATCCTAATGCCTGCAAAAAATGGGACTGCGACAAAGCGGCCATTTTACTGTTTTTTGAGGTTCTCGATCAGCTTTTGAATTTCATCCAGCTCCTCGGCGGATACTTTTTGCTCTCCGCTACCCAACGCCTGCAATACCAGTTGTGTCGACGATCCGCCGAACAGTGAATCAATCATTTTGGTCAATAAATGTTTTTGTGTTTTTTCTTTGTTTACGGCAGCCTGGTAAATATGGGTCCGCATGCTTTCGTCACGCTTCACTAAGCCTTTTTCATGCATGATCTGCATGAGTTTTAAGGTAGTGGTATAGCCCACTTCTTTTAATTGTGCCAGTTCTTCATGTACATCACGGACAGTGGCCGTACCATTTTTCCAAAGAATTTGTAGAATCTCCAGTTCGCTTTCAGTTGGTTTTACATATTTCGGGGCCATTGCAAAACATTTATGGGGACTAATTTACGACCATTTTCGTATTAAAGAAATGCTTTGTCCATATTTAATTTTAGTTAACGATTTTTAACGATAAGCGGTAGAAAGTTTACATAACCGACTACATAATCAGATGGATGGTGTCGGAAATTTACATTGGCGCAGTTCTTTTTGCGTCCCTGGCAAAACCTGTAGCTTTACGTATGACTAACATCGTTACACTCACTTTTAATCCCTGCATCGATAAAAACACAACGGTTCATGGGATTGTTCCGGAGAAAAAGCTCCGTTGCGCCAAAGCCCAATATGGTCCGGGCGGAGGTGGCATCAACGTGTCACGAGCACTTATGAATCTCGGACAGTTGTCAACCGCCATTTTTCCCATCGGTGGTTATTCGGGTAAATTTTTACTGCACCTGATGACGTTGGAAAACATTCCTTTCCGTACGATCGAAACTGCAACCCATACAAGAGAAAATTTTATTGTCCTGGATACGGCGTCCAATCTTCAATACCGATTCGGCATGCCGGGAAATCACATTGAAGAGGGGGAGTGGAAGGCATTGCTTTCAGAATTGGAAAAAAGTGAAGCTGATTATATTGTTGCCAGTGGAAGCTTGCTGCCCGGAATGCCGGCTGATATTGTGGCCCAGGTTGCGGCCATCGCCAAAAACATAGGTGCCAGGCTGGTACTGGATACTTCCGGGGAAGCCTTGAAAAAAGCACTGGATGTTGGTGTTTACCTTCTCAAACCCAACCTGGGCGAACTGAGTTCATTGGTAGGGCAGGAATTTCTGGAACCAGACAAAGTGGATAGCCTGGCCCGGGAAATTATTTCCCGCGGACAGTGCGAGGTGATGGTTATATCCATGGGAGGAGAAGGCGCTAAACTGATCACCTTACATGAAAGTTATCATGTGGTGTCACCGGATGTGGAGGAAGTGAGTACGCTTGGCGCCGGCGATAGCATGGTAGCGGGTATGGTTTTGGCGCTTTCGCAAAACAAGCCCCTGAAAGAAGTTTTGCAGATGGGTGTTGCCTGCGGTACGGCGGCTACCATCACCCATGGCTCTGAATTGTGCCGGAAAGAAGATGTGAAGAATCTTTTTAACGAGATTACTGCGTCCTGAGAAAGCCGTACCTGCTCATAAATAATCTTTAAACGCCTTCCAGTACAGATTCTTAACGGCTTATAAAAACCAAAAATCCTTTATATGATGCATGAAGGATTTTTTATGGGTGAAAGAATCTTTTACGTAAGAATTTTTCTTAGGGTAAGTGCAAAAAAAAGTCCCCGCAAAGCAGTAGCGGGGAACTTTATGTGTCTCTCACAAAGCAGAACTATCGTAAATGAATTGTATTCTCGGAAGGTAACGTTTGCTGATTTACACTAGAAGACAGTTCAACTTTTGTATTCGCTGCACGTTCTTCAGAAATATTTTTTGTGTCAAACATTTCGGCAAGCGTTGGCGCAATAACCAGGGATACAATCGACATAAGTTTGATGAGGATATTCATCGAAGGACCGGAAGTATCTTTAAACGGATCTCCTACGGTATCGCCGGTTACAGACGCTTTGTGGGGGTCTGAACCTTTATAATATTTCTGTCCATTGATATCCACGCCTTTTTCGAAACTTTTTTTGGCGTTATCCCAGGCACCACCGGCGTTATTCTGGAACATTCCCATCAAAACTCCGCTAACGGTAGCGCCAGCCAAAAAGCCACCCAGGGCTTCAGGACCCAAAAGGAAACCAATAATAAGTGGAGATACAATGGCAATTGCACCCGGCAGCATCATTTTTTTGATCGAAGCTTCGGTTGAGATCGCTACGCATTTGTCATACTCGGGTTTTCCTTTTCCTTCCATGATACCCGGAATTTCGCGGAACTGGCGGCGAACTTCTTCCACCATCGCCATTGCAGCTTCACCCACCGCACGGATGGCTAGGGATGAAAAAATGAAGGGGATCATGCCACCCACAAATAAGGAAGCCAGTACATCCGCTTTATAAATATCGATGCCAGTAATACCGGATACACCAACAAACGCAGCAAAAAGCGCCAACGCCGTAAGGGCGGCCGAGGCAATGGCAAAACCCTTACCTGTTGCGGCCGTCGTGTTCCCAACCGCATCCAGCGTATCGGTTTTTTCCCGAACCTCTTTTGGCAATTCACTCATTTCAGCAATACCACCTGCGTTATCGGCAATTGGTCCGAAGGCATCAATGGCCAACTGCATGGCGGTTGTTGCCATCATACCGGCAGCAGCAATGGCAACGCCATACAGTCCGGCAAAAGCATACGAACCATAGATACCACCTGCTAAAACCAGGATAGGAAGGAAAGTGGATTCCATTCCCACGGCCAATCCACCAATTACATTGGTAGCATGACCGGTAGCCGACTGACGGGTAATGCTCAGTACGGGGCGTTTTCCCATCGCAGTATAGTATTCCGTAATAATGCTCATCAGGGTTCCTACAACCAGACCGACCAGAATGGCGTAAAAAACGTCCATTTTATCAAATTCAAACCCACGCAGGAACATCTGCCCGTCGGGTAAGATAAAGTTGCAAAGGAAATAAGCGGCAATGGCGGTGAGAATGATCGAACCCCAGTTACCAAGGTTCAGGGCATTCTGTACCACACTTGTTTTGATACCTGAACTGTCCGATATGCGAACAAACCAGGTACCCACTATAGAGAAAAGAATCCCCACGCCGGCGATAAGCATCGGCAGCAGGATGGGAGAGAAACCATCAAAACCATCGCTCAGGGCAACTGGATTGGTCATGACATCGGTTGCACCCACTTCATGTCCCAGCACAATCGTTGCCAGAACGGTTGCTACATAAGAACCAAAAAGATCAGCGCCCATACCGGCAACGTCACCAACATTATCACCCACGTTATCGGCGATTGTCGCTGGGTTGCGCGGATCATCTTCGGGAATCCCGGCTTCCACTTTACCCACCAGGTCCGCGCCTACGTCGGCAGCTTTGGTATAGATACCGCCGCCTACACGGGCAAACAGGGCAATACTTTCGGCACCCAGCGAAAAACCGGTCAGGGCTTCAATGGCACGGGTAACCTCGTGGCCTGTGGCCAAAACACCTGGCGCCAGCCATTTTAATAAGATAATAAACAAACCACCCAATCCAAGCACTGCCAGACCGGCAACACCCATACCCATAACAGCACCGCCGGTAAAGGAAACATTCAGGGCTTTGGAAAGAGAGGTCCGTGCAGCATGTGCAGTGCGAACGTTTGCCTTAGTGGCAGCACGCATGCCAATGTACCCGGCCAACGCACTGAAGAAAGCACCAATAATAAAAGCAATGCCGATAAACCAATGTGATTCTGCGCTGAGGCTGCCCATGAAGAAAAGAAGTGCGGCAACGATAATTCCAAAATAGGTCAAAATTTTCCACTCTGCTTTCAAAAACGCCATTGCACCTTCAGCAATGTAATTTGAAATCTCTTTCATGCGGTCAGTTCCGGCGTCTTGTTTGCTCACCCATGCATATTTCCAAAAGGTGTACAGAAGCCCGATCAATCCCATAGCAGGGACGAGATAAGCATAAGAATCGAATGAACTCATATCGACGTTTTGATTTTTTAACGGTTGGCAAAGATAGGGGTTTCGGGTATTGAGCGGTAGCGCCTGCTTTTTTTCCTGCAAAGCTTTGTGTGGCCTGCGTTTTCAGTCATAAAACAGTTGGTGAAAAGCAAAATTTATCTGGTGAAATTGTTTTTATCGATACAAAAAAAATAATGTTTTTCCGACGTTAAGAGAACTGCCATCAGATGGAAAAGCTTTTCCTGAATCCAAATAATAAGCTGGCATATATTTTTAGTAGTGTATAAAAAAGGAATTTAGTTATGAAGGCATCAACGGTATTCGCTGGCGGACTGGCAGGAGCTACAGCAGTAACATTGATTCATGAAGGTATAAAAGCCGTCGTTCCCCAGGCACCACGGATGGACAGGTTGGGAATGCAGGCCATTGCAAAGGGCTTGCGCAAAGCCAATAAAAAAGTACCTAACCAGCAGGCACTGTTTACCCTTGCTATGGCGGGAGACCTGGTCAGTAATGCACTTTACTACAGCGCTGCCGGAATCGGCAATGAAAAAAATCTTTGGATACGCAGTTCTCTATTAGGATTGGCTGCAGGCGTTGGCGCCCTGGTGCTTCCGGAACCCATGGGACTGAACAAACAATACAGCAACCGTACTGTGGCCACACAGGTAATGACAGTAGGTCTTTATGTGGCCGGAGCTCTGGCAACTGCGGCAGTGATTAAAATGCTCAACAAAAAAAAGCAGCAAAACCATAAAGAATGGGAGCGCAGGCTTGTAACGTCTGCCATGGGATAGTGGAGGAAATAGAGAGCTTAGTTTTTCGCAACAATTGCTTTTTAAATAATAAGAATTCGACCGACAGCCTTCGCTGCCGGTTTTCTTTTTTGGGACCGGATAGAAGGAAAATCGGTTTTAACACACCATCAAAATCGGAATGTAGAAGAATTGTCCTTTAACGAAGCCGTTCAAAACTTTCCTATACTTTTGCGCCTTTCATGAAAGAAATTCACGAACTGTACGAAAAGCTGGCGGAGAAAAGGAAAATCGTCATCACTACACACCAGAAGCCTGATGCGGATGCCATGGGTTCATCATTGGGACTGGCGCATTTTCTCCGGCAATTTGGTCATGAAGTAACCGTTATTTCGCCCACCAATTGGGCCCGATGGCTCGATTGGATGGAAGGCACGGCCGATGTTTTGGATTACGAACTGCACCGCTCCGAAAGCGATGCAAAATTGGAGGAAGCCGAGTGGCTGTTTTGTCTCGACCATAACCATTTCAGTCGCACCAAAAGCATGGCACCAAAGCTGGCCCAGATCCAGTGTACCAAAATTCTGATTGATCATCACCAGGAGCCTGATAGCGCTTCGTTTCACTATGGGGTTTCCAATACCGGTAAAAGTTCAACATGCGAGATGGTGTATGATTTTATTACCGGTTCGGGACACCGCGATAAGATCAATGTTTTTATTGCTGAATGCCTGTATGCTGGAGTAGTGGCCGATACCGGATCCTTCCGGTTTTCTTCCACCCATGCTTCCGTGCACCGCATGGTGGCCTATCTCAAGGAAATGGGTCTGGAGCATACAAAAGTGCATGAGGCCCTCTATGATAATTTCCTGGAGAACCGCCTGCGTTTTCTAGGTCATGTATTGACCAATCGCCTTGAAATTAATTATCAACTGAACACGGCCCTGATCTGGATTTCCAAACAGGAGTTGCAAAAGTTTGACATTCGCACCGGTGACACCGAAGGACTTGTAAACTACCCGCTTTCCATTCAAGGCATCAAACTGGTGGGTCTTGTGATTGACCGGGACGAAGAACGCAAATGGAGCTTTCGCAGTAAAGGAACATTTGATTGCAATACGTTTGCACGAAAGTATTTCAGCGGGGGCGGGCATTTTAATGCCGCCGGCGGCCGTGACGGAGAATCCCTTCAGGAAACCGTTAAAAAATTCAAACAAGCTATTGAGGAAAATAGCGCTCAATTACAATAATTAAATCACAGAAATGAAACGCACATCGCATTTTTTCGTATTGGCCTTGCTGGCACTTGGATTCACGGCCTGCAAGCAAACCGAATTCAAAAAAACAAAAGACGGATTTCCCTATAAAATTTTTAGCAGTGGAAAAGGTGAGGAAATTAAGCCGGGCTATTTTGTAAGCCTTCACCGCACGTCTAAAATCGAAGACAGCGTGTTGGAAACGTCGTATGGCAACCCACCTCAATTTCTGCCGATTCCCAAAGACAGCAGTGCAGCCGGTGGCGGTAACGAACTAATGAAGATGCTGCTGGAAGCCCGTGAAGGCGATAGCATCCAGATCAATCAGCCTGTTGATTCCATTCTGAGTAAAAACCCGATGGCCGCGCAGGATTCTTTTATTGTTTCGAATAAAGGAAAAAACCTGGTAACCATATTTAAAGTGGTAGATGTTTTTAAAACAGAAGAAGAAGCGCAGGCGGCATTCGAAAAACAAAATATTGAAGCCTACAACAAGCGTCCCGGTATCTCAGAACAGCGCAAAAAGGACGAGGCAGCCATTGAAGCTTATTTGCGTACAAATAATATTCAGGCACAGCGTACGCCCTGGGGTGCATATGTGCAGGTAGTGGAGCCAGGCACGGGTCCTAAGCCGAAATATGGCCAATACATGATGCTTCGTTACACTGGTACTGACATGAGCGGAAAAGAATTTGATTCCAACAACAAACCCGGTGCACAACTGTTGCCTGTGCAACTGGGAGCCGGTGGTTCGATCATCGGATTTGAAGATGCCCTGAAAAATCTGTCAAAAGGAGCGAAGGCAAATGTATATGTTCCTTCCTTTATCGGATATGGTGCCGAAGGGCGTCCCCCGGTGATTCAGCCAAACCAGAACCTGATCTTCAACATTGAAGTGGTAGACGTTGCTGATGCACCACCAACGCCGGCAGCACCGGCTCCGCCAGTTTCTCCAGGAAGATAATTGTTTGTATCTGATCTTACCCGATATTTACAGTCCCGCTGCGGCGGGACTGTTTTTTATCCTGCACTGTGGAAACAAGGCTCCGTTTTTAATCCAAAATCAAAAACCACCATCCGAAGCCTTTGAAACAAGCCTTAATGTACCCGAATACTCCAATCCCTTTCACCAAAATGAAACGGGTTGACACACCATAATATCTTACTGTATGAGAGAAAGGCAGCCAATTGGCTGCCTTTTATTTTTGATACGCCAGGTAAAGATCAATGGCTTCTTTGGCTTCTTTTACATCATGGGCCCGAAGAATTGTGGCGCCGTTCATGAGGGCAATGGTATGTAGCACGGTTGTACCATTAAGTGCTTTTTCCGGAGTTGTGTTCAGCGTTTTGTAAACAGTACCCTTGCGGGAAAGCCCGGCCAGCACAGGTTTGCCCAATTGCTGAAAAAAATAGAGCTCCCGCAGCAATTGAAAGTTATGGGTTATTGTTTTTCCAAAGCCAAATCCGGGGTCGATAATAATATCGTGTATCCCTTGCCGTTGAAGACTTTTTATAGCTAAGGAAAGCTGGTCAAATACTTCCAGGGTAACATTTACATACGACGGATTTTTCTGCATGGTTTGCGGATCGCCTTTCATGTGCATCAGTACATAGGGAACACCCAGTTTGGCAACAGTGGGAAGGAGGTCTTTGTCAAGAGTTCCTGCACTGATATCATTGACGATGGCAGCACCGGCAGCTATCGCCTCTTTGGCTACCACCGCATAAAAGGTATCAATAGAGATGGCAGCTTGTGGGAAGTTGCGGTGAATAGCTTTAATTGCCGGTATCACACGTTTCAATTCCTCGTCTGCCGAAACCCGTTCACTGTTTGGTCGAGTGCTTTGTCCGCCGATGTCTAGTATAGCTGCACCATCAGTCAGCATTTGCTCCACCCGCTGCAACAGGTTGTCCGATTTTGTTATACGGCTGCCGGCAAAAAACGAGTCTGGTGTGGTGTTTAAAATGCCCATGACAACAGGCTTGTCGAGCACCAGGAGTTGGCCCTTGCAATTGAGTGTGAACATTAGCGGTTGTGCCTTACTTTTGAGCGAATGTAGAGAAAAGCTTTTAGCCATTCGCTTTTAGCCACTAGCTAAAAGTTGTATGATTGTGCTAACGGCTTACAGCTAATCACTAAAGACCATGTCCACCATCGAACAGTACAATCAGGTTATCAGAACGTGTGAAGATATTTTTTTAAAAAAGACAACCGATTATGGCACGGCATGGCGTGTCCTCCGCACCATTTCTATTGTTGATCAGATTTATATCAAAGCCTACCGCATTCGCACCCTACAGGAAGTAGGGGAGCAAAAAGTTGGCGATGATATTCCGGGTGAATTTATCGGCATTATCAATTACGCTGTTATCGGGCTTATCCAGTTGGAATTGACGGAAACTGATGAAGAAGAATTGTCGACGGCCACAGTAAAAGTCTTTTACGACAAATACATTGAAAAAGCACAAAATCTGATGCAGGCAAAAAACCATGATTATGGTGAGGCCTGGCGGCAAATGAGTCAGGAAAGTTTTGTGGACCTTATTCTGATGAAACTGCAGCGTATGCGGCAGATCCTTTCCAACAAAGGAAAAACCCTGATCAGTGAAGGCCTGGATGCCAATTATTACGACTTGATCAATTACGCTGTGTTTGCGCTTATCTTACAAAACGAATCGAAAACCTGACCGCTATGCGCATTGCCGTAAAAGCCGTTCAACTGATTGTTGGATTCCTGTTTATTATCTCAGGCCTGGTAAAGGCAAATGATCCCATTGGTCTCAGCTATAAAATGCAGGAATTTTTTGAGTTGTGGTTAGCAGGCTTTTCTTCGGGATCGTTTGTAGCCAATGCACTGGCAGCTATGCACGGGGCATCGTTGGGACTCTCCATCTTTATGATCACGTTGGAAATTGTTGCTGGCGTTGCGTTGTTGTTAGGATGGAGGAAAAGAGCTGTGCTTTGGTTGCTGTTGGCACTCATTGTCTTCTTTACATTCTTAACAGGTTATGCCTATCTCTCCGGTAAGTTTACCAACTGCGGTTGCTTTGGCGATTGCCTTCCCATTACACCGTTTGCCTCTTTCCTGAAAGACATTGCACTCTTGGCCCTGATTGTTTTTTTGCTGATCGGTCAAAAACATATCCGGCCTGTATTAACACCCGGCATACGAACCGCAGTGTTAAGCATCAGTCTTATCTTCAGCCTGGCCCTGCAATGGTATGTCCTCAACAATCTGCCGATTGCTGATTGCCTGCCTTTTAAAAAGGGTAATAACCTGTCTGCGCAAATGAAGCCGCCACCGGGTGCGGTGCCTGATAGTTTTGCCATCCGGTTTATTTATGAAAAGGAGGGAAAACAATATGAATTTGCACCCGAAAGTTTACCCGATGATTTTACTACCTACAAATTCATCGACCGCAAGCAAACCCTCATTCGCAAAGGCAATGCCGATGCGCCCATCAAAGGTTTTACCTTAACCAATGAAGCAAAAGATTCCATAACAGGAAACACGGTGGATTATACGTCGGAACTTCTTTCTGCAACAAGAGCAATTATCATTTTTGCACTTCACTTCGATAACCCCAAATGGGTAAATGAAACAAAGCCGCTCATTCAGGCAGCAACAAAACAAGGCATACCGGTTGCGGTGGCTTCTTCCAATTTTACAAGTGCAAAAGAAGCCTTTGAAAATGCAGCCGTGACTGGCGTGCAGTTTTACAATACGGATTTTACCATTGTAAGAACGGTTGCCCGAACCAATCCCACCATACTTTATCTGGAGAACGGGACCGTCGTAAAAAAATGGAGCGAAAACGACCTGTCTGAAAGCGCTGCATGGTTTTCTGAACCGGGAAAAAAAGACTAGCCTGTGTTGACATTTATCCTTCGCAAATTAGCGTACGGTCTGTTGGTGCTCATCGGCGTCGTCATCCTGGTGTTTGTCCTCTTCCAGGGTTTTGGCGATCCCTCGCGGCTGGTGATGGGACAAACTGGCGATGCCAAAACACAGGAAAATATCCGGCGTGAATTATACCTGGATCAACCCAAGTGGAAACAGTTTCTGTTTTATCTCAACGACATTTCACCGCTTTCTATTCATACAATAGAAGAAATTTCAGCAAAAGAATTAAAAGGCGTTTTTATCGGTGGTGAAACAAAATTGGCCGTGAAGCTGCCATACCTGCGAAAGTCGTATCAAACCAAAAAGCCGGTTGGAGCGGTGTTGATGGAAGCGTTACCCGGTACGCTGATGCTGGCGTTTGCAGCCATGGCCATTGCTGTCATCATTGGCATTCCGCTGGGTGTGCTGGCGGCTGTGAAGCAAAATACTTGGATGGATACGTCAGCGGTTTTTGCCTCGATTGTAGGCATCTCGGCGCCCTCGTTTTTTATGGCCATTATCATGGCTTATTTGTTTGGATTTGTGTGGAGCGACTGGACAGGTTTACACATAACCGGAAGCTGGTTTGACATTGATTCGGAAGGAGCACGCCGCTTAACGCTTCAAAACCTGATTTTACCTGCATTCACACTGGGCATCCGGCCCTTGGCGATCATCACTCAATTGACCCGCAGCGCCATGCTGGATGTGCTGGACCAGGATTATATCCGCACGGCGTATGCAAAAGGCTTAAGCCGCAGCACCGTTATCTGGAAACATGCGTTGCGCAATGCTTTAAACCCCGTGATTACGGCCATTACCGGTTGGTTTGCCGAACTGCTGGCCGGTGCGTTTTTTATCGAATGGATATTTGGATGGAAAGGCATTGGCAAAGTCACAGTCGATGCATTGGAAAAGCTGGACTTTCCTGTTGTGATGGGTTCTGTATTGGTTTCCGCTACTTTCTTTATCCTCGTGAATGTTTTGGCCGATGTTCTATATGGCGTAGTGGACCCTAGGGTTCGGGTGAAATAGTTTGCGCTTCTTTCAGGGTTGAAACACTGAAACAAATTAAAAAATATTCAACCTCAGCCAAAGGAATGTTAACCCGAATAGGCTATCTTTAGGAACAAGCCATAACCTTACACCAATTTCCTAACATTAAAACTGTGCTATGGAACAAGTAGCAGAACTTTTGACCCGCATGTATCCGCAGTTTAATACTGCTTCCGCTAACTGCCTTGTAAGCGATGCACTTTACCAGATGTGTTGCGAGAATGTAGATTACCTGATCATAATGGAGGACAACAAATTCATGGGCATTATAACCGACCATGATATTGCCTCCCGGATTCTGTTTGAAAACCGGCCTTTGAACCAGATTGAAGTACGAGAGTTTATGAACACCGCATTGCCGGTGGCTACTCCTGAAACTTCGTTGCAACATTGCATGAAACTGATGGAGCGTTACAATGTACGGCACCTGGCCATTTACGACCATTTTGATTTCAAAGGCGTGGTATCAAGTTATGAATTGATGCAGGAAGCGTTGAACAAACGCAGCGGGCTCTTTGAAGAAGATGAGCCGCCGCGGCAAGGATACCCTTGGAATTATTGAATAACAATGTCCTCAATCACCTTTTCACCCAAAGCTTCGTTTACACGAAGCTTTATTTTTTCCTTTTGATAGAGAAGTTCTTGTTTGAGGGGAGCAACGTTGGTGGTAATAAAAAGTGTTTTGTTGATCACCTTAATTTTTTCGGTGTATTTGGCAATGGTCTTACCCATTACTTTTTCCCACACTTCTTCAATCTGGTAAGCTTGTATGGAACCTTTCAGACGGCTTTGCGCCAGGTAAAGCTTGATGGCATCGCCAATGGAGTATTGTCCCATGCGGTGAAGGTAAGGAGAAGTTGGGAGTTTGGGGTTTGGGGTTAGGCGTTTGGGGTTGGCGTAAATAGTAGAAAAATCTTTTTCCTGCGAGTTCTTTTCAATAAACAGAAATGAATGAAATGATTCCCGCTAATGAAAAAGATGTCCTATCCGGAACGTATTCAACATAAGTTTTGCCTGTATTCGAGCAGTCACATCAACCTGAATAACCCCCAAAGCCAAACGCCAAACCCCAAACCCCAAACCTTGTTACTTAACCCGCTTGATACCGCAACCAACCGAACGGGTTTTGGTAAGAGAAACATCTTTTCCGTTCAGCATTTCATCCATGGCCAGCCAAAGATGTTTGCGTTGTACACTGGATTCATTGGGATTGTCGTCAATAGCGCCATGATAAACCAGTTTGCCTTCTTTGTTGAACAGGAAATTTTCCGGTGTACGGGTGGCGCCAAAAGCATCCGCCAGTTTGTTGGCATCATCCACAACATAATACCAGTTGAATTGCTGCTCCTTAGCATATTCTTTCATGGCTTCAAACGAATCATCGCCATCCCGTTCGGCAGCGTTCGAATTGACCAGAATAACGCCAACATCATTTTTCATGGCATAGGCGGCAATATCGCGGGTACGCTGCTGGTTCTTTTTTACATACGGGCAGGTGTTGCAACTAAACATCACCAGTACACCATTTTTCCTGACGGCATCTTTCAAGGAAACGTTTTTGCCACTAACATCTTTCATCTTCACATCGGCAAGAGGCATCGTAGCTCCAATGGGCAATTCGGCAGGCGGCGCAAACGATACAAGCACAATGAAGGCCAGGCTGCAAAGCAGGACTATTTTTTTCATATAAAAATCGTTTGGCTAAAGTTCCGTAAAATACCGTTTGTGCTATTGCCATTGGTGTAGCAAAACCCTTCTTTCATCAAACAATCCGGTGTCCCCCGCTTTACCCACCTGTTTGTTTTGTGCTATCGGCACCGACCCGGCGCCGGTCTTCCTGCCAGTAGCCTCTTGCTTTTTGCAGGTGTTCGTCAAACGTGGTGCTGAACAGGTGGCCGTTGAGCCGGCTGTTGGCAACAAAATAAAGGAACGGCGTTTGTGCCGGGTTCAGTACGGCATCGATCGTAACTTTTGATGGCGTGCTGATAGGGCCTGGCGGCAGTCCTTTGTTGCGATACGTATTGTAGGGTGAAGCGATTTGGAGAATCGGTCCGGCAATGCGTTTCAGGGCAAAATTGCGGGCGGCAAATTTAAGTGTAGGATCAGCCTGCAGTGGCATTCCAATCTTCAGTCGGTTTAGATACACGCTGGCAATGGTATCTTTTTCTTTGTGATTGGTGGTTTCTTCTTCGATGATAGATGCTAGTATATACGTTTCTTTTGGCGACAGACCAATGGCTTTAGCCTTGGCTTCCCGCTCTTCACTCCAAAACTTCTGCGATTCGGCGGCCAGACGTTTGTACACGGCAGCAGGAGAGGT
This sequence comes from Flavisolibacter longurius, assembly GCA_014163555.1. Classification (GTDB taxonomy): domain Bacteria; phylum Bacteroidota; class Bacteroidia; order Chitinophagales; family Chitinophagaceae; genus Flavisolibacter. Next base: position 21,032 of record JACJGO010000032.1, read on the forward strand.
GGACCAAAGGAATGAATAGGTATCGGGAACCACATTCCACAAAACGGAAGCTGTGTCCGTTTGGTAGGTTTGCAGAGAGTCGGCGTTGTTTAAAAACGAAATCATCTGTAGTGAATCAAATTCAAATTTTGACCCCGTTAGCCGGGCAAAATCTTCTTTTGTCCGAAGCTTTGTGATGGTCAGATTTACGGGGTCCTGTGCCCCATTGCGCAGCTTACGAACAATGGACAACACGCTGCTTCCTTTTTGAATTTCGTACCGCCCGGGCCTGATTTTTTCCCAATAATCCAGCATGCCGGCTAGGAATGTAAATGCCGTGGTATTGGAAACAATGTTATTGGCTTCAAGGGAGTCCAGAACCGATGCTTTTGTTGCACCGGAAGATGGAATGTAGAGGGTTTCCGTTTTTGCTTTAAAGCCCGTTCCCGGACCAAGAAATACCCAGGCTGCAACAAGACCACCTACCAACAGGATAATCAGAACAATCCAGACCAGTTTTTTCATAACGCTTCAAAATAACAAAAAACCCTGCCGGGAAAGCAGGGTTTGTAAAATATCGTTTTGTGGAAATGGTTAGGGTTGCTGTGGAGCCGGGTTTACAGGCTGCGGAGCCGGTGCAGGAGCAGTTTGCTGCGTATTGGTAACACCGCTTCCCAGGTTGTCGGCACGGTTGATCGACTCACCGCCGGAAATGAAAAGTGTGGAAACAATACAAAGCACGGCAATCACTCCGGCAAAGATCCAGGTGCCTTTTTCCAGCACATCGTTGGTTTGTTTTACGCCCATAAACTGGTTGCTGAAGCCGGCAATGTTTCCTGCCAGGCCACCGCCTTTGGGGTTTTGCACCAACACAATCAGCGTCAATACGACACAAGCCAGGATGATCAGAATGATAAATAAGGTGGTCATGATCCTTTTAGATTTTCAATTTTGGCAGCAAAATAAGCCTTTTTGGAGGGATTAAGCAAACTTAATTTGTTATAGGTTTCTATAGCTTTTTGGTGAGCGCCTTGTTTGGCCCAAACCTCGGCCATGGCTTCGGTAACGATCTCGCTTTCCTCCACCGAGTGATTGGCCATGTTGGCCACGCTTTTTTCGGCGGTTGATTGCGGCGACTGTGCCATCTCGGCTGCCGGCAGACGTTTCATGACTTTCAACCACTCTGTAAAACTCCGGAGTTGTTTCGAAAGTTTGTCTTTTGAAAAATCGTTTGCTGATACCTTAATGCCTTGCGAAGCGAAATAATCTACGGTATGATAAGGCTCGAATAAGATGTCGCCACTTGCTGCAGGAGTTGTTGTTTCAGACTGCAAAACAGGAGAAGCATTGGTTTCAGGAGCAACGACTTCCAAATCGTTTGTTGTTGCCTGTGCTATCGTTTCGGTAGTTTCGTTTTCGGTAATGGGTTCCGGAACTGTTTCAACTTCTTCTTTTGTTGTCAATGTAACCGGAGGTTCCTCAGGTAACGGTTCTACTGGTAGCACATGCGGTTCGGCTGGTGCTTCAATTTCTTCCGAAAGAATATCCGGATCTGGAAAAACGGTAGTGGCTTCAGCTGGAGGAACATCTGCAGGTTCTTCTATACTTACGACAGCTGGTTCCTCTTCCTGTATTTCAGGTTCGATGGATGTGGGATTTATAACCGCTAAATCGGCATCAGGAGTTTCAGCAAATGAAGTTGTTGCCATTTCATTGCTGGCCTCTTTCTCTTCTGCAAACAAATCATCCATTGAATAATCATCCGCAGAAAGAAAATGATCAAACTGCAGCGGATCATGAAAATACAGAACAGCTTTCCGTTGTTGTGCGGCCGCATCCGGTGAGCCGGCAGCCTTTAGTTTTTCGAGCAATAAAAACTGGGCCGGTGCAAAAAAAGGGAACCGTTTGGTGATGTGCTGCAATTCTTCCAGGCTACATTCTTCTATGGAGGATTTGCCAAGCAGGTGCTGAGCCAATGCATGTATTCGTTCGCTCATAGAAGGGGCAAGTTACATTACCAATTGGAAAAAAGCCGGTTGAAAATTTCATCCGAAAGGTTGCGGATCATTTCTTCCAATAGTGATGCTTCTGCCGCCTGCAGTGATTGCTGCGCACTGAAATCAAAGCTTCGGCTGATGTCAAATTTTTCTTCCGGCCTGCCAAAGCGGGATAGCGAAATCTGCACACTGACCGTTAAGCGGTTGACCGATGTTTGCTGCTGCCCGTTGTTGGTGGTTACACCTGTTGTGCTAACGGAGTACTGCGTGATCTGTCCCCGGATATTGTAGTCGGCGTTATCGTTATTGGTATTGGTAAGCCTTGTCTGGTTCTGCACCTTTGTGCGAAACCGCTCCGTTAAAGCCGGTGTGATCTGTGGGTTCACATAAGCAGCCCGGTTTTCGAAAGGTTCAATGCGTACTGTTTTGGCACTGTCCACCACATTTCCTTTTTCGTTGAAGCTGTAAATGCCGCAGGAGGAAATGGCTAACGTCAAAAGAAAAAAGCCAGCAAATGGTGCTGCCAATAGCAGCAACTTGTTCTTTTTTAAAAAGGTTTGAAACATGGTGTTTGTATGATTTGCTCCTGACGTTTGTATTTATTGATCGATGTCGTATTCTTTCAGTTTGCGGTACAAGGTGCGTTCGCTGATACCCAGGTCCATGGCCGCATCTTTCCGTTTGTTGCGATGCTTTTTCAGGGCTTTGATGATCAGCTCTTTTTCCTTGTCCATGATGTTGAGGCTTTCATCCACTTCTTCGTGGGCATGAATATCAGACGCATTATGCATGATAACCGGTTGCGCCGCTACGGGCTGGTGGGAGGGCACCATCATCTGCCCGCCATCTACCCTTTGCAGGTCTTTTACACCATCCAAGAAGGAAGGATTTTGCGCTGCCACAGACGGGTTCTGCAACATTTCTAAAAACAGTTTCTTTAACTCGGTTACATCCCGCTTCATGTCAAAGAAAAGCTTGTACAGGATCTCCCGTTCGTTGTTGAATTCATGAGAATCCTGCCCCGCCGGATGTGCCAGCACCGGCAGGCGATTCATTTGTGTATGCTCGGGAAGAAAACGTCCAAGTTCTTTAAGAGAAACTTGCTTTTCCTTGGCGAGAACGGAAATCTGTTCGGCCAGGTTTTTCAGCTCCCGAACATTGCCGGGGAAGGGATAGTTCGTCAACATCACTCTGGCGTCTTCATCCAATTGCACCGGTGTGGTTTTGTACCGCTCGGCAAAATCCACCACAAACTTTCGAAACAAAACAAAAATGTCTTCCTTGCGGTCACGTAAAGACGGTACGCGAATAGGCACCGTATTCAACCGGTAATACAGGTCTTCCCTGAATTTACCATTCTGTACCAGTTGTAAAAGATCTTTGTTGGTGGCAGCTATCACCCGCACATCTGTTTTCTGCACCTTAGATGAACCCACGCGGATAAACTCGCCGCTTTCCAGTACCCGCAGCAGACGGGCCTGGGTACCCAACGGCATCTCTCCAATTTCATCCAGAAAGATGGTACCGCCATTGACGGTTTCAAAATAGCCTTTGCGACTGTCCACCGCTCCTGTAAAAGATCCTTTTTCATGACCGAACAGTTCGGAGTCGATGGTGCCTTCGGGAATGGCGCCGCAGTTAACCGCAATAAATGCGTTGTGCTTTCGGGCAGAAAGCGAATGAATAATATGCGAAAAAGCCTCTTTTCCCACGCCGCTTTCGCCTGCAATGAGCACTGTCAGATCCGTATTGGCCACTTGCACGGCCACTTCCAATGCGTAGTTTAAAGCAGGGGAGTTTCCAATAATGCCAAACCTGTTTTTAATACTTTGTAAATCCATTCTGTTGATTTATACGATTTCGCCAAACAACGTTGCCTGCGAGCAGTCGTGAATCTTTACGTTCACATAGTCGCCGGGCTTCAAGTCAAATGTTCCTTTGCTAAAAATCACCACCTTGTTCTGTGAATTCCGTCCCATCCAGGCTTCGTCGCTCCGGCGGGAATTTCCTTCTATCAATACCTTGAATGTTTTGCCAATGTCCTTTTTGTTGCTTTGCAGTGAAAGCCGGTTCTGGGTTTCCACAATCTCCTGCAATCTTCTTTTTTTCACCTCTTCAGGGATGTCGTCGGTATAACGGCGCTGGGCCAGTGTGCCGGGGCGTTCGCTGTAGAAGAACATATAGCTCATATCGTAACCGGCGTATTCCATCATACTCACGGTTTCTTTGTGCTCTTCTTCGGTTTCGGTACAGAAGCCGGCAATAATATCGGATGAAATGCCGCAGTCGGGCATGATCTCTTTGATCCTGTCCACTTTGGCCATATACCATTCCCGGGTGTAATTGCGGTTCATCAGTTGCAATACACGGGTAGAACCGCTTTGCAGGGGCAGGTGAATGTATTTGCAGATGTTCTCGTACTTCGCCATAGTATAAAGCACATCATCTGTAATATCCTTCGGATGCGAAGTAGAGAAGCGAACCCGCAGATCCGGCGAGATAAGGGCCACCATTTCGAGCAGGTTGGCAAATGTTACCGTTGGCGCATCGTCGGATACAAAGTAATAGGAGTCTACGTTTTGGCCTAATAGGGTTACCTCCTTATAGCCTGCATCAAACAGTTCCTGGCATTCATGCAGGATACTGGCGGCATCACGACTGCGTTCCCGTCCGCGGGTAAAAGGCACCACGCAAAACGAACACATGTTGTTGCAACCCCGCATAATGCTTACAAAAGCAGTAATGCCATTGCTGTTCAGGCGAACCGGTGCAATGTCGGCGTAGGTTTCGTCACGACTCAGCAGCACGTTCACTCCCTTCTGCCCACCGGTTGCCTCCGTAATCAACCCGGGAAGGGTACGGTACGCATCCGGCCCAACCACCAGGTCTACAAGCTTTTCTTCTTCCAGGAATTTTGCCTTCAGGCGTTCGGCCATGCAGCCCAAAACCCCAACCAGCGTGGCGGGCTTTGCTTTTTTCAGTTTTTTAAACTCCGTCAGCCGCTTCCGCACGGTTTGTTCAGCCTTTTCCCGGATGGAACAGGTATTCAGTAAGATCAGATCTGCCTCTTCGTAATTGCGGGTGGCACCGTACCCTTCTTCGTAAAGAATGGAAGCAACAATCTCACTGTCGCTGAAGTTCATCTGGCAGCCGTAGCTTTCGATATAAAAGTGCCGTTTGTATTGGGATTGGTCGCCCTGGAAAGGAGAGTAGGCTTCTCCCTGGCGGGCTTCGTCCTGTTTTTTATCGATAAAAAGTTCCTGCATCATAATAAGGTGGGGTCAAAGATAAACAAATCGCCTCTTCGTGACAGGTTGTCAGCAGCATGGGGGTTTCTTTTTGCAATCCCTTTGCAGTTTGGGCTTTTGGATTATCTTTAAAGGAAACTGGCTGTTGACATGAGGATTTCCCGAAATCAATACCGGGCTTTTTACGCATCGCTGATCATTATCGCCTTTTTTATACCGGCGTATGATAATATCAGTGCTGTCGGTTTTTTAAACCTGGCTTTTGGTACGGTCAGCAATGACGACGAGATGACGATGGTTGATTTTATCATTATCTCGTTTCCGCTTTTGCTCATTCCACTCACAGCGCTAATTATTCTTTTCAAGTCGCTCCGGAAAAAAGCTTTAAACAGTCTTCTGCTGAGTCTTCCTTTTTTCTCCCTTGCCTTTTTTATGCTGTTGCTTTCATTTGATATGAACAAGGAGGTGAACAATTCCGGCATTTTCAGCTTGATAAAGAATATGGGCTTTGGCTTTTACATTGTTTGTTTGGCTTCTTTGCTGCTCCTTTTTTCGCAAAGCCGGCGAGAGGCTTTGAACTCCGGGTCGCAGCGTTGGTAGGATACCCCTGGCCGTGAGCAGGCATTAACTATAATTAACTTGCTTCTTCCACCCGAACCTTTCTCTCTAACGCTAGAGAGGATACCTTTGACGGTATGCGGCTTTTGTTCTTCATTTTACTATTTGTCACCCTCAAAGTTTCTGCCCAGGAAGGTGTGATTGGAGGAACGGTGTTGGATGATAAGAACAAGCCATTGGAAAGTGCAACTGTACAGATTGCGTTACTTGGCAGTGCGTCTTTTCAAAAAACGTCTTCCTCGGATGGAACTGGCGGTTTTCTTTTTTCAGGATTGCCCATGGGGTATTACCGCTTGGTTGTTTCCTATGTGGGGTTGCAAAACCTGACCATCGACAGCATTTACCTGCGTCCGGATCGATTCGATTTTCAACTGGGCGAACTGGTAGTAAAACCAAAGGAAACCGCAGGCCTGAACGAGATCATCATCTACGCTGAGAAACCCCTGATTCAAAGCAAAGACGGGAACATCACCTTTAATGTGAGTGAATCGGCAACAAGCCAGGGCAGCAATGCCAGTGACCTGCTGACACAGGTGCCCCTGGTTTCAAAGGACGCTGATGGTAAGGTAACCGTTCGCGGCAAAGAACCAAAGATACTCATCGATGACAAGCCGGTGGAGATGAATGCGCAGCAATTGCAGGACCTGCTGGAATCGCTTCCCGGGAATGCGATTGAAAAGATTGAGGTCATGACCAACCCACCACCGCAATATGCCAACGAGCAGGGTGGTGTAATCAATATTGTTACCCGCAAGGGAACCGTAGGCTTTAATGGCCGGTTAAATGTGTATGCCGGTACCCGCGGCGAAAAAGGATCGAATGCGCATTTCACTTACCGCAAAACCGGGCTTTCTATAAATATCAATGGCGGAATTTCGGATAATGATTACCGTGGGATGGGCTATTCGATAAGGCAGAACCTGTACGCAGATAGTTCAAACTTTTTTAAAACAAACAACCAGTACAATAACAGCTCTCTTCGTCCCAACTTCCGCGCTTCGGTTGATTACGAGATTACAAAAGAGCACCAGTTGAATTTTGTGGCGCAGATTAATCAAAACCGGTCCAACAACACCAGCACCACCGAATTTCGAAATATTAATCGTTTTGATGAATTGTACCGGCTGAGCAACCGTTCGGTGAGCAGCCAAAACCAGAACAGGAACACGAACCTGGCCCTGAATTATACGTTTCGCAGCCATCGTCCCGGTGAAGTATTGCGGGTGTTCACCAGTTACTGGGCAGGCGACCAATCCTCGGACCGACTGTTCTTTCAACAATTTTTCCGGCCTGATTATACGCCAACCGGTTACGACAGCACCAACCAGCAGGTGAACGGCACCGAAAATACCGGCTACAATGTACGGGTAGCCTACGACCGGCCCATTGTTGGACAAAAAACATTTTTATCAGTTGGTAGTTATTTCACACATTCGGCTTCGGATGTAAGGGTTGATGCCGCTTACAAAAACAAGTTGGACGGCACATTTCTGCCGCTTGACCTGCAAAGCAATTTTTTCCTGTTTAACCAGGATATTACCAATTTCCGCCTTTCGGTAAAACAGGTATTTCAGCCCGACTTTAGTTCAACGGCCGGTGTGTCGGAAGAGCAAACGGTGATTCACTTTGACCTGCTGAAAGCGGGAAAGGACACATCAAACCGTTATTGGACCCTGTTGCCGTTTTTTAATCTCAGCAAAACCTGGGGCGATGTCAACCTTTCGGTTGCGTACCGAAAATCCATTCGCCGGCCGGGTGTGAATGAGCTCAACCCCACGAGGGACTATTCCGATCCATTTAATACAAGAGGCGGCAATCCCGGTTTGTTGCCTTCCACCGCCGATAATTTTGACCTGGTAATCGGGCGGTCGAAAAATTCGCTTTATACCAATCTAGGACTCGGTTACAATAAAGTACATACCGTTTTTAGCCCGATTCGCAGCTTGCTAGGTGATGGCACTACGCAAACGATCTGGCAAAACATCAGCGGGAAACGGGAATATGAAGCGAGTATGTGGAGTGGTTACACCGTGGCCCGGAAGCTGCGTTTCAATGTAAGCGCCAGTTATGTTTACAACCGGTACAGTGATTACGATAAACAGCATCGCCGGTACCGGGATGCCGGTTCATTTACTTCGAACCTGAATGTAAACTACACCTTCAAACAAAATTTTACCACCACCGGGAACCTGAGCTTCAACCGGTTTGCCAGTCCGCAAGGAGTAGCCCGCAGTACTGTGAATACAAATATTGGCCTGCAGGCAAGGCTGCTAAAAAGAAAACTGACACTGGCCCTGAATATGACCGATCCTTTCTTCCAGTTGCGCAACCGCAACTTTACATACGGGCCCAATTTTATCCTGGAAAATTTCAACAATACGCAAACGCGGAACTTTCGCCTGAGTGTAGGCTATGGCTTTTCAAAAACCACCACCAAGCGGCAAACCGCTACGGAGAAGGCGGTTCAGAATCTGATAAAAAGCTAGGGAACGGACAGCTAACGTCTTTACTGGTTTGTCTGCGGCGCCAGGGAGAGTTTTTTGCCCAGCCAGGAGGATTGCACAGGAATGATCCAGTCGTTTTCCAGTTCAGCTTTTGTTTGCACCAGGTTGTTGAAGTAGAGCGTTTCACCCGTTACAAAACCATTCTGCACCGCATAGGCCAACTGGTTCATCGGCAATACCTGGATTTTATCTTTTACCACAAAAGCAAGATTGGTGCGGTTGAAAAAATCAACGCCAAATTTTTCGCCCAGGGCTTTGATAAACCGCACGGAAGAATCGGTGCTGCATCCGCTGACACCCGCCCTTGTTTCATCGGCCATCAATACCACAAACTGCCCGAAAAAAAGATTGCCGAAAGCATCTACATCGGCACCGTGTGATTTCCACTCCTCTGCAAATTGGTTGATCAACTCTTCGGCTTCCAGGGCTTCGGAAAGAGAGAGTACCCGGTTGCTTTGGTAGATCCAAACGCGACTTTTATCAGCAAAGCTTTCAGGCAATAAGTGTTTGTAATCCAGATTCATCTGGCAAAGCTAAGACGGAAACAAAAAAGGCCGTGAATCTTTTCAGGAACGAAACTCCCACGAGATGCCCAGTCGATTACAGGTAAAAAGAATAGCAGCCATTACAAGGCACATAATCGAACCGGTAAACAGCATTCTCAGGTAGAGTTTTCCTGTCGGCTCCAAATTGGAATCGATAAAAGAGTAAATCAGCCAACTCAGGCCGAACAAGAAAGAGAGAATTAGTAAGGAGAATACCAGCAACATCCCAAAAATGTTGAGGAAGTCTTTTGCATTCCATTTGATCACAAGCGCAACATCTTCTTTTGTTTCGGCTTGATTAGTTTCTTTATGCCGGAATGCCAGCAGGGTAGACATAAAAAAAGCGAATACAAAACGGCTTTGTATCTCGGATAAGCTCCAGAATTCACTTTCACTCTCCTTGAAAAAATAGCTGATCACAGTATTCAGGACAAGGAACCACAGAAAATTACTTGCAGCACTCCGCCAGTATCTTTTGGTAAGAAATTGTTGCCACATATTATTTCAGGCTTTGAGCTACAATCTCGGCTACATCCAATACCCGAACATTGTCTTCTTTTTCGGCCGCCTTCACTCCATCCGTAAGCATGGTGTTACAAAACGGACAAGCCGCCGCTACCACTTCCGCACCGGTGCCGATCGCCTCGGCGCTCCGTTCGAGGTTAATGCGGGTCCTTCCGGGCTCTTCTTCTTTGAACATTTGTGCACCGCCGGCGCCGCAGCATAGTCCTGTTTTGCGGCAGCGTTTCATTTCAATTAGTTCGGCATCCAGAGCCTCCAGAACTTTGCGAGGTGCTTCATAAATGCCGTTGGCCCGGCCGAGGTAACAACTGTCGTGGTAGGTAATTTTTTTCCCTTTAAAGCTGCCGCCTTCTTTCAGCTTGATCCTTCCTTCATCAATCAATTGCTGAAGAAAGGTCGTATGATGGATAACGTCGTAAGTGCCGCCCAGTTCGGGGTATTCGTTCTTGAAAATATTAAAGCAGTGTGGGCAGATGGTGACGATCTTTTTTACCTCGTACATATTCAGGGTTTGAATGTTCTGGTAGGCCATCATCTGGAAAAGAAACTCGTTGCCGGCACGACGGGCCGGGTCGCCGGTGCACATTTCCTCTTTGCCCAATATGGCAAACTTGATTCCGACATGGTGAAGAATGGTGGCAAAAGCTTTGGTGACTTTCTGGGCCCGCTGGTCGAAGCTTCCGGCGCAGCCTACCCAGAAAAGAATTTCAGGGGTTTCACCGTTAGCCATCATTTCTGCCATGGAGGGAACGTGCATATTCAATCGTTTGATAAAGGCCAAAAATAAGCCGAGAGTCACCAAATGTAAAAACAGAAAAAAGGCAGGTAAAAACAACGGTGAAATCGCATCCGGTCACCGATGCAAAACAATGCTATGCCGGTTTTGACTTTTTCCTTTTGACTTTTGCTTTTACCTTGCCCGTTCATGAAAAACTGGAAACGTATCTGGGAAAAGTGGACCAACTGGGAACTCTGGCCCTTTAATGTAATCTATGCACCGCTGGGTCCCTTGTGGTTATGGTATGCAGTCAAAGCCAAAAATTTCTGGTTTTTCACGCCTACGGACCCTACCCTGACGTTTGCCGGTTTTGAAGGGGAGGGCAAAAAAGAAATGTATGAGCTTTTACCCGAAGGCATGTATCCGAAAACGGCGTATGTCGGTCCTGCACAACCGTTTGAAGAAATAAAAACCATCGTTGCGCAAAAAGGCTTTACCTATCCTTTGTGTGTGAAACCCGAAAGCGGCTTGAAAGGATTGTTGTTCAGAAAAGTGGACAGCGAGGAAAAATTATTGGCCTACCACCAGCGGGTACCTGTTGAGTACATCATCCAGGAACTGGTGGAAGCACCGCTTGAAGTCAGCGTGTTTTATTATCGCTATCCGGCCCAGCAAAAGGGCACCATTAGCGGGTTTATTCAAAAGGAAATGATGCACCTTTTTGGTGATGGAAAACATACGTTGTGGGAACTGATCCAGCAACATCCCAAAGCCAAGCACCGCCTTGAAGAAATGCGGATCAAACATGAACAACATTTGCAAACGGTTATACCTAACGGTGAAAAATATATTTTAACGCATGCTGCAAACCTGAATAGGGGAGCAAGATTTACTAACCTGCATGCATTGATTGATGAACGCCTGCGGGAGATTTTCGATCCGCTGAGTCATCGTTGCCAGTTTTATTACGGCCGTTATGACCTGAAATGCAACAGTATTGAAGAACTGAAGCAAGGAAAATTTATCATCCTTGAATTTAATGGAACAGGAGCGGAGCCCAACCATGTGTACAATGCTGGATTTTCGTGGAGAAAAGCTTTATCGGAATTTGCCCGTCACTGGAAAGTGATGTACGAAATTGGAAGGTACAACAACCGGCATAAAGGCGTACGGTATTGGAGTAACAGGGAGGGCTACCGGTTTTTGCAGCAGGCCCGCAAACATGCCGCCATCCTGGAAAAAGCCGACCGGGAAATTCTTATTTGATGTGAATCGCCAAACATGAACGTAAATTGAATAAATATTTTTTATGATAGGAGGAGTGGTTAAGATTGGGTGCAACAGCAGTTTCACATTTCACTTCTCCGTCTGACACCACTATGCTGAGGTTTTTACGCATATTCTTCACCGGTATCTTAATAGCTTTTGTTGGCATGCTGCCGCTGGGTACGCAAAACCTGGCCGCCATGCAAATTGCCATATCCGATGGACTGGAACCTGCTATTTTATTTGCCTTAGGGATGGTGGTGCCGGATGTCGTGTATGTCTATGTGACCCTGCTTTCCATGCAGTGGATTCAAAAACAAAAAAAATTATTCAAGGCGCTGGAATGGATTACGCTTGCCATAGTGGTTTCGCTGGCGGCAGCCAATTTTTATGCAGCGTTTCATCCCAGCGTGGAGAAGAATGTACTCTTAAGTAATGCACTGCCCAAGTTTTTGCTGGGGGTTGTCATCAACGGAGTCAATCCAATGCAGATCCCATTCTGGTTTGGCTGGAGCACCATATTATTTACCAAAAAAATACTGGAGCCCCGCTGGAAGCACTATCATATTTATGCTGCCGGTGTTGCCATCGGTATGTTTGCCGGTACGGCTGTATTTATCTTTGGCGGCCGGTTGATAGCGGATCAGATCAGCAACAATCAAAACCTGCTTTATATTTTCGTAGGAATCGTTTTCACCGTTACAGCTTTGATCCAGATCTGGAAAATGCGAAAGAAAAAGGATGCCCTGCACAAACTGGAACATCCTGAAGAGATTACTGCTAGTTTTGAACCCACGATTGACGAGATTTCAAACCAAACCAAATAATATGCTCAATAGAACACTGATTCCTGAATGGAAGCACGAAGCGGAATCGACCCGTAAGATTTTGGAAAGGGTTCCGTTTGACAAGGCTGATTGGAAGCCACACGAAAAATCGTATATGCTTGCCCGTATGGCCGGTCATGTAGCCGAAATTATGCAATGGACAACGGCAACGTTAACCACCGACGGCTTGAATTTTGCCAAAGGCGAATACAAACCGTTTTTCCCCGCATCGAAAGAAGAATTGCTGGAGCGTTTTGAAAAACATTACCAGGAAGCACTGAGCCAGTTAGAAGCCGCATCAGACGAAACGTTAACAGGTTCTTGGACCTTGCAAAGCGGCGATCATGTCATCTTTACTTTGCCCCGTATCGCCACGTTGCGATCTTTTGTTATGAATCACCTCATCCATCACCGTGGGCAGCTTTCCGTTTACCTGCGCTTGTTGGACGTTCCTGTTCCAGGCATGTACGGACCCAGTGCGGATGAGAGATAAAGCCCCCTGTCCCCCGGTGGGGGAACCTAGGTAAATGGCACTTTTCTTTTTCAGTCGTTCTTTTACCAATTTATTTCCTTCAATAAAAAAGCCCGTTGATAAAACGGGCTTTTTTCTTTTTATGTATCAAGCTGAAATAACACTAGTTAGCATCCGTTGCGTCGCACACTTCTACGGTTGATAATCTATTCAGCAAAAAGACATTTCATATTTGGGAGATATGGAATGTCAATATATGCATTGTTCTACTGTGAGAAAAAAACAAATAGTCAAAAGACCAGCCGACCTAAGTTCCCCCACCGGGGGACAGGGGGCCACCTGCCAAAATTTCACCTTCTCTCCATCAGGCATAATCATTGATAACCCTTTATGAACTTTAAAATACAGTAAGCAATGGGAAAAATAATTGGAATTGATTTGGGTACAACCAACAGTTGTGTGGCCGTTATGGAAGGGAACGAACCCGTCGTAATTGCCAACGACGAGGGCCGCCGTACCACGCCTTCAGTTGTTGCCTTTTTGAAGAATGGTGAACGTAAAGTAGGAGATCCTGCCAAGCGTCAGGCCATTACCAACCCGCAAAATACCATCATGAGTGTGAAGCGCTTTATGGGACGCCGCTATGATGAAGTGTCAGAAGAAATCAGCCATTGGAGCTATAAAGTTGCCAAAGGTGACAATAATACCGTTCGTATCGATATTGATGGCAGATTGTACACTCCACAGGAAATTTCTGCCATGGTGCTTCAGAAAATGAAAAAAACGGCTGAAGACTACTTGGGACAGGAAGTCACCGAAGCCGTTATTACCGTGCCTGCTTATTTTAACGATGCGCAACGCCAGGCAACCAAAGAAGCTGGTGAAATTGCCGGTCTCAACGTTCGCCGGATTGTAAACGAACCTACCGCTGCAGCGCTGGCTTACGGCCTTGACAAAGGCGGAAAAGATCACCATGTAGCCGTGTTTGACCTGGGTGGTGGTACATTCGATATCTCCATTTTGGAACTGGGTGACGGTGTGTTTGAAGTAAAATCTACCAACGGTGATACCCACCTAGGTGGTGACGACTTCGATAAAGTGATTATGGACTGGCTGGCCGAAGAGTTCCGCAAAGAAGAGAATGTGGACCTGCGCAAAGATCCTATGGCTTTGCAGCGTCTGAAAGAAGCGTCTGAAAAAGCAAAGGTTGAGTTGTCGTCTTCCTCTGAAACGGAGATCAACCTGCCTTATATTACCGCTGTGGATGGTGTGCCCAAGCACCTGGTGAAAAAGCTGACCCGTGCCAGGTTTGAGCAATTGGCTGACAACCTGTTTGAGCGTTGCCTGAAGCCTTGCGAAGCTGCGCTCAGAGATGCAGGCATGTCGATTTCGGAAATCGATGAAGTGATCCTGGTGGGTGGTTCTACCCGTATCCCGAAAGTGCAGGAGATTGTAGAGAAATTCTTTGGCCGCAAGCCACACAAAGGTGTTAACCCTGATGAAGTCGTTGCCATTGGTGCGGCCATCCAAGGAGCGGTTCTGACCGGTGAAGTAAAAGATGTGTTGCTGCTGGATGTTACCCCGCTGAGCCTGGGTATCGAAACGCTGGGTGGTGTAATGACAACCCTGATTCCGTCTAACACAACTATCCCAACAAAAAAATCAGAAGTGTTCTCTACAGCCAGCGATAACCAGCCTGGCGTGCAGATCCATGTGCTGCAGGGCGAACGCGGAATGGCCAAGGACAACAAGAGCCTTGGTATCTTCAACCTTGATGGTATTCCGCCAGCGCCGCGAGGTGTACCGCAGATTGAAGTGATCTTCGATATCGATGCCAACGGTATCCTGCATGTTACGGCCAAGGATAAAGGCACCGGTAAAGAACAAAAGATCCGCATTGAAGCCGGTTCTGGTCTGACCAAGGACGAGATTGAAAAAATGAAGGCAGAAGCGGCCGCTAATGCTGACCAGGACAAGCAGGAAAAAGAAAGAGTGGAAAAGATTAACCAGGCCGACAGCCTGATCTTCCAGACCGAGAAGCAGTTGAAAGAGTATGGCGATAAGATTCCTGCTGATAAAAAAGCGCCGATCGAGTCTGCTCTCAACAACCTGCGTGAAGCGCACAAATCACAGGATATTGCCCGCATTGATGCTGCCGTAACCGAAATGAACACCGCCTGGACGGCTGCCAGCGAGGAGTTGTATAAAGCAACCCAAGGTGCCGGTGGTGCCCAACCGGGTGCTGATGGTGGTCCGCAGGGTGGCGGCCCTCAAGGTTCCGGTAATACAGGCGAAAACGTGACCGACGCTGAATTTGAAGAGGTCAAATAGGTTTTGCACCATATACCCGAAAAACCCACAACACTGATTGTGGGTTTTTCTTTTTAAAGACTACTTTAGCCCTGCAATCCACCAAAACATGTGTATGAAACACAGATCCCTGCTGCTTATTACAGCTTCGCTATTGCCGCTGACCTATTTGTTTTTTTCGTTTGCCAAACCGGCCTATTCGTTTCTTAGGACCAGTCATACCGATACCCTGCCAGCTTTTGCAAGAGCCACGGGACACATGGGAAAAAATGTCAGTAATACAACGGGGCTGCTTTCGCTCACAACCGGTATCGACAATTCTTACTACCTGCAGGATTCTCAAAATCGCGTTGGCTATCTCTACCTGGAAACAAAAATTGGACGGTATCAAAATACAAAGGCAAAGAAAAACCCTTTGAACATTGCCATTGTATTGGATAGGAGCGGATCTATGGCCGGTGAAAAAATGGAGTTTGCTAAAAAAGCCGCCAATGATATCATCGATAAACTGGGGCCGGAAGACTTTGTCAGCGTGGTAATTTATGATGAGTTCATCGACGTGATTCAACCCGCTACGTCTGTGTTGTACAAAGATTCCATCAAGGTCAAGATCAACAAGGTGAAACCACGCGGCTCCACAAACCTGTGGGGCGGATCGGAAAGAGGCTACGAACAGGTAAAGGCCAATTACAAAAAAAATTATGTCAACCGGGTGCTGCTTATCAGTGATGGTAACATTACCGCTGGCCCTAAGATTCCTTCGCGGATCATTGCACAAGTGCAGGCCTTTAAAGACATCAACGGCATTTCCATTTCCACCTTTGGCGTGGGACTGGATTACAATGAGACTCTGATGACTGACATGGCCGAAAACGGTGCCGGTAACTATTATTTTATTGACCGGGTTGATAAAATGGCGGCCATATTTGACAAGGAACTGTATGGACTTTTAAACGTTGTGGCCCAAAATGCAGAACTACGCATTACACTTCCGAAAGGCATAACGGTTGATAAGATTTATCCCTTTCATTATGCCCTTGAAAAGAATGAAGTGGTGATCCGGTTCCAGGATCTTTTTTCCGAAGACATCAAAGGGTTGATGATGCGGTTTCGGATCGACAATGAGATGAACAAGGAGCTTCCATTTACCACCCGGTTGGTTTATACTGACAACACGGATCAGCAACCGAAAACAATTGTCAATGAAAATATACTGGTTCCTATCAAAAACAAGGAACAATACCTGGCCAGCTTTAATAAAACCGTAGCCGAACAGGTGGTTCTATTCACAGCCAATGAAAACATGGAAAAAGCCATGTACGAAGTTGACCGCGGAAATTATGAAGCTGCCCGTCGCTATGCAGAGGCCAACGGTTATATTCTACTTTCCAATGCCCAGTACCTGAAAAGCTCTGGCGAGTTGCAAAAAATGGATTCGGTAACCCGGTTTTATGCGGCTGATATTGCGAACATTAAAGCGTTGAGTAAAGATTCGGTGAAACTGATGCAAAAGGACAGAAGGGCGCAGAACTACCAGATCCGGAACAAAAAGCTCCAATAAAAAATGCCGGTTTTGACCGGCATTTTTTATTTCCTGTATCGTGAAAATAAAGTATAAGAATCCGAAAGGCTTAGATGATATCCATCGCCAATACAAAAAAGGTAAAAACAAACGGCATCACCAGCGTCAGCCAAGGCCAGTTGGTGGCGATGGTGAACAGTAAAAGGGCCGTTGAAACAAAAAACAGGATCCAGTATAAACCTTTATTTCTCTTTTGCATTGCTGGAAAATTTTGGCAAAAATAGGCGAGGAGCCGAAATGGCAAAGTATATTTTTTAAAGCGCTTCACTCCAACCCGATACATGACATCCTTTTCTTATTTTCGCCGGAGTGTCATATGTACACGATTCATAACCTTCTGCAATTGCTATACTCATGAAGATCGAGTTTTATTTACGGTTCAGGACAACATACGGACAGGCGGTTTTTGTAAGCGGTAACCTTATTTCGCTGGGCAGCAACCAGCCGGCAAAAGCGTTTCCGTTGCAGTACCTGAACGACGAGTTTTGGTATGGTGCGATAGAGACTGATCCCGCTGAAGTGGGTGCACTGCATTACCGTTATATTTTTACCAACGAAAAAGGGGAAACCATCACGGAGGGTGAACAGCACCGTTCGATTGACTTTCACAAGACCACCGGTGACCTCCTCCTTATCGATAGCTGGAACGATGAAAGCTTTTATGAAAATGCTTTTTATACCGCACCCTTCCAAGAAGTGTTTTTGAAAGAAAAAGGCAAGGGAAAAGCAAAAAAGGAAGAAAAGTTTACCCACCTCTTTAAAGTAAAAGCACCGTTGTTGCAGCCCAACGAAGCCATTTGTTTACTGGGTAGCACAGCCGCTTTTGGTTCTTGGGATATGGCAGCACCGCTGTTGCTAACCAAGAAAGGAGCCTGGTGGACACTGACGCTGAATCTTACCAACACCGCCTTGCCGGCTTCGTACAAATATGGCGTGGCGAATGCGGAGACTGGAGAATTCCTGCGATTTGAAACGGGTGATAACCGTGTTTTGTTCAGCAACGACATCGTAAACAAAAAAACAATAGTACATGATGCTTTTGTTCGCCTGCCCAACACTACCTGGAAAGGGGCCGGCGTGGCCATTCCGGTTTTCAGTTTGCGCAGCCAAAACAGTTTTGGTATCGGTGAATTTCTCGACATCAAGTTGCTGGCCGACTGGGCCAAAGAAACGGGTTTGAAATTGATTCAGCTTTTACCGGTTAACGATACCTCCGCAACTTTTACCTGGAAAGACAGTTATCCCTATGCAGCCATTTCTGCTTTTGCGCTTCACCCCATTTACATCAACCTGCAAAAGGTCGCGGGCAAAAAGGGATTGCAAAAAGTAAAGTCCCTGACCAATACGCAAAAGGCATTGAATGCTTTGCCGGAAGTGGAATACGACGAGGTTATTCGCATTAAGCTGAATGTGCTGCAGGAACTTTATGACGCCGATGACATGGCCTTCCTGCAGGAGACTCCTTTCCTTGAATTCTTCGACGATAACAAAACCTGGCTGGTACCGTACGCCGCTTTTTGTTATTACCGCGACAAAAACAAAACAGCCGATTTTTCGCAGTGGAAAACCGGTGCGGTTTACAACGAAGCGGAAGTAGCCAAACTTACCTGTGCCAAATCGAAAAGCTATAAGCAGATTGCGTTTTTCTATTTTGTGCAATACCATCTTCACCTGCAACTAAAAGAAGCGGTAGATTATGCCCACAAAAAAGGACTGGCCATCAAAGGCGATATTCCGATTGGTATCTATCGCAATGGTGCCGATGCCTGGACCGCTCCTGAATTGTACAACATGCACATGCAGGCCGGTGCGCCTCCGGATGATTTTGCCGTGAAAGGCCAGAACTGGGGTTTCCCTACCTACAACTGGCAGAAGATGGAGGAAAATCATTTCGAGTGGTGGAAGCAACGTTTCCACCAGATGAGCAATTATTTTGATGCCTTCCGCATTGATCATATCCTGGGCTTTTTCCGCATCTGGAGCATTCCTACTGACAGTGTGGAAGGAATTATGGGTCGGTTTATTCCGGCCTTACCGGTAAGCGTACACGAATTTGGCGAGTGGGGCATCTGGTTTGATTACGACCGTTTCTGCAAGCCGTTTATCATTGATGCCATCCTGTACCAGCGGTTTGATGGGTTAACGCAGTATGTAAAAGAAACTTTTCTCGATAACAACGACAGGGGTGGATTCGACCTGAAAGCAGAATTCAATACCCAACGGAAGGTGCAGGCCTATTTTGCTGAGCAGTCGCAAACCGGAGATAACGAAACGCTGAAAGGTGGTCTTTTTGACCTGATCAGCAACGTGCTGCTTTTTGAAGAGGAAGGCACCAACCGGCAGGCGTTTCACTTTCGCATATCGATGGAAGATACCACTTCGTTCCAGCACCTGGACGAGGGCACAAAGCAGAAACTAAAAGACCTGTACGTAAATTATTTCTTCCGCCGGCAGGATGAGTTCTGGAAAGGCGAAGCCCTAAAAAAGCTACCGGCGTTGAAAGAATCCACCAATATGTTGATTTGCGGCGAAGACCTGGGTATGGTGCCGCACAGCGTACCGGAAGTGATGCAGCGACTGAGTATTTTAAGCCTGGAAGTACAGCGCATGCCGAAGGACCCGACCATTGAATTTTTCCATCCCCGCAATGCTCCTTATCTATCTGTAGTGACGCCTTCCACCCATGATATGAGCACCATCCGAGGCTGGTGGGAAGAAGACAGGGATCGGACCCAACGCTTCTTTAATCACCTGATGGGCGAGTGGGGACCAGCACCATATTATTGCGAGCCCTGGGTGAACCGTGCCATTGTGCTGCAGCACCTGTATTCGCCGGCCATGTGGAGCATCTTCCAGTTGCAGGATATTTTAGGCATGAGCGGTGAACTGCGCAGGGAAAACCCAGCGGAGGAACGCATTAACCTTCCGGCAAACCCGCAGTATTACTGGAACTACCGCATGCATATTCCGCTGGAACAACTTATTGACGAAGCAAACTTCAACAACGAACTGAAAGATTATATCACCAACAGCGGAAGGGCTTGATGTAATTTACCGTTTGCAGTTTGCCGTTCACAGTTGACATTGCCCAACAACGGTAAACCGGAAACGGTAAACGGTAAACTTTTAGCAAATGAAAATATTTCTGATCGGATTCATGGGCTGCGGTAAAACCTACTGGGGAAAGCAGTTAAGCCAAAAATTGCAGATTCCGTTTTTTGACCTGGACAGCCTGATCGAAGAACGGGAAGGCAAAAGCGTTACCGCCATATTTGCCGAAATGGGCGAGGAGTATTTCCGGATGCTGGAAAAAGACGTGCTGTACCTGGTAACGGAAAGCCACGAAAATTTTGTAATGGCCACCGGTGGCGGTACACCCTGCTTTTTTAATAACATCGATTACATGAAAAGCCGCGGAACCACCGTTTGGATCAACAGTACCGTGGACAGCCTGTACACCCGGCTGGTTAAGGAAAAAGAGACGCGGCCCCTGATCCGCAGCATCCCCGACAACGAACTACGTTCTTATATCATCAAAAAATATTCGGACCGGAAAATATTTTACCAGCAGGCCAACACCATCTTAAACGAGGAGGATGTTACCTTAGAGCGCCTGATTGAAAAAACCTTTCACGCCTGATACCTATGCAGAAGATCTATTTAGTCATCGGAACGGTTTTGGCCGGACTGGGAGTTGCCCTTGGCGCTTTTGGTGCCCATGGATTGAAAAAAATTGTTTCACCGGAAAATGTGGCTACGTACCAAACAGGAGTGCAGTACCAGATGTATCATGCTTTTGCCCTGATCATCGTGGGCATTCTTTCCGAACGGATCGCCAATCACTATCTCTCTTATGCCGGTGTGTTGTTCGTGGCCGGTATCGTTCTTTTCTCCGGTTCGCTCTACCTGATCGTCTCGCTTTATGCCATGAATAAAGCCGTTCCAACGGCCATTGGCATTTTGACACCCATTGGCGGACTTTTTTTCATACTGGGTTGGATCAGCCTTTTAATCAGCATTCTGAAGAAATAAGACCAAAATTTTTCAGAAAACCCTTGCCCGGCCTGTGATTCACGGGGTCAATGATTATCTTTGATTTTATGGCTAACGAGCTTAAATCCAAACCGCCCAAAGTGGCTGAAAAACCGGAGAAGAAAGAAAAAGTGGCAAAGCCCAAAAAAGCTGCAAGCACCAAAACAACTGCCGGTACCGCATTTAAGAAGGAAAAAGAAGAGAAGGTTGACTTAAAAAAGCTGGCCCGTGACGAACGTACCCAAAAGATCATGGGAACCGTTTCGCTGCTGGTGGCTACCTTTCTCGGCATTTCCTTTATCTCTTATTTTTTTACCTGGAAAGAAGATCAATCGCAGATCCTGAACGAGGGAATTGGTTTTTTGTTTAATGCCGAAACCAAGGTGGCCAACCTCCTGGGTCGCCTGGGTGCCTACATTTCCTTCCTGCTGATTCGCCAGGGCTTTGGACTGGCGTCGTTTTTATTCTGCTGTTTCTTTTTTGTGGTCGGCATCAATAAAATTTCCGGCCGCAATGTCTATTCTATCTGGAAGAACCTGCGCTATGTAACCGTGGGTCTGATTATCCTTTCCGTAGCCTTTGCCTACGCTTTCTCTGCTTTTGATAGCTTTTCATTCGGAGGCGAAGTGGGCGCCATGATCAAGGATTGGCTGGTAGGGCTGATCGGCAATGTGGGAACCGGTATTCTGCTCCTAGTGGTGGGTATCTCGTATATCATCTGGCAGTTCAATCCCTCGTTCGATGTTCCCATCCGCAACAAAGAGGACGAAGACGGTGAGATTGATTATTCAGGTACCGAGGTTATCGATATTGTAGAAGAGCCGGAAGAAAAACCGGTTGTGGAAGAGAAAAAAGAGCAGCCGATTTCACCCATTGCCAAAGCTAAAAAAGCCGCCACAGGACCCACGATCAATGATCTTTATGCGGGAAAACCTCCGGTCGAAAAAGCCGCTGTTCCCAACGCCCTGAACGGCGATGGTGAGATGGTGCTGAGTATCAACCCCAGCAAAGAAGAAAAAGATTTCGGTTTCCAGGTTGTAGAAAAAGATGAGCCCGAAGAGGAAGAAATTATTGAGGAAGAAGAGGAGATTATGCCGGTAGAAGAACCCGCCATTGAACCTGTAGTTGACGATATCCTTCACCAGGAAGAAGACCGCATGACCAAAGAGCTGCCCATTGAAGAACCGAAGATCTACGTTCAGGAACCCAAGCCGGCGAAAAGGATGGAGAAAGCGGCCGAAAGTTTTGAACTGGAAATTAAAACGGTGGAAGAGGCTCCGGTTACAGACGAAGTAGGGGAGGAGCGCCAAAAAGATTACAGCGATCTGCCGCCATACGAACCGACGCTGGACCTCCGCGATTATAAATACCCAACTGTTGACCTCTTGGAGCAACACGGTAGCGAACGAATTGTGCAGGACCCGGCCGAGCTGGAGATGAACAAGAACCAGATCATCAACACCCTGAAAAACTACGATATTTCCATTCAGAAGATCAGTGCTACGGTAGGGCCAACCGTTACATTATACGAGATTGTGCCGGCCGCCGGTGTCCGGATCTCCCGGATTAAGAATCTGGAAGATGACATTGCCCTGAGCCTTGCGGCTCTTGGTATCCGTATCATTGCGCCCATTCCGGGTAAAGGAACCATCGGTATTGAAGTGCCTAACGTGAAGAAGACCATCGTGAGCATGCGGACCCTGCTGAACGCGGAAAAATTCATTCACAACAACTACAGTCTGCCGATTGCCATTGGTAAAAAGATCGACAACGAAAACTTTATCGTTGACCTGGCTTCTATGCCACACTTGCTCATGGCCGGTGCAACGGGGCAGGGTAAATCGGTAGGATTGAACGCTGTACTGGTATCGCTCCTGTACAAAAAGCACCCTTCGCAGCTGAAGTTTGTTCTCATCGATCCGAAGAAAGTTGAATTGAGTGTTTACCGCCATATCGAAAATCACTTCCTGGCCAAACTGCCCGGTGAAGAAGATGCTATCATTACCGATACCAAAAAAGTAATTCACACTCTGAATGCGCTTTGTATCGAGATGGACAACCGTTATGACCTGCTGAAAGAAGCTGGAACACGGAACATTAAAGAATACAACGAGAAATTCACCAAACGTCGCCTCAATCCGCAGAAAGGTCACCAATACCTGCCATTTATTGTGCTGGTAGTGGATGAGTTTGCCGACCTGATCATGACAGCCGGTAAAGAAGTGGAAATGCCGATTGCCCGCCTGGCGCAGCTGGCCCGTGCAGTGGGTATTCACCTGATCATTGCCACACAGCGTCCGTCGGTAAATATTATCACCGGTACCATCAAAGCTAACTTCCCCGCCCGTATCGCCTTTAAAGTATCAAGCAAGATCGACAGCCGTACGATCCTTGATGCGGGTGGTGCCGAGCAACTGATTGGTAAGGGGGATATGTTGATTTCCTACAATGGTGAAATTACCCGTCTGCAGTGTGCTTTTGTGGATACACCGGAAGTGGAGAAGATCGTTGACTTTATTGCGGACCAGCGGGGTTATCCGCAAGCCTTTCTCCTCCCTGAATATGTTGACGAAAAAGAGCTGGAAGGAAAAGATTTTGACACCAATGATAAAGACCCCTTGTTTGAAGATGCGGCAAAACTTATCGTGCAAAACCAGATTGGTTCTACTTCACTTCTCCAGCGCCGTATGAAACTTGGTTATAACCGTGCCGGCCGCCTGATGGATCAGTTGGAAGCTGCCGGTGTGGTAGGTCCCAACCTGGGCAGCAAGGCCCGTGAAGTGTTGATTAAGACAGATGCTGAATTGATGGAATTTTTTGAAACGCTGGGGTAGTAGTTCACTTGTTTACAAGTTCACGAGTTCATGAGTTGTATTCATAACATGTAAACCTATGAACTTGTGAACAAGTGAACTTCTCTCGTTAACCAAACTTAGTGTTAAGATAGATTTTGTCATTAATCCCGGTACGTCTCTTGCCGTCTCAGTGACGTGTTTCGGCTATCTTTGCCGACGATTTTACAAAATCATCAATATGAAGAAATTATTTACGCTTTTTACTCTTGTTTCTATATCCGTTTTAGCAACCGCTCAAACGGGAAAAAATCCAACCCAGAATGATCCGGATGCAAAAAAGATCTTAGATGCGGTGAGCGCCAAGTTCAAAACATTTTCTGCGCCACAGGCTACATTTACCTACCAGGTTGAAAACGCCCAGGGAAAGGCACTTTCCACGAAGAAAGGTTCGGTGATTATGAAAGGAAATAAGTTCAGGGTTTCGATGGATGGCATGGAGATTTTTTCCGATGGTAAAACAGTTTGGAACTACGACAAATCAGCCAATGAAGTCACCGTGAACAACCTTTCGGAAAGCGGCAGCGGCATGACACCACAGAAAATTTTTACCAACTTTTACGACAAGGATTTTTATTACAAACTGAACGGGGCCAAAAAACAGGGTGCCAAAACCGTTCAGGAGATTGAACTGACGCCGACAGATAAAACCCGTCCTTACCACAAAGTGTATGTTTTGGTGGACAGGGGAACAAACACCATTTCAAGTGCCCGTTTCCTGGAGAAATCAGGTGGTCGTTACAGCTATACCATCAACACCATGAAGCCAACGGCAACGGTATCAGATGCAGAATTTGTTTTCAACAAAAGCAAATATCCTGGTGTGGAAGTGGTTGATCTTCGGTAATTGTCTAACCCATGAGTCGTTGGATTTTCACGATGTAAAGGATAAATAAATTTTTAAAGGCCGCTCAAGCAAAGAGCGGCCTTTTTTTATCCTGAAAATCCTTGCCATCCCATAAATCATGGTTCAGACTTCCCTACATTTGCCGTCCTCAAATTTGAAGAACCATTTGTGTTATGGAGTTGAAGTATATCCAGAAAATTGCAGAGAAACTCTCTCTTCGTGTTAATCAGGTAACTAGTATTGATACCATGCAGGCTGAAGGCGCAACCATCCCATTTATGGCCCGTTACCGCAAGGAAGCAACGGGTAACCTGGATGAAGTTGTGATTGGCGCTGTAGTGGAAGAAATCGCCTATTACACCGATCTTGACAAGCGCAAAGCAACCGTCATCAAAACCATCGAAGACTTAGGCAAGATGACACCGGAATTAAAAACAAAAATTGATAACTGCTACAGCGCAACAGAGCTGGAAGATATTTACCTGCCGTATAAACCGAAGCGGAAAACAAGAGCCACGCAGGCCATTGAAAAAGGTCTGGAGCCGCTGGCAAAACGACTGTTTGAGCAACAGGCATTCAATCCCGAAGAAGAAGCAGCGAAGTTTGTTACGACCGATGTAAAAGATACCAAAGAAGCCTTGCAGGGTGCCCGGGACATTATTGCCGAATGGATCAGCGAGCATGAGCAGGCAAGGGCAACGGTGCGCCAGCTTTTCACCGAAAGTGCAACACTGACGTCGAAAGTAATGACAGCAAAAAAAGACGACGAGGAAGCGCAGAAATACCGCGATTATTTTGAGTTCAATGAATCCCTGAGCAAAAGTCCTTCGCACCGCATTTTAGCCATTCGCCGGGCTGAAAAAGAAGGTTACCTGCTAATGGATATCAGCATCGATAAAACCATTGCTGTGGAAAACCTGGAGGAGATTTTTGTCAAGTCATCCAACCCGGCTGCCGATGAAGTAAAAAAGGCAATTGATGATAGCTATTCCCGTTTGCTGAAACCTTCGATCGAAAACGAATTTCGCCTGGCCAGCAAGAACAAAGCGGATGAAGAAGCCATCAATGTCTTTACTGAAAACCTGCGCCAGTTGCTGTTAGCATCGCCGTTAGGTAACAAGAGGATATTGGCGTTGGATCCGGGCTATCGTACCGGTTGCAAAGTGGTTTGCCTGGATGCGCAAGGTGCCCTGCTGCATCACACCGTGATCTACCTCCACCAGGCTGACAACGCGGTCTATGAACTGAAGTTCCTGGTGCAGAAATATGACATTGAGGCCATTGGCGTGGGCAACGGTACCGCCGGACGGGAAACTGAAACGTTGGTTCGTTCCATTGATTTTGGTAAACCTGTGAGCATCTTCCAGGTAAACGAAAGTGGCGCTTCCATTTATTCCGCATCGGAAGTGGCAAGGGAAGAATTTCCCGACCATGATGTAACGGTCCGGGGTGCGATTAGCATTGGCCGCCGCCTGCTGGACCCGTTGAGTGAACTGGTGAAGATCGATCCGAAATCGATTGGCGTGGGTCAGTACCAACACGATGTAAACCAAACCAAGTTAAAAACAGCGTTGGACAGGGTAGTGGAAAGTGCCGTAAACTTTGTTGGCGTGGATGTCAATACTGCTTCCAAGCACCTGCTGCAGTATGTTTCCGGCATCAGCGCTTCACTGGCCAATAATATCGTAGCCTACCGTACGCAGAATGGTGCATTCAAAAGCCGCGAAGAGCTGAAGAAAGTACCGATGATGGGACCGAAGTCGTTCGAACAATGCGCCGGCTTTTTGCGCATTCCGGGAGCAGCCAATGTTCTGGATGCATCATCGGTTCACCCTGAACGTTATGCCTTGGTAGAACAGATGGCAAAAGATGTTCAGGCATCGCTGGAGGAACTGATCAAAAACGCAGATGTTCGCAAAAAGATCAATAAAAAGCAATACATCAACGAAACCGTAGGAGAATATACTATCGATGATATCCTGAAAGAGTTAGAGAAACCCGGCCGCGACCCCAGGGCGCAGATCGAGGAGTTCCGTTTTGATGATACCATCAAAAGCATTGAAGACGTAAAAGTGGGCATGACTGTTCCGGGCATCGTCACCAATATCACGGCCTTTGGCGCTTTCGTGGACATTGGTGTAAAGCAGGATGGACTGGTGCATGTGTCGCAACTGAGCAATCGCTATGTATCCGATCCGAAAGAAGTGGTGAAACTGAATCAAAAAGTAACGGTTACCGTAACGGAAGTAGATGTGGCCCGCAAACGGATTGCCTTAACCATGAAAGGCAAACAGCCGGTTAGCCATGAACCGCGAACCGTGGGTTCAAAGACGTTTAACAAGCCACTGAAACAGGCTAAACCCGCTGCTCCATTGAATAGCTTTCAGAAAAGCCTGATGGATTTAAAGAAGAAATTCGGTGATTAATAACAAAGCCCTCATTAGAGGGCTTTGTTATTTAGGTTTATAAAATAAAAACAAACAATTTCAGCGAACACTTTTAAGCTTGAATCAGAACGGAAATAGCTAGGTTTAGACCGGAATCGCCATTGCATGAAGAAAACCAAAAAACGCATTTTGTTGAAAGCGCTGACACTCACCGGGTGTTTTTCTACAGGCGTTATTTATGGTAGCATTGGTGTCATTGCCCTGCTTTCATTTTTAAAGCTTAAGCAGGGAGGGGCAGATGAGAGCAGTTTCCTGGTTTTGCTGGACAGTTTCCTCGCAGGCCGAGTATTGACCTGGTTAATTATTCTGGGAGCCGTTTGTTTTGTGATCTGGCGCTTTTACGAAGCCTTCAAAGACCCGTATAATGTTGGCAATGATGCAAAGGGTATCCTGCTCAGGTCGGGTGCCGCTTTTAGCTCCGGAGCCGATGCCTTTATTGCGTTTTCTGCTCTACAGGCATTGTTTCAACAACAGGGAGCACGGAAGACAGGAGAGCCGCTGCAGGAGCAAAGAATGGTAGCAACTATGCTGGAAAATGACTGGGGGCAACCTGTTGTTTTTGCAACAGGAGCGATCGTCTTGCTCACAGCTTTGGTGCTTTCTTTTTACGGCCTTTCAAGCCGGTATACGGAAACCATCAGGGCGGGGGATTTCAGCAAGGTGTGGAAAAATATTGTGCACGGTTTTGCTTATGCCGGTTATTTGTCGCGTGGAATTATCCTTGGCATTACAGGCTTTTTCCTGATCAAGG
The DNA here is from genome assembly GCA_014163555.1 of Flavisolibacter longurius. Lineage (GTDB taxonomy): Bacteria > Bacteroidota > Bacteroidia > Chitinophagales > Chitinophagaceae > Flavisolibacter. The sequence continues at coordinate 48,549 of JACJGO010000032.1, forward strand.
CAGCCGTAACAAATAACAGCACCCATGTTGTCAATACCGATAAAGCTTTTGATTTTATCGGGGATCATGTGGGACATGTTTATTTTATTCTGGTGGCCATCGGGACCCTCTGTTATGGCTTGTATATGTTTGTGCTTGGGGTGAATTACGACATTGATGCTGACATCAAAGGACAACGTGAATAACAGATTTGCTTCCTATCAAAGCGATAAGAATTGCATACTGGAAAGGTGCTTATTCTACCACCGCCTTGCGCAGCTTAACCAGCTTTACCAGCAATTCTTCCAGTAATTCGAGTTTCAGCATATTGGCACCATCACTTAAGGCACAGGAGGGATCGGGGTGCGTTTCGATAAAAAGACCATCGGCACCTGTGGCAATGGCTGCGGAGGCAATGGTGCCGATCATCATTGGGTTGCCGCCGGTAACGCCACTGGTTTGGTTGGGCTGCTGCAGGCTGTGGGTACAATCCATTACTACCGGTACACCGCTTTCCTGCATGACAGGGATGTTGCGATAATCTACTACGAGGTCCTGGTAGCCAAAGGTGGTGCCTCGTTCGGTGAGCATTACCTTATTGTTGCCTGCATTTTTTATTTTCTCTACGGCAAACTTCATTGAGCCACCGCTAAGGAACTGTCCTTTTTTTACGTTTACAATTTTTCCGGTTTCAGCGGCGGCCAGCAGCAATTCGGTTTGCCGGCAAAGAAAGGCTGGAATCTGCAGGACATCCACATAGGCAGCAGCCATAGCGGCTTCGGGTTCGCTGTGAATATCGGTTGTACAGGGCAGACCGTATTGTTTGGCTACTTTTTGTAAGATGGCAAGGCCTCTTTCATCACCCAATCCTGTAAACGAAGAGGCACTGGTACGGTTGGCTTTGCGATAGGAGGCTTTCAATATATAGGGGATGTTGTATTTTTTACAAAGACCAGATACTTTCTCTGCCACTTCCGCAACAAGTTCCTCGCTTTCCACCACGCAGGGACCAGCTATCAGGAAAAATGAATTGTCGTCGTATTGCTGGTTGGCGAAAAGCTCTTTCAGAAATGTATTCATGGTGCAAATGTAATCCGTGCTGAAAATGAAAGAACATGTGTCTTCGTGAACCTGTAAACTTTAAATTTGCGCACTTATGGCGAAGGAGAAAATATTAGTGATTGGGGCCTCGGGTCAGATTGGGGTGGAGCTGACGCTGGCTTTGCGCAGGCTATATGGGGAGTCGGCTGTGATTGCCTCGGACCTTCGGGAGCAAAATCCGCTCTTGCAGGGTACGGGGCCGTACGTGAGCCTGGATGTGATGAACA
>JACJGO010000033.1 GCA_014163555.1 Flavisolibacter longurius
ACTATTTTTTGAACCACAAAAGCACAGGGGCACAGAGCGGCACCGTGATCCTCTGTGTTCTCCCTGTCTCTGTGGTTAAGAAAACACGCGGCTCCTTCAGAGCCTGTTTCATTTTACCATTCTTTTCTACAAACACTCAACTCCTTCGGAGTAAAAGCCAGTAAGAAAAATCTTATTCTAATACTTCCTCATTTCATCCTCCAAGTCCTGACTCCTCAATACTATCTCCTATATCCAAACTCCCAACTCCTCCCTCCTTTACTCCTTATGATAACTCACCAATCCCTGCATCGGGTTCTTTAAAATCGTTCCCAGTTCAAACTCATACGATGCACAAAGGCTTTGAATTACATCTTTAAAACCATCCGCCACGCTGCCCACAAAATTCACTGGGTATTTCCAGATCTCGTTATACTTGTTCAGGTGCTGAAAGAAGAAATCATTCAACCCGTCTTCAATAATGTTCTCAATCATGTAGTGACCGCGGTTCTCCGCAAGGAACATCGTAAAGGACGCAAGGTAACGGTTCGGCAGTGGTTTTTTGTAAACATTGTCCAGGATTTCAACACGGTTGGTAACATATTTTGCATCAAACCTGGCCCGCAAATCTTCGTCAAACGTTTCGTATAAATAATACTGCAGCACTTTTTTTCCCAGGTAGGCACCGCTGCCCTCGTCGCCCAAAACATAGCCCAAACCTGGGCTGTTTTTCACAATGGTTTTTCCATTGAAATAACAGGAATTAGAGCCTGTTCCCAGAATGCAGGCTATGCCTTTATTGGTTCCGCACAGAGCCCTGGCGGCACCCATCAAATCGGTGTCAACAGAAATATGGGCTGCCGGAAAAACGGCTTTCAACGCTTTTTTAACGCTTTTGGCATTTTCCGGGTTGGCGCAACCGGTGCCATAAAAAAACACTTTCTCTACGGTCACTTTTTTCAGTGTATCGGCAACTTCTTTTTGTACAAGATCCTGGATGGCATCTGTCGATAAAAAGTAAGGACTGATACCCGGTGTGAAAATTGTTTTCTTTTTCCCTTCTTTGAGTAAACACCATTCTGCTTTGGTAGCTCCGCTATCGGCAAGTAAAATTGATGACATGGGTTGTGCTTAAAGTATTGTTGAATTACAGGGTGGAATTTCCTTTTTTTCGAAATGCCCGTATTTTGCGAAACATTTACAAAGTAAAGGCAACAATGCACAATAAAAAACTTCAGGTCTGGCTCCCTTTGATACTTTCTGTGGTGATGATAGTGGGGATGTTCTTTGGTTTCAAAATGCACCAGCAAACTGGGTCGGCAAATTTTTTCCGGCGCGACAAAGCCAATACCCTTCAGGAGACCATGGACCTTATCCGGTCACGTTACGTAGATGAAGTGAAACTGGATTCGCTTCAGGATGATGCTATATCTGCCGTAATGGAAAACCTCGACCCCCACTCTATCTATATACCATATAGTGAAGTGGCCGAAGCCAATGAAGACCTGGCTGGCAACTTTGAAGGCATCGGAGTTGAATTCAATTTGTTCCAGGATACGGTGAACGTCATCTATGTTATCCCGGAAGGACCCAGTGACAATGCGGGTTTACAGCTAGGTGATAAAATCGTTAAGGTAAACGACTCCTCTATTGTCAGTAAAACCCTGCCCATTCAGGAGATTCGCAAATTGATCCGCGGCAAGTCCGGAAGCAAAGTAAAACTTACCGTGGTCCGTGGAAGTGATTTGAAGGATATCACCGTGACACGGGGCCGTATTCCCCTGCCGGCGCTGGATGCCAGCTATATGGTGGATGAAAATACAGGGTATATCAAGCTGGGAAAATTTTCGGAAACGGCGTATAAAGAATTCATGGCAAGCCTGGAGAAACTGCAGGCCAGTGGCATGCAGGATCTTATACTTGATCTGCGCGGAAATGGCGGTGGCTATATTACACAAGCGGTTAATATTGCAGATGAATTTATAAGTGAAGAAAAGCTGATCGTTTACACCCAGGGCACCAACATCGATAAAAAAGAATACAAGGCGAATAAGGAAGGTGTTTTTGAAAAAGGAAAACTGCTGGTGCTGATCGATGAATTATCTGCAAGTGCTTCCGAAATTGTTGCCGGTGCTTTGCAGGATTGGGATCGTGCCACGATCGTTGGTCGCCGCAGTTTTGGAAAAGGTCTTGTTCAGGAGCAATATGGATTGAGCGATGGATCGGCTATTCGGTTGACGGTTGCCCGTTATTATACACCCAGCGGTCGCAGTATTCAGCGTCCCTACGACAAAGGCAAAAAAATTTACATGGAAGAAATCAGGGAGCGATACATGAGCGGTGAGATCATCAATCCCGATTCTCTTCATACCAGCGATGAAAAAGTGTTTACCACTAACGGCGGACGCAAAGTATATGGCGGCGGCGGTATCACACCGGATGTGTATGTACCGGTAGACACCAGTTCTTTTACACACAATGTTACCCGGCTTTACCTTGACGGCCGCTTCAATAATTTTATCTACCAATATTATATCGCGAATCTTGCAGACTTTCAGCAATACAAAACACCCACTGAATTTGCCACTGGTTTTCGCGAAACCGAAGAGGCCTGGAATCAACTGGTAAAATTTGCCTTGCGGGATAGTATCTATTTGGCGAAAACACCAGCTTCTGACAGGCAGGCCATTGAAGAACGCATCAAGGCGTTTCTGGCTCGCCTAAAATGGCGTTCGCAGGGCTTCTACGAAGTGTACAATCTTTATGACCCGATTTTTCAGAAAGCAAAAGCGGTGATAAATGGAGGGGGTTAAAGGATAGGTTGATTGGTTGATAAGTTATATGTGATAAGTGATAAGTTGTTTGCGCTGTTATAAAGTTTCATAAAAGAAAACCTCCTGATTCAACAGGAGGTTTTCTTTTATGAAACTGTTATCACTGTTCAATACTGCGGTTTGCTTACTGACTGTTTTCCCTGCCCTTGCTTTCGTTTGCTTTGTTTCGTGCATGCCCCAATTCGTCTTCATCCAATGGCCTTCCACCGTTGTCGTTTACATTTTGGGCGTCACCGGTAAAGTCCTGAACCTGTGCTGAGCCGCGGTGTGCTGTTGCATTGGTTTGCTCGTCACCCGGCTGGCTTCGGGAGCCGCTGTCATTGTGAACCGGCCGGGAATCATACCCGGTCGTATCCGTTACACCACCATGTAGGGCAGCAGATTTTGCTTTTCTTGCATCCTCATCATCACCGGCAAAACGGCCCGTATTATCGGCTTCTTCAAACCGCTCCTGGGCTTCGCTTTTCCTGTCCTTATTTTTATTGGCCATAATCGTTTCAATTTAGTCTTCACTAATGGATGTCGTCACCCTGTTCTCACCAGCCGCATCCCCTTCAGGCGAAGGCGTGGTAGCTGCCCCCGAACCCTCATGCAAATCATCCGATTCGGCCTCTCGGGCCAAACGGGTTGCTTCAGGGTCTTTTCGCCGGCTGGCTTTTTCGGTTAAATCGAAAGGCTCTTTTTTATCTTCTTCCATGCTTATATACTTTGCCGTTCGTACAGGTCATTTTCCCAGCCGATCCGTCGCCTTTCAGAGCGGGTATTGATTTTTGAAGGGTCTCCGCTGCTTCTTCTATCCTGAACCGGTTGATTGCTTGAAGAGGCATGTACACGGGTCATCTCATCTTTTCTTTCCCTGCTGGCGGGTCTGCCATTAAACTGTTGCATACGATTGACTGGTTTGTTGGTTAAGATTAAATCAAATCGGTTTCTTCGCCCAGCCTTGCCGATTCGCCTTCATCAAGGTCGTCGTTAGGGCTGCTGGCTGTCAGTTCTGCATCATCTTCCATATCCTTTTCCGCTTCATCATGTGCCGAGGTGTTCAGCCTGCGTTGCTCATCACTGATTTCGTGGCGTAAAGGATGCTCGTGTTCTCCTTTTGTTGATTGCTCCAGATTCTTTTTCTTATCCATATTATCAAATTGCCATGTAAGCACCGGAAATACTGTGCCGCTTTTAAAGCAAAAGCTGCCCAGGGGCAGCTTTTTTTCGTTTGATTTACAGTTGTTTCAACAACCTTTAATATGGCTCTAATCTTATTCTAAGAGAAAACCGGTAGGCGGTTTTTGAAGTAAGTTATATTGTCTTTACCCTAAAGCTGAATGAGCGCTATTACCTGCTCCAGGTATTTTTTATCAGTTTCATCAAACGTATTCAGATCCTCGCTGTCAACATCCAAAACCCCTGCTACTTCCCCATTTTTGAAAAGCGGTAAAACAATCTCGGAACGTGACAAACTGCTGCAGGCAATGTGACCGGGAAATTTTTCCACGTCAGGAACCAAAATTGTTTCTCCCTTTGCCCAAGCACTTCCACAAACGCCTCTTCCCTTTTTAATGCGGGTGCAGGCGACCGGACCCTGAAACGGTCCCAATACAAGCTCATCCTTTTTTACCAGATAAAAACCTACCCACAGCCAGCCAAACTGTTCATTTAAAGCAGCCGCAACATTTGCTAGGTTGGCCACAAGGTCGGTTTCTCCTTCCAACAGTGCTTTGATCTGCGGAACAAGCGTTTGGTATTGTTCTTCTTTTGTCCCGGTAATGATCGTTAGGTCTTCAGCCATACATAAAATTGAACTGCAAAACTACAGCATAAAAAAAAGCTGCTACTGTGCAGCCTTGCTACAAAAATGTAAAATCCGTCGCAGGCAAAAACGGTTTGCAATTTTGAACGATTCCGAACAACCGTTCACGCCAAATGAAAATGGTGAGAACGTAGTAATAAACTACGTCACTCACCATTTTTATTTTGAAAGGGTGATGCGAACAGAAACGGGTTAGTTTCCGCCGTTTCTGCGGTTCTGCATGTTTTTACGCAGGTCTTCAAAAAATTCATTCACCGCTTTAACCTTTTCGTCGGTCAGCGGAATGGCCTTGTATTTTTTACCGGCTTCTTCTTCAATGGCTGCCATCTTTTTTGCTTTGTCTTCATCGCTCATAGATTGATCCATGCGGATCTCACGACGTTGGGGTTGGGTAGCCATATAAATGTCCAGCACCTTCTCTGCTTCGGCATCGGAAATTTTTGTTTTTTCTACCAGTTGCGGTTTAACACGTTCAATCATCCGCTGACGCATTTGCTGCGGATCGCCGCCACCCTGGGCTGATGCCGTATTGGCTACGAAAAGCGAAGCACAGAAAACAGCCAGTACAATAAGTTTTTTCATGTTTGTGAGTTTTAAGGAACAATGTAGAAAAAGACTCTGTTAACTGAGGTTAAAATATGGCAGAAAGCCCTTATTCAACCTCGAATAGGAAAATCTGTGTTTTTTCAAACGAAGCAAAATTGTCATCAGTAACAAGGAGCAGACTGCGTTTCCCATTGGGTAGCCGGGGCCCAAACGTAGCACCTTCTACATTGTCCACCCACCTGCCCAAGGTATCCATGTTCAGGACCAGTTTTTTCCGTACGGGCCGTCTGGGCGGCGTTTTTGCCAGGGAAGTCACTCCGGCAATGTCCTCCGCACCATCGATTTCAGCAAGGTAAATACGCACATTACAGGTCAGCCGGCCCGTAGAAAATGACCGTTCTGTAATCAGCAACTGCTGATCGTTAAGGGCCAGGATATCCGGTACCCCGTTGACAATAAAAGTACCTCTTGAGATGGGCTCCTGCACTACTGGATCGATCTGGTAAGCAAATTGGGCCACCGGTTGCCGGCTGGCCACATCGTATTTGATGATTCGTATCCACCCGGTGGTATCATTCAAACCGGCGCGGGGACCGTCTTCGTAAAGCGGCTCTTCCACGCTTGCAAATAAAGTTTTGTAGTTGTTGGCAAATGCCAATCCTTCCAATACGCCGTTCTGCCTTGGCCCCTTTTCCCTTTCAGCCATGCGAAGGTTTGGCGGCAACGAAAATGTATCTAACAGCTTTCCCTCTTTCGATGCAATAGCGATAAAAGGATCAGCCAGCAGCTTGCGACCGGAACGAACAATCCGCTCTCCTTCGCTGCTCCAAACGATGGTCTGGTTGGTGGGATTGTACCGCAAAGCCTCAGGGTCCGGTGTTCGTAACGAATCTTGTTTGCGGTTTGGAAAAGGTTGTCCGCTGGCCTGCACCAGGGTTTGAACCGAGACCAGTTGAAAGGTGTCAATTCCTTTTTCACGCAACCGAATTTTTGCCGAATAAAAACGGGCCGGATTGATATCGGACCGGTCGTCGCAAATGAGGTAAAAAAGATCTTCTGCGGAGTTATAATCAATGCTGGATAAGCCGCCCACAGTAGTGGTCTCAAACTGCATTTTATGCGGCAAGGTGTATTCATCAATAAATCTAATGCTTTTTATGGGGCGTCCTGTACTTGAACGTTGGGACGAACAGGCCAAAAGAAAGATAGCAAGGCTGAAAAGTAATGGTAGTTTTCGTATCATAATCTCAAGGGTTTAAAATTGCCCCAGTATTCTGAGTCCATAAAATAAAAGCTGCAATTTTATGGTTTACGACGAACCAACAGGATGAAAAAGATCGTTGCGTATTTGCGGGAATATATTGTTAGCGTGGACAAACGGGTGTTGCTGATTGCAACGGTATATACATCGCTGCTTGTTTTCTGTAATTATTATTTTGACCTGAACCGCACTATCCGCCAACTTGACTCAATGCTTCAATACCTCTGTTGGTTCTTTATATTTCTTTTTGCTTTTGGGTTTGGATACGCTTTGCAATTTTTCTTTTCACCCTCTTTTACCAACCGTAGGTTTTGGTTTTTGCTTCTTTTGGCAACTGCAATTTTTTCCTGGAAAATGGTGTATGCACTGGACATGCAATTTTCTGACGACCCTTTGGAAAACCGCTACTGGACAGCAGTCGTGTACTGGCCATTTAAAGTGGCTGTTATTACCTTATTGCTTTATGTCATTTACATTCTCTCCGGCAGGCAGCCATCTTTTTATGGTGTTACGCTGTCAAATTTTTCCGTCAGGCCTTACCTGATCATGCTGTTGATCATGATACCATTGGTGGCGGCAGCGTCCACACAACCCGATTTTCTGGCCATGTATCCGCGAATGCAAAACATCGACTTCCTGCAGCAACCCGGCAAAGGATGGCACAAGTTGCTATACCAACTCTCCTATGGTTCAGACTTTTTTTCCATTGAGCTTTTTTTCCGGGGGTTTCTCATTTTTGCCTTTGCCAAATATGCGGGGCAAGGGGCCATTTTACCAATGGCCATTTTTTATTGCACCATTCATTTCGGCAAGCCTTTGGGCGAATGCATTTCTTCTTATTTCGGTGGAATTATCCTGGGTGTGGTAGCCTACCGGACTCAAACCATTCTTGGTGGCTTTTTGGTGCATGTGGGTATTGCCTGGCTGATGGAGCTGGGAGGGTATCTTGGTAAAGAATATTTTTAACCGCAGAGAAAGGAGAACGCAGCATTATTGTCAAAGAAGATTATCCTTCTCTGCGGTTAAAAAAAACTGCAAGCCTGTAAGCCGGATTCTGTCTTCGTTAGCTAGTCTACACTGAGCTTGTCGAAGTGCTATCATTTATCTGGGATAGCCATCGCTGACTACCTCTATCTGCCTACCCACTCCCGCCGTCCGTTTGCACGAAACCTGGACGGGCAGCCCAATAGGCGGGATATATTTGGCATTTCAGCACGCAAGGTTTACCCCGAACGGCTGTTACCAACCGCACCCGTAGGCTCTTACCCTACGTTTTCACCCTCACCTCATGCAGTGCATGATCGGCAGTTATTTTCTGTGGCACTTTCTGTTACCCCGGAAGGTACCCACCCGTTAGGTGGTGCGTTGCCCTGTGCTGTCCGGACTTTCCTTCCCGAAAAACGGAACGATAGCGCAGCTTGCAGTGGTGCAAATGTACGAAGCCATCGATGGTGTTTGTGTTAAGGAGATGAAATAGAAAAGTGTTGTATCTTTTTATATTCAAATTGCATTGCTTATGCCGGTTATGATTCACTATGCCTCTGTTGACGACTATATTGCTGCCCAACCCAAAGAGGCGCAGACAAAATTGAAACAAATGCGGCGGGCCATCAAAGCCGTTGTTCCCAAAGCCGAAGAAGTGATCAGTTATTGCATGCCTGCGTTTAAACAGGACGGCATTGTGGTGTGGTATGCAGCGGCCAAAAAACATTTTGCACTGTACCCGAAAACAGCAGTTGTAAATGCATTTAAAAAAGAACTGGAACCTTATTCAATAGCCAAAGGCACGATCCGGTTTCCTGTCGATCAACCCCTGCCGCTGAATCTCATTCAGGACATTGTGCGGTTTCGTGTGGCGGAAAACAAAGAATTAGCCGCCGCAAAAACGACGGCAAAAGCTGTGGGCAAACGGAGCAAAAAAGCAAAGCCTTAAGCCTTAAAATAGATCTCGGTGGCACCGTACCCAAAATTGGGATGGAATTGGTTCACGAATGATTTGACTTCTTTCCGGGTGCGAAGCAGCTCATGAATCTCATCCCGCAGTTTTCCACTTCCGATGCCATGAATTACGATCAATTGCGGCTGGTAATTTGCCAGGGCCGCATCATACCATTTTTCAAACTCCTTTAGCTGCATGGTCAGAATCTCTCCGTTGGTGAGGTGTTTCCAACTATCGGTGAGCTTTTCTATGTGCAGGTCTACCACCGTTCTTGCCGGCAGGATGTGCTGGCGGATGTCTTTCAGGCTATATACTTTGGAACCTTTCTGCACCGGCGTTTCTACAAAATCTTCATAAGGTTTATCCGGGTAAGCGGCGAACAATTTATACGTGAATGTGGCTTCACCTTTTTCCTTTAACTGCTCAATGCGGTCAAACAATTGTTTGGGTTTGAGCTTTACGGATGCTTCGTAATAATCCGCTTTTTTCTTATCGGTTTTCAGCAATGAAAATTCAAACACGAAAGCAGGACTATCGTTCATGTCCTCAAAATCCACATCGTGCAGGTAGAAATCACTAAACGGCATGACTTCGCCGCGCAGGTCAAATTCGCCTTTGCCAAAAAACTGCAGGGTGTAAATAAAATTGTATGCAGTCTCTGTGCGGTTGATCAGGTGCACTTTCAGGTCAGTCACCACATCATCGCCAAATTCATCTGTCTGGAATTTGGGCAAAAATGAAAGCCAAACCCCATCGGCCACCCGTTTTTCCAGCGGCTTTGATTTGTTTTTTTCTTTGGGAAGGTCTTCAATGTATTTTTTCTTCGGTTCAGAAGGAAAAAGTTTCTTCTCCGTGAACCGTTTGAAGTACGGAAAGTCGATCTGGTCCATATAAGCGGGAAACTTAACGCCACGTACCTGTATCATCACCATCTTATCGTTGATGATCTCAATCACCTCGCCTTCTTCATTCGAATGCAACACAATTATCTTATCGCCAACCTGGTATTTCATGGAACAAAATTAACCACGGAATTGTTGGATTTCTTAAGGATTAACAGGATGCTGAAGTATATCACACATCCAGCAATCCTTTTTGTTTCGAATGGACCTGGTTCTGCCAATCACAATTCTTTCGACAGAAACAGCCTTACGAAACCTGCTTGCGCAAGTTGCTCTTGCGGTACCCGTACAGAAAATAAACCAGCAGGCCCACCGCCATCCAGCCAAAGAACACCAACCAGCTATTGGCAGGTATTTCCACCATCAGGTAAAGACAAAAAAGCACGCCCATGATGGGAATAAACGAAAACTTTTTTATGAATGTCAGCACTGCCAGAATGATGGCGGCTCCGACAAATAAGAGGAACAATACTTCCTGGTAGCCTTCATTGCCAAGGTTGGCAAATGCTTCCTGGATCCGGTTGTTGAAAGCGAAAATAAAACCCGCTACAATCAGTGGAATCGCAAACTGCCCGTTCCAGTATGGCAATGAAAACCTTCCCGGTTGCTTTTCAATACGGGGCAGCATGAGCACACCGCCAGCCACCAGGGCAAAGGCAAACAAGGTACCAATACTGGTCAGATCCGTTACAATCACGTCTTCAATAAACAGGGCCGGAATGGCCACAAGAAAGCCTGTGACAATCGTTGCAAACGAAGGCGTCTGGTACCTGGGATGGATCTTCTGAAATTTTTTCGGCAGCAGGCCATCTCGGCTCATGCTCATCCAGATGCGGGGTTGTCCCAACTGGAAAACAAGCAATACGGAAGTCGTAGCGATCACCGCACTCACCGAAACAATGGTTTCAATCCAGGGTGCTCTTTCGGCGAACACAAAAGCCAGCGGATCGTTCACATTCTCAAACCGAGAATAGTTTTCAATTCCGGTCAGCACAAGGGCAATCAGGATGTAAAGACCGGTACAGATCAGCAAGGAATAAATCATTGCCTTGGGCATATCCCGCTGTGGATTTTTACATTCTTCCGCCGTGGTGGAAATGGCATCGAATCCAATGTAAGCATAAAACACGGCCGATACGCCACGCAACACGCCTTCAAACCGGTTGGGCAAAAATGGTGTCCAGTTGTTGACATCCACAAAAAAAGCACCGGCCACAATCACAAAAATGATTACCCCTATCTTGAACAAGACCATAGCATTGGCCGTTTTTTTACTTTCCTTGATACCGATATAGGCAATCCAGGTGATCAACACAACAATCAGAAAGGCTGGCAGATTAAAAAACACTTTGTAACCGGCAACAACCGGTGCATTGTTCCAGGCATTGATGGCAAACTGGTAATCCTGTATCGTGCGGCCTTCGGCAAAGGTATTTGTGGCTACTGCCGATGTGGCTTCTTTGTAGGCATTGCTCGCAGTCATGGGATCGATCAGCATCCAATCGGGAAGATGAATGTTAAAGATGTTGACCAGCAGGTTATTGAAATAGCCGCTCCATGAGATGGCGACGACAATATTCCCGATCGCATATTCAAGAATAAGCGCCCAGCCAATGATCCAGGCTACGAGTTCGCCAAATGTTACGTAAGAATAGGTGTAAGCACTCCCTGACACGGGCACACGACTGGCAAATTCGGCATAACAAAGCGCCGAAAAGCCGCAGGCAATAGCTGTAATGACAAAAAGAATGGTAACACCGGGGCCGCCATTAAATGCCGCATTGCCGATAGTGGAAAAAATTCCGGCACCCACAACGGCCGCAATTCCCAAAAATGTAAGGTCCCGTACACTTAAAACTTTTCGCAGATTGCTGCTACCGTCTTTTTCTGCTTCGTGATAATCCTTCCTGATCTGATCTATCGATTTCTTCCGGAAAAGTTGATTTGCCATTCACCATTGTTTTCAGCGGTTAAAATAGAGAAAAAACAGGTTGAACACCGAAAAGCAAAAAAAGAATATGGCAACCGTTTGTTTTTAACCTGATAAAAATCAGGGATTGCCTTTATGCGCATCATAGAAAACCCTTTTTCAGCGGGCCATCTTTGTATCACTAAATCGAAAAAAATGCAAACAACACTGAATCAAACCCTCAACACAACCTATACCGGAAATTTGTCGAACGTTTCTTTGTGGTCTCGTTTTATGACGTATTGTAAAGGCCAGGAAGAGAACCGTCTGATGTGGGTAGGCCTTGCCCTGGCTATTCACGGTTGTGCATTGACACCTATTACCGTAATGGCAACTTTGTTTGCCGGACCGAACTTCTTTTTGTTTATGACCGCTATGGTCGCTATGGGCATTGCTCTTGTTACCAATCTTGCGGCCATGCCAACAAAAATCACGATTCCAGCCTTTGTGCTTAGTGTGATCATGGATATTGTCGTTCTTATTTCATGTGTGGTTTTGGCAGTATCCTAATGGATGCACGCTGTCAGGCGACAGTGGTAAAACATAATCCCGGCTCAGGTGGCCGGGATTGTTTTTTGTATCTTATTAATGTTGTCGCTGGATTAAAAAAGTGGCTAATTCTTTCAGCGGCTCTTTACGTTTTGATATCACTGCCACATCATCCAAATGTTTGAGGGCTTCGGAAAGATAGGATTCTTTCAGGCGTTCGGCCCAAACATCTACCTTGCAATCCCTGTAAATATTCAGCACATTCTCCACTTTATCCGGACCGTTTTCCTGTAGTAATTGCAGCATTCTTTCTTTGTGCGATGGTGTTGCCGTTTCCAAGGCATGAATCAGCAAAAAGGTTTTTTTATTGGCCTTGATATCGCCGCCAATTTGTTTTCCGAATTTACTGGCATCGCCAAAGGCATCCAGGTAATCGTCCTGTACCTGGAAAGCCAGTCCCAACTTACGGCCAAATTCATAAATCAGGTTTTGGTTACGTTCCAGAGCTCCACCCAGGATGGCTCCCATCTGCAGGCTGGCCGCCAGCAATACAGAGGTTTTCAGGCTGATCATGTTTTCGTAACGGGGAAAATCAACACCTTCCTTTTTTTCAAAATCCATATCCAGTTGCTGGCCCTCGCATACTTCCCGTGCCGTGCGGTTGAACAACTGGATAATACGACGCATCGATGTAAGGGAAACCTTATTCAGGTAATCATATGCTGCTACCAGCATCACATCGCCTGCCAGGAGCGCCGTGCTTTCGCCGTATTTCTCATGCACCGTTTGCATGCCCCTACGCAGCGGTGCCTTGTCCATAATGTCGTCGTGAACAAGGGTGAAGTTGTGAAAAAGCTCAATAGCATTGGCAACATTCCAGGCATCTTCTGAGATGTCATTAAAAAGTTCGCAGCCCATCAGGCACAACACGGGACGAACCCGTTTGCCGCCCAATTTCAAAAAATAGGCATTCGGCTCGTATAAAGAGGCAGGTTCTTCGGGAAAATGTGAAATATTGAATTTCTCATTAAACAGTTTCGACAGTTCTTCAAATGTGTTCATTACTCTTCCTGCTTTTTCTTTTTACGTTTTGGTTTCTGTTTACTTTTTTCTGTAGGGTGCTTTTGCACTTCCTGACCGTCGTCGCCGTCTTCCAGCGTGGCTGTCAGCACCCATTCATAATCCAGTTGGCGCTTATCGAGGTTAGCAGAGATAACTTTGATCCGCACCCGGTCGCCCATGCGGAAGCGCCTTCCGCTGCGCATGCCCACCAGGCTGTAATCTCCTTCAATCAGGCGAAACTCATCGTACTCCGCCAGCGAGGTTATGCTAACCATGCCTTCGCATTTGTGTTCTATTGTTTCCACCCAAAACCCAAAGGCAGCTACGCCGCTGATCACACCTTCAAACTCTTCGCCGATAAAGTCACGCATGTACTCTACCTGCTTGTATTTATTAGCCGCCCGTTCGGCTTCCATGGCCGCCCGTTCCCGTTCGCTGGCGTGCTTGCACTTTTGCTCCATTTTTTTATCGGGCTTCACTTTATTCTTCAACACCCCTTCCAGCACCCTGTGTACAAGTATATCAGGATAGCGACGAATGGGTGATGTAAAATGACAGTAATTTTCAAAGCCCAAACCATAGTGGCCAATGTTTTCGGTGGTATAGGCCGCTTTTGCCATGGTGCGAATGCCCAACGATTCCAGGACATGCTGTTCCGGTTTGCCGGCAACATCTTTCAGCATTTGATTGAACGATTCGGCAACCAATTCTGGCGAGGTGGTGTCGAACTTATGGCCAAATTTGCGGGCGAAGGCAATAAAAGGAAGAAGCTTTTCTTCCGTTGGCAGATCGTGCACACGATACGGAAAGGGAAGCGGTTTTTTGTTGACTTCAATCTTGGAAATATGCTGCGCCACATAACGGTTGGCCAGAAGCATAAACTCTTCGATCAACTGGTGCGATTCCTTGCTTTCCTTCACAACAATTCCAATCGGCTTTCCTTTTTCATCCAGCTTAAAACGAACTTCCGTGCTGGAAAAATTAATGGCACCGGCATCAAACCGTTTCTTACGCAATCGGCGGGCAATGGCATTAAGCAACAGAATTTCATCGGAATATATGCCTGTTTCTTTTTCAATGATCTCCTGCACTTCCTCATAGGTAAAGCGGTGGTTGGAATGAATAACCGTCCGGCCCAGCCAGTAATTTTTTACAGTTCCCTTTGGTGTCATTTCAAAAACAGCCGAAAAGGTCAGTTTGTCTTCTTTTGGACGCAAGGAGCAAAGCACATTGGAAATATGTTCGGGAAGCATCGGGTTCACCCTGTCAGGGAGATAAACCGACGTTGCTTTTTTGTAGGCAAATTCATCCAGCGCCGTTTCCGCTTCCACGTAGTGACTTACATCAGCAATGTGTACGCCAATTTCAAGGTTGCCGTTCTTCAGCACTTTTATTGAAAGAGCATCGTCAAAATCTTTGGCATCAACGGGATCGATAGTGAAGGTGAGCACCTCGCGAAAATCGCGGCGGTTTTTGATTTCGTCTTCCGGAATGGCATCCGGAATGCGGGCCGCTTCTTCCATTACATCATCGGGAAATTCGATTGGAAAACCAGCTTCCAGCAGGATTTCCTTCATCGCAATATCATTCACGTTCTCCGCATCAAGGATACTAACGACTTCGCCTATGGGCCGCTTGCCGCCTTCCATGTCCCAGCCCTTTACTTTTACCACAACCCTATCGCCTTCTTTGGCGCCATTGAATGAACGTTCCGGCACATAAATGTCCGGTGTACGCTTGTCGTTTTCATTCACAAAAAAGGCAAACCCCTTGTTCATTTCCAGATGGCCGATAAATTCGGATTGCTTGCGCTCCACCACATTGGTAATGACGCCCTGTTTGCGTTTTCCGCCGCGTTCTTCCTTCAGGCGCACCTGTACTTTATCGCCATGCATGGCGGTATTGAAATCCGAAGGCCGGATCAGGATATCGGTCTCCTCTCCTTCCACGATCACAAAGCCCATTCCCGACCGTGTTATTTCCAGTTTGCCCTGCAGATCATGTGGTCTGCTCTCTCCTCCCTTTTTCTTTCCTGATTTTTCTTTGTGCTTAGCATGTTTTCGTCCCATGGTTAAGAAGGATTTTTGAAGTTTTCCACAAACCTTGTTACTCTCTTTAAAAATAGTTGTTCTTCGTTAAATAAAAATTTGTGCTCGATGGGAATCACATAAAACGGCATGCCATCAATTTCAGCACTGAACTTCAGCAAGCGCATGGCATCCTTTTCAGTGGTCAGAATAAGTTTTTTTTCGGCATCAATGCCTTCATACCGCTTTTTGATATCACGCCAATCATCAATGGAAAATATATGATGATCGTTGTATTCCATCATGAAATAGGTGGGAATCCGTTCTTCGAGGTAAGCTTTTAACGGTTTTGGATTGGCGATGCCTGTCACCAGCAATATTTCCGTTTCATTATCGATGGCAACCATATTCCGCGAGGTGATATGATAGGGAGAACCGTAGGCAATGGTTGTAAAATAAACCCGTTGACCTTTCACCGGATCAATTTCGCGGATGATGCTTTCTTTTTCTTCTTCCGAAAGGTTTGCCGGGCACTTCGTTACGACAATGATTTCGGCCCGCTGGTAAGAACTTCGTGCATCCCGAAGGTCGCCGGTGGGTAAATAAAAATCACGGGTGAACAGGTTGCCGTAATCAGTCAGCAAAATATTAAAGCCGGCCTGCACCGCCCTGTGCTGAAAAGCATCGTCTAAAATAATGACTTCAGTTTCGGGCCGGTCGTGCAGCAATTGCGGAATGGCCACCAGTCTTTCCTCCCCGATAGCGATAGGAACATCCGGAAATTTTTTATAAAACTGCATGGGCTCGTCGCCGATTTCAATGGCGGTTGTCCCTTCGCTGGCCAGGGCATATCCTTTTGTTTTGCGCCGGTAGCCGCGGCTCAGTGTGGCCACTTTGTACTGGCCTTTCAGGTGCATTACCAGAAATTCCACCATCGGTGATTTACCGGTGCCGCCAACGGAAAGATTTCCCACACCAATCAGGGGTAAACCAAAAGACGCAGATTTTAAAATTTGCTTATCGTAAAGCCAGTTTCGGATAACAATGATAAACCCAAAAAGCAAGGCAAACGGAAGTAATAAAATGCGGAATGACTTGAGAAACCAATTAGAAAACATAAACCTTTTGGGGTGTGATGCAAAAGTCTAAAGGTACGTCAAATTCATTGGCGTCGCTGATCTGCTGCACTGGTTCAAAATAGGATAACCCAATCTTCAGACAGTCGGGCCGGCAGCGTGAAAGGTAACGGTCGTAATAACCTTTGCCAAACCCAACACGATTTCCATTTACATCGCAAATCAACATGGGCACCAGCACCATATCAATCTGAAGCGGATCGACCACTTCCGTTTCCAGCGGTTCCAGGATGTTGATGGCATTGGCTTCAAAAATCGTATCAACCTTGCACGCAATGGCTTCCATGTTAGGTTCTCTAATGGCCATTTTCGGGTAACAAATCTGCAGGTTCGGGTTGCGGAAGTGCAGGTAATCGGTGATGATGAAAGCGTTGATCTCATTGCGTTCTTCCATGGGATAGAAACTGAAAACAGCACCCAGTTGCGGCAATTCAACCGTTTGAAAATTGATGAGGATAAGATCATCCCATTTCAAACGATCGGTATATGAAAGCTCTCTTCTTTTTTGATCGTAGGTTTTGCGGGCTTCTTTTTTTACCATATGGTATTTTTTAGAATCATCCCTTTTGTGTAAGGGGCCAATGCAGGCACAAAGGTGCACGAAGAAAATTTTAGTATGCGCTTAAAATTTCTCTGAAACCGTTTTGGTCAAATGCTTTTTGCAAGCCTTAGTTCTTTTTATTCCTCTTCGCTTTCGGGCATTTCGAAAATGGAAAAAATGGTTGTGCCATAATTCTTTTCGCGGAGATAATAGGGAAAGGTTTGGTAGCTGTTACGGGGCGTATGTTCCAGGATAAACCAACCTCCATCTGTGAGCAGGCCTTTTTCAAAAATCAGCTTTGGAATATCGTCGATGATGGTCAGCGCATAAGGCGGACCGGCAAAGATGAAATCATATTTTTCACGGGTCGTTTCCATAAACCGGAACACATCGGACTTCACCAGTTTGATTTGCGACAGCCCCAGGCTTTCTGCTGTTTTTTTGATAAAGGAAGCCATCTGGTTGTCCTTTTCTACAATCGTAAGATCGGTAGCACCGCGAGATGCTAACTCATAACTGATGCTGCCGGTGCCTCCAAACAAGTCCAGGGTTTTCAGGTCTTCAAAATCAAGGTTGTTCTGCAAAATATTAAAGAGCCCTTCCTTGGCAATATCAGTGGTGGGCCTTGTATAAGGCATATTGGAAGGTGGATTGATCCGCCGGCCTCCTAATTTTCCACTTATAATACGCATGCAGCCAGGTTGTAAAGGGACGTAAAATAATATTGTGGGTAAGGACTTTGCGGCAGGCTAATTTCCGGCTGTTGTGCAAAATGTATATTGGTAAAATACTGTTGCAGGTTGGTAAACAGCGAAGAATCCTTGTCCACCGGACCGGAAAGGATCAGGAACACTTCCTCCTGCGAAAGATTAAATTCATAGCAAATGTTCAGCAGGTAATACACCACATCCAATGGCGATTTATAAGCATAGGTTTGCGCCAGTTGAATGGCAGCGTCTTTCTTTACCAACACCCGGAAAAACTGGTCGGTAAAATGAACCGATAACTGTTGATCGGCAATGAAGCCGTTGTAAATTTTTATGGTGGGTGTATAACAATGAAAATAATAGGCCGAAGGAAACGAAGTGTGAAGCTGTTTGCTGACAGCTTTGGGTAATGAATACGCTGTTACCATCTGCCACTCCGGGATGCTGTCATGAAAATAATCCTGTGCCGGCGCTTCATATACTGCGTCGAGAGCCGCATAATCTTTCTGAAAATACTTCGAAGGAAAAAGCAGTGCCTGCGGAAATGCAGAACAGACCACCACCGATCGGTACGTTGTTTCTTTCAGGGGTGCAAGGATAGCCGGAAGATAATTGCCGGTTTCCAGCTCATCGTAAGTGGTAAGACGGATACGGTCGATGGTATTGGTAGCTTTGTGAAAAAGCGCCGAACTGCAATGATCCTTTCCAATCTCCAGCAGCAAGGTATGTTCGCTGCTTCCTCTATTTTCCTGTCCAATATCGAATATCGTTTTCAATCCCGTTTTTTTGCAAAGTACGTGGTTTCGGCATAGAAAAAACAAAGTAGCTTCGCCCCTTTTTATGGCAAAAAGCTTACAGGTTGGCACCTCTTACCGGCAGATTTTAAAGATCGCCATGCCCATCTCGCTTGCCTTGCTGGTGCCGCAACTGAACTTTATTACCAATGCTGTTTTCCTTGGCCACCTGAGTGAAGAAGCGCTGGCCACCGCCAGCATTACCGGCGTATATTACCTAATCTTTGGAGGGATTGGTTTTGGTTTGAACAACGGGTTGCAGGCCCTCATTTCCCGGCGTGCCGGCGAGAACCGGCCCAAAGAAATCGGGACCATCTTTCAACAAGGAATTTTTATCTCGCTTTGTATTGGTGTCTTTGGAATATTGTTTACGTATTTTGTTGCACCGCTGATCTTTCAGGCCACGATTCAATCACAGCAAATTTATTCGGATGTAAATTCCTTTCTGCGGATTCGCATGTGGGGACTTCCTTTTCTATTTATTTACCAGATGCGCAATGCCTTGCTGGTGGGCATCAACCGCAGCAGTCTACTCATCATCGGGACAGCAGCCGAAGCGTTTGCTAATATCTTTTTTGATTATACGCTGATCTTTGGCCATTTCGGCATGCCACGACTGGGTTTTAACGGTGCCGCATATGCCTCCGTGATTGCGGAATTTACCGGCATGTTCGCCATCTTTCTTGTGATCCGGGCCAAAGGCATCGGCCGCGAGTTTTCCATTTTTAAAGGATTTTCTTTCAATAAACAGATTACCTATCGCATTCTCCAGCTTTCGGGGCCGCTAATTTTTCAAATGGCCATTAGTGTAATCAGTTGGTTTTTCTTTTACCTCCTGATCGAACACCAGGGGCAAACCAGCCTGGCCATTTCCAACACCATGCGCAATGTGTTTGGCTTTTTCGGTGTGTTTAACTGGGCGTTTGCTTCAGCTGCCAATACCATGGTGAGCAATGTTATTGGGCAGGGTAAAAAAGATGTGGTGTTTGGCCTGATCAAAAAGATCATGAACATGAGCATGGGTATGTCAATTCTTTTCTGCCTGTTGCTGAATCTTTTTCCGGATGTTTATTTCGCTGCCTTTGGGCAGGGACAACAATTTACAGCGGAAGGAACACCGGTGCTAAGGGTGGTGTCTGTTGCCCTCATTTGCAGTGCTGCTGCAGCCGTGTGGCTGAATGCCGTAACCGGAACAGGAAAAAGTAAAGTGACGTTCCTCATTGAGTTGGCTGCGATTGTTCTGTATTGCGTTTACGTGTACGTGGTACTGGAAGTAAAGCGCCTGTCGATTTCCTGGGCCTGGTCGTCAGAACTGTTGTACTGGACAACAATGTTCTCTCTCTCTTTTTTTTATATCCGGAGCGGCAAATGGAAACGGGCGGCTGCTATTTAGGAAAGAAAAGTTTAATCTACTTCTAATCCGTCCGTAAAATCTTTCTGGAAGGTTACCGAAACGGAACCGGTGAAGGCGGCAATGGGCGGATTCAGTTTGATGATCTGCACTGAAATTTTTAGCAATTGTGGAAAGGCCCCTTTCAGTCTTTCTGCTATCTCCATGGCCAGTGTTTCCAGTAAGTCACGACGAACGTCAAAGATGGCTTTTGTAATGCTGTAAACCTCCGCATAATTAATGGTTTGCTCCAGTGAGTGTACTACAGCAACTGGTGCTTCTGTCGTAAGGGAAAGGTTTACCTCAAAGGCATTGCCGGCTTCTGCTTCTTCTGCAAACAAACCATGGGGCGAAAAAAAGTGCAGGTTGTGTAGTTGTATCGTTAAAACAGAAGGCATTGATAATAAAAAGTCAGGTCTTATTTAAAAACAAAAACCGGTTTACGATTTGAAACCTGCCCAACAAATGGCAGGAATCAGTTTTCACAAACCGGTCATTCAATATTCTTACAAACCTTTTTCGCCCAGGTAGCGCTCCGCATCCAGGGCGGCCATACAGCCGGAGCCGGCAGCAGTAACGGCCTGGCGGTAAATTTTGTCCTGGACATCGCCGGCGGCAAATACGCCTTCAATGTTAGTTTTAGCAGTTCCGGGAACAGTTTTGATATAACCGCTTTCGTCCATATCCAGCCAATCCCTGAACACATCCGAATTAGGAGTATGCCCGATGGCCACAAAAAATCCTTTCACCGGAATTTCCGTTTTTTCACCGGTAGTGTTGTTTTTGATGCGAACGCCTTCTACGGTTTTTTCGCCCAAAACTTCATCGGTTTCCGTGTTCCAGTACACCTTAATGTTGGGTGAATTTTTCACACGTTCCTGCATCACCTTACTGGCCCGCATTTCATCGCGGCGCACCAGCATGTGCACATTCGAGCAAAGCTTGGAAAGATAAAGCGCTTCTTCGGCGGCGGTATCCCCGGCACCCACAACGGCCACTTCTTTCCCACGGAAAAAGAAACCGTCGCACACGGCACAGGCACTCACACCATAGCCGTTTAATCGCTGTTCGCTTTCAATGTTCAGCCATTTGGCCGAAGCCCCGGTGGCAATGATGATTGCATCGGCTTCAATCAGTTTTTCCTCATCGATCCATACTTTATAAGGCTGCTGCGAAAAATCAACTTTTGTGGCCAGGCCATAGCGAAGATCCGCTCCCATGCGCTGGGCCTGTTTTTCAAAATGGATCATCAGCTCCGGTCCCTGGATGCCTTCGGGAAAACCGGGGTAGTTCTCTACTTCCGTAGTAATGGTAAGCTGTCCGCCGGGCTGAATTCCTTGGTAGAGTACGGGCTTGAGGTTGGCACGGGCTGCATAGATTGCCGCCGTGTAGCCTGCCGGTCCCGATCCTATGATCAATAAATGTGTCCTTTCTGCTGTTTGCGTTTCCATAATTAATCTGCGAAAATAACGGTTGTTTTGATTCTTCAGTAGCAGGCAAGCGTTTGACGGTTTTTGGATGCCATCAGATCTTCTTTTATATGAGAAGAATCCGGCAATCCTCTTATTGCGGGATGATCAGCGTTCGGTATTGTGAGGCATAGCCACCAAAATAACCCAAGGCATTCCCGCTGATATTGCTTTGCACTTTAATGGGCGTGGCAAACGGGTTGCCGACAGAGGCATAAGCAAATTCCATGGTCCGCCAGAAATCGTATGTGGCTTTGTCGATGTTGCTCAACTTTAGCGTAACGGTATCTCCTTTTAAAAACAAGCGGTCACGGTCTTCAATTTCGCGGTTGCGGTCAATACCCCTTTCAATTGGCAACTCATACGTGGTTCCATCAATAAACAAATCGTCAAATGTGGCATTGAACGGTGTCAGGAACGGTTCGCTGTTTCGTTTGGTATAATAGCGAATGTAATCGCCAAAGCCCGCCGGATCGGTTGCTTTCACCATCACAATCACCTGGTCCAGATCAGCCTGCGGCGGTGCCGCTTTCCACCACACCGAATCAATCCGCTTGGTAAGCCCCGGGATGGTGGTAGTTGCATTGTATTCCTGTCCATTGGCAACAATCCGCAAGCTGTATTGCTTATTTAATTCGCCAATAACGGCTGTAGAAAGGTTGCTGGAATCAATGCTGTAATGAACCAGTGTGAAGCCACCTACCGATGTACTGTACTCCTTTAATTTATGTGTGCGGGTACCATCGGAAACAAAAACCTCAGCGCCTCGTACAAAACTGTTGACCAGTTGCTGGGGCGAAATGGCTGCGTAATAATCCAGTGACCGTGTAAGCACCACCATCGGTGGCTGGCCGTTTTCGATGGTGGCTTCCACCACCAACTTGGGTTCTTCGCTGTTCAACTCTATTTCAATGTCTTTTTCGCAACCTAAAAGAAGGAAAGAAAATAAAAAGAGAAAGGCGGTCAGGCTTCCACCACCGCTTTTGTAATTTCCTATTTTCATTCTTCCGGTCATTCCAAAGCCTTAACAGTTGATCGATGAAATTTGTTTACCAAACTTACAACGGGATCAATAAAGCATTGGAAAAGGAAGGATAAGCAAAAATGGTTTAAACGATTTCTTAACGGAATGTATTAAAGTTCGTGCAGCCTGTCCAGCGTCCAGGCTTCAGGCCGGGCTGCAAACTTCTGTTTGGTCAGTCGCCAGATATCGTCAAAAAAATGTGATTCGCGGTAACGGTTCAGGTCATCTTCCGATTGCCACCAGCTATAGGTAAAAAATACCTGCGGATGTTGTTTGTCCTGCCAAAGCTCAAGATGCGTACAGCCGGGAAAATTCCGGATCAGGGACTTACGCTCATCAAACAATTTATTGAAGGCGAAGATCTCCTCCTCTTTGAACGTCATCTTTACGACACGAATGATCATGGGAAAATAGTTATGGCAAAAAATGCTTGCCGGAGTGTTTATTCAAAATACACTTTTACAGTTTGGTAAAACAGGCGGGCCTGCATGACGTTGGGCATGTTGCCACTGTTTTCGCTGTAGCCTTTCAATCCGAAAAGGCCGGCTGCATTTCCTTTGTTGATAGCAATCTCAAGGTAACCGGCGCTGTTAAAAATCACCAGCTTTTCGCCCTGCGGCACATCGGCGTACGAGCCACTGATGCGTTCAATGATTTCATCCCGCTTAAAAACAATCTTGAACCGCCTGCCCTTCCGTTGCCGCTCGAACTGGTCTTTGGTTATGTTGACAATCACATTCTCGAAGTTGTCGATAAAGATGATTTGACCCTCCATCCAGTCTTCGCCCAGTGTGGGACGCAAAGGATGTTTTTCAATAAACAAGGGATCTGGAATGCCGATGTTTTGAATGGGTTCGCCGTTGCTCAATTGTGTAATGGCCTTGGCCGCGACATCGATGCAGTAAAGGGTATTCTTAATAGCCGATTTTTCCAGCGGCACACCCAGGATCATCTCCGGCTTTTCTTCAATGATCATGCTGAGCAAACCATTGTCGGCGCAAATGACGTATTGATCTTTGTAAAACGCAAACAGGAGTTGTTCGGGTTTCGATTCAAAAAGATTGACCAGAACAATGTGGTAGGTAAATTCAGGAAAGTTCTTTATGGCATTCCGGCATACATAAGACGCCTGTGGATAATTAAATGGCGATAATTTATGCGTGATGTCAATGATGTTAAAGTCAGGATTTATACGCAATAGCCGCCCCTTCGCTGCACCAACGAGGTAGTCCTGTTCGCCGATATCCGATGTTAGGGTAACTAGTGGCATGCCATGAAGGAAAGTGTGTAAAAATCAAAAATTAAAGTGGAATGAAAAGGGGCTGTGCATAAATAAAAAAAAGCCTTTGGAATCAATATTATTTCACCAGTTTGCCGTTTTTGAAAAAAAAGTTTTTTACCAGTTTGTCGGTAAGCGATGGAAAAAACTTGTTCAGGAAAACGGTGCGTTTTCCATTAAAGGTCAGCACCAGGGTACGTTTGTGTTTGCGGATCGCCTGCATTATTTCATCGGCACATTCTTCGGCTGTCATCAGGCTGCCTTCATCCAACGGGCTTTCACCCTGCGCCTGTCCTCTTTCGTTAAGGGCTGCATTGCGGATGTTGGAGGCCGTAAATCCGGGACAGACCCACATTACATTCACACCCTCATCCAGCAATTCCGTGCGAACCGCTTCCAGCCATCCCTGCAGGGCAAACTTGGATGCGGAATAACCGCTTCGTCCGGGCAATCCGCGATACCCCGCAATGGACGAAACCCCTACGATCGTGCCTTTTCTTTCAATGATCGAGTTCAGCGCAAACTTGGTACAGTAAACCGACCCGAAAAAGTTGATCTGCATGACCCGTTCAATCACATCGACCGTGGTATCTTTCAGCAAACCACGCATGGACACGCCGGCGTTGTTGATCAGAACATCAATGCCGCCAAACACCTTTAATGTGGATTCAATAAAGTGCCGGCAGTCGTTTTCTACGCTTACATCAGCAATAATGGCATGCAAAGGGTAAGAGGGAAATTCGGATTGGAGGCGATAGAGTTTGTCCTGGTTGCGACCGCAGGTAGCCACTTTTGCACCGGCCATCAATAGTTTTTCGACCAATGCTTTTCCAATGCCTTCGGTACCGCCCGTCACCACGACTACTTTATCTTGAAAAAATTCGGACATAGCTGAAAATTACGAGCCGCAAACCTAATCCAAAAAGGGCTGGTTTAAAAGGGCGTTCACCGAATAATAAAAGCTGCTGTCGATTTTTTTCGTAGAAATGTCCTCTCTTAGCCAGATTCTATGTGCGGCTGTAAATCAGCTATTCGCCGGGTTTGTAGGTTCGTTTGGCATTTTTCAGTACGTCTTCTTTGTAAAAAAAGATGTCTTTGAATTTGCCTTCGAGAAAGCCTTCTGCCTGGTCGGTAAAATGCGGTGATGCCGGGTCAAAGGACTCGCCACCGGTCATGATGGTTTTTGCTTTGATGCGCTTGCCAAATTCAACGGCGGCCACAAAGCTATTGCCCGAAAAGCCATATCTTTTTTTGGTATCAAAGCGCCGGGAAACATACGAAGGCAGCGATCCCCAGGTAGCGGGTCCAAGACCTACCGGCAGGCTTGTTTTTTCATCGCTATAGCTGCCCCCTGCAGTTCGCTGATAGCGGTTGATATCTCCCCAGGCTACTTGCCAGGTGCCATATAAACCTTCAAGTTCCTTTACCGTTTGCGCTAAAAAGCGAAGCTTTTCGGCAGACGGAACCTGGTTGGCCATATACTCGTAATTCAAGACGGCATTAGAGGCTCTTTCCGCCGTTCGTGCGGGTGGAACCTGTGAAGCAAGCCTTGTAGCCCACTCAATAGCAAGAGTTGTGGCTATGGAAGAAGCAGCGGCGTTTTTATCCCAGGTTCGCAGGGAATGAACCGGTTTGGCCAGGAATGGTTTCAAGGTATCGTTTGAGGATAGTTGGTCATAAGCCGCAAAAAGCGGTGGCAACAGAAAATCAAAGGCGCTTAAATACGGATTGTAACCTATCCGGATTACATCATCAAGCGATAAATCACTGGTGCCTTTCAGCAGGCGCATGGCATTCAGGGCCCGGCCGTTTTGACCATCGGGCGCCATATACTTTGGAAACGCAATTTGCTGCGGACTGCTTTCACCCGCCGCTGTAAACGGTGTTGAATTGCAGTTTTGTATCCAACCCGATTTCGGATTGTAAAGGTGTACGGTTTCGTCGAGGGAATGAAGTCCTTTCCATTCGGTGGCGGCCGTAGATCCATCTACCGGTAACGACCAATCGTAAGCCGTATCGCGGCGGGGCATGTAGTTGCCGTGCCAGTAAGCGATATTTCCGCTGTTATCGGCAAAAACCGTGTTGTTGGAATTATTGGCCAACATCTCCATTACTTTTTTAAAACCGGCGAAGCCATTTGCCTTTGTGCGCAGCCAGGATTGCTGGAGAGAATTTAGCGAACGGTTGTTTTCCTGTAAGGTCAGCCACTGCTCATCGCGTTTCCCAAGCACAGGACCATGGTGGGTAAAATAAGCCGTAAACGTTTTCTGTTCGAATGCAGTCCCGTTTTTTACAGAGATGGAAACGTCTTTTTTATCAATGTTTCTCCAACCTGCTTTTTTCCCATCATTGTATGCGTACTGGTAATTCCTGCCGTCTTTCCTTATTTTCTCCGCATATACGTCGGCCACATCGGCATAACTGGATGTATGCATCCAGCCGCAGGTTTCATTAAAGCCCTGGTAGATGAAAAACTGTCCCCAGGTAACAGCGCCGTAAGCATTCAAACCTTCCTCGCTGACCAGGTGCACTTCGGTGCGGAAATAGAACGTTACATGCGGATTAATGTAAAGTATAGAATTCCCCGATGCCGTGCGGGAAGGTGCAAGGGCAAAACCATTAGAACCGGTAGTTTTAAATTCATTCACCGAAAGTTCAGGTCTCTCCAGGTAGGAAATATCATTTCCGCCTTCATAAAACCGGCGAAGGTCCCGTACCGATAAACCACCTGTCTGCGTGGGGGCAATGCTACCGTCGGTGTACAACAAGGGAAACCAGGGTTCGAATTTCCGCAGCACTGCTGGTTTTACTTCGGGATGTTTATAGAGATAATAATTAACACCATCGGCAAATGCATGCAGCAGTTCTTTAAACCATGCCGGGCTTTTCCGGTAGTCTTCTTTCGCTGCTGCCGTATCATAAATAAGCCGCATTTGCAGGTCTTCGTACAACCGGCTCTCCCCTTCTATCTCAGAAAGACGGCCCATGATCTCCAGGTAATTTCTTTCCACCCGCGGAAAGTTCTGGCTGCATTGGATGTACATCAATCCAAATACAGCGTCAGCATCTTTTTGTCCGTATATGTGCGGAATGCCCCAAGTGTCTTCCACGATAGTTACCCGTTTTGCCTGGGCTTGCCAGCTTTTAATTTGTTGGTCGGTGGGTTTCTGTGCTAGCGAATACAGGGGTAAAAGGAGAAAGAAGAAAATTTTTTTCATAGCAGAATTGGCAATGAAGATAAAAAAAAGAAACCCCGCATTTGCGGGGTTCAAAAAACTTTCTAACGTTTATTTTTTTACGGGTTGTTTGTTGCCTTTTGGAATGGGTATTAAAACTGGTTTGGGTCTTCTTATACCTAACAAAACCGACAGTACATCTCTCCAATTCATAGAATAAAGTATTGAGGGTGAAAAATCGCTTTTTTAAATTTCCTGTAAATTAAGAAGGTAAATCCACTTTCAGCGTCATTGACCGCTTTTTTTTATTAAAGAATTGGTAAGGATGCCTTGCATTTTGTTTTCCTGCTTTGAGTTTACATTTCTACTGACTATATTTCGTTAAATTCTATCCTATGCAATCTGGTAAACCGGTCGAAAGCCTGTTGCAGCGCCTGCTGCAATCGGACAGAATCAGAAACCATTACGTGTTACTTCTTGAAGATGAAAATGGCAGCACGAAAATCTCCCTTCAATTGATGCAAACTGATACAGGTCAACGGGAACCCATCAGTACTGGTATTTATACTTCGGCGCCACAACGTTTTTTCCCAAATAGGAAAAATTTCTTTGGAGGTAATTGATGGATTTTCCTATATTTGCAACCCCAAACGGGAATGGCTGCGTAGCTCAACTGAATAGAGCATCTGACTACGGATCAGAAGGTTTCAGGTTTGAATCCTGACGCGGTCACAAAAAAGGTCTCAAGAAATTGAGACCTTTTTTATTTTTCTCTTTTTAGCTATCAGGAACTGCTAGTATTAGTTTTTACTTGCTGATTATTTTTCCAGGGTGTGCGAAACTGGTACTTGCCCGAACCAACCTCCAACTTCAGGTAACCATTCTCATTACCAATCACCTTAATGTCTTTTGACAGGGACAGTTTCTTGCCGCTCTCTTCTACAGTTTCTAAAGTCGCTTCCGGTATATAAACCGTGGCTGTTGTATTGGGTGGAATGACAGCATCAATAACCAGGTTTTCATTGTCAAGCTTCCAGCCTGTGGCAACAGGTCCATATCGCGTTTCATATGTAACCGCGGCTTGTGTAAGGTTGCCACCAATCTGCGGCCGTATCCGCATTTTTTTATAGCCCACGGAGCCCTCTTCATTATCAAGTCCAACCATTGTCCGGTACATCCAGTCGCCAATAGCACCATAGGCATAATGGTTAAATGAGTTCATGGAGGCAGGTTCAAACGTACTATCGGGCCGGATCCCATTCCAGCGTTCCCAGATGGTGGTGGCACCCATTTTTACAGGGTACAACCAGGACGGAAAGGTCTCCTGCAGCAAAAGTTCATACGCTGTTTTTGTATGACCAAAGCGACTCAAAACATGACAGAGATAAGGTGTGCCCAAAAAACCAGTTGAGAGATGATTGTTGTAGCTTTTTATATTCTCCACCAGGCGATCAGCTGCTTGCTGTCGCAGACTTTCAGGGAGCATGTCGAACTGCAGCGCCAGCACATATGCCGTTTGCGTACCGGAGACGAGCCGGCCGGATGACGTCACGTACTCTTTTACAAAAGCATCTTTTATCTTTTGCAGGTTCGCTGTATAGGTAGCTACGTCTGCCGACTTTCCTAACACCTGCGCAGCATTGATCAACAGTTGCGTGGAGTGTGCATAAAAGCATTGGGCAATCAGGTATTTGTCGGTGATGGCCGACCGTCCCATCAGGTCGTTGTCCTGCATATAAGATAGCCAGTCGCCAAAATGAAAACCTTTGTTCCAAAGATCACCGGTGCTTTGCGACTGCATGAAATTTACCCAGGCCTTCATGCTGGGATATTGTTCTTCCAGCATACGGTGGTCGCCATAGACCAGGTACATGTCCCAGGGAATAATGGTTGCCGCATCGGCCCAGCCTGCGGAGCCTGATGAACCCGTTCCCAGCACATTGGGTACAACAAACGGCACGCTTCCGTTCGGCAACTGATCGGCTGCCAGGTCTTTCAGCCATTTGGCAAAAAAGTTATTGCCGTCGCGGTGAAAAGTAGCCGTTCGGGCAAAAACCTGCGCATCACCGGTCCAGCCCAGGCGCTCATCCCGTTGCGGACAATCGGTAGGCACATCCAGGAAATTTCCTTTCTGTCCCCATTCAATGTTATGCACCAGTTGGTTAAGCAAAGGATGCGATGACGTAAAATTTCCGCTGGGCCGCATGGCCGAATAAAGCGCTACGGCGGTGAAATTTTCCCGTTTCAATTCTCCACTTACGCCACTGACCTTGATATAACGGAAACCATAAAACGAAAACCGGGGTTCAAAAACTTCCTCTCCATTTCCCTGCAAAACATAATTGGCTTCTGCCTTGGCGGCCCGAAGGTTTTCAGTATAAAAATTACCAGCTTTGTCTAGGACTTCCGCATGATTGATGCGGACCGTATCACCGGCTTTGCCGGAGGTTTTTACTGTGACCCAACCTACCAGGTTTTGCCCGAAATCGATCACCTTCTCTCCTTTCGGTGTTGTAAATATCTTCACCGGCTGAAAGGTTTCATGTTTTTTTACCGGTTCGTTATAGGCGGCTACCAAGTTGTTGACTGGGTGTGAAACCGTTTTTACGCCTGACCAGTCTTTATCGTTGTAACCGGCGGTTGTCCATCCTTGTTTTTTAAGCCGCGCATCAATGATTTCCCCATGATAGATTTCGGAATAGCGCACATCTGCTGTAGAGGATTTCCAGCTATCATCCGAAACGATCGTAGTTTTACGACCATCCGTATACGTAATTTCTAACTGGAAAAGGAGACCCAGATTTTTACCGTAAATATCTTTTTGCCCGCCCCAGGCAAGATTACCCCGGTACCATCCATTGCCCAGGGTCACGCCTACTGCATTTGCACCTCCCTGGAGCATTTCCGTAACGTCATAAACCTGGTATTGGAGCCGCTTGTTGTAAACGGTCCAGCCGGGAGTCAGGTAAGCATCGCCAATGCGTTTCCCGTTCATAAATGCATCATACATGCCGTGCGCCGTGATGGAAACGGTTGCGGACTGCACATTTTTTCCGGCTTCAAATGTTTTGCGGAAAACCGGACTCGGACGGAGAATTGTATCTTCCTGAAATCCGGGTTCAATCCATTTTGCCTTCCAGTCGGCCGTGGAAAGAAAACCCATTTGAAAAAAAGCCGGTTTACTCCAGGAGGATGCTTTGCCGGTTTGGTCCCAAACTCTTACCTGCCAGTAGTAACGTTCGCCGGATTGAAGCGGATTGCCTTTGTATGTAACAAAAACCGAAGAATCAGAAATTACTTTTCCCGAGTGCCAGTTAAGGTCCTTACCCTTCGGTAAGTCAGCTTCCGTTTTGGCCACCCGAATCTCATAGGCTGTTTGCAAAATATTCCGCTGGTCTGCCTGCAACTGCCAAGTATAACGCGGTTGCCGGATGTCCAGCCCAATTGGATTGGTCAGGTTTTCAGTCTGGCAGTTTACCACGTTTACCTGCGTAAAAGCACCCAGGCTAAAAACGAATAAAAAGCAAAAAAGAGAAATTGTTTTTTTCATACCGTGCATTTGCAGAAAAGAAATGATGGATACAGGAAGTTACGTTTCCTTTTGAAAATTGTTTCCGGCAATTTTACCTGAAATGACAAAATGAATCAGGCCAAAAGCTGTTTCGACAAGTAGGGTTGGTTTACGTGAACTTAAATCGGGATTTGCACAAAAAAGCCCTGTTGTCACTTGTAGTGGCTACAGGGCTCATCTTTTCTTAAAGGTTGCTTACCCTTCTTCCAACGATAACTCGTTTGTCCGGGGCTTGCTGATGTTATGATTTTGTTTTAACGGCAGTTCAAGAAAAAAACGGGCACCTTCTTCCGGTTTGCCAATAGCGCTGATGCGGCCGTTGTGGGCATCAACAATCTTTTTGCAAATGGAAAGGCCGACTCCTGAACCCTCAAATTCGTGGTAACTGTGAAGACGTTTGAAAACAACAAAGATCTCCTCTGCATACTTGTCGTCAAAGCCAATGCCGTTGTCTTCTATCACAATACAGCATTCGGTTTTGGGATCATCTAGGAGCGAGGCTCTTGTCTGGTCGCAATAAATCGATACCATTGGCTGAATGCCTTTCTTTTGAAACTTTATACCGTTGCTGATTAGGTTTTGAAACAGTTGCCGCATCTGGCTTCCGTTGGCCCAAAGTGTAGGCAGTTCTTCCATCCGGATAACCGCATTACGCCGTTCAATTTCCACTTCCATATCGGAAAGAACTTCCGAAACCAGGTCGTTCAGATCCACCTCCTCAAACTGTGGTAAGGCATTGTCCTTGCGGGAAAAGATCAGCAGGTCATTGATCAGTTTTTGCATACGCTGCGAAGACTTTACAATCTTATCCATATAGCGCTGCATTTCCTCACTGATGTCTTCTTTCTGGCAGGTTAGCAGTTTGTCACTAAATACAAGAATCTTTCGCAGTGGCTCCTGCAGGTCATGTGAAGCCACATAGGCAAACCGATCCAGTTCTTCTATGGTAATTTTCAGGCTTTTGTTGTTTTCCAAAAGCTGGTAGTTCAATTGCTTTACTTTTTCTTCCGAGTTCCGGCGCACTTCAATTTCACGTTCCAGTTTCGCATTCATGTCCTTCAGCTTTCGCTCCTGCAAAATCAACTGGTGATTTTTCTGGTACATTTCTGCAAACACACCCACTTTAAAACGTAAGAGTTCGGGGTTGATCGGTTTGTAGATATAATCGATCGCCCCTACTTTATAGCCTTCAAAAACGTGTTCATCGTTGTAGTTGTGGGCTGTAATAAAGATGATGGGAATATGATTTAGTTTTTCCCGCTGGTAAATAAGACTGGCCGTTTCAAAACCGTTCATGTCAGGCATTTGCACGTCCATGAGAATAAGGGTAAAATCGTGCTGGTGCAGCAGGATCTTGAGGGCTGCCTTTCCTGAGTTGGCTTTTACAATATCATAACCACCATTCTCAAGGATCGATTCGATTGACATCAGGTTGTCTTCCCTGTCGTCAACGATAAGAATTTTGATCCGGTCCTGAACGGTTGTATCGTCAGTGTTTATAGCTTCCATTTGGCGTTTTTTAGGTGAACCGGTAAACATGCTAAACGAAACCGGGTGACCTTTCTAGGGTACCTTTTTGACGTTTACCGATTCACATGAGACGTTATTTATACAACCACACACGCATCAGTGATAACAACTGATCGATCTTCAGGGGTTTGGTGATGTAATCCGAAGCCCCTGCCTCAATACATTTCTCACGGTCGCCTTTCATGGCCTTCGCGGTAACCGCAATGATCGGCAGGTTATTGTTCTTGTGTTCCCGCCTGATCTTCTGCGTGGTTTCATACCCATCCATCTCCGGCATCATAATATCCATCAGCACCATGTCAATCCCACTTTTTTCCGTCAGGATGGAAATCGCCTCCTGCCCGCTTTCGGCCGTGATACAATTGATCTGATAACGTTCAAATGCCGTTGTTAGTGCGAACAGGTTCCGAACATCATCATCCACGATCAGGATGGTTTTGCCGGTCAGTACATCTTCCCGCGACCGCAGGTTCTCGATGATCATTTGCTTTTCCGGTGCCAGTTCCCTGTGGTCGATGTGCAACAGCATTACCACTTCTTCCAGTAAAAGATCAACGGAAGCCACATCTTTCAGTAAAATGCGGTTAGCGTATTGTTTTAACTGCATTTTTTCCTTCGGAGAAAAGTCCTTGGCCGAATACACCAAGAGCGGCAGCATGCGGTCTTTCTTCAACGTATGAATCTTAGCCACGAATTCCATACCACCAATATCGGGGAGCATATAATCGACAATGACGCAGTCATACGCCTTGAGGCTGAGCAAGTCAAGTCCTTTCTGGCCATTTTCTGCAAAATCAAACTGGATAATGTCTTCCCCACAATCAAGGGTTTTCGCAATCTGAGACGAATCCAGCTCATTGTCTTCAATGATCAGCACACGCTTGGGCCGGTCAACCTGGTATTGCACAATGTCTTCAAACAGCACTGAAAGCGCCTGCGATTTTAATGGCTTGAGGTTAAAGCTCCGGGCGCCGCGTTGCATGGCCAGCAAGCGGTTTTCTTCACCCGAGATGAGGTGCACCGGAATATGACGGAAATTAATGTCGTTCTTGAACAGATCCAAAATGCGCCAGCCGCTGGCATCAGGCAGTTTTACATCCAGGGTAACTGCTATGGGACTGTATTTGTTGGTCAGATCGAATACATCGCCAAAATTGGTAGCAACCACTACCTTGAGGTCCATCTCGTGGGCTTTTTCCACCATGATCTTGGCAAAACGAATATCGTCTTCCACCACCAGCACTACCCTGTCGGAAGGCCCGATGTTGTTGCGGTCGTCCCCTACATCATTGATGATTTCGTTCAGCGCATCCAACTCTTTGTTTTCGGCCGCTACTTTAATGGTTGGTACCGAATGCAGCGAAACTTCGTCACCACTGCTTTCGCCCAGTCTGTATTCACTAACGGTAAGGCTGCTAGGCTTTTCTTTTTTAACCAGGTTTGGATTGTAGTCAATGGGCAAATAAAGCGTAAACGTACTGCCCAGTCCTACTTCGCTTTCTAGCTCAATGGTACCACCCAACAGGTCGGCCAAACCACGGCTGATGGAAAGTCCAAGGCCCGTTCCGCCGTATTTGCGGGAAGTTGATCCTTCTGCCTGCTGGAAGGCTTCAAAGATTATGTTCTGCTTGTCTTTGGAAATGCCGATACCGGTGTCTTTAATTTCAAAGGCAACCACTTTTTTCGCGTTGTCGAGGCTTGGCATTGATTGCTTCCAATTGCGTTTGGCCTCGTAAACGCGGAGTGATACGCCACCTTTTTCCGTAAACTTGAATGCATTGGAAAGAAGGTTCTTCAGAATCTGGTTCAGTCGCTGCGCATCGGTCTCAAATATTTCCGGCAGCCTGTTGTCAATGTCGATGTTGAACTTCAGGTTTTTGCTTTCCGAAACGTGTTTGAAGGTTGTTTCTACAAAAGAAGTGATCTCGTTAAAACGTACATTGATAAAGTCCGTAGAAATATAACCCGACTCAATTTTGGAAAGATCCAGAATGTCGTTGATCAGCTGAATCAGGTCATCGCCACAACTGTGAATGGTTTTGGCATACCGTACCTGTTTTTCGGAAAGATTGCCTTCGCGGTTTTCATACAGTTGCTGCGCCAGAATCAGGAGAGAGTTCAACGGTGTCCGCAATTCATGCGACATGTTGGCGAGGAACTCCGATTTGTATTTGGAGGTCAACTGCAACTGCTCCGCTTTTTCTTCCAGGGATTTGCGGGCATCTTCCACCTCCTTGTTCTTGGCTTCCACCTCTTCTTTTTGTTTTACCAGAAGATGGGCTTTATCCTGCAGCTCTTCGTTGGTGCGACGCAATTCTTCGGTCAGCGATTGCGACTGTGCCAGCAGTTCTTCCGTTCTTGTATTGGCCTCAATGGTGTTCAATACAATTCCGATGGATTCCGTCAACTGGCTTAAGAAGTCAAGGTGGGTTTCGCTGAACTCACCAAACGAAGCCAGTTCAATCACCGCTTTGATCTGGTTTTCGAACAACACCGGCAGAACAATGACACTCACCGGTGGCGCTTCACCCAGCCCGGAGGAAATCCGCAAGTAGTTGCTGGGTACATTGGTCAGCAGGATCCGTTCTTTTTCCACGGCACATTGGCCAACTAAACCCTGGCCCAATGCAAATTCCCTCTGGATGTTCCGTTCTTCGTTATTAGCATAAGCCGAGAATAGCTTCAGCTTTTTATTTTGTTCGTCTTCATCCTGTTCCAGAATATAGAACATACCCATTTGGGCATTCACCACCTGCGCCAGTTCCGAAAGAATACGGCGGGTTACGGTATTGAGATCTTTCTGACCCTGCAGCATCTGCGTAAACTTGGCAAGGTTTGATTTCAGCCAATCCTGCTCCTGGTTCAACAACGTGGTTTCTTTCAGGTTGGCGATCATCTGGTTGATAGTGTCTTTCAGTTCTTCCAGTTCGCCTTTCGCTTCCACGCGGATCATTCGCGTCAGGTCACCTTTTGTTACGGAGAGGGCCACTTCCGAGATGGCACGCACCTGGATGGTCAGGTTTTCCGCGAGCTGGTTTACGTTTTCCGTCAGGTTTTTCCATGTACCTGATGCACCTGGTACCGATGCCTGTCCGCCCAATCGTCCTTCCACACCCACCTCACGGGCCACGGTGGTTACCTGGTCTGCAAACACCGCCAACGTATCAATCATTTCGTTGATGGTGTCCGTCAGTTGCGCTACTTCGCCGCGGGATACAATTGAAAGTTTTTGTTTTAAATTACCTGTAGCCACCGCCGTTACCACCTTGGCAATTCCTCTCACTTGGTTGGTAAGGTTAGAGGCCATCATGTTTACAGAATCGGTAAGGTCTTTCCAGGTACCGGCTACCCCTTGCACTTCGGCTTGTCCACCCAACTTCCCTTCTGTACCTACTTCCCTGGCCACACGGGTCACCTCGTAGGCAAACGAGTTGAGCTGGTCAACCATGGTATTGATGGTATTTTTCAGGTCGAAGATCTCGCCCTTTACATCGATGGTTACTTTTTTGGAAAGGTCACCGGAAGCCACCGCTTTGGTTACTTCGGCAATATTCCGCACCTGCAGCGTCAGGTTACCGGTCATCTGGTTTACCGAGTCGGTAAGATCCTTCCACGTTCCCCCCACGCCCGGCACAAAGGCCTGTCCACCCAGCTTACCATCGGTACCAACCTCACGGGCAACCCTTGTAACCTCTGAGGCGAAGGCACGAAGCTGGTCCACCATCGTGTTCAGCGTCTCTTTCAATTGCAGGATCTCCCCACGAACATCCACCGTGATCTTGCGGCTCATGTCACCGTTTGCCACAGCAATGGCCACTTCGGCAATGTTTCGAACCTGGTTGGTAAGGTTGGAGGCCATCTGGTTAACCGAATCCGTCAAATCCTTCCAGGTACCGGCAACGCCCGGTACGTGGGCCTGTCCGCCGAGTTTTCCTTCCGTACCCACTTCGCGGGCCACCCTCGTTACTTCCGAGGCGAAGGCACGAAGCTGGTCCACCATCGTGTTGATGGTATTTTTGAGTTCAAGGATTTCTCCTTTTACATCCACTTCAATTTTCCGCGAAAGGTCACCATTGGCCACCGCCGTTGTTACCTCGGCGATGTTTCGCACCTGACCCGTCAAGTTGGAGGCCATTTTATTTACCGAGTCGGTCAAATCTTTCCAAAGACCTTCCACACCCGGTACATCGGCCTGGCCGCCCAATCGTCCTTCCGAACCCACTTCCCTAGCCACCCTTGTTACTTCCGAACCAAATGAGTTAAGCTGATCCACCATCGTATTGATGGTATTTTTGAGTTCAAGGATCTCTCCCTGTACATCAACAGTAATTTTCTTCGATAAATCTCCCTTTGCCACCGCGGTGGTCACTTCGGCAATGTTCCGCACCTGCGCAGTAAGGTTTGATCCCATCTGGTTTACGGATTCCGTCAGATCCTTCCAGGTACCACCAACGCCTTGTACTTTCGCCTGTCCACCGAGTTTACCCTCGGTACCCACTTCAAGGGCTACCCTCGTTACCTCGGAGGCAAAGGAGTTGAGCTGGTCCACCATGGTGTTGATCGTCTTTTTCAACTCCAGGATTTCACCGGCAACATCCACCGTGATTTTTTTGGAAAGGTCACCGTTGGCTACGGCCGTTGTTACCTCGGCGATGTTCCGCACCTGGGCCGTCAGGTTTGAGGCCATCTGATTTACCGAATCCGTCAGATCCTTCCAGGTTCCACCTACTCCTGTTACTTTGGCTTGTCCGCCCAGCTTCCCTTCTGTACCCACTTCCAGCGCCACACGGGTTACCTCGGAAGCGAATGAATTTAACTGATCCACCATCCGGTTGATCACATCCTTGATCTGCAGGATCTCTCCTTTTACATCTACCGTAATTTTTTGCGTCAGGTCACCATTGGCGATTGCGGTAGCTACTTTGGATACATCGCGAAGTTGTACGGTAAGGTTTCCTGCCAATTGGTTCACGTTATCGGTCAGGTCTTTCCAAACCCCACCTACGCCTTTTACAGTGGCCTGTCCGCCCAGTTTACCTTCCGATCCCACCTCTCTAGCCACACGGGTTACCTCGGCAGAGAAAGAATTCAACTGGTCCACCATCGTGTTGATGGTATTTTTGAGTTCAAGGATCTCTCCTTTTACATCCACGGTGATTTTGCGGGAAAGGTCGCCACGGGCCACCGCCGTTGTTACCTCGGCGATGTTTCGCACCTGGGCCGTCAGGTTGGAGGCCATCTGATTTACCGAATCCGTTAAATCCTTCCAGGTACCGGCTACCCCTTGCACTTCGGCTTGTCCACCCAACTTACCATCGGTACCCACTTCCCTCGCCACACGGGTTACTTCCGATGAAAATGAGTTGAGCTGGTCCACCATCGTGTTGATGGTATTTTTGAGTTCAAGGATCTCTCCCTGTACATCAACAGTAATTTTCTTCGATAGATCCCCCTTCGCTACCGCGGTGGTTACTTCGGCAATGTTCCGCACCTGCGCCGTCAGGTTACCGGCCATAAGGTTCACCGAGTCTGTCAGGTCTTTCCATACGCCGGCTACGCCTTTAACCTTGGCCTGTCCGCCAAGGATTCCTTCTGAGCCCACTTCCCTGGCCACACGAGTTACTTCCATGGAGAAAAGATTGAGCTGCTTTACCATGTCGTTTACTTCCGTGGCAATGCGGGAAAATTCCCCCTGCAGACGGTGTTCGCCAATCTGCAGCGGCATTTCCTGCGACAGGTTGCCCTTGGCCACCGAAGAAATTACATGCGCTATCTCTATTGTGGGATGAACAAGGTCTGAAATCAAACTGTTAATAGATTCGGAAGCGGCACTCCAGGAGCCCCTGGCCATTCGCGGCATTTCTACACGGTGATTGAGTTTCCCCTGTTTGCCAATAATGCTCCTTGCCTGGTTTAACTCCGAAACAAGGGTTTCATTCAGGATGATAATTTCATTGAGGGTATCACAGATTTTTCCGCTGATTCCAACTTTATCAACAGATATGCGGGCTGAAAAATTTCCGTTTTTTACTTCGGACAAAACACGCAAAAGCTCCCTTTCATCAAGGCTGTCGTCTTCATAAATGGGCTCTTTGCTTTTTCGGGGTTTGCCATTTTTTTTAACAGGAATAGAAGTTTTTTCGTCGGAAACGGGTAAGCCGTCGAATACAGTCGGTACGGGTGCATCCAGGGCACCATCAGCATTTTTCTTTTTTGTACTCATGGTAAAGGTGTCTAACTGCGCCAAACCTAAAGAAATTCTTTTGGATTGACTGTGGGTTGATTTGTTTTGGTGTTTTTACTTAGGTCGTCAAAAAAAAGGAAAAAATTAATTCAGGCAAATACTCAGCCAAAGAAAGAAACCTACCTTTAGGGCGTTCATTTCCAATTTTATCCACCTATAAATATTACACGAATCGAAACGAACCCACGCATCTTTCTTGTTGAAGATGATATTGATGACCAGGAGCTGCTTGAAGATGCCATGCGTGCCATAAATCCCTCTGTTAAATTAACATGCTTTATGTATGGCCGCAAATTCATTGAAGTACTGGAAAATTCAGATGCGGAAAGCCTGCCCCAATTGATTATACTGGATTACAATATCCCGGAGATGAACGGTGTTGAACTTTTGCGTTACCTGAAAGGTAAAAGCCGGTACGATCACATTTTTAAAATTATCTGGAGTACGTCCAGTTCCGAACAATTTAAAACCGATTGCCTGGCCCTGGGTGCAAAAGACTACATTGTAAAACCTTCCCATTTTTCCGGCATGCATTCCCTGGCGCAAACCTTTCTTTCCTTTTGCGATGGAAACGCACACTGATTTGCGCTGTGTAATGTCTGTTTAGAAAACAAACCCTATCCGGCTTCGCAGGTATCCGTGATGATGCGAATCCTTTGACGGAACGCCTTATTTCTGAAGAGGAAAACAAATAGCAATATTCAGCTTTTTCCGCCTGAAATCACCATCCGTCCCGGCTTTTCAGGAATTAA
Source organism: Flavisolibacter longurius (assembly GCA_014163555.1). Lineage (GTDB taxonomy): Bacteria > Bacteroidota > Bacteroidia > Chitinophagales > Chitinophagaceae > Flavisolibacter. The sequence continues at coordinate 38,429 of JACJGO010000033.1, forward strand.
AATGCCATTAGAATAGTCGGATCGCTTTGGTCAAGTGTCACGTTCATTTCACCTTTGTTTTTTACTCATACAGTGGAAACCTATTCAGACGTGGAGTTAGAAACGATTATTAATTACAGAAGCAGTGCTGCGTGTTACAGAATTCAAAATGAAAGTGAAGGGATTTTCTCAGCCTATCTCTTGTACTTCGATGGCGATGACAGCCAGGCGCCTCCCGATGGCATTACGCTTGTAAAGGGAATTCGTAACTGGACAGGCAGTATTGAAGATGAAATTCTGTTAAGCGAATTGGGGAAGTTCATTGATGCCAACTGGGCAATCCCCGGTCAGAAACCCTTTGTGGGTTTATAAAGGAACTTCGTTTTTCTGCACACAGGAATAAATTTTTATTGGTAATATAATTACAAAAAAGAATCCGTTTTCACTTTCTCTTTCCTTATTCCTGAATTTATTATACTCGTTTTAAAGCTTGGTGGATTCTACCCAGCACAATCACCACGCTACTCTTATTTTATCAGCAGCCTGGTAAAATGTAACCTGCAAGGTCACATCCCTGTCGATAGGACTACCATCCGCAAGCCCGGGTTTCCAAAGCGGCATTCGTTGTAAAATGCGCAGCAACTCCGTGTCGTAAACGGTGCCGGCTGATTGCCGAACCTGTACCTGGCTTATTCTTCCGTCATCATCCACCCGGAAATGAATGGTGGCCATTTTTTGTTGCCGGCCTTGCAGCACCGGCAATTGTTTCAGGTTTTTATTGAAAAAAGAAAGCAGCACTTCTTTTCCACCGGGGAAAGAGGGTTCGGTTACCACAACTTTTTTTAATAAACCTTCCCTGTCGAGCATTTGCAAAAAACGGATACTGACTGACTGCAAATTAGCGGCAGCGGTTCCATCCAATGTAAAATCATCAAAACCAACGACCGTGTACTTGCGCAAGGCCTGCACCGGACTCCTACTCAACTTTTCCAGGTCCTGTTGCTGCAGGGTGTATTCATGTTTGTACGAACGTTCGGTATCCAGATCATCAAAACCCTGCACAGCCTTTGATTTCAACGCCACCGTACTGTCGTTTTGCAGCAAAAAGATAAGCGGGTCTTCAGTGTTGATTGTATGAGCTGCCATACCGGTGCCGGTTAACCGAAAAAGGAATGTTTTTCCTTCGGCACGAAACGTTGCCTGCATGCGGTTTTCAGGATCGTCTTTTAAAGTAACAATTGGCGTTTCCACCGTTTTCACAGGCGATACCGATGCTACCGGTACCGATTCCTGACCGGTAGAATACAAAGGTGTCCATAGCAAAAGATATAGCCAGCTTGTCATAGAATTGATTCTTCGTTTCTTGGTGTTTAATACCATGGGATCAGCACTTTTAATTCACGATTGTCCGGCGCTTTATACAACAGCGTCAGTTCATAGCCATTACGGATCTGAGCTCCTGTTTTCAGTGTCGATACGGTATAGTCATACGAAAGCCCTACCTGGAAGGTTCGCGCCTGGTAACCAAGGTAAGGAATGATGGCATCGCGGTGGCGGTACCACAAACCGGCCACCAGTTCATTCTTTTCGCCATCGGTCAGTTGGTGACCGTAAGCGCTGCCCACTGTAATTTCGTTTGCCCTTGCCTGTGACATTGCCGTTAAGGAAACATAAATCTTTCCATACTCACCGGTCCAGAATTGGCCCCCCGACTGAATGGTAAACCGGGCCGGCATGCTGAAATCATTTACCAGGTTGTTTTCCCTATGCTGCAGAATATTGTATGCCGCAAAGCCGGCGAAAAACGATTTGTGTTCCAGGTTGGCATGATAGACGATACCTGCATTCAGGTCAAAGAATTTTTTACTTTGAAAATCCATTGGTTCGCCAACAGGCAGCGATGGATTAAAACCACCGGGCCCATATTGATTTTCAAAGGTAAGGCGGCTGTAATCAATGCGGCGCTGGTTGTACGTTCCCTGCACGCCTATGCCAATGCTGTTTTCACCGTAAGCATCCAGGCCTACATGGTAAGCAGCACTCATCCCGACAGAATTTGTTTGCACAGCACCGTTCAAAGCACGGTCATTCATCACATACATACCCAAACCTGCCTTATGACCATCAGCCAGTTTGGATCGTAAGGGACTTACATCGGCCGATAAATACCCCGTAAAGTAAGCACTCCCGCCGCTGGTTCCCTGCGACCGGATATTGGATGCCAACCGGTAGGTTCCCTCCGTAAATCCCGTGTTTGCAGGATTGGTAAGCAGGGGTGTTGAAAAAAACTGTGAGAAATGGTAAGATTGTGCCGAAACCGTTCCGGCAGCCAATCCTATACCTATGCTGAAAAATATCTTTTTCATATTTTCTTTTATCGGATTAAGAGGCTTCTGCCGCTTTTCTTAATTACGTTGCCACTATTATCAGTGCATTGCAATATCCACGAATAAGTTTCGGTGGGTTGCGCTACACCTTTGATGGTGCCGTCCCATCCTCTTCCAATCTCGTTGGTTTCAAATACCAGTTGTCCCCAGCGGTTGTAAACTTTGAAATAACTCAGCGAGGTAATGTTGTACAGAACAGGTCGCAGCAGGTCGTTTTCGTTGTTCCTGTTGGGTGTAAAAGCTGTCGGAACAAACACGTTTGTTTCCGGCGTGGTGATGCAATCCTGAAACTGGATCTGAGCGGGGGTAATGGCCCGGACAGCACAAGATCCATTTTTAATTATTACAGAATACGATCCGCCCACTATAGCATTGTATGTGCGGCCGGTAGCGCCGGTGATTAACGTATCGTTGAGGTACCACTGGTAAGCCGTGCCTGGGCTGGCTGTTAACGTAATGGAACGTCCGTTACAAACAAGGGGTGGTCCCTGTAACAAGATGGTCCCCGGTTGTGTTGGAAGGACTGAAACGGTCACTGGTTTTATCGTGAAGCAGCCACCGGAATTGGTTGCTTTGATGAAATATTTTCCGGGTAAAACTGCTGCGGGATTTGTTACGGCTGTTGTAGCGGTTGTGTCCTGCCAGTAGGTAAAGACAAGGTCCGGCTCAGAGCCACTCGTGATTGAGGCTTCCCGAAGGTTTGTTGTAGTTCCTGGGCAGACTTTTGCCGGATTAGTAATCACCAGATTCGGGCTGCCGGTTGATTCTTTTACCTCAAAGCTTACTTCAAATTCACATCCCTGGTTATCGCGTACGGTTACCTTACGGGAACCGGGTTCCAGATTGGAAAATGTTGATGTGGCTTGGTAGGCACCACCATCCAGTTTGTATTGATAGGGAGATGCGCCTCCCGATGCTTCAATTTTGACGCTCCCTTTTTCTCTACAGGTTGCATTTGATACCGCTGCTTTGGCTGTTAGGGTAGAATTGGTAATGCCAATCGTAGCAGATATGGTTTCAGTGCATCCTTCGGCGTCCACAACGGTGATGGTGTATGTCCCTACACCCAATCCGTTGAAGACATTGAGGAATTGTGAAGCTCCCCCATTAATGCTGAATTTATAAGGGGATGAACCGCCTGTGGCAAATACAGTGATAATGCCCAGGCTTTGGTTACAGGCAATATTTGAAACCGTTGTGTTGATTTTAAGGGTTGAGGCAAAAGGTTTCACTACAGCCTTCTTGCTGCTACTTTTACAGCCACCACCATCTTTTACAATGATTGTGTATTCACCTGGCAATAGGTCCTCAAACGTGTTACTGGTCTGGAAGGTGGTACCGTTATCTTTTGAATACTGATAATTGGTTCCGTTCCCTCCCGATGGGTTTACGATGCTAATCTTCCCTTTTGAATTGGTACAAGAAAGATCTGCCACTGTTATATCGAATGTGATTGCACTGCCCTGGGTGATGACGGCGGTGTTTTGGGCCTTGCCCTGGCAGGCCGCCGTAATGATGTCGGCGCTGTACTCGCCGGCTTGCGAGGCCTGGTAGGTGGCAGCTGTTGCCCCCTCGATCTTTTGGCCATTGCGGTACCACTGGTAGGCGGTGCCGCCACTGACGGTCAGCGTCAGGGTGCTGCCCGGACACAGCGTGCCGCTTTGCGGGGTGATGCTGCCCGAAGGAGCCGAGCCCTGGGTGATGACGGCGGTGTTTTGGGCCTTGCCCTGGCAGGCCGCCGTAATGATGTCGGCGCTGTACTCGCCGGCTTGCGAGGCCTGGTAGGTGGCAGCTGTTGCCCCCTCGATCTTTTGGCCA
>JACJGO010000034.1 GCA_014163555.1 Flavisolibacter longurius
GAAGCAGATCGCTTACCGCTGCCCATTCACCATCGCTCAACCAAACACCACCTTGCATCACACACTTTTCCATCCCTATCCACAAAGCCCATACCTATTCAAAACCATTTTTGAGATAAGCTCTAGTTATCTCTCTTGTTAAAAAACGGTAGCCATACAATGACTACCGTTTCCTTGAAAAGCCCCCATAAGCAAATGAAATCCTGATGGTCTACTCTTTATTGGTTGTGACTACATCAGACCAATAAATCAGTGATCCCTGAAATATCTACCAACGATAGATACTCGTCTACCTCGTTTATGGAATACGTTGCTACAATGCCGATACTGGAAGTCGCAGCCGTCGTAGAGACCACGACATAAAATCCGTCTATGTCGTAAAGAAAATGAAAGTGTTGGCCCACCCTTCGCTTGAGCAAAAAGCTTCCATGCATTTGCACCGCAAGTCATTAAGTACCTTATTTTGCCGTACAAGCCATTGAACAACCCAGACAAGGGTTTGCGCTCAAATGAAAACGGACAACTTTACAAAAATGTAGAGTTGTCCGGTCAGGTGGAGCTGAGCGAACGGTTATCGAACACTTTGTTGGAGGAGTTGATCCTTTTCTGTCAACTAAAACGTTGATTTCGTACAACTTAGAATTTTGTCCATTTCCCGCATTTGTGTTCGATAATCGTCCGGTCAACTTCCAAGGAACGTTTTGACCACTGTATCTGACTTTTAAAAATCTCCGCTCTACAGGAGGTCTAGGTGCTCGATTCCGCCTCTTGAGCAGTTACTATTAAAAACAGATAATCTACACTTAACCGGGAAAGCTGTAATTTAATTTCCATCTCTAACCTTAGAAGTCTTTTTTCAGAATTACTCTTACCCTGTATAACCTCAAAGCAGAAAATTTTATTCTCTTCGCTTGACCCTGAAAATGCAAACAGCCGAATGAATAGAATTGTCCCTTTTGTTGCGGACAGGCACTGTGAGGTGTCCGGAAATATACTGTCCAATGCTGCCGCTTTCCGTCATGTAGATGGGAACTGGGTAGTCGGCTTCCCTGTCGTAGCCAGGGAAATTGAATTCATCCAGAATCAGTACATCCCCTGCGACCGTACGGTCCAGGTCTCCCAGTAAGGTAAGTGAAATACCGTCCTGTCGTTGTGGGCTATTGGCTCTAATGTTGTTGAAATTAGCAATTCCTGGATACAGGTCTGTTTGCGTAATGTTATCATCTGGTGAGACAAAGGCGTGCGGCACACCATCCAGTATATAATGAACATATTCTCCGCTTGAAGCAGGTGTTGCGCAGGCACTGAATGCGCCCATAGTGTTGTTTCCGGAGGTTAGGCTTATATTGATCATGTTGCTGATGGTATAGGTGGCATTGCTCAACGCCAGCAAACTCACTTCCTCGGTGTTTGTGCCATTACACACCGGTGTGGTGAAGTGAAAGCTACCACCCGTACCAAGAGGTATTGAGAACGTCTTGCGGCCTTTTTTCATAAACATATACCCACCGGTAGCGGCCTGCCCATTGCAGTCAGTAACGGTTCCACTTACTGTTGCCAGCCGGAGGCCTGTGACCGGCACTACACCCAACTGCACCGCAGCGTTGACAGAGGCAAAGGTTTGGGTAAAAGCTGGTGTGCCGCAGTTTTCCGAGCTAAACACTTCCATTAGAAAGCGGGTGTTCCGCGGTAGCTGTCCATTGATCATTCCACTGGGACTGGGCAGATACCAAAACGGTGCATCTTGCGGACGGGAAAGATTGGACACCCGTACCCATACGTCTGGTAACGGCTGTCCGCCTGCATCCTGAAGCGTTGCAGAAAAGCTTTCCAGGAGTTCCGTGCCACAGACACTGAGTGTTCCATAATTGTTTACGCCTACTTGCAAGGTGTCCTGAATAGCGTTTCCTGTTTGCCCGGTTGTAAGGTCCTCCGGAATGATCCGGATATAGTCTGACACCGGATCACCGCAAACCAACACGGGAAAACTGAATTGGCCTGTGCTGTTGACCATAATGCGCCCACTATGCGCCAGCATCACATAGCCGTTTGTTACCGGCTGTCCGTTGCAATTTACCAGTGTCCCGCTTACCGTTGCAACATTTGTTGCCGGTACAACAATATTGCCCAGCGAAACATCCGAGCCGGTGGTGGTGAAACTTTTAACAACGCCTGTTGGCATACAGCCAGTATAGCGCAGGCTAAAACGCTTACCATCGGGAATAAAGCCCAATACCTGCCCGCTGGAATCGGTTACGAATGGGATGCCATCCGATTGACTGCCCACTTCTTCTAACACGATCCATGTATACGGTATAGGCTTCAGTGAAGGATCCGTTAAGGTGCAACGAAAACGAACCAAATCATATGGCTGGGCAACGTTCCAGTTGGCAAGCGAAGATACTTGCGCAACAAAGTAATCACCTGCTTTGATGGCTGTTCCTTGTTGTCGCCATAAGGCTTTTGCCTCGTCAAAATACCACATTGGAGCAAAAGGTGGCGCACTACTAGCAGTACCAAAGAGCAGGGCAATCTTAAGCGTTGCTGTTTTGCCAGGGGCAAGTTCCAGGGGTTCGCCGCCCGATCCTTTGCACTCAATACTGACAACGCCGTAGCTATCCAGCCATTTGACAGCACCTAAGCTATCAATGCCCCGATCATCGCCTGGGAGCTTGGTGTATTCTCCCCCACGGCGAAGAAAATATCTAAGCTGCATGATTACGTCACCTGTATAGGGCTGCTTTGTAATGGCATGCACCATCGCGTTGCCAGGAATGGTTATGCTGATGCCATGGGTGTCATAGTAGCCCCCACCCACGGAGGCAAAAAAGGCGCCTTGGCGGTCGACAGGAAACAGGCCCACGCGCAAAAAAGTAGCCCTCCCTTCGCTGACAATAAAAGTTTTTATCGTTTTCAGAAAGCCACCTTTCACCACGCTTAATGCTGCTGCTTCCTTCACTACCTGCACGTCCCGAAACTCAAAATAGCCATATTTGTCAGTGATGACAGTGCGGTTACCTAAGGTAACCGTGGCACCACTGATACCAGTATTGCCGTTACGATAGGTTACATAGCCATTCACCGATGTGGCAACTGTCGTGGTTAAATCTGGGGGAGCACTGGGTTGGTCTGGAGTATCAGGATTTGTATCACCAGGTTTTGAACAGGAAAGGAAGCACAGCAGTATAGCGGCCACGATCCAGGTTTTGGAAACTGAGAAAAGGATTAAGCCAGCAGTTGGTTGGTTGGTTTTGTGTATCATAACGCAATTAAGGTGACAACTCCATATGCAAGGCGCGTTGTCTCAAATATAAAAATAGCTTCAATAATTAATTAACCCAAGTTGCTAGATTTAGGAAGGGCTCTGGTGCTAAGTAATTTTGAGTCACCACGGTCAGCTGTCTTACTGATCCAATCACCTACGTTCTACCAAAGGTCGAAGCGCTCGATTTGGCCCTTTACAATTGGCTATTTCACGGGTTTGGAATAACAAAAAGTTCAAAACCGGTTTTCTACATTTAGCCAAGGTTTTAGTAGTTAAAGCTAGCAGCCCTGTGCTTGGAAAAATAAAATAACATGATTAGCTTAGGAGTCTAACGACTTTTTAAGCAGTTAGTTTTGGTTAAACCCCTTGTTTTCACAGCGGCTTCTTTATTGGAGAACGGATTTAAAGAGATGCGATTTTGTTACCTAATTTTTTCGTTCCATTGGCCGCACCTGGGACACTGGTATTTCTTCGTCGTAAAGGATGGAAAGTTGCGAAGGATTCGTAATCACGATCTGGGGCTTTCCTCTGAATAGTTCCACCCTTCCACTGACCTTGGCAAAGCCATTTACGTATGGCTTTTCTTCGGGTGCATACCCCAGATTTTTCCGCACATTACCCCAAATGACAATAGTGAGCAACTGGTTAGGGAATACACCGCCTACGTTGATGAAGGTAGGTGCGTTCTTAGCGGATTCCAAGTAACGTATACCAAAGACTTTACCCTTTAAGGTAACGCTGTCACCTGTATGGTTTGAGAGTTCATTGATCTTGATATCCTTTTGTGAGTGTGAGGATATAACTGCAAAGAATGCAAAGATGGTTAGCAGTTTTTCATGACAGGAAGATAGCAACATGTTTTTTTCGGGTGCAAAATTTAACGAATGGAAGTGTAAATATGCAAAATAACAAGGGAAGACCCCACAGCCTTCCCTTGTCTATCCGAAGTCGGTTCCTAGGTATCAGAAAACGTCCACCCCCTATCGCAAGGATACTTTTATAAAACTTGCCTTTACTGCATTTGTCACTATATAATAAAGACCAGGTGTTAAACTTCGTATATCAATGCTGGTGGGTCCAGCGTTTCCAACAATATTCACCTGTTTTTTATAAACCGTCTTTCCACTGGCATCCACCACCTGCACCAACTGTCGCCCTTCAGGCAGCTGCAGCTGAAGTGTTTCTGATGCAGGGTTGGGGAAAAGAGCAATGCGTGAATTGAAGGCCGTCTGCACTTTACGCACCTGGCTAAAGTAAAAGTTATCCTTTTCCTCTATAATCTTCAGGCGGTAGAATTGCACACCGGCTTCCGCTTGGTGATCGGTAAACTGATAGCGGTATTCACTACTCATGTTGCGGGCCTTAGCCCGGCCAATCTCTTGAAAAGATTTACCATCACGACTGCGCTCGATCACAAAAGTCTCAAGCTGGCTTTCACCGGCAGTAACCCAGTCCAGTACAGCAGCTTTCGAAACGGTGGCAACGGTGAAGGAAAGAAGACGCACAGGCAACGTGGCCGAACTCGTAAAGGTCCGAGAGGTAAATGCACTGTAAAGTCCCTCCACCAATGTAGAAGCCTTTAATGTATGGCTGCCATCGGAAAGGGCATCTGGAACGGTGTAAGAAAAATTACCGCTCGCATCTGACGTTACTGTTGCTATTACCGCATTATCCAAGTAAAGTTCTATGGTTGTGTTGGCTGAGCCAGTACCAGTGATTACCGGTTTACCTCCTACTAAACTTCCCTCGCCGGGTGTAATAAGTATAGGAGCTGTGGGAATTACCATACCGCCTGGTAGGACAGTGACTACACCACTACTGCCAGGCGTAGCCCCGTAACTGCTGCCATACGGTGTTGTCGGGTCTTGTTGTACACCATTAGTACCTCCTTGGGCGATAACCGAGCCTGATCCGGAACTACGCTGCAACAGTATGATTCCACCGCCACCACCGCCACCCGGACCAATCTGCGCATCATTGATGGAGCTACCAATTCCACCCGACCCTGCAATGCTGCCAAAGGTGGCTGCGCCCGCTGTCCTCAAATAAACCATTCCGCCTGCACCGCCGCCACTGCCGCCATCAAACGAAACACTTCCGGCACTTCCTCCATTAGCTGTTATTGTACCAGCACCGCTAAGTTGGTTACAGCGTAGAAAGATCACACCACCACCTCTGCCGCCTGCCACTCCGGAGCCGTCGCTGTTATGACCGGCACCACCACCGCCACCCATAAAGAGTTGGGATAGGGCTGTATAAGTAAGTGCACCACCACCCAAGCCGCCAACATTACGTGCGCCGTCCACAAAGCCGTCGGAGCGACCGCCTCTACCTCCGGTCCCGCCATTGCCACCTCCCCCACCGCCAGATTTGTAGGCTACACCGCCACCACCTGCATTTGCAATATTGCCATAGCCAGTATGGCTGGTTCCATATCGGCTATACACAAGCCCTTCTCCTTTTTGTGCGCCAATGGGTGGGGCTTCATCCAACCCTGTCGCCCCAAGGGCCCCGGTCATATCATTGGTAGTTTGCCCACTGCGAAATCCCACGGCAGTAGCATTGATTTGCCCATTGTTTGTAACGGTACCTGTTGACAGGAAAGCGATGATGCCCCCACACGTTCCATCCCAGGCATAAGCCGTCACCTGCCGGCCCGAGTTAATGGTAACGGTAGTATATTCTGGAACCCGGATAATCTGGGTAGCACCCGCACTATAATTTTGAATCAGCGGGGCGGTAAGGGTAAGGGTGGAACCACTGGACATGGCAATGCGGGCAAACTCCCAGCGGCCACTGGTACCCGTTGTCGTGTTGTAAGGGCCAGTAACGCCGGAGGCAGGCGCAGGATTTATTCCAGTTGCTTGCCAGATCATAATCAAGTCACCGGGCCAAAAGCCATCCGTTGCTCCCCGGAGTGTACCCATCGTGATGGTTGAACTACCGGCAGCCAGGGCACCTACTACAGCTGCATACGAATTGATAGTGATATTGGCATTGATGGTAAGTGCACCATTTCGACCGGTTCCCAAACCAAAGCGGTCTTGTTCAGCATGGGAAACAGTGCAGAAAAGTGAAAGCACAAAAAGACAAAGAAGCGGAAACATTCTTTTCATAAGGTATTGGTTATGGTAAAACAGGTGCAAGTATACAATGCAAATTCAATAACTAAAAGATCCTATCGATATAGAATGTTATGGTTCCAAAACTTTAGTTTGTAAGATAATCCAATGGAAAAGGCCAACAACTGTTTCTTGGCTCTGGGAAAACACAATTGACAGAATCACTTTTGACACGATCCAGCACACCTGTACACTTTTAATTTCCAGATGAAAATTGTGAAAAAAGTTCTCTTGCTTTTCACCGTAGGTGTTGAATGCCTGAATTCAATTGCCGCTTCCCTGCTTTCCTGGATGAATACAGAAACGCCTTTCCTTTTTCTCTCTTACTTAGCACCAATTGCAAAATCGACAATATGCCCTTCGGTGTAACGAAGGGGTACGTTCACTATTCCACCGACAAATTAAGAAAACACAAAACCAGGTACTTCGTACTTATCCGCGCTGTCACCTATCATCTAGATCAGCCCCGCCAACTTGAATTACTGACCTAGCTCTTTTTATGTGGGGGAGTTGATTTATGTTTCTGGCAGTAAGACGTTGAAAGTAGCCCCTTCTCCTGGTTTTGATTCTGCCCAAATATAACCGTTGTGATTCTCCACTACCTTTTGTACAATGGCCAGTCCGACGCCTGTTCCTTCGTAGTCAGATCTACCATGTAGCCGCTGAAATAGGCGGAAGATCCTGTCTGCATCATCTGGATCGAAACCGATTCCATTATCTTTTACTTCGATCAGGTAAAATGAATCATTTTTTCTCTCCCCTTTTATGTATGTATTTGTTTCTATACCCTTCACCCTTTTTGAGGAAATCTGCACCTGTGGAGGTAATTCTTTTTTATGGTACTTCAAGGCATTGCTGATCAGGTTTTGAAAGAGTTGCCGCAGCTGCCTGTGGTCACCTTTTACGCTTGGCAGATGATGCTGGTTAATAACCGCACCACTTTGAAGGATCGTGGCTTCCATATCATTCAACACCTCTTTTACTATTTGATCCAGTGCCACCTCTTCAAAGCCAATCGTACCCAGTGTTGTATTAGAATAGTCCAACAAATCTCTGATCAGTCCTTGCATTCTGCGAATCGTATGTTCTATGCGCTCCGCAATTCGTTTGTCATTTTCAGATAGTGTAGGACCAATGTTGCTTAACAGTCGCTCTAAAAAGAACGTGATCTTTCGGAGTGGCTCCTGTAGATCATGGGAAGCCGCGTAGGTAAACTGTTGCAGTTGTTCGTTTAGCTGTTGCAAATCTTGGGTGCGTTCCCCAACCAGCTGCTCCAGTTCAGCGGCACTTCTTCGAAGGGATTGTTCAGCTTCCAGTTCCAGGGTAATATCCCTTACTTCAATTACCGTAGCAACAGGCACACCGTCTTCAAATATGGGACTGGCTGCACAGGACACGGGAAATGAAGTGCCGTCTTTTCTAAAAAACAGATCACGGTGTGCCCGTACATCAAAATTGTCTGGGAGCGCCCGATCTAGCGGGCATTCCTCCATGGGATAAAAGGATCCATCAGGACGGTGGTGGTGAATCAGGTAATGCAGTGGCTTGGATCGGATCTCTTCCTGGCTGTAGCCAAACATCTTTTCCCCTGCTGCATTCATGAAGGTGCAGTAGCCTTTGGCGTTCATCATAAAGAGCGTAGATGTGGCATTATCCGTTATGGTGCGGATCAGTACATTCTGTGTTTCTATTTCTTCTTCTTGCTTTTTGCGTTCACTAATGTCCCGAAAATACCAGGCCCACCCATAATACAGCCCGTCTTCCGCGGTGATGGAGGTACCAAACCGTTCAATCGTGCGCCCATCTTTGAACAGAATCTGATCGTAGCTTTTCTCCCTCTTGGCTTTGTATAGTTCGGTGACACGGGCGAGGAACCCTTCTGGATCTTTAAGCATCGTCATGGCATGCCGCAGGGCCGCATCATCATCTTTGCTGTCTATGATTTCGGGAGGCATATTCCAGATCTGAGCAAAACGTCTGTTGTACAAGATGATTTTACCTTTTGCATCAACAATGAGCACCCCGTCGGGAGTGGTTTCGTTTTGGGCTTCAAACAGTGCATTGCGAAAATTTAACCGTTCGGTCACTTCTTCCAGCTTTTTTCTGGCCAGCACTTTATCAGTTACGTCATGCCCCACACTAATCACACCCGTGGCTTTACCTTTTGTTCCATTTTCATAAAAAGGTTTGTAAACAAAATCAAAGTACAGCACTTCCTCCCGCCCATGCCGCACCAATGTTATAGGGTATTCATAAGCATAAAAGGCTTCGCCTGTTGTGCGGACCTGGTTCAAAAGAGTGGTCAAACCCTGCTGAGCCAATTCGGGAATGGCCACAGTCAGCGGTTTTCCGATCACGTCTTCTGTTCTTCCCCACACCTGAAGTAATCCCTCATTGGCCAGGTCTATTATATAGTCATCCCCTCTTACGATCCCAATGATCATGGGGGCCGTCATGAAGAGGTTATACGATTTTTCAATGCCCCTGGTTGATTCTACCTTTTGCTCTGCCAGCACTTGGTCGGTTATATCAATCGCGGAATGAATGATGTAGAGTACTTCACCTGCATGGCTTAAAATGGGGGCGTTAGTGATCTTCCAGTATTTCTGACGGAAAGTGCCATCGCCGTTGGGGATGTCGTAGCGCTGCACGGGAATTCCATGTGGTTCTTTGTGCTTAATTATATACTCAAATGAAGCTCTCAGGTTTTGTTCGCCCGTGAAATTGGGATCTGATGGGCTTTTCGGAAAGACGTCAAAATGGCCCTTACCAATCACCTCTTCCCGCTTCATTCCTGAAGCACGGATAAAATCATGGCTAACGGCTAAATGGGTATAGACAGGAGTGTCAGGCAGTACAATTACACTAATGCCAGGTGCCGCTTCGTAGCACCTAAAATCCATTGTATTGGTTGGTTGGGTTAAGGTGGTCTGATCCATATGTGCTGGCTAATTTAGCTTTAAATTCAACATGTTAGTTGCCTGACACAACTGTTTGCTATTTGGCTGCTCATGAAAAATTGAAGCAAAAACTACTATGCCTACTCTTCAAATGTATGTCCTGAAAAAGGATCAAGGAACAGTGACTGGTTCTAATCGTACAATAATTTTTAAGGCAAGTCTTCACCTTGGATCACGGGTAGTAATAATGTACCATAGTTGGCCTTTTTTATTACCGTTTTTTCTTTTTACCAATAGCACAATCAAGAACGTGAACCACCGGTAGACCGAAGGTTAACGTTTTTGATTCGCATAAGTATGTACAGACTTATATATGGGTTATAAAAAGTCGATACTTTGCTACTAGCCATGCTGTAAAGTAGGAACATGACACATTGCAACTAGCTCTGCTACTTTTAATTGAAGAAAATTTAAAGATTAAAAAAAGGAGGCGTTTGCCTCCTTTTTCTATTTACTATAGTTGTGTTGCGGTTCAGTAGCTTCCCGGGTTATTGACTATATTTTGCCAGGCACTGTGTACATCCAGATAACTGCCTGTCAAACACTTTCCACTAAACTGGTTGTGGGGAACAGCTGCCTGTAAGATCGCCTTTTTTATAACGGCAGCAGTTGCAGCAGGTTTCCCCTCTTTTTGCAGCGCAGAAGCGTATAAAGCTACTGCACCTGTGACGTGTGGCGTAGCCATAGAAGTACCACTATAATTTGAATACGTATTTCCAGGAGTGGTAGACCATATTCTTTGGCCCGGTGCAAACAAATCAACGGATTGAGCGCCATAATTAGAGAACGTTGACACAGCTTTTGTTTCATCGAGCCATAAAGACCCCACAGCAATTATGTTTGCATTGGGATAACTGGCTGGATAGTGGGGGGAGCCATCAATGTTTTTCCCATCATTTCCGGCAGCAGCAACAAATAAAATATTGGCCTTATTCGCCCGCTCAATGGCATCCTGCAAACTCTGTGAGAAGCCACCACCGCCCCATGAGTTATTGGTAGCAACAATGTTTAACCCATGGCGTGTTTTCAGATCCGTTATATAGTCTATCGCCTTAATGGCATTGGATGTGGTGCCACCATTAAAACCTAAAAACTTAGCCGTGATGATTTTGACACTCCAAACCACACCGGCAACGCCTTTTCCGTTGTTGCCTCTTGCACCAATCGTACCCGCAACATGCGTTCCGTGGTCATCTGATGATCCATCATAGATGGTATTATTTCTTCCGGCAAAATCCCAACCGTAGAAATCATCCACATACCCATTTCCATCATCGTCTTTTTTATTGGCTTTTGTTCCTTCTCCTGGATTCACAAAGATGTTGTTGTAGCCATTGCCAATAAACTCTTCATGATTATACTGTACCCCTTCGTCAATGACACCAACATATACGTCATGGGAACCTGTTTGAGCAGGAAGAATATTGGCCGTTCCGGATAAATCAATCCCTGCCCAGGCTTCCCCTGCCTGGCTACCCAGTTTTGCACGGAGCGGGCTGGTTAAATCACCCATCATACCCCAAATATTATCATCTGGATTGTTGTACCTGGGATCATTTGCCTCAGCCAATGGAATGTGACGATAAATATAATTGGGCTCTGCAAATTCAATCTCCGGCAGGCCTTTCATCTTTTCCACGGCTTGTAGGCTTTCGTTTGGCGTGCGTATAAGATAAATACCTTCATTATCACCAACACGTTGCATGGCTCCTGTTACAATATGTTCCTGTACATTGCCTGCAATTCGGGCTAAAGCATTTTGACGACCCGTTTCCGAGGCTCCTCTCCTGAACTTTACCAGCAGTTGATTGGGTACATATTTATCATCTTGATCAAAGTGGGCAGTTTGGGAAGCCTCCGATTGGAAGGGTGACTGGGAGCTTTCTGAGGCTGCTTCTTTTGCTGGGGCAATTTCTTTCACACAACCACTGAGAATAGCAATAGAAAGTACGCCAAAAGCAAGGGGTAACTTTTTCATTTTGGTAGTTTAAGTCATTAGGTTTAGAGATTGAATTTATCTAAAAAAGTAATATAATCAAACATTTACATCTAAACCGGGAACTACCCTTGTCTTGCCGGGCTAATTCTAGAATACCCACATTGCTTGAGTCTACACGGTCCTACTGAACAACTGGCAACATTGAGCGCAAGCACCTCCGGTGTACCGGAGGTGCTTGCGTTTTTTTTGCGTTACGCTGTAAGGTGATGAATACATTAATACTTTGCAAGTAGCCGGGGATATTACTGCATTGCATACTTGATACCATACACCCTACCCGGCTAATTTGCAAAGCAATCGTAAGAAAAGCTAATGCATTCAAAAAGAAAAGAAGGAAACAGCACTGCCAGCTCTGTATCACTGGTGTCAATCCCTAGATTAAGCAATAAATACTGGCTGCGGATCTTTTGTGAAGTGCAGGTTAGGCTTTGTTTTGAGGGCTTTTATGCGCTTGCCGCGGTCACTTTTCTGGCAATGTGGTCCATCACCTCTTTGAGCTCTTTTTCAGGGCTAAAGTCCAAAAATTTAAGGTCTTTTTCTACACGGGCCGTGTGTCCAGGAGGCAGGTAAAAAACATCACCGGTAGACAGGGTTTCTTCCGACCCGTCATCGTATCGGACAACCATTTCACCTTCCACCACATACCCCCAATGCGGACAGTGGCAACTGTTATTTTTAAGTCCTTGCAACAGGGGAGAAAAATCAGTCCCCGCTGGAATTTCATTGAAGGCAACGGTCATGCCGCCATAGCCCGGCAGGCCTCGCATGGTGGTTCCCGGGGCTTGCATTGTTACCGGAATATCCTCTTTTCATCTTCATGTCTCTTTATTTAAAGGTTATCGAAAATGCTGCTAAAGGTTGAACAAGTTTGGTAGATAAGTATTGTATGGTTACACTTGTAGTGTAGCGGATTTAAGCGCTAGCCATTCACTGTGTGCGAAAGGAAGTATACCATTCTGGTTTGTGTTGCGCTCCACTTAAAATTAAGATTATGATTTATGATAGCAGAAATTGCATACGTCGGAATAAGTATTGGTGAATGAACAGGGTTTATTATTCTACGACTGAGCTTATGTAGATTTTTGATGAACAGTTTCAGTTTGATTTAGAATTATTAGCTCTTCTTTTGCCAATACCGCTGTAGCGGCAGGCTTATTGACAACTGCCTGTTTTTTTATTTTAATTCCTTGCAACAGCGCTTCCGTTATTAATAGCGGGATTGCCCAGCAAGACCAGGCTAGGATTCCACTCAACTCGTTACCATAGACTTTGTCGCCCTGTGAAATATAGCTCGTTGTGATCAGGAATAAAATCCGGTAAAACGTAAAGCCGCAGGTGACGACATAGCTCCTAACCATCCATTCCCGGTGTTGAACAAAGTTTCTATTCTTGATAGCCCATAACGCCATTGCCGATGTCAGGAGCCAGGCCGCCGCCAGGCCCAGCGTACCGGTTCCAAAAGCGATTCGTTTCTGCATGATAATATTGTGTTGGATAGAAAGTATGATCGCACAAATAGCACCGGCCGCTATGGCTCCCAGATACATTCGACCCGTTCTACGATGAAGCCGTGGGTTTTTTTTCCGGATCGAAGCAAAAAATTGCAAAGGGCCTATCAGCAAGGCTACCATTCCAAATACAATGTGTGCCGTTAAAAGCGGCCCCAAAGGTTTGTTCCAGGATTCGGGATTGAAATGCCGAAAGGGAAAGTTATAGATAAAATACGCATTTGTCAGGATGACCATACTCCATAATGCAACAGAAAGAACACCTTTTCTCATACGAAAGGATTTTAGTATGGGGAAGATAAAGGCTCTTTTTTATATTAACAACTATTACTATGTGATTAAACCTGTAGTGTCCCTGAATTCACCTTTAATGTGGAGGACCTTTCCTTTCAAATCTATATGGAATAAGTTCGAGTTTTGCCCAACGGGTTTAAGACATAAGTATCAAAATCAGTCAATCCATTGCAGGGCAAAAAGTTTTTCCACAAAAGAGGTTGCGAATAAATATTATCCGTTACTTTAATATAAGATTCTATTGCCGCTGGCGCCGATCCTCCCCTCTTAAGACAAAGCTAAGACCGAAGAAAAATCACCTGTTCTCTTTCACTACCCGTTTTCTCCTTTTTTTAAAGACTACTAAATGCTTCATTAAAATCTCTCTATATGCAGATCGTCACTACCAAACTGAACACACTGTTGCTGGTTGCTTTCGTTTTGATCTTTACTGCCTGCCGCACAGACAGGAGCACTGAAGATTTAAGGCAAACCCAGGAAGCGGCTGGCAGTGAAAATGCCCGGGCCAAAATGGCAAAGCGGGCTTTCAAGGCATCCTTCTCTACTTGGTACAGGTTTCATCCCCTGGAACAGCCGCAACCCGTAGCAGTTGGGGGCACTGCCTATCTGGGTATCATTGCAATACCCGGTGGCGGAGAGGGCCAGGCTACCCATCTGGGAAAGGCAAGCACCCTTTTCAATCAAACCGGTTATGTATTACCACCTGATTTCAGCACAGTGTTGGGAACAGTGGCGGCTCCCGTAATGTCCATAGCCACCTACCCGGTAAGTGGCACTCCCCTTCCTATGATTCAAAATGGAGATTTCAATGGAATTTCCCCGCTCCTCGCTACCCTGCAGGTGCCCACCATGGTTGGTGCCTTTCCTGTCAGTACACTTATTTACAACAAAAAAAATGAAGCCCTTTTTCTTTCGGTGGTAAGTGGAAGCCAAACGGCGATTCAAGGCACAACAGCAACCATCAACGGAAAGGTATTGATCGTGGGAGGAACAGCAAAGTTTCAGGGTGCCACAGGAGAGCTCACCTACGTCATCACCTTTGATATTGCCAATCCTAATGATGCCAGCTATACGCTTGAAGGGTGGATTCAGTATTGATGTAATCATATGCGCTTAGAACTTGGTGGTTGTATTAATGCACATCTGGCAGCTGCGTGCAAGCGCTCAAGCGAATAGATATACCTGTCTTCGATCTATTGTAGCGAAACATCATGACCGCCTTGTTTTTCCCGAAATGTTAACCCGGTACTTGTTGATCTCTGCGGACTTTTTTGAAACAAAATACAAATACACTTTGCAACCGGCGCGGCAAGTAAAATAAATGATTACACTAGGCTTCTTCTCTTATTTTATAGGAGACTTTTGACCTTCTCGATTCGAGGCCGTGCTGCGCAGAGGGTTACGCCTCACTCCACTCTCCCAAGCATCCAGTTGTGGAACGAGTTTGGAATAGATAATTCTTACTACGCTTATTCGCTTCCCGATAATGGCGACCTATATTGATGAACAACCTTGTTTCGGTGAGAATTACGGGAGCCTATTTCATCATTGAAGGCAGTTACAATTTCTGCCTGGTAAGCGTGAACCGCTAGTTCAATCTCCGCCTCCGTGCACGCGCAGGTAAGGGTGTGCTGAAGAATGGCTCGTTTGCATGGACGGGGTTTTATTACAGAACAGAAATTCAGCAAGGAAAGGGCGGAAGGGAAGCGTAGTTTGAATGGTTGCATACTGGACAAATGCTTTCATTTTTGCGGCAGGAACAGGCATTTGTTTTCACCTAGAGGCGGACTCAACTTTAAAGTAAAATAAAGCGTCTTGAGGAAATCTCCAAGGGCTTGAAGCCATCAGTTAGACAGGCCCATTCAGTAACCCACGATTAAATAAGTAATTCCCTGTATTTGTTTGTGAAAGGAATTGTGTACTCCTTTGATTTTCACAGCAAATCTCAGTAGAATGGTTCTTTCGGAACCTTTTTTGCGGCGACTCTTTTATATGAAAAAATGTATTCTTTCCTTTCCAGACACCAGCAGCCTGGCTGATTTTATCATCAGACATAAGGTAAAAAATGCGCAGGTGGATTCAAGCAACCAAACACTTTCGGCTTTTTTATCCGAATATGCCCTCAAATGCGCTTACAAGTCGTATGGCGCGAAAATCAAACAAGCTGCAGCATCCACCTTACCACCAAAACTTGGTAGCCTATAATTCGGAAAACACAATCCTTGTCGCATGAAAAAGGTAAGCCTAAAGTTTGAAACCATTCTTCGTTTGTATGAGTTCCTAGATGTCGCTGCTATTACCTCTTACAGCATTGATAGAATCAGCAACATTATCAGGACTGAATTGAGCCTTGCCGATATTGAACTGGCTGAGCGCTCCTTCCATGCAAAAGTCATTCGATTGCACTGCGTTTAATAAATTACCGGTCGATGAAAAAACGCATCAAACTAACCCTTAACGGTGCAAGACAAATACTATAATATAAGTTTGATAAAAAAGCAGAGTGCTGCCTTCTTGCCGGTCACTATTTCCCATACACTTCAAAGGCAAAATTGAAGGTTATAACCTTCGGTGCATCGAAGGCAGTGTAGCAAAAAAATCCTAAAAAGAGTGGAATTCTATTTCTTGCCCGGTCAGGTGGAGCTGACTGAACAATTATCGAACCACATATACGAATATTTACTAACGCTTACCCGCGTAATGAGTGATTTCAAACAAAATAGTTCTTCTTTTATTTCTATAAAGGTGGTTTGACTTCTGTCCAGTTGTCTTTCCCACTCTCCTGGCCGCCTACGACAAATCGCAGGTCGAAGCGCTCGATTCTGCCAATGATGTAAGAAGTTAAACCAGCGAGATAGATAAGTGATGAAAACTGATACTCTGTATTCAGCCCGAACGGTTATCGAACACTTTGCTGAGAAAATATTAATTTAATGTATTAAATGGAGTGTAGGTTTTGCTTAGTGCCTTAAATTTTCAAGACATGTCTAAAATATTGCTGTTAGCGTTGGTGTTGCTGCATTTCGCTTGCAAGAAAGAAGGACAACCGTCACCTCCAGAGTACAAAAATTCTTTTACCGCCAAAGTCAATGGAAAGGTGTTCGAGGCCGTAGAAATTAAGTCCCTCATTCTTCCGCTCTACATCCTCTCTGGGCCGCCATCTTATTATGTTAGTGGGACGGACACTAGTGGCTTAAGCATCAGTCTGACTTACTACCCTTACAACAATGCTCCTGTAAGTGCCCCTATTACGTATACCAGCAACGCAAACGAAGCGTTTGGATCGGTTTATCTTAATGGGCTTCTGCAGGTAAATTTTATGGCGGGTCAATTCACAATTACTACGGTCGATAATACTACTTATAAATATCACTCAGTCATTTCGGGTGTATTCGAGTGTTCAAATTTGCAAGCTTCCCCAAATTATATTATCACAGAAGGCAAGTTTTCTGTGAAGAACTAGTTGCTGCTAACAGAGCTATTGTTGGCGTATTATCTTTTGACAAATCCGGATAACCCGAATCTTCTTTTTCTTCAATAAAAATCGAAGGTCCTTAAACCGGCGAGGTCAGGTGGAGCTGTCCGAACAGTTATCGAACACTTTGTTGGAAGAATTGGTGCTGTTTTGCCAGATAAAACGCTGATAATGTGCACCTTACTTCTCAATCCATTTTCTCGGATTGAGTTCGATAATGATCCGGTCAGCTATCTTATTTCTGCATTTGCCTTCGTTCTACCGAAGCTCGAAGCGCTCAATTCTGTAAATAGGTTTCGTGTAAATACGATAGATCTAACAATCGGCAAGCGTAAATACTTTGTACTGATCCCAGGAAAATGATATTGAAAGTAAAATAAAACAAATGAAACATTTTTACAGAAAAATAAAATTCAATAGTATTATTGTCTGAAGGGCGAAAACATGACTATAACTGAGCGACATCAATTGATTTTGCAAAAGCTGCAGGAAGCCGGAAAGGTCGACATCCAGGAACTGGCAGAATCCATGCAGGTTTCAGGAGTAACAGTACGCAAAGACCTGAAGCTGCTGGAAGAAAAAAACCTCCTTTTCCGCACCAAAGGCGGCGGCTCTGTAAAAAATCCGTATACCACAGAAAAGCCTATCAACGAAAAAGAATTCATCAACGTTGAACAAAAGAAAAAGATTGCAAGGGCGGCGGTTCCCTTTACGGCCCAAACAGATTCAATCCTGATTGGTTCGGGCACCACTGTATTTGAGCTTTCTCGCTTCCTGTTCCCGAGCAAACATTTATTTGTAATTACACCCGCCTTAAAGGTGGCCCTAGAACTTTACAACCGGCCCAATGTAGAAGTGCTGCAACTGCCAGGACTTATTCACCAAAGTTCAGCATCCGCTGCCGGCTCCTTTGCCGAACGCATATTAGACGATATTTCCTGTGACATTTTATTTCTGGGTGCCGACGGCATAGACCTGGAGCATGGCCTTACCATCACAAACCTTACAGAAGCAGGTTTAAACCAGAAAATGATTCAACTGGCGCAAAAGGTGGTGATCATGGCCGATAGCACCAAGTTTGAACGAAGAGGCATCGGTAAAATCTGTATGCTTGATCAAATTGATTGTATCATTACCGACGAAGGCATTGCCCCGGATCTATTAAAACAAACTGAGGAAAGAGGTGTGCAGGTGATCGTGGCAAAATAAAAGGCCAAGACACGGTTGCACCAAACCCGAATTCAGGCTACCAATGCCCGTTATAAAGATCATCCATTATATCAACTGCGTTGCGGTAAACCAGGCTTGCTAATTTTTCAAAGCGATTGCTACGTCTACCGGTAGATCCGATTCCAAAATATCAGCGCCTTGCTGAAAGGTTTCACGGTACGCAGCGGCTCGTTTCTCTGCCGTCTCCAGTTTATCATACACCGGTGCGGCAGAGATCATACACATCACCTGCCTCTGGTGCAACAGATTGAAAAGTGTTTGATTTTCCGGCTTGTTGACCGAACCAATGTAAGCGATCATGTTCGTCCAGGGAACGCCTGATGCTTCGTATTCACGGAACGCTTTTTCTGTTTTTATGTGCGCCGACAGCATGCGGTTGTTATCATCATCGTAATAAAAACGGGCCTGTTCCGCATTGTGTACGGTCACCATCACAAAAGCACCGGCGTTGTGTTTGCGAATGATATCGGCCGTCATTTGAAACGGTACGTCTTTTTTGTCCAGATTCAGGACGGTTTTACCCCGGGCCCATTCAATGGCTTCGGCCAATGTGGGAATGCGGTAAGGCGTTACCTTGCCAAGGTGATCTTTCAGGCGCAGCTTTTTTACTTCCTCCCAGGTATAGTCCGAAAGTTTTCCCTTCCCCGTGGTGGTGCGGTCCAGGGTCGCATCATGCAGCAAAACAATCACACTGTCTTTGGTCAGTCGCGGATCAATTTCAAAAAACGCCGGTGTGTGGCGCAGCACCTGTTCCATGGCTTCAATGGAATTCTCCGGGTATCCTTCCACCGCACAGCCCCTGTGGCCGCTGATTATCCGTTGCCCGTTGCCGGTATAGCGAAAATAGGCCTGCAGATCTTTTTCCGTTTTCGGACGAATCACCTGGAGTTTTGGTGAACAGCTTAGTGCAAAGGCAGCGAAAAAAAATAAGGGAACGATGGTTCTCAGTTGTCTCATCATCAGCGAAGTTTAGCATTCAGAAATTGAAGCGTGAACACCCCCTTTTCATCCAGGGTAAATTGCGTGATGGCCGAATTCAGTTGCACCAACTGGCGATAATTCCGCAGGGGCATTCCCAATTTATGCGCCATGTAGAGGCGATTCACGCCATTGTGCGCAACCACCATAATGTTTCCGGAGCCATGTTTCGTCAACATCTCGCCAAAAAAATGATCAACCCGCTGCACCACCTCCATCCCGGTTTCGCCGGTGCCCCCTGCCCTTGCCGTAGCGGGGTCTCTCATCCAGGCTTCCCAAAGGCCTGGGTCTTCCGCCATAAATTCTTCCTTGGTCTTTTTTTCCCAGCCCCCGAAATCGGCCTCAATCAAACGCTCATCGGTCGTTACATCTTTGCCCGATGCAATTTGTGCAGTTGTGAGGGCACGTTGCAACGGTGATGAATACACGCTGTCGAAATGGACACCTTCCAGTTGTTCACGAACGAGCTGCGCCTGTTGCAAACCCTGTTCAGTTAACGCTATATCGGTGCGACCGCAGTAGCGGTTGTTGTCGGCATTCCAGGCGGTTTCACCGTGCCTCAGTAAGGTAACTGTCAATTCTTTCATTCGGGGATGTAACCTTTTTGTTTTAGTACATGGATAAATTGCTTGTAACCGTCGGCATATTGAGCGACCAATGATTTTTCCGGCAAGATAACCTTCTCGGCCTGTATCATCACTCCCGCTGCTTCAACGATGGTGGAATAGTGCGTTCGCGACGCTGCCAGAACAGCAGCACCAGCGGCACCGGAAACGTTCTTCATTTTGCGCAGCGGCAGGTTTAACACGTTGCTCCGGATAGTAAGCCAGGTATCGCTGTTGCTGCCGCCACCTGCGGTAAACACCTGTGCTACGTCCTCTCCTGAAAGCGCCTTGATGCGCTCATAGGCATAACGCTCTATGTAGGCCACACCTTCCATGTAGGCCGCAAAAAGCGCAGCATCAGATAAGCTCTCCGGCGCAAAGCCTTTGGCATCCGGCGCTACAAAAGGAAACCGCTCTCCCGTCTGCAACAGGGGCCAGGCGCTGTATGTAGTTGGAATCAGCGTTGCTACTCTTTCATTCAAAGCGTTTATATCCGCATTGCCAAACAGGCGGCTCACCCAGTCGGCACCCGTATTGCTGGCGCCACCGGGCATCCAGTAGCCCTGCGGGTGGCGGTGACAATAGATGGCTCCCGCCGGATCATTGATCTCTGTTTTAGTCACTCCTTTTACCACGAGTGTAGTCCCAATGGTCGTGTTCCAATCGCCCAGATTCACGGCGCCGGAAGCTACCTGTGAGGCACAACCGTCGGTCATGCCGGCTGTTATTATAACTGTTGGCGGCAAACCTGTAGCAAGCGCAAGCTCTTCCCGTAAAACGCCGATTGGCTCACCGGAGGGCACAACGTTTTGCAGCCATTCCTTTTGTATAGGAAGGGCTTTAAAAATATAGTCCGGCCATTGCAGGCGGTGCAGGTCAAAACCCGATTTCAGGGCATTGGTATAATCAGTAACGGAAAAGTTGCCACTCAGCCGCCCGGTAATAAAATCGGCTGCGTGAATAAAGCTTCCGATCTGCGAAAATTTCCCGGGATATGTGTTGATAAACCAAAGCATTTTGGGCAACCCGCAGGAGGCGTTGAACGAAGAAAAGGCCCTGGTGCCGGAAGCCTTAGAAGCTTCTTTGCACACGGCGGCTTCGGCTGCCGACCGGCCATCGCTGTACATGATGGCGTTGTGCAACGGCTGCATTTGTCTGTTCAACGGAATGATAGTGCCAGACGTAGACGTAACGCCGATTGCCTTTACGGCCCGCAGGTCAATGCTGCTTTTTACATCCTGGCAAAGCGCTTTGAGCGAAGCCAGGCAAGATGTCCACCATTGTTCCGGTGATTGCTCTTCCCGCGACTGGCTGTTCAGGGGAAACACTTCTTCTTTTGTTGCCACGGTATTTCCCACGGCATCCATCAACACAACCCGTGCTCCCTGGGTACCGATATCTATTCCAATAAAATACGCCACTACTATTCTCCTTTATTCGTTTGCCGGAAAAATTCTCTTGCTTCTTTCCATTGGACATACAGCTTATCAAACTGCGCATCTTTCTGCGGACTGACGGTATCTACATCGTCGTTCAACTCCTCGTTGTTCAGCCCCAGTGCCGCATTGCAAAGTAAGGCACCGCCTACGGCAGATGACTGGTGAAAGCCATGCCGCACTTTTACCTCTTTGCCAATGGCGTTGGCAATGAACTGCCGCAACGTTCTGCTTTGCAGTCCGCCACCGCAGGCCCACACATATCCGGGTTTGTGTTCCGATACTTCGTGCAGCACCCTGTAATTCTCCGCAATGGAAAAGGCAATATCAAGAAGCGTTGCTTTGACAAAACAGCTTCGTGTCAGCTCGTGCGACACAGGCACAGGAAAAAGAAACCCGCCACGAATGACCGGCGTTTTTTCGCTTGCGATCAATGATCCAAGGGCTGCGGAACAATGCGTGTATGCATTTTCCGCAAGTTCTTTTTCAATAACATCATAATCTTCGTTCGGATAAAATACTTCTTTGAGCCGCTGGTAATTAAGGCCTGTAACGCCGGCATTGGCTTCAAAAACAAAACGGCCTTTTTCAATGTCTCGGCTCGTCCAGGTGCGTTCATCCGTATCCGTTATATAGGCATCCACCAGTTTTACAATGGGTGTGGTGGTGCCCGAAACAATAACGACGTCTTCTACCGCCGGCTGTGTGCTTCGAATGGCCAGCTGCGTATCGCCACCGCCTTTTACGGCCACAGCGCTTTCGTTTATACCCCAGTCGGTGGCTGCTTGGCCTGTTACCGTACCCACTACGGATGCCGAATAGGTTAACGGTGGAAGCAGCTCTTTTGTAAACCCAAAAACGTCCAGCAATTCAGTACTCCAATCATTCTGTGCAACATCAAACAACAGGGTTTCAGATGCATGGGAATGTTCGTACGATGCAATTCCTGTTAACATGAATTCTGCCCAGTCGCTGATGCTTAAAAAGAAAGTTGTTTCTTCCCAGATGTCCTGCCGGCGTTCGCGAATGCCCACCAGTTTCAGGGCCGAAAACAGGGACGTAGGATAACGGCCGGTTAACTGATAAACGCGGCTTTTGTCGGCAATGATGTTTTCCCATTCGCGGCCACGGTGATCAATATTGGGCAGGCCAATCAGCGATTCACCGTTCTTTCCAATCAAGACAATACCTTCCCGCTGGCTGGTGCTGGTAACGGCTCTTATGTTCACACCTCCTGCCTGTTGCAGGGCGGCTTTTCCTAATCCAATTAACTGCTGCCAGAGTTGTGTCGGGTCAAAATAGATGGAATCGGTATAGCGTTCATCGCGGTGGTACTGAATGTCACCTCTCGCCTCGCCCAGGATCGCGCCGCTGCTGTTCACAATCACTACTCTCACGTTCCCGGTACCAATGTCGATAACCAAATAAGCTTCGTTTGTTTGCATGCTGTATTAAGGTTGAATACGTACGGTTAAAACATCTTTGTTGGCAAGACGATGCATTGATTTCTGGTCGTGCACAAACCAATTGACCAGGCATTCGTTCAGGATGTCAACATGATGGTCTTCTACTTCAAACGTGGCACCGGCAATATGCGGCGTAGCCAGCACATTGGGCAAGTCAATGATCTTGTAATCGAGCTCACTCGGCGGCTCTTCATCAAAAACATCGATTATGGCGCCTTTGATTTTGTTTTGTTTCAATACTTCGTAAAGATCGTTGGTGTTGACAACCACCGCACGGGCCGTGTTTACGAAAATGGCGCTTTCCTTCATCCGGCCAAAAAGCGATTGATCAATCATTCCTTTTGTTTCTTCGGTAACTGGCAGGTGAATGGAAACAATATCACTGGTAGAAAAAACCTCCTCCAGCGACAGGCTGTTGTAAGCAGGGAATTGTGAAGCATCCACAAAAGGATCGTAATACTGGATCTTACAGGGATAGCCTTCAATCATCCGGGCAATCAATTGCCCGATGGCACCAAAGCCTACCATACCAACGGTTTTGCCGGCCAGTTCGCAACCCTTAAATTCCAGGTATGAAGTATGGGCGCCTTTGTCCCACTTCCGGTCTATCAGCCACTGACGGGCCGGTATGGTGTGGCGCATAAAGGCAACCACGTTGGAGATGAACATTTCGGCAACCGCCTGCGCATTACGTGCCGGTGTATAAAAAACGGGAATACCGTTTTTGGTAGCTGCTTTCAAATCAACATTGGATGGCGTACCGCGACAAACACCAATAAATTGCAGGTGTGCATTGGCGTTAATAACGTTTGCCGTTACATGATCGTGTTCGGTGATCAGGGCTTCGGCTTCTGTTTCGTATAGCAGGTGCAGTAGTTCTTCTTCGTTGTAAGCTCTGTCGTTTGCTTTCCAGGGTTTGTACACAACTTCACCAAAGCTTTGCTTCAGGTCAAAAAGGCCCTTTTCATTATAGGGTGCTGTAACTAAAATTTTCATGGTTATTATTTTTACCCGGCATAGGGCCGGATGATTTCAACTTCTGATTCTATGTGCAACTGTTATTTCGTTTATGTTTTTTCAATTGTTCGAAGCGGTTCCAGGGTGGTGACAACTGGCTCCTTTGTTAGTTCTGACGAAGCGTGAACGGGAAGGGTGATGAACCGTGTAAGAATGGCACTTACCAGGTAAAGGCCAGCCAGTATCCAGCACACGCCTTCTGCACCTACCGCACCAAAAAATAATCCTACGATTAGCGGTCCCACAAACACGGCCAGGCCAGCACCAAGGTTCAGTATCGCCATGGCCGCACCTTTGTCTTTGCGCACCAGCGAAGGCACCAGGGCCGAAAGCGGCACGTAGCCGGCAAGACAGGCACCCCAAAGTATTCCGGCCGTCATCACCGCCGCATAGCTGCCGCCGGAAAATTGGGGCATATAAAACAGCAGCAAGGTGGTTATTGCACAGCCCACGCCGCCAAACCATTGAACGGTTTGCCGCCAGCCAAGGCGGTCGCCAACAAAGCCAAATATCAGGTTGAACAGGATGTTACTGGTAAAGATGGTGCCCCAGATGTACAGCCATTCTGTAGTGGAAAAACCATACGCGGCCATGTAGGTAGGAAGAAAAACCGGGAAGGCAAATTGCGCCGTGGTGTTGATCACCCGGACAATACCACCAAGCAAAACCTTGGGTTCTTCTTTTACAATGGTGAGGCCTTTGGCCAGTTCGTTCCAATGGCTTTGTGCGGAGACGCTTTTTTCAAATTTTGCTTTGTTCAATACCAGCGCAAACAGGGCGCCAACCAATACCCAAAAGATAGAGCTCCACAAGGCGTTGATATGCCCCAGTTCGCGAATGGCCCAACTGGAATAAAAAGCACCGAGTACGTTCAACCCGCCGGTAAACACAAACCAAAACCAACCCACGGCCCGGCCCAGCATAGACTTAGGCGTTGCATACGAGATCCACACCAGGAAAGAGTAGGCAAAGAGCGGATAGCCAAAGCCGCGTACTGCATAGGTGGCCAGCATTACCCCATAATTGAGTTCCGCCACGCCAAAGGCGATAAAACCCACGGTACCCAGGAGGTAAAGCAGCAAGCCGGCCGCCATTGTTTTTTTCGGTCCGAAGGATTGCGCCAATACACCCGAAAACCAGGAAGAAATGGCAATGGTGATGCCGTAAACGGAAAACAGGGAAGCCGTCTGCTGAATGCTCATGCCCCTGTCAACGAGGTAAGGACTAAGCCAGCCTACTTCCATGCCGTCTCCCATCATAAAAACAAGTATTCCCAAATAACCATACAGGAGCGATGGCGGAATACCGAGTTTACCGGCAAATGTGTTTGTTGTATTCATGCTGTCGACTATTTTATATTTTTTGGGACGAAGGCTTCTGCCGTATTGCTAAAGGCCGCAGTTCTTCTATTGGTGCCGATTGGCCCTTTTGATTTTACACCGCCATAGAAGATGCTTGCTTCACTCCACAGCTATTTTTACCTGTTAGTCAAACTGAATGGTGTATTCATTCCTAACGTCTCTTTTCCAGGCATGTTGCTGCGTGGTTGGCGAGATCCCAAAGAGCGGGGAAAAGGTTTTCACTTTTACTGTTTTTCCATCGGGGAAGAACTCCAGGATACGCAGCCAGCCGTCGCCGCCATTGCCATCGCGGTGGCCGCCACCCATCGACTGGGCATCGAAAAGAATCTGGTGGACGGATTTGTCCGATCTGTTTTTTTCTACCCGGTAGCCTTCGCCGGAAATATGACCGCAAAGCACCATCTCAATATTCGATGATGGCTGTACAAGTTTTTCCCAAATGCCTTTGCCGTTGTTGGCAGTTGGCAGCTTGATCTTCGGCGATTTTTGAATTTGGTTGTTGATGTTGTAAGGCTCCCAGTACAGCCAGGAAATTTCGCCGCTGGTTAGCGCCCCTTTTGTATTGATGTATTCGTGTGTTGCCAGGATGACCCGGTGGTTTTTATACTGGTCCATGGCCGCAACTTTTTTAGCCCATGTCAACACCGTGTCCCGCGGTCCGTATTCAACCGTCATAAAAAGGTAGTCTTTTCCGTTCAGTCCTTTTATTTCGTAGGCGGCATTTTCCAGTGTTGGCTGTCCTTGTTCGTTCCGGGTGTTTTGCACCAGGATCTTTTGGTTCAGGTGGTTTTTGTCAATGGTAAAAAAATCGCTGTACAAGGATGTACGGTTGCCCTGCCGGTCAATGCTGTAATCGTGGTTACCGGTGGCGGCAATGTAAGGTACCTTTCCATCGAGCCGGGAAAATGCATTGGCGACAGACTGCCATTGGCTCTTTGTTGTCTGGTCTCCATCGTAATCGTTCGTGATTTTTTCATTGTTCTGCACCAGATCGCCAACGCCCATCACCATTTTAATGTTAAGCGTGTCGATGTTGTCAACGATCCAGGCCATCATTAGGTCCATCAGCGGCTGGTTTCGGCCCCATTTTGTGTAATTCTGAAGGTCAGGAATCATAACCAGCGACCAGGAGCCTTTCTGCTCCAGCGCCGGTTTTTGATAGGTTTGCTGGGCAACTGCCTGCAGGGTGACAAAAAGCCACAGCCATGCACAAACGAAAATTTTTCTCTTCATAGTTTTTGATTATTCCGCCACAAAATCGGCTTGTAAAAAAAAGTGGTCGCTGGGGTAATGGCCGTTGATAGCATCCTTTATGATGGTTGCGCCAACCGGCTTTATGCCGCCGCGGTACCAGATATAATCGATCTTTCCTTTGGAGGCCGCTTTCTCGTATTTCACACCCTGGAACTCATGACCGGTATGGCCGGCCTCTCCCGTCCCGTGAACCGTTTCATAGCTTTCCTTCCAGCCCGCCTGCCGAACTGATTCAAAGACTTTGCTGTCGTGACGGGTATTAAAATCGCCGGTCAGCACCTGGATGAAACCAGGCTGGTACTGCGCACTTTCTGTTACAACAGTTTTGGCCTGCTCAATTTTGGCTTCGCCGGAAACATGGTCAAGATGCAGGTTAATAATCCGTAATTCCTTGCCGCTGGCCTTTTCCCGGAGTCGCACCCAGTTGGCATGGCGGGCTCTTGCCGTATCCCATGACTTGCTTCCCGCTACCAGGGGTGTTTCTGAAAGCCAGTAGGCACCTCCGGTCAGCAGTTCATACCGTTCTTTTGAAAAAAGAATAGGATTTTTGGCAATGCCATGATAGCCGGTAGGATGGGCATCCATCTCGGGGCCTTCAAACCCAAATAACTGGAAGGATGGAAAGGCTTTTCTAAAATCATCTGCCTGCACTTTCAGCACTTCCTGCAACGAGATAATGTCCGGCTTTTTGTCGCGGATGATCTTCAGGCAAATATCCCGTCGAACCGACCAGCCCACACCTTTGGCTTCATCTTCATCAAGCGCCACACGGATATTGCAACTCAGGATGCGATGCTGGTTGTTCTTATTGGAACCCTCACGCTGCAGATGGCTGCCCCATGAGGGAAGAACCGGCGCCAACGCAAGGCTGCCAATTCCTTTAATAAATTTCCTTCTGCTGTCAGACATAACAGAATTGCTTAAAAAATTATCCAGTAAAACATTCGATCCGCTTATTTTACCATTAGCTGTCGGTTTTCTCCTGCCTTATGTTCACTACGTTTATTTCTTTTTTCAACTGCTTTAACAGGTTCGCCTGTATTTTCAATTTGTTGGGTTTATCAGCTAGGTTGAGGTTTTCCTCGGGATCATTTCGATGGTCATAAAGCTCAAGTACTTCTTTTTCTCCTTCCTTTACCCAACACACCAACCGGTAACGATCGGTTCGTATAGAATAGCCGGTTCGGCTACCGCGTATACATTGTGTGTAGGCAGCCGGTTTGCCTTTTGTGTTGGATTTTTTTAGCAGCGGGACAAAACTTTTCCCTTCAACATGAGCAGGAATGGGAATACCTGCCAGTTCAGCGAGTGTGGGATAAATATCGATCAACTCCACCAATCCATTGACTTCACTATTCGTTGGAAATCCGGGCACACGAACCATCAACGGCACTCGTACATCCAACTCAAAATTTGACGCTTTTCCCCAACCACCATGCTCACCCAATTTAAAGCCATGATCGCCCCAGAGAACAACGATCGTATTTTCGGCTAACCCTAAGCGTTCCAGTTCGTTTAGCACCCTTCCTACCTGCGCATCTACAAAACTCACGCAGGCATAATAGCCATGCCGCATCTTACGGGCATAATCGTCGGGTACCGGCCGTAACTGGGGCACATCGGTATACGTATAAAACTCTTCCAATGGACCCAATGCATAGGGAGCATTTTCAGGAGGGGTTTTATTTTGCGCAACCTGGATGTTTTCACTTTCGTACAAGTCCCAATATTTTTTAGGGGCAACAAAGGGCAAGTGCGGTTTGTTAAATCCAACGGCAAGAAAAAATGGTTTTTCTGCTAACCTCAATTGCTGTAACGCTTTGATGCTTTCTAACGCAATTTTTCCATCGGTCAATGAATCATCCGGCAAGTCAGTGATCTCATAAGCTGGTCCCCGTTGCGTTCTTTCCAGCGCTGAACCAATGAGTCCTGCTTTTTTGCCTTCTTCAAATTTTTTCCATCCCGCTTCATTCAGGGCGACGTTGGCATACGGTGCACGGGGTTGAACGGCTGCAGGTCCAAATTTTTCCGCCGGGTAATCTACTGACCAGGATTGCACATCGTCAACATGAAAGATTTTTCCAAACCGGTTCGTAAAAAATCCATTGTCTTTAAACAGCTGCGGCAACGACTGGATGTTGGGCAGCGCCACCCGGAAATCGGTGTACAAGCCAAATACCTTGGTAGAATTGGGTCTTGTTCCTGTCATTAAACTGGCCCGCGAAGGGGCGCAAACAGGATATTGACAATATGCCTTGTTAAACAGGGCACCGGTACTCGCCAGCTTATCCATATTTGGGGTGATGGCATGCCGGGCACCATAGGCGGAAAGCTCGGGCCGCAAATCGTCAACAGCGATAAACAAAACATTCATTCGTTTGCCGGTTGCACTTCGTTTTGCGGAAGGCTTCGTAGCGGAATGTTTTTGTTGTGCTACCGCTATATGACAAAAAATGAAAACTAAAAGAAGCAGGAAAAATGGCTTCCTTTTTTTCATTTCGAAAGGCAATGATTTGAATACCTTTTTGCACGCCATAATGATTAATTCAAACTCCGTTTGTTATTGAATTGCGATGATAAACTCCCCCTGGTGACAGCACCTTTTGAAGGCATTTAATGATCAATCCTGCGATACCGGCTCTTCTTTTCCAATACGCAGGTAAGCACCTTTGACCAGCAATTCATGTTGCAATTCTTTTACGTCAATAGCTGCCGGTTGTACGCTTTGCCGTACCGCTATTTTCGCCGCCCTGCCGGCCGCTTCGCCCATGGCCATGCAGGGCGCCATCACGCGGATGGCCGACATGGCTTCGTGGGTTGTGGAAATGCAACGCCCCGCCACTAACAGGTTCTTTACTTTTTGCGGAACGAGTGATCGATAGGGAATATCGTAACAGTCACCACACCAAACCAGCGTACAGCCCCCACCCTGCGGGTGATGAATATCCAGCGGGTAACTGGCTACGGCAATGGCGTCATCAAATTTCTGGCAGCTTAACACATCTTCCTGTGTCATTGTATATTGACCTTTTATTCTGCGGGTTTCGCGAATGCCCAGGAACGGCGCTGTTTTTAAAAAGTAGGCGTTTTCAAATCCCGGCACGTATTGAATGAGGTATTGCTGGATGTCGTGTATCTGCTGGCGGCCTTCAATTTCGCCCTGGGTCAGGCTTACGGGATCAGTGCCGTTTACGCCGTTCACACGGGTCATGTTCACCCACACTTCGCCTTTGCGCAAGCCGGTGATAAGAATGGTACGTTCTACCGGCAGGATCAGGCCATCTTCTTTTGCCCGTTGAATGTGGCTGCGCAGGCCAACGAGCACATACTGGTTATTCTGGCCAAAATATTCAGCAGGGATAAAATCCGTGAGGTAGGTCCGCGGTTCTTCGGCTATGCTTAACCGTAATTTATCGGTATCCACACCGCCAAGGCAAAACATCAGCGTGGGTGGCTGTACACCGCCGGCTTCGTTGCCGTATTCGCAGGGAACACCGGCACGATAGGCAACATCGGCGTCGCCGCTGCAATCGATGATCACTTTTGCCAGGATCACTTCGCGGCCCGCTTTGCTTTCAATGATCACGCCTTTGAGTTCATCTTCTTCTTTTACCACACCGGCGCAAAAGGTATAAAACTGCACATCCACACCAGCTTCCACCAACATCTCCAGCGCAACGGTTTTTACCGCTTCCGGTTCTACCAGCGTAAGACTCATGTGCAAAGGACAAGGACGGTGCTCACTGGAAGCGTCTACCGCTTTTAGCCGGTCGATCAGCTTTTGCGGCAACCCTTTGATGATCTGGTTTCCTTTCTGTCCTAAAAAGCCAAGGATGGGCAAGCCAATGGTCATGTTGCCCCCCACAAAGCTGCGGCTTTCCAGCAGTGTTACACGCAATCCGTCTTCAGCGGCTGCCAATGCGGCAGTTATACCCGAAGGACCTCCACCCACCACCAGCACATCCACTTCTTTTCGCACGAGAAGTTCTTTTTGCGGCTCTGTGATAAACTTTTTTTCTGTCTGCATTATTTAAGTTTTTATGAGATTAATTTGAAATAACCACTTTATCCGCCGCCGGTTGAACCGATGCCTCGCGGGGCTTTTCCGGCCGCACCATGGTCCAAAGTATCAGCACCGAAAGCGGGTGCAGCAAGGCCATGATGATGAAGATCTGTCCTGCACCGATGGTTCCTATTAACTGCCCGACAAAATAGTTGAACACCACCGCGCCGATGGCGCCAAAACCACCGGAGATGCCCATTACACTGGCAACGTTCTTTACCGGGAATACTTCGGAGCCCAGCACCGGCAGGGTAAATACCCAGCTCAGGCAAACCATGGCCACGATACTAAACAAGGCAATGGTAGCAAAGCCATTGGGCATGTACGTGGTGAGAATACAAAGCGGCGCAAAAAACGCGGTAACGGTTAACATGATGCGTCTTGCCTGGAAGGGTCTTTTTCCCCGGCGCACCATACGGTCAGACCAGGCCGAGGTTCCAATGGCACCCAAGTCGGCGGCGAGAAAAGGGATCCAGCCAAACATGCCCACCTGCGCCAACGTAAGCCCGGATTCTTCCTGCAGGTAACCAGGCAGCCAGAACAGGCAGAAATACCAAACCGGGTCGCTGATAAAACGAATGAGTAAAATGCCGTAAAGGCTCCTGGTTTTCCATAGTTGTCCCCAGGTAAAGGAGGCGCTTGTTGCCGGGCCGGCCGTGTGCACAGCTTCTTTGGCTATGTGAGCTGGCGGATCTTTGTAAACAGCCCGCCATAAAAAGGCAATGAGCAAACCAACGGCACCGCCCACAAAAAACACGGCATGCCAGCTAAAGGAAATAGCGATCCAGGCTACCAGCGGTGGGGCAATGATGGCGCCGATGGAACTACCGGCTACGCACAGACTATTTGCCGTTGCACGCAGCTTCCCGGGAAACCAAACGGTAACCACTTTCAACTGCGAAGGAAAATTAGTCGGCTCCGCCATGCCAAGCAGGGCCCGGAAAAAACTAAACTGTGCAGCCGTTTTTGCAATGCCGCCGCCAATGCAGGCAACGGCCCAACCAATCACCCCCCAAAACATCACTTTTTGCGGACCAAACCGGTCTACCAGCCAGCCGCTCACAGGATACATGAGAGCATAACAAATGGTAAAGGCATTGATGACCCAGGCATAACCGGCATCGGTCAACTGGTACTCTTCTTTCAACACTGGTTTCAGAATCGAAACAATCTGACGGTCGAAATAATTAAAGACGATAGCAATAAAAATTACGGCAACAATTAACCACCTTCTTTTTTCCGGCTTCATCATTCCTTCTTTGCTTTTTTGTATTGCTGCGATTAGTTACGCGGTACAGTCCCCAGCGTCATGATCACCGGGTAATGATCAGACAAGGTATGCGTTTCTTCATCCTGTACAATGTCAACGGCTTTTACCTGCTTTGCCAGGGCGTTGTTTACCCATACAAAATCAATGCGGCGAATCTTTGAGTTTTTAGTAGCGTGCCCTTTGGTGGGCACGCTGTTCTTAAACGTTCTGTTTGTGAGATAAAAAGCATCATTGAAGCCTGCGACGATCATCTTGTTCGTAACGGTGTAGTCCATCTTGCCGTTGTCAAGGTTGTTACGATAGATGGTTTTTCCTTTTACAATGGGTAGCCCGCTTTTGGGTTCCCGCCGGCCCTCCGAACGGCGCATGGCAGTTAACAGATCCTTACCGTAGTGCGCCGAATCTTTTGCCGCCACGGCGTTAAAGTCGCCGGCAATAATAACACCTTCCCCTGCCGGCAACTGCTTTGCTTTTGTAAGCAACAGGTCCACATCCTGTCGCCTTAGCTTTACTTCAAACGGCGAGAGGTGCGTTACAAAAACATGAAGGCCGTTTATGTTGCCATATAGATAAGAATGCCACATCTTCACCGTTTCTCTTTGCACATTAGTAATGGGAAAACGGGATGTCAGGCCAATAGGATGCGTTACATCGGTATTGATAGCTACGTAAGCGTGACCATAACGTTTTGCCAATGCCGCTAACCGTTCTTCTGTAAAACCATTTAGCTCCTGGAAGGAAAAGATATCGGCGCCCTGCCGCTTGGCCCAATCCACAAACCTGTTTTCCAGCAGGGAATCGTTGTTAAAGCCATGCAGCACATTATAATTAATCATCTTCATCCCGCCGTTAACAGTTTGCTGTGCCGCAAGCCAGCAGAAGCTAATTAAAAAAGCAAAGGAGAGAAAGAATCGACGCATAGTGGAACCACATTTAGTTTACCCACAGTTATAAAATTGAACCCAACAACACAACGCAAATCACCTTAACGGCTTACCAGTTCGGGTTCTGCTGCAGGGCCTTGTTCGTTTGTAATTCAACCGGGTGAATCGGCCACAGGTAATGCTTGTTCGGGTCAAACACCATGGTTTCAATCACACGCAGGATATTCTTATTGGGTATGTTGGAATAATCCGGCGTGGTGTTTTCATCCAATGTTGGCGGAGCCACCAGGAAAGCGGTCTTGCTGTTGCCATAACGCGGGCCATTCATTACTTCATCCGCAATTTTCCAGCGTCGGATATCAAACAGGCGACGACCTTCCAGCGCCAATTCTATTTTTCTTTCACGTCTTACGATACTGCGCAATTCCGCCTGCGTTCTTCCCTGCGGAATAGCAGGCATACCCACCCTGCTACGAACCGCATTCAGCGATGTGTAAACAGAATTATCAATATCGTTGGCTTCGATCTTTGCCTCCGCATACATGAGTAGCAGGTCGGCATAACGCATCAGGATAATATCACCGGCGTTTTCCTGTGTAAAGCCCATGTCTTTTGAATCCGTCCACTTGCGCCACAGGTAACTGGTAAAGGTGGCAAATGCATTGGTGGCATCGGTATTGTTTACCCGCACGGCCGGATTGACGTTATAGTTCCAGACTTTTGTGCTATCCGGATGCGTCTCAAACTGAAAACCATGATAAATAGTACCGGGAACGGCAATGGTCATGTGTAAACGAGGGTCGCGGTTCGCATACGGTTTTTGCGGATTGTACAGAGGCGATTTGTCGATTGTTTGTCCGTCGGTACATTCATAGGAATCCACCATCGCCTGTGTCGGCACTTCATTTGACACACCAGCTACCAGGCGCGACCCGAACTGCCGGAAGATGATATGTACATTGACGCCTCTTAAATACTGCATGGAAAAAATGCGCTCTTTCGAGGTTTCGCCATCATAGGTAAAAAGCTGGGCATAGTTGGGATGCAGGCTGTAATGGCCTAAATCCATGGCTTTTTTGGCAGCTTGTGCAGCGATCGTCCACCGGCTATCGCAAAGCGCTGTATAGGCTTTCAGGAAATAGGCGGCAACGTTTGTTGCCCGGCCGGAATGCCCGGCGTATGAAAGTGGCAGATCCGGGGCTACCGCATCCATTTCTGCCAGTATCCAATCAACAATTTGTGTTTTTGGCGTGCGGGGCATCATCGCTTCGTCCAGCGTGATGCTTTTGGTGATGAGCGGAACGTCGCCAAAGAAACCGGTCAGGTAAAAATAACTGTAAGCCCGTAAGAATCTTGCTTCTGCAACCACCTGCCGGATGTAATCATCCGCTACATTTCCTTTGGCGTTATCAATATTATCCAATAGAAAATTGGTTCTCGCGATGACTGCGTAAAAGTCTGACCATGCATTTTGCGCGGTTGCATTGTCGCTGGCGGCCGTCCCGTTCCCCAGAGAGCCGATCGGCGATGCATCGCGGTTCCAGTTGATATCAGTGGTACAATCCAGCGAAACAATCCAAGGCATAGCGCCTTTAAGGCTGATTCTGTTGGTTAGTCGTCCATAACATCCGAGAATACCCATGTCCACCTCCGTTTTGTTATTAAAGAAAGAAGCAGAGGAAGGACTGTCCAGCGGAAGTTTATCCAGTATATCTTTTTTACAACCGGTAGCAAAAAGCAAAGATGACAGTATTATGCTACAGAGGAATTTCATTTTCATTTTTCAGTTTTTTGTAATGGCTAAAATCTCAGGTCAACACCAAGGGTAAATGTTTTCACCATTGGGTAATTGGTTCCGGTTCCGACGGGTGTCTCCACATCAAAACCGTCCCAAAAGCTGTCAAATGTTAACAGGTTTAGGCCGTTTACATAAACACGTGCCTGCTCAAGGTTCAGCCGGGATAAGAATTGCTTGGGAAGATTGTAACCAAGTTGAATGTTTTTTAGCCGCAGGTAAGAAGCGTCTTTCATCCAGAAGCTGGAATGCTGGTAATTGTTGCCCGCATCGCCCCAGGTTAAACGCGGAAAACTTGCATTCCTATTCGCTTCTGTCCAATAGTCCTTGTGTTGTTCGTAGGTAGACGCGCCGCTAAAAAACGGTTGTATGGCCCGCCCATATAAGTAACCATCTGCTTTTCCAACACCTTGCAGAAATGCATTGAATGTTATATTCTCAAATTCAGCGTTCAGGTTCAAACCATAGGTAAACCGGGGAATGGTGCTGCCCACAATCTTATAATCATCCGCATTGATGATGTTGTCTTGGTTTTGGTTTACGTACCGGATATCCCCGGGCGCCAGCACACCAATTTGTGCCACGTGTTTTGCGATTTCTTCGGCCGACTGGAAATAACCATCTGCCTCTAACGCAAAGATGGAATTCATTGGGTAGCCTTCCCGACTGACCTGCAACCCCGACTGACTGACCCCGCGCAGATCCAACACAGTATTTCTTACATCTGACAAATTGAAAGCAATCCCGTAGCGGAACTGCCCGGCCACACCTTTGTAATTCACCGTGGCATCCCAACCCCGGTTCTGCACTTTACCGGCATTTTGATACGGCGCTGACAGCCCAATACTGGTTGGAATATCGAGTCGCAGCAGGATATCATAGGTGATCTTGTTGTACCAATCAAAACTCACCGACAGGTTTTTCAACAGGGTGGCATCAAAACCAACGTTTGTCATTTCAGAGGTTTCCCACGAGATCTGTTCATTGTTCATTTCATTCAGTGCCGCAATCTGCAGGATTTGTCCGCCCAGCGTGTAGGAACCCAAACTCAGCGTGGAGGCAAAGGGGTAATTGCCAATGTTCTGATTGCCCAAACGGCCCCAGGACCCGCGGATCATCAGGTTATTGATAGCGCTTAGATCCATCATAAAATCTTCAGAAGACAGGCGCCATCCTGCGGAAACAGATGGGAAGAAGCCGAAGCGGTTGCCTTTGGCAAACCGGGAAGAACCGTCGTACCGGCCATTTACTTCAATCAGGTATTTCGAATCAAAATTGTAATTGAGTCGACCAAAAAACGACTGCAGTGCCCATTCCGAAGCATTGCCTGATGCTTCCCGGTTATCCTGCAAGCCGGCGTCAAGGACACGGTAGTCCGGGAAGGTAAACCCATCGCGATAGGCCCTGAAATTCCGGGAGAGATAGGTTTCCACGGAAGAGCC
Organism: Flavisolibacter longurius; assembly: GCA_014163555.1. Classification (GTDB taxonomy): domain Bacteria; phylum Bacteroidota; class Bacteroidia; order Chitinophagales; family Chitinophagaceae; genus Flavisolibacter. The sequence continues at coordinate 35,425 of JACJGO010000034.1, forward strand.
GAGTAAGAGCTTAAACCCATGCCGGTTGATGGTATGGCTTGCTGTTAAGTACCCGTAATAGTTGCCGTACATATAGCGGATACTCCTGTTGGCAAGGGTGCTTCTTTCCGGCCGGATAAACAACGGGCTTCCGTTTTGCTGGTAGGTTTGAATAGCCCGGTTATAATTATCGTTGTAAAGTTCTTCGTACCTCGGTTGCGCCAAGAGCTCTGCGCTCAGCCACTGGGTCGGCTTGTAATTCAGAACGAACCGACCCAGAAGTTTCGTCAGTTCTTCAATTTGCGATCCGCCGTCTGGTCCGGAGAAGGCAATTGGATTTTCACCGTTCCAGGCTTCGCCATATAAACCATTGGAATAGCGTCCCGGCTGTATGGCCGGAATCCGGTTCATCTGTAGGAATACAGAACTTAAACCGCTTCCCGGCTCTACGGTTTTTGCTTTTATCAACTGTACATCCGCCTGAAGGCTCAGCTTGTCGCTGATGGTAAAGTCGGCATTGTTGCGGAAGGTATAGCGTTTGAAATCCGAGGTTTCAATGATGCCTTTTTGATTTAGGTAACTGGCCGTGGTCAGCAAACGGAATTTACCCCCACCAGTGTTGATAGATAAATTATGGCTATGCATCAGGCCAGAGCCTCTTAAGACTTCTTTCTGCCAGTCTGTATTCGGATACAGGTCCGGGTTAGCGGCCATGTTCTGCTTGTAATTTTCAATATGCGCCTGCGTAAACAAGGGAGACGCACCGGAATTTTTGTGGGCCAGGTTGATCATTTCCATATGATCGATGGCGTTCACTTTCTGTGGCAGATCGGTGGGCTTTTGAACACCCACATACGTATGATAGTTGATCTTGAAACCACCCGAAGCCCGTTTTGTGGTGACTAGGATAACCCCATTGGCGGCACGGGAACCGTAGATTGCCGCGGACGCAGCATCTTTCAGTACGTTTATGGAAGCGATTATGTTCGGATCGATCGTGTTCATATCACCTTCCACCCCGTCTATTAAAACCAGCGGATTGGAATTGTTCAATGTTCCGATACCCCGTATCCGGATGGCCCCTTCACTTCCAGGTGCCCCGGAAGAATTAGTAACCGTTACACCGGGTGCAAGACCCTGCAAAGCGCTGGCTGTAGAGGAAAAAGGGCGTGAGCCAAGGTCGCTGGTCTCGATCACTGTTACTGATCCGGTTAGGTTTGCCCGTTTTTGCGTACCATAACCTACAACCACAACTTCATCCATTTTGGATACGACTTTCTGGAGGGTCACGTTGACGTTGGATTGACCGTTTACCGGGATCTCCTGTTCAACATAGCCTACATTTGAAAACACCAATACGCCTTTCGCAGAAGGCATGGTCAGCCGAAAGTCGCCTGTCTCATTCGTTGTTGTTCCCGCACTTCCACCTTTTACCGCAACGCTGACACCGGAGAGTGGCAGATTGTTTTCATCCGTGACTTTGCCTTTCACTTCAATGGCCTGAAAATAGCCATTGGCAAACGTTGCATTGGAAACCAATAAAATGATCAATAGGATTTTGGCAACCCAATAATAGGACCGCCACCCTTTTGGCGTTTGTGGCACAGCCGGGAAAGGCCGTGTCCATCGATTTCGTAAAACAGTCATTTTCATACTTTTTAGCAATGTTAGAATGTGAGTGTTGTGGAATTATTAGCAAACAAAGAAACTACTGTTAAGGCCGGGTCGGTTGCAACAACCTTCCGGGGAGCCTGTAAGATTAGCATACGTTGTTGTGTAGACATTATCACCTTAAAGTGCCTGTCCTGAGAGCAGCAATCGATGTTCATACGGGAATGAAGTTGTTTTGTTCGTGGCGTTTTTTGATTGATCACGAATCCAAACCGCTGACAACACCGGTTAAAAAAATTAACCATCCCTTCCATTCACGAATCAATATTATGAACTTTTTAAAGCAAAAAAAAGTTTTTTCAATAAAATTAAAGTCTGATAAAAGAAAAATTAAATTTGCCACATATTTCTGTTAGAGTGCCTGTTTTCGCCTTTGGAAGGAAATTTCAGCAGGGTCAAGTGACCGAGCTCGTTATCATAGTTCGATGTTATATGAAAATTAAAAGGGCTAAAATTAAAAGGGTTACGCGGCTTAATTGCTTAAATGACCAGAGAAGTAAATTACATGTAACGATAGAATTTCGTGCTAGATGCAAATAACTACGTGGCTACTTACCCTCCATTTTGCGGACCTGAAGTTAACTGGCTCTGTAAGCTCCCCCTTATTTAGTACCAGGGTCAGTTAGAGTTTTCAAATGTAAATGTCTTTTGTTTTCGCACCGCTTTATCCACTACCGGCGGCGCTTCAATTTGATTTGATTTCTCGCTTGCCGGTGTGGATAAAGCTGCCTGCCGCCAGTGCGCCTGAGCATATTTCAACGGGGACAAATAGCCCAATGACTTATGTGGCCGTTCGGTGTTGTAATCGATTCTCCATTCCTCGCTCAATACTCGTACTTCATTAAGGCTGCCAAACATGTAGGCATTCAGGAGCTCACGTCTGATGCTGCCATTCTTCCGTTCGATGTAGGCATTTTGCATCGGCCTTCCAGGCTGGATAAACTGCAGGTTGATCCTGCGGGTTGCATGACTGCACCACGCTTCCAACTTGTGAGAGATGAACTCCGGGCCATTGTCGCACCGGATATTCGCCGGACACCCTCTTTGCGCTACCAGCTTTTCCAGCACCCGGATCACCCGAAGGCAGGGAAGTGAGGTATCCACTTCAATGGCCAGCGATTCCCGATTAAAGTCATCGATTATGTTTAGTATGGAATCTTACGCTCACAAACTATCTCCTCGGTTAATTGCCTTTTGGTGGCAGGGCCCAACCTTTTTTTGTGAACAGGTCTCTGAGAATCTCGTTATCCATCGCCAGGTTGGCGTACATACGCTTCA
>JACJGO010000035.1 GCA_014163555.1 Flavisolibacter longurius
CTGTGAAGAGATTCTATCGCCACCCATCACCTTCAGCAAAGCGTTGGGCCCAACTTTACTGGCAGCAAGCGCACCAAGGCGGCTTACCTGGCTGGCAATATTACCATTCTGCCAACCACCGCCGGAGCCTTACAGCCAAATATGGCTAGGTTATACATCGGTTATTAGTGGGCAAATTGGAAAAGCTGCATTACGCCAAAAACAACTCCATTTCAGGATTAAGACCAACAAAAGCAATATTTTTACAACATGTTAACGATGCCGGTTGCATTCGCATCGGACACCAAGCCACAGGAAGCGAGTTTTTCTCTAGATGCCAGCATGGACGATAAGATGTACGCCGGAAAATCTAACATTTATTTTTTGCTAGATTCGCTCAAGAACTCAGTAAGGTTTTTTTTATCAGATATAAGGGCGACTACAATTTCCGGGTCATCAAACTCACCGAATACGCTAAGAGCTACGCCGTTTTCTAAGCAAACAGATTGAATTATTTTACTAACAATGTTATCTCCCGAATACCCTTGCAAATTCTGAATAATATTCTTGGAACTGTTAGTAGCCATTTGAGGAACGAGAGCGATAATTGCATACTCTTCTCTCATCAAAGCCAGCACATCATCAAACTCATGATCATTCCATTTGATGGCTCCTATAAATTTCAATCCATTTTTAGTCAGTACTAAAGTTTCTTCAGTGCGTTCACCTGAATTAAATTTTATACTTCTTCTCTCTATAGATTTCCATAAACCCAAATGCCTTACGATTTTTGTGTCGGGCTGCAATGCCTTATTACTTACTATTAACCATTTTTCCCAATCAGGCAGCATTTCTTTTACCTTATTTAATGCAAGTGAAATGGCATCTCTTCGGGTTTCGTCAATAGATCGTTTATTCACAATGGCCCATGCAATAGCCGATGGGCAAATACAATCCTCTCCCACATTTATGAAAAGTACATCGTTTGGAGAGCAGACATCTTCTATCCATTCATATTTCGGTTCAGTAATCATAATGGTTTCCGGCTTCGTCATTAAAGTGAGAGCCACGGTTTTGTGGGTTATTGGTGCCATAATTATGCCCAGCTGCGTCATCCCGAATGCGGACAGTCTTTCTTCCTCCTCCAGTAGAAGGAATGTCATATTCATACACACGTCCAGGTTGGACCTTGCCACGCCTGTCTAGATTTTTAAGAACACGAGTAGGCTGCATGCTTGTAGGAACTCCATTTCTTCTTAAAGCCTCATGCAGCGCTCCAGTTCTTCCGGCACCTTTAGGTGTAAGGTTGGGCGGTTTTCCCCCAAACTTCACCGGACATGGCCCGCTATTATGCACCAGTACTTTTGCTTCTGATACATAGTAGGTGTGGTAGTCCTCCACCTCAAAGTTATACACGGTTTGCATGCCAAGTACAACCCTGATGCTCTGGATCGGAAGTTTTGCTCCGTTGTAAGTCATCACACTGTCACCGGCCTTCAACTCTGCTACCCGTAGCCATCTGCCACCGATAAAGAAGGGATGGTCAGAGGTGGCTTTGATGATCTCTTCCCCTACTGCAATGTGGTAGACACTGTCCCTTTCATATTGAAAAAGGTTAATGACCTTCTTTTGAGCGTAATTGCCCGTTGTGTCATTATAGGCCAACACCACATCGCCTACCTGAATAGCTTCAATCGGTTTTTGACCAGCTGAAGTCAGCACCAGCGTGCCGGCCAGAAAACAGCCACAAGGACTGCGTCTCGCAAAACGTTTGGCCACATCGTCTACCTTGTTCATCAGCTGATCGGCGCCTCCTTTGGCCAATCTCACTAGCTCATCACCATGGCGGAATGCTTGTTTGGCTAAACCCTTACCCACAGAAGCACTGCCCATTGTTACCGCATCCAAGGCAATGGAGCCTACCCCGGCAGCCACTTGTTTCCAGTCGCCATTCGTTACACCCTTGTAGATGTCCTTTACACCACTAACAACCGGGAGGAAGTCCGTTGCCACATCCGCTGCTTTGGAGAAAAAGCCGCCAATCTTTGACCAGGTGCTTGCTTTATTAACTGCTCTGGCAACGACCCTTACTTGAATCCCAGTTGAGCCTTGATCCACTATAGGATCTATAACGGTTGCAGCAACTTTAGCCAGTGTGCTTAATCCATCTTCATCAATATTGGTGATGGGGTCTGCACCGGCGTAAACATAGGGACTCTGCCAGGGGAACTCATCGCTGAGCGGATCCATCTGTAAAAACCGTCCAATCTGTGGGTCATAGTTGCGGAAGCCATAGTCGTACCACCCCAGGTCCCCTTCTTCGATCAGCTCTTTGTCGTTGTAAAGATGCTGATTGAGCAGGTGCCCCTCTGCTGCTTCTCCTAATTTCTTGCTGCTGATGGCTTGTATGCGTAAGCCGTAGGCATAATAATGATTCTCTTCAATGATTCTTCCCCTGTTGTGGGTGACCTTGAAGTTGTCAAAGTAAACATGTTCACCAGCCTCATTGGAGAGATACACATAACAGTAGCCGTTCTTCGGTGCCCGGATGTTGAGCAGCGTTAGTGGTGCCTGCCTGTCTGCTGCACACGATGAGCAACCGGCCTTACTATTACAAAACCAAAATATTATTAAGTTTACTATGTTCTACTGAGGAAAAATTTCGAAAACTTCAATAATAACACTTTCACTATCAGACGGAATAATGTTTTCAGGAGTATAACTTCCCAATTGCCCATTCGGCAATACAATCGTTTTAGGGTAGTCCATAATCGTCTCTCTTAAAAATGAATTACAAATAGGACATCTTTTTGACCCTGCCACATCTTGTATACTTAAGTCTCGTGTCATTGGATTTTCCCAATCTATTACAAATAATTCTCCACATTTAATGCATGTTGTTAGAGAAAGATTCGACCATCCTTCCTGAGCCAAATAATATACAAGGTGATTGTATGTACTTGAAGTTACTTTTGCAAGAGTTTTATAACATCTTATTTTTCTTTTATCCATAACTATTGTATTCTTTTACCCACTTGAGCACCTTCTCTAATTAATAAATTTGTTGTACCAGGTGCTCTTAAAGAGGGTGAAACTAAAATATTAGCGCCCTGAGTAAACGGCAAAGGTTGATTGTAATATAAAGATGGTGGGGGATTTACATGTAAAGCATTTCCGCTTTTATATTTTACTTCAAAAACAGCTGGTTTTATACCAGGATTATGATGTTGAAATTCTTTTATTGCTCCTTCAATAGTTGAATTTGCGTAGATTCCATCATTACCTAAACGACCAGGAGCTCCACTTCTGTAAAATCCGTTTGCTAAAGTTGATTCTGCATATCTTGGATCTATAGCTCTATAAGCGACTTTAGATGCTCCTCCTCCGCCTTTAAAAAAGGGCGAGGCATCCATCATAAGCAACATTCCAAAGCCTGCCGCCTTCCATCCGTTGCCGTCATTAATGTTTTCCACTACACCATAGCCATTGCGCAACGGTGATTGAACCACTTCCATAGTAAAGTTAAGCATTGGAGTGATTGCATGCACTGCAAATGCATCCATCGTGGCGCCTTGCCTGGCCTTTTGTTGGGCATAGAAGTCAGCCGTTTGCTGTCTTGCCTGACGAGCCCTGTAGGACATATCCAGCTGTCTGAACTCTGCTTGCCTTGTTTGCACAACCGGTTCTTTCAGGTTCATGTTCAGGGTTGGGCATTGCGAGCAGATTTGGTCTTTGAGGTTGCGTGTGGCGGAAAAACCAGAATTAACAAGCGAGACACCACTACCGATGGTACCCAGCAAAGAAGCACCTTGTGAGGCATTCTTGCTGATATTAACGGTGATAATGGAAGCTCGACGCAGGGCTTCCCCGGTCGCATTGACGCCTTCCAGTCCATCCAGGTCAATGTTGGTGATGGGATCACAACTGGCATACTGGTAGGGTGTGAGGAAAGGAAAGTCATGCGTCAGCGGATCGAGTTGCGGGAAGCGGCCAATCTGCGGGTCATAGTTGCGGAAGCCATAGTCATACCACCCCAGGTCCCCTTCTTCAATGAGTTCTTTGTCGTTGTAGAGATGCTGGTTGAGCAGGTGCCCCTCTGCTGCTTCTCCTAATTTCTTGCTGCTGATGGCCTGAATGCGTAAGCCGTAGGCATAATAATGGGTTATACATCAAAAAATCAACCTAAAGCATTTTCTGAGAATTCATTGCCTTAGAAATAGCAATTGATTCTATTGTTTTTTAAATGCGTTTGTTATGGTTTCTTGGGCCATCAACTTCTCAAATGCTTCCAGTACATGCTTGTTTAGGTAATCCTGTGCAACTACAACATATCTGTAGAACTCTTTTGAATGAGCTGTATGGCCAGAGATTCGTCTAACCACCTGTTCCGGCACACCCATAATCAACAATGTGGTAATGGCTGTTCTGCGCATGGTATGTGTACTAACCTGCTCATAAAAGCGAAGACATTCCCTTTCTTTGTTTTTGATCTCCACCGGTTTTCCCCTGCGGTAGCGTACTTTTGGAAGCAGGTAATTCCACCCGGCCTTTTGACACAATTCTTTTACTTGTAAATTTAAATTGGTGGAAGAAAGGCGGGGAAGCAAGTAGCCTCCTGTTTTCCCTTTGTACTTTTTGAGAATTTGCACAAGGTAGTCTGGCAGGGGCAATTTGACCAAGGTGGAAGTTTTCTTGGTATGGATGAGCAGGTATTTTCCTTCGGGTGCTTCTACCAGGTGTTTTTTACGTAGACTCATTAGGTCGCTGTAGCGTAGGGCTACGGTGCAGCCAAAGACAAAGAGGTCTTTGGTACGCTGAAGAGCGTGGGGCAGAGACGCTTCGAATGCCTTGTCGCTTATGAGCTGACGTAATTTGGCTGGTTCCAGAACAAGAGGGGTAAAGGTTTGATGAGCTACCCTGAACTGTTGATGGAAGGTGCCAACCGGTAAGTGTTTTTCCTCTATGAGGTAGTTGAAGAATGCCTTCAGCGTTTTAGACACTGAGGATACATAACAGTCGTAGCATCTTTTCTCCTGATAAAGGAAAGATGTAAATGCAGCAAAGAACCGCCTCCAATACAATTGCTCTTTTTTCAGCAGGGAGAGGGATTGTTTTTTGAGAAGCACAATGCGGATGGTGATTTGTTGGCGGCTCTCAAATTCCTTGAGGAGCTTGCGCACACACTCGTACTGTTCAATGGTGCCGGGGGCTAATTTGCGGCCGGCATATTTAGCACGTTTGCCTCTTTTGGAGGCGGCAATAAACTTTGCAAATTCTGGTAGAAGCGAGAGTAAAACAGAAGCAGTTTTCTTCATTGTTTTACGGAAAGCTAAGCCGTCATAGTTTTTTTAACGCCTCTTTTAAGCTTCATTAAACAATATCATCCCAAATCTTCAAAATTGCCTCTTCAGCAAAGAACACACGTCTGTAGCAATAGCAGGAGGGTAACATCATCTTTCTAAGCCATTAATGGTTAAAGCTTTATAATATGTTTGAGCTTATAAATCTCTTTCAATCTTTCAGCAATTTGGTTTGAAGTATGTATCTTTGGGGGAGCTTAAAATCAAAGGGTTATAAGCTGTAAAGTTTGTAACCCTTTTTATTTGCAATTACCAGACAGTAAAGAACTGTTGACTATTTACAGGTACGGCACTTTAAAAAAGCCTGAGCAAAACACTGACTTTTTTTATCCTTGGGAAATCAGTCCAGTCCCATCTTTTATTCTAACTGAGTAGCGACTGATAGCAGCTGTGCTTTAAGTGAATCCTTCTCCTTGATATATTCCAGAACCTCCGATTTGATAAAATAAACCCGGCCTCGCTGCTTATGATATGGCAACCCTTTTTTTCATCCAATCGGTAAGAGTCACTAAAGGACAGCAAGCATCTCATAGTAAAAATCAGAAAGGTAATAGATGACCACTTTACTTTTTGAAGATTTTCTATTGCTAAATTACCTTTTTGCTCAAAGGCAATAAGCAATTAACAAGAATGTACTCAATAAGGTCTAAAAGCGTTAGCTCCGCAATTTTAAAAACAGTTTTACGGAGCGGCCAAATTGGGCCACTAGGAGCTTTTTATAACTAACGAAAATCATCTTTTTGCTGCCCCTTTAAGTTTATATTTAAAGCTGAACCGCATGGTCGCATTTTGTAAACCTGAACAATTTCTTTATCCACATGCGCCAATTACTAACGCTTGTTCTTCTGTCTTTTTTTATGGGAGCCGCCTGCAACAAGGAAAAGCTGCCCGAGTTTTATTTCACCTGCAAAGTGGACGGGAAGGAGTATGTACCGGACAACTGTGCAAACTGCCGAACGGCGAAAGTTTTAAGAGACACCGTTTTTTTAATAAACGGGAATAGAGGGTTTGAAACCGTTAGAATTGGACTCAATGACAAAGATGGAGTTCAACAAAAAACTTATGTTCTAAATGGCAGTTTTAGTGGGTCCGCAGCTTACGATAACTCTCCCTCCGTTTTGGATATCTTCAAAACGGATAGTGTAAGAACCGGGGTATTGAATATTACCTCAGTTGACAAAGCCCAGAAAACCATTTCCGGCACGTTCTCCTTTGACGCTTACAACGCCGTGCAAAACAAAACAGTCAAGGTAACAGAAGGCAAGTTTCGCTTGAAATACGATACGAACTAATTGCTGAACCTCAAACAACCATTACTAATGAAAAGCAAATCTTTGCAAAGTCTCCTTGTTGCTCTATTTTTCTTTCTGGCTCATTCGGCAAAAGCACAGGTGGATTGGGATACGCTTCCCTACCGCGATCAGGCAGACTTCCGTCTCCAGCCATTGAACAAAAGCCTCGTCACTTCGGGCATCCTCTACGACCGGGTATTGCCCATTGCCGACATCGGACGGTTCAAAGCGGCTATAAACACCGATACATCCGGCCCCCGCCATTGGTTGCAGTCGTATTTCGAGTTGTACAATGCCGCTTACAATCCCGCAGGCTGGCTGCTTCCCGATTCCCTGGACAAGATTCTGGACACGTTGCGCTATGCCAACGCCGTTCCCATAGGCCTGCTGCACTATAAGTACAATGTGCTCGACAGCAACGCCTATGTGGATCGCCTGATTGACACCTTGCCAAACGGCCAGTTTGTAGACGTCGCCGGGCGGCTCCGCAGCCCATATTTAACCAGACGGCTTTTATCGCTTCGCCGTTGTTTTCCGAAAATGCTGTCTTTGAAGAAGGCAGGGCCTATACTTTTTACTTAGACCCCAACTTTTTTTTAAACAACGAAAACATTTCTATTCAGCAAATCCGCATTGATTTTGGCGACGGCCAGGGCGAGTGGGTCGTGAACAACCCTTTTGGCGGCGGTAACCAAAGAAACAACTCCGTGTTCAGTTCCATCACAAAGGTTATTGGCAAGGTCATGATAGGGCGGATCATTGTTGTAGGCATTGATCTTCTGGGTCACGTTATTGAACACGGCAATCCCTTTAAAATCTTAGGCAGAAAAACCAAAGAGGCATATCCGCTTACCCTCTGCAAAGGCGGCGGCAGAAAGTGGGTGATTGAACCCGACCCTGTTGCCTTGGCTGCCATCAACAACCAGTACGGCAACCCAACTCCTTATCCCCGGAATATTCAGGTTGTACGCACAGGTTCTGGTCTTTTTGACTTTACGGTTGTTCCGGCAAAGGACACGGCTTACTTTTTTTTTAACGACAATGGAGATTGCAGCACGAAGCCGGTGCGGCGACCGGTAATTTTTATTGATGGTTTTGACCCGGCGAATGACCGCAAGGTGGGAGATATTTACAAGGATTATATTAATGTTACCGTAGACAGGTCTGGCTTCCCTGGTGGTATAGGACTAGGAGATTATATGCTTAACAATGGCAACACTGATCCCAATGATGATTTGGAATTTATTATTCTTGACTTCAAGCACGGCAATGATTTGCTTGAGCGCAACGCCATGACATTGGTGGCCCTGATAAAGCGGCTGAACGAAACGTACGGTTCGCAATATTTGCAGGATATAACAGTGATTGGCCCCAGTATGGGTTCGCTCATTGCGCAATATGCCCTGGCATACATGGAGCACAACGGCATTACGCACCGCGTAAAAACCTACATTTCGTTTGATGGCTGCCACCAGGGCGCCAATGTGCCCATCGGCTTACAGAACTTTGTGGAATACGTCACAAGACGCGGCCTATTGAAAGGAATGAAACCTATACGGGAAGGAATGTACAACGGTCTTGCTGCCAAACAAATGTTGGCCCACCATCATTCTGCCAACTCCCAGTTTCCTGCGCCAGATGCTTTGCGTACGCAGTTCCTGCAAAACCTGGCGGCGGTTGGCGAGTATCCGCAAAACCCAAGGAACGTAGCGTTGATTAACGGCGCCAAAAATGGCATCATCAACCCCAATTTTCCTACTACCAATCTGACGCTTCTGGACATTCAGGTAAGACGGGGTGGATTGGCCGGTTTGTGCGGCGAAAACATATGCAAGAAAATAAAGTGGAAGGCAAGGACGACAACAAACAGCGGCACCAACCAGGTCAGCGAGATGTGGACGGCAAGCCCGTTGTACAACCTGCTGTTTTGGGTGCCGCTTGGCGCCAGAACCAGCTATGCCGATGCGGCCTGGGGCAACAGTTCGCTGGACAACGCACCGGGCGGTTTGTTTGGAGAAAATTTTTCAGAAGATTTGGAAACACACGGTACATTTTTGGCAAAGGAAATGATCTACTTGTTGACGGGCGATCAGCCGAGTTTCAACATCAACCTGAACAATTTCACCTTCATGCCAAGCTACAGCGCGGCTGATTTGCGTTTCCCCACCAAGAACTTGTACATGCGGTGGGATGATCAGTACCTGTGCGGCAAAACGCCTTTTGATTATGTTTACGCCCCTTTGGAAAATCAGCGACACGTAAAAGTAACACAGGAAGGTTCGATATGGTTTGAAAGTGAGGCAAGATGCGATGCGTCCGTTTTGCCTGTCTTTTCCCACATTGCAGGTCCCGACTACTTCTGTAACACAGAAACCTACACACTTGAAACGTGTACCCCAACCAATTTCAATATTACGTGGGAAGCTTCGCCAAACAGGGTGGTTAATATTTCTCCAAATGGTTCTCAGGTAACATTAACGAAGCGAAACAGCGGAACTGTAAAGCTTACGGCCAAGAACATTGATTGCAATGGTAACAGCATCACTCTCTTTGAAAGAAGCATTACCGTGGGTGCACAACCGCCCTCAATCATCGGCCCTTATGATATAAACCGAAACACAGTAATGGGAGTGGCGTATGTAAACAAAACCTATTACTTTACGCCACTGGAAACATCAACTTTTTTCCCTGCCTTAGGTTACACATGGACTTTGTTTCCTCCTACAGGCAACCCAACGCTTTACGGCGGCAGCAAGCCGTACATAATGTTCTCCGAGACGGGTTATCATACCCTTCAGGTAGCCAAGAATACCGATTGCGGTGTTGTGACTTCTTCGATATTGGTAAACGTACAACAGGAGTTGGACGGCTTTCGGATGGCCGTTGCACCCAATCCGGTTACGGGAGATGTGCTAAACGTAACCATCACGGATGAAACCGCAAGTACCCAAGCAATTCCGGCTGATGGCGATATGAGTGTGGAATTGTTTGAACTGAATTCAACCATGAAACGCAAGGAGTGGAAAGTGAAGAATCACCAAAAACAATTTGCCCTGAACGTAGGCGGGCTTGCAAAAGGCATTTACATTTTGCGGGTAACGAGAGGCAATAAGCAGCAGTCCAAACAAGTCATCGTTCAGTAGGTATTGAAATAGTACTTCGTAAAACCTTGACAGTGCCTCTTCATTAAATGAAGAGGCACTGCTGCATGGAGGCACGTTTAAAATCGGAAAGGTCCGAAATATAGACATAGTTCCCTATGCAGTCGATTTTGCTCGAAACATTGTGCATGCCACCCTTGGTCACAGTACAAGCAGCCAAAGAATAAGGGTCAACAACAGGAAATAAGACTGGAAGCAACAATAAACTTTGTCGTACATCGCTTTGTCTTTTTCCTTCGGCAAATTGATCCACCAGTTGCGCTTCCCCTGTTTTTAGGGTGGCTTTGTTTTGTTTGTTCTCTCAGTCTTCATTATCCTGCGGTGGGTGATTGCAGGTCTGCTTTTGAGGCCTCAATTTTTTAGTAAGACATTCGTGCCAAACTGGCATGGTAAAGAAGAACAGAAGTGGTTTGCATGAGACCGGCCAGGCAAAAACACAACCTACATTAGTTGCAAAAGAACTAAGGTTGAAAGCACATCACAACCAGTTTAGGACGTCAATCTCACTTTATTGAAAGGGTGGTGGTTTATAACACACGAGCAATGGAAATCAATATTGTGGAACGTTATTGCAATAGCTTAAAACATTCAGAAATTATCGATTGTTTTTAGAAATTTTGAAGATCCAATTCTTTTTATACTTTTACGATCACGGTATTGAGGAATCACCATCTTCGAGCGCAGAAAAGAAAAATGCTTCCATCTCTTTGATAGCGCCAACCTCACGTTCAATTTTTTAAGGTCATTCTTGATTTATGCAGGTCCGCTAAAATACGTTGTGCAGAGAGCTTGTCAAAATACTCCTGACAGAGATCAAAAACGGTTGGATAATAGTTGGTAACGCGTTGATGGTTTACCCGCAGCTATACCGGGTATTTGTTGTTTTCTCTTGTCTTTCTTGTATCAAGGATAATGGCGATGGCGACTTACATAGTCCAGGTTTTCTTGTTCACGAATTCGTTCTCACAATTGGTTGGCAATTTGCAATCAGATTTGCAAACAAACCACAGTTGAAGACTTTAAAAGTCAGTTCAGCAATATAAATAATAATTACATAATTAACTGATAAACAAATACTTGAATTAAAATAGATTAAACCGGATTAAACCAGGTTAAGCCAATTGACCAACTGTTAATCAGAGGGTCGTTGGTTCAAGTCCAACAGGGGGAGCTAAAGGTCACCGCAGGGTGGCCTTTTTTGTTGGACTGATCCCAAAAGAAGTCTTGTTCATTGTGATCAACAGGTGTACTGTCCTTAAAAAAAAGCAGAACATCCCTCTTTCTCCTTACTTCAGCGTTGCGATAAAATGGTTTCATCCTTGTCTTTCGAGGGTTTATCCTGTTGCAGGTGACCTATGTCGCGTTTCCTGAAATCGCCTTTCCCAGCCATATAATTTTACACAGTTCACCCACCCTTAAATGCGCCGGTAATGAAAAAAATAAAATTGTTTTGGCTATTACCCATTGCTGCTATTCTTATACTGCTTATTCCCGTGGGATGTTCAAAAGAAAAGCCTCCCTATACACCCATAGTCATTCCACCCCCACCGCCACCACCGCCGTCGAATCCGTATACGCCACCAATGGTGTGGGTAAACAGCAATAAGCACATTGCTTATCCTATGAATTCTTTCACAGCGAAAGCGTATCAATCCAGGAATCATGGATCCCTGGCATTGCAATGGAAAAAAATTGCCGGCCCTGCCGGTTTTCGCATTGATGACCCCAAAAGTTTGGAAACCAAAATCACAAATCTTGAAGTGGGTGACTACCAGTTTGAGATTCAGGCAACAGACAGCGAAGGGAAAACACAACGGGATACACTTTCTGTCTATGTTATTAAACCCGGGCCAACCGAAACCATAATAAAAGAGTTGGAGTGGATGTGTCCTATGGGATGCAATCTGTCGATGGATAATATTTATTCTTTTATTCCAAAAGGAGTACCCATACGGGTATGGATTCGACCTGCCGGTTCTACATCTTGGGAGGAGGTAAAACATAAAAGTCAATGGACAGCTGACGGAATATATTTCTATGATCTTTATAATAGCGTAATCGAGATATATACGGATAATGGGTTTGGGTTTGCAGATTTAAGAATTCAATACTAAGCTTTCATGATCGGATGTTTGCTGCATTTACCACAATCTCTTTTGGATAGATTAATTGCATTCGGTAGGCTTTCTACCTCTGCGAAAAGTGTAGCGTCCGAATGCGGTTGCCTAGTAAGCAATGTGTGGGTTATGTCTCGAGACCATGAGACTTCAAAATTGAAAAGATCCTGCAATTACACAATTTTTTCGGAACGCAATTTTCTCCAAAAACCCTGTCCCTCCCTTATTTTACAGCCCGGCATGAAGGGCAAAAAAATCATAGAACAAAGCTTTTCCGTTCCTATCAAACAACTGCATTTTCACTACGGTGGTGTGAGTTGCAAAAAGCTGGTGAAAGAGCTAGGGAAAGCGGTTCCCATTACCATCATCAACTACGATATCCGCGAGGAGTTTGATGCCGTAAAAGACTATTTTGCCAATGCCCTCGGTACGAAGGCTGTCGATATTTCCGTTCGCATGGAAGTGGTTGACGGTGCTGTGCAAACGATCGAAGCCAACTCTCCGCAGATAGCCGGTATCAATCAAGATCTCATCGAAACGGTGCGATTTCAGTTTGTGAAAGAAGCGGTCAAAAAAAGGCTGAAGATAGAGGTGGAAAAAAACCTCCTTACAATGGATGAATTCTTTGATGCTTTATCGGAGAAAAAGCTGGCCGCCGATACATTTTACGAAGACGAAAAAAGCCTGGCTGAAGATCTTTTGTCCATCACCGAAACCAAACATTACCTGCACCTGCGCCACCTGTCGGCCAAACATGCTCACCACATCATGCGCCTGCGTTTTGTGCTCAAACCCTTCTCCTTTATTTTTCTGCTTGAGGGTTTACAGCATTACCATATTGTGTGGGAAACATTGGATACCGAAGAAGCCACCTATGTATGGCCGGTAGAAAAAGACCTGCTACAACTAAAGCTAACGCTGAAGAAAATAGAAGACATCATTCAACTGGTGAAAGTGCAGGGAAAGGTTGCGTATATCTCTTCTTCTGCGGAAACCTACCGGCGCATTTTTCACCATTACAAGGATAACGTTCAGGGGTTTGTTAAGTGGAAAGGTGAACTGGAAAGTATGTTGACATAAAAGAAGACTTGTTTCTGGAATCAGGTAAAATCAATGAACAAACGCTACGCGGTTTTCTGACTACTGTTAAGCAGGGAAATATGATTGTAAATTTCCTGGATTTCGGAGTGAATCGCCTTTAATTCATTCTGTGGCCGCTTGGCTTTAAGCGCATTGGTAAATGCTTTGTTTTTTTCCAGCAGTTGTGCCGAAAGATTCAGCACCGATTCTATCCGTTGTTGCTTTTGTGACATATGGAGGGACTGTAAAAAAACTCTAACAAAAATGGGGCCGCATCAAAAAAGAGAGCATTATAGCCAATACTGATCGTTCAGCTATAATCTATTGAAGGCAGGCTGGGTCTGGTTGCGGAAACCTTTTCACACTTATACAAACGGAAGGATTTTGTTCTCAGGAAAATAGTAGAATGAAACAAAGTATAAATCGAGCAAAGGTCTTTTGATTGCATAAAGTTGTAGTATTCATTCCTTTGTACACATGTAAAAAATGCTCGATGCAAAAGGTGCTTCAAAATAAATAGCTTATCAGTACTGCTGAGCCTTTTTTTCTATCTTGCACCCCGGCATTGCCTGTAGCTTTCTGATATGTGTTGGTTTTGAAATGCCGGATTCCTGTCCTTAAAACCGACCAACATGAGAATACTCTTTTCTTTACTCCTCTTGCTCTTTTTGCAAGGAATTGTCATTGCGCAGTCTATTAGTGTGTCCGGCGTTTGTATAACGGGAACCAGCACCCTAAATAGGGTAGCTGATGTCGATGGCAAGGTGGCCTACGAAGGAACCGGCACGGTTTCCGGCTCCACGGGTGTCAGCATCAGTATTTTTTGGATGGGCGCACCCGACAATCTTTGGGTGCTGGCGTTTTCAGGCCAGCCCTATTTCAGCAGCAACTGCAACCGCTCCATACCACCCAGTACCTCCAATGCAGCCTGCACGTGGACGGTGGTTGACCCTTCCTGCACCGGCGGCTCACCACTTTCCATCACAGGAACCGGAACCCTGCCCATACAGCTCCGCAGCTTCACGGCAACGAAAGTCGGTAGCCAGGTGCAGTTAGCCTGGAGTACGGCTTCGGAAACTAATAACAAGGGTTTTGACGTCCAGCGCAGCCAGAACGGCAGCGATTGGGTCAGCATTGGTTTTGTCAACGGCGCCGGACAATCTACCCAGAACAGGAATTATCAATTTGAAGATTTCGCCCCACTGCAAGGCAAAAATTATTACCGCCTCGTGCAGGTTGATTTCGATAACCGTTCGACCGCATCGCACATTGCGTTGGTTGATATTTCTGCGGCCCGGTTTTACGCTTTGCAACAGGCCGGCAACGGGCAGTATCGCCTGCAGATCAGTTCAACAAGGCCGGTTGCCATGCAGGTGGTGGACATGAATGGCAAAAAGCTGTTGGCTAAAACTGTAGCGCAAGGTGTTCATTCCATTGATCTGGGCGCCTATGCACAGGGTGTTTACCTGCTTCAACTGAATAGGGACAATGTAGTAACAACCGAAAAACTCGTCAAACAATAACACATGATCAACAGCCAATCCAGCCGCCGAAACTTTCTGGGCAGTCTGGCCATCCTGTCTGCGGGATCTGCTTTGGGTTCCATTACCCGCCTGGTACCCCAAACACCGGCCCCGGACCTTTACGGGGAGTGGAAACAATTTTGCCGGCAAAACGGCGGCCAGCTCAGTAATCTTTCGCTACCGGATACAGCCACCTTTGCGCCTTGCAAAGGACACTGGCACGAGACGGGTGAGACCGTTGCTTTTCCCCGGCATAACCTCCTGGCACAACCAACATGGGTCTTTTGGTCCGAAACAAAGAGCAAGCCGGCAGATATGGTCATTACACTCTATGAAAACGATGCTGCCAAAACAAGGCTCTGCCGCCTGAACCGTTTTGAATGGGAAGCATTGCTGGCTTTGCCTGAAGGGCCTGAGTCGCAGGATGTGGTTGCGTTGATGAAAAAAGCAGGCAAGCCCTCGGCCGCAGTAAGAAAAAGCAACACGGTACCTCCCCTGAAAGTGGTTGTTCGCAAAGGGCGGAATGTCAGCACCACAACCCGCCTCAATCAACAAGAGATCACAATCAAAAAACAATTTTCGTATTCTGTATAACTTTTAAAACTTCATTTTATGGAAGGGTACATCGCACAAATTATTTTATTTGCCGGCAATTTTGCGCCCCGTGGCTGGGCGTTTTGTCAGGGACAAATTCTTTCGATCGCACAGAACACAGCCTTGTTTTCGCTGCTGGGTACGACCTACGGTGGCAACGGTCAAACAACTTTTGCCCTTCCTGACCTGCGTGGGAGAACACCGATTGGTGCGGGACAAGGCCCAGGACTTTCGCCTATAAACTTAGGGCAGATGGGCGGTACCGAAAACACTACACTGCTTATAACCAATATGCCTGCGCATAATCATGTGGTGACTGTTACCCCCCTTGCTGTTACCGAAGCGGGTGATACATCCAATCCCACCAATGCTTACCTGGCCAATTCCGGTGCCCTGGACAGGGAATTTAAAGCTACCGGCACAATGGTAAACATGGGCGCTGCCACCGCTACGTCAAATATTGCTGGTGGTAGCCAGCCTTTCAGCATCCGCAACCCTTACCTGGGTATGAATTACATTATTTGCCTGGAAGGAATCTTCCCATCCCGCAACTAAACCAGCAGGGTCTATGAAGATTGATACCGGGTGGTGGCGACAATTATCGCAACCCTGGAAAAATGCCTTTGCCGAAGTTTTTTTTAAGCATACAAACGAGCCAAACTCCGAAGAGTTGGCTCGTTTGTATGCCTCACCGACCCTTCGCCTTGCCGGTCCGGAAGCGCCGTTTGCAAATATGTCTTTTACACTCACTGATCTTTCCGGAATAAAGGATTTGGTCAATCTGGAAGTACTGGTGGTCATCTACCATGAACTGGAAAGAGCAGAGGAACTGCAATCCTTATCTAACCTTAAAGCGCTTTTTCTGCACAACAACCGGATCAAAAGCCTGCGTGGAATTGAAACCCTTACCAACCTGGAACAACTGTATGTACAGTGTAATGAAATTGACAGGATACTGGAAGTGGAAAAGCTAACGCACCTGCGGGAACTTTATGTCCACGATAACCGGATTTCTTTGCTGGAAGGTTTGACGGAAGAACATACTGACACGCTAAACATTCTGATGTGTAAGCCAAACCGTCTGTTAAAGCAAAAAGAACTGATGCGTGTGGAAAGAGAACTGTATATCCGTTGCCGCGGTTTGTAGAGAGGGAGTCTTTGCGCAAACGTCTCTTGTTAGGATTTGTAGTGAATGGCGGGCCGAAGCCATCCCACACCACTGTCATAGCAACAAAAATTGATCGAACGATTTGTCTTGCTGTTTGATAAATAATTAGTTTTTACTTGAAACCTTCTCTTCCCTTTGCCAACTGGGTTCCGGTTCAACAGCAACGCTCCGCTACAGGGCATTTGTGCGAATGGCTCTACCTGGGTGAAAAAAAGTTTACCGAACCTTTTTTCGACGACACGATCCTGGCTTGCCGACGTACCTATCGGGACCAGCGGCGGTACAAGGTGGTTTCGGATCTAAACATAATGCAGCAGTGGGCGGAAGGCCTGCCTGTCCTCCCGGTGACAGGCATCATCTTTCACGTATCACGTTGTGGTTCCACCCTGTTATCGCAATTGCTGGCTGCCGATGAAAAAAACAGTGTGCTTTCCGAGGTGCCCTTTCTTGATGCCATGCTTCGGCTGCCTTATCAACAAAGGGACATTTCCACTCATGAAGCAGAAGGGTATTTCCAGGCAGCGATCCGTTTCTATAGCCAGCCACGGGCGGCAGGGCAGGAGCGGCTTTTCATCAAAGCCGATAGCTGGCACCTGCATTTTTACACACCACTTCGCCGGCTTTTTCCCGCTGTTCCATTCTTTTTATTGTACCGGGAACCGATGGGTGTCATCCGTTCGCAACAACGGCAGCGAGGCATACAATCGGTACCGGGAATGATCGAACCGGAGGTGCTTCAACTTACGCAGGAGCAAGGTAGGGACTTCAACCTCGATCGGTACATGGCCGCTGTGCTGGAAGGATTTTACCAGCAGATGATCCGGATACTGCGAACCGATCCGCTGGCTTTTCCGCTCCACTATGGCGATGGAATGGAAAATAATATCCGTCAGCTTTACCAACGTCTTCATCTTCCCATCAACAGTCGGCTCGCTACTGTTTTTACCGAACGTTGTCGCTTTGATGCCAAACGTCCACAGCAAGCATTTGCCAAAGAAAAGAACGAAGAAGAGATGCCTGCATTTCTGATACCTGCTTCCGATCTTTACCAGCAATTAGTGAGTTTTAGTGCGAGTGCTCATTGAGGTTTGTAAGCACAAACAACAGCAATTGTTTACTTGCTGTATCCACAGTTGTTATGCTTGTGTCAATGACAAGGTCTGCGTGAGTTGGCACTTCGTAGGGATCATTAATACCAGTAAGGTTAAAAATCTTTTCCGGATCGCTATCGGGCAGCAAGGCCCTCTGGTAAAGTCCTTTGGGGTCTCTCTCCAGAAGAACGGGCAGCGGGCAATGCACCCAGACCGTAAATGCATTATAGTGGTCTCTTATTTCCCGGCGGATTTCTTCAAACGGATTAATGGCCGCTATTATTGAAACAGTTCCCTCTCTGCAAAATCCTGCGGCAACGGCTGCCAGGCGACGTGTGTTTTCTTTGCGGTCGGCAGCCGAAAAACCAAGGTCTTTGCAAAGCGTTTTCCGGTACGCATCACCATCAACGACGGTTGCGGCAAGGTTCCTGCTAACAAGGTCTTGTTGCAGCTTTTCGGCAAGCGTTGATTTGCCGGCGCCGGATAAGCCTGTGAATTGAAGCAGGATCATAGCGTTGAATGGTGAGTGGTGAATGGTCAGTGGTGAGTGATGGCCTGTTTTGTTTTGCTTTTCAAGTTTGGCATTTCGCGTCTCACGTCTCTCGTTCGTTCAATCCCGCAGCCATTTGGTCATGGCTGGGTAAACCGGGCCGTCGCCTCTTGTCGTGGTCATTTGCAGCCACTCCAGCACCGGAACGCCAAAATATCTTCCTTCCTTAAAGTTTTCTACAATGGAAGCACCGCCATCTTGGTATCCTTCTTCATGAAAAACAAAACAGGGATCAATGTTCAGGTGAATGCAGGCCGCATAACTCCAGGCAATCGCCATCATTTCCTCTGCCGGCGCATCCGGCCGTTTTCCAATGGCAGGTCCGTTGAGTTGTTTCCGCTCGGCCGCAGGCACAACGGCCAGGTGTGCAGCTTCGTGCAATACATCGCCCGGGTACAACAACTTTTCCCGGTCAAACAAGATTCGTCCGTTTCGGATGAGCAACCCGGGTAAGAAGCATTCTTCGGAATTGAGGCTGACTTCTGCAGTTTCAATGCCGATGGTGTGAAGAAAGGAGAGTGCTGTTTGAAAATAATGGTCCTTGTTCATGGTAGTTCCTCTTCCAGTTGTGCCGCCAATGCCTGCGAAACGGGAGTGTTCATGCGGCGAAGTTCGTTGATCATTTTTTGTTTGGACGCCGTGTCATACGCATTTGCGTTTTCTTCTTCTGCCTGTTTTTGCAGAACTATTCCTGTGGTCAGTTGCTCTTTCAGCCAGTCATTCACCAGGCAATCTATCACCAGGTGAACCCGATCGGAGAGACCCTTGTTCTGCACACGGTGCCGCAGGCAAAGATTCATGTACCAGCATTCTCCTTCATTTAGCTGAAGCTTTTCGTCATCAAGATAAAATGAAACATCCGGGTTGGTAACCACCGGGATGTGCAACCGGGCTTCGCCTTCTTCAAAACGAAGGGCCGTATCCCGGTGTTCTTTGATCAGGGCACCGGCCTGCAGTTTCATCAGCCGGACGGCCGTTTTTTCGCAGTGGAAAGCCTGGATTACGGACTGCAGGTAGGAACAGCTCTGGAGCAAAACGGTATCCTGGTATTGTCCTGCACCGGCTACTTCTGCGTGTACTGCAAAAATGTTTTCTGTCTCACCGTTGATAGAGCGAAGCGGCAGCACCGTCCATCCGCCTTCATAATGGCTCTTATTGTAATGTTGCTTCCAGTGAGTGGCTTCCAAGGACGCCACTTCAGCTTTCATCTTGTCTGCATCGAATTGCTGTAACAGTTGAGCGAATTTGAGCATAGCCATGATTAGAGCCCGAAATTTACTCCAATTGCTGCGTTATGAAAAATAGGAAACTTCGCCAGGAACTTTGCTTCTGATATTCTTTCGAAACAAAAACCGGAATACAGTTCTTATATCAAAAACAAAGAGTTTATTCTCTCTGAAACCGTAATTTGAGCCAAATGGATTTCATGTACAGATTCGTTCTCTTTTTGCTGTTATTGTTTTCGGTTGTTGCCAATGCCCAGCCCAAACGGGCCAAAGACCTCGGGCTTTCCATTGGTGTACTGCCCACGGGGAAACTCAACGCCATTACCGATGTATCAGGCGTGCAGGTAGGGCAGATCACCATCATGCGGGCCGACTCGATACGTACAGGCGTTACCGTTATCCTGCCGCATGCCGGCAATCTTTTCCAGCAGAAAGTGCCTGCGGCTGCGTATGTAGGCAATGGGTTTGGCAAGCTGGCCGGCACCACGCAGGTAAAAGAGCTGGGCAACCTGGAGTCACCGGTAGTGCTCACCAATACGCTGAATGTTGCTACTGCTATGGATGCGGTGATTGATTATACGCTGGCGCAAAAGGGCAATGAAGGGGTTCAATCGGTAAACGCTGTAGTGGGTGAAACCAACGATGGCTATCTCAACGATATCCGCGGCCGGCATATACGCAAAGAAGATGTGTTGCAGGCCATTCGCCAGGCACGTACAGGCCCCGTAGAAGAAGGCTCCGTGGGTGCCGGAACAGGTACAGTTTGTTTTGGCTTTAAGGGCGGCATTGGAACGTCTTCGCGAAAGCTGCCGCAGGCGCTGGGCGGCTATACCGTGGGGGTGCTGGTGCAAAGCAATTTTGGCGGCGTGCTGCAGGTAGATGGTGTACCGGTGGGGGAGGAGCTCAAAAAATATTACCTGCGGGATCAACTCAATAACACCGTCGATGGCTCCTGCATGATCGTGGTAGCCACCGATGCGCCGCTGGACAGTCGTAACTTGGAGCGACTAGGGCAGCGGGCCTTTATGGGACTGGCCAAAACCGGCGGCATTGCCTCCAACGGCAGCGGCGATTATGTAATTGCTTTTTCCACCGATTCTAGTCTTCGTATTCCTCACCAGGCTAACGAAACCCGGCAAACCGTTAGCCTGCTGCACAACGATGCTGTTTCACCACTTTTTATGGCGGCTATCGAAGCCACCGAAGAAGCCATCATCAATTCATTGCTGATGGCAAGAACCATAAAGGGCAAAGGTGGCCGGCAGGTGGAAGCCTTGCCGCACGATAAGCTGCTGCCCATCCTGATGAAATACAACCGCCTGCGTTAATGTATTAACCCTCCCAATTCAAAGCCATGCAAAAATTCGTTGCTCTCTTTTTTGTTTTTCTTTCTTTGAAGGTGGCTGCTCAAAACGCTATCCAGTACCACCCACCTGTGTTTACCGATCCGCAACGACTTCAAAAGATAAAGGCGGCTCTGCCGGTGATTGATAAACTGTACAAAGATTTTGCGGCAAGGGTACATTCGCCGGGCTTTGTGTATGGCATAGTGGTGGATGGGCAGCTGATTGGTACCGGCGAAACCGGGTATATTCAAACTGACAAGAAGATTCCTGCCACAACAAGGTCGGCTTTTCGCATTGCTTCCATGACAAAAAGCTTTACCGCCATGGCCATCGTGCAGCTGCGGGATTCCGGTAAGCTGCAGTTGGATGATCCTGTTTCAAAATACATCCCGGCTTTGGCAAAGCAGGCTTTTCCCGCTAACGATGCACCACCGGTTACGGTTCGTCACCTGCTGACGCATGCCGCCGGTTTTCCCGAAGACAATCCCTGGGGCGACAGACAACTGGATCAGCCGGAAGCAGAACTGCAAGCGTTACTCAACAACGGCATCAGTTACTCCAATGTCCCTGGTGTAGCCTACGAATACAGCAACCTTGGTTTTACCCTGTTGGGGCAGATCATTAAGGCAGTCACAGGACAATCCTACCAGGAGTATATCAACAAGGCTATCCTGCAACTTCTCGGGATGGCACATACGTATTGGGAAGTGGATGCCGTGCCTGCCGCTAGCCTGGCACACGGTTACCGCTGGCTGAACGGAGCCTGGGTAACACAACCCTTCCTGCACGACGGCACCTGGGGCGCCATGGGCGGCATGATCACCACGATAGAAGATTTCAGCAAGTACATGGCCCTGCACCTTTCGGCCTGGCCACCGCGTAACAACGATGAAAGCCCGGTGCTGAAACGAAGCTCGCTGCGGGAAATGCACCATCCCTGGAACCTCTCTTCGCTGAACTGGAACTATGCTTATCCTTCCGGCCGCAAATGCCCGACAGCCATTGCCTATACCTATGGCCTTCGCTGGACAAAAGATTGTGGTGATCGCATTGGTGTAGGTCACAGCGGCGGACTGCCTGGTTTCGGCTCTAACTGGCAGGTATTGCCCGAGTATGGCATTGGCGTGGTATGCTTCAGCAATGTGACCTATGCGCCTACTACCGGCATCAACACGCAGGTGCTGGATACACTGGTAGCAATGGCCAACCTCAGGCCAAGACAGGTGCAGCCTTCTTCTATTCTGCAAACAAGAAAAGACCAATTGGTAAAGCTATTACCAAACTGGCAGGGTGCAGAAACCTCAGGCATTTTTGCAGAGAATTTTTTCCTCGATTATTTCACTGATTCGTTGCGCAAAGAAGGAAGTAGCATTTTTGAAAAAGCCGGGAAGATCACCAACGTAGGCGAACTGAAAGCCCAGAATGGCCTGCGGGGCTCCTTTTTATTGGAAGGAGAGAAGGGCAACGTGGAGGTGTTCTTTACATTGACACCCGAAGCGAGTCCCCTGATCCAGGAGTACCGTATTCGTTTCCGGGAAAAATAGGCTAAACAGCTTTCTTGGTATGTTCCTCTCCGTTGAATAGAAATTTGACAGCAGGATAATATCTCAATATCTAATATCTCACTATCCTTATTTCAACAACTGGCTGAAGCGTTTCAGATCGGCTAGTTCGGCGGAAGAAAGCGGCTCGTTGTTTTTGTATTTTGACTGGAGAAAAAGCACCCGTTTGTGCTGCGGGTATTTGGCCAGGATGGCCTCAATCAGTTGACCCGTGCTTTCATCTTTTTCATACAGGGGTTTGGATTCTTTCGGCGCTTCTGATTTGGTGCGGTTGGGCATTTTATTGATCAGCGCTTCCAGTGCCGCCAGTTTGCCCGGTGCGAGGTCTTTGATGTTTTGTGCTTTGCCAAAAAGCCCCTGCAATTGTCCCTTGGTAAGCCAGCCGCGACTGATGTATTGCTTGTACAGCGAAATGATGAAAGAGGATACGGGATAGGCCAAAATGCAGGCTTCCAGCACTTCGTTCACAATATCGATGCTTCCTTTTTTGGCTTCCATGATGGGTCAAATGTAGACCGTTACGTGCAGGAAACCACCATCAATAAAAGAGCGAACCCTGGCCTTGCCAGGGTTCGCTCTTTCTTCTGCGCAGTAAATGCTTTTATGGATTCCTGGTCCGGCTGGCTACGCCACCCTTTCGGCTGTCGACCGTTATGGTGTAGTTGCCACCGCCCTGGATGATCCAGCGAACGGTAACAGAACCCAGCCCGGGAATGTTGCGTACCTGCACCGTTTCAGGGGTTGTTTTCTGTTCGGTGGCCAGGTTCAGGTCTGCATTTTCCACCACCATACCTGCCAGCACTTTAGCGCCGGTGAGGGTAATGTGGTCGGGTCTTTCGATGTTAAACTTCAGGTCCTGGCTGCTGTGTGTAGGCATCAGGCGACTGTTGGAAATAACCGCCGTCACTTCTTTCAAACCATCACCCAGGTCGCGTTCGCGAAGGCTGTCCACCGAAAGCTTCGGTGTATGATACCCGTGGTAGAGCGTAAACGACATGTTGCGGTGCGCATCGCTTTGCAAAAGAAAACCCGGGTGGGCACGGCCAAAGTTTTTCTTAAAGCCACCGATCTCGATCTTGCCGTATTGCGGGTGATTGAATTCGTGCCAGGGCACAAACGCATCCTGGAACAAGAGCCAGCGATCGAACTCGTAGTTGCTGTTGTCCAGCGGATCGCGGGTGCCGTCCTTGTTGAAAAAAAGATAAGGCGTCCACAGTTCGTTGGAAAAAGTAAAAATGCCACGGCCTCCGTTCAGCCAGTCCAATTCTCCACCGTAGGCCGAATAAAGATCCTTGTACACCACCAGGTATTTGTAACCGGGAATGAGCTGTTCGCCTTTTCGTCCCAGTGCATCGTACACCTGCAGGTCAGCGGCATTGTAGGTGGTGACGTCGTTCTCGGCACCGGGCCCGCGAAGGATCATGCCACCCGCATTGTGATAGCTTTGTGCCGCGGCAATGTTGGGATGCTTCAGCACAAAGTCAGCAACGGCTCTTGTTTCGGGCAGCGAGAAAGGATATTTGTACGCACCGTTCTGGATATAGTTCGGCTGCCAGTTCCAGCCCCAGTCGCGGTTGGGATCGTACTCAAACGTGTAACCATCCTCGTTAACCACCCCGTCGCCATCGTTGTCAATGCCTTCCAGTCCCAGTAACTCATAGTCACCTTTTTCATCCGGTCCCACCTGTATCATGCGGTTAGGATTGGCGGGATCAACGCGGTAGCGGCCGTTGGGATTTTTGCGGCGCATCAATAGCACCTCATTGTCCTTGTCAAGGTCATCGTAGCCATCTTCGTCCACCAGGCCATCGCGGTCGTTGTCGATGGGGATCAGGCCCGAACGCGGACTGCTGCCGGTATTGGGCTTGTGAAAATAACTGTCCCTTCCATCGGGATTGATAGTGGGCACAATGTAAAACACTTTATCGCCCAGCAGCTCCTGTATGGCTTTGTTATCCTTGAAGGATTCGGTAAGGTACCAGGCTGTGTACAGCGAAAATTCGGCGCCCTGCACTTCGTTGGAGTGAATGTTGCCATCGATGTACATACCGGGCTTTTTATCCGGAGACCCTTTTTTAAAATCGGTGACGGTAAGGCACCAGATATCACGGCCTTCAAAGGATTTGCCGATAGACTCCAGCCGGGCCAGGTCCGGGAAGGCTGCCGCGATCTTTTTGCAGATAGCGCTGATGCCGGCGTGATCGTAATACTGGCTCCAGGCTATTTGCACTTTGGGGTTGTGCGGCGAACCGGCGGCTCTGAAAACCTGTTCGGACGTTTGTGCCTGCACGTTAGCAATAGCCAGCAGCAGGAAGAAAGAAAGGAGAATTTTTATAGAACGTTTCATATTCAATCAATGGTTGTATAAGTGGATCAGAGGTTGATGTCGATGGTTTTGCTTCCGGCAGCCGGACTGCCGGCTTCGATGGTGATCTTGCCGCTGCCTTTGATGAGCCAGGAAAGCTGTTGCCGGCCTTGCCCTTCCAGTGAATTCAGCACCTGGAACTTGCGGCCGCTCAACACCGATTGGGCCCCTGTGGTATTCACCTTTACGGCTATACGCTTTACCCAGTAAGTGCGTTCGCCCAGTTTGGAAGGTGCTGCCAGGGTGCCGCGATTCACCAGATCAAGCGTTACCCTTGTGAGGCCGCCACCTGTTTTTTCCGTCCGCACATTGATCACATCCAGCTCGGGTTGCATGCCGGCTAATTGTACCAGGAAGGACGTGTGTTTCTTTACCAGGTCCGGCACCAGGTTATAGGGTGGGCTGATGAGCACAAACGGATCGAGTCCACCCACTTCTACTTTTTGCCCGGGAAAGTCGGGATGCTGTACTTCCTTCCAGGGTGTAAAGGTGTTGGTGATGCCCTGTTGTGTGGCCCAGCGCAGGTAGTTCGCGGTCGGGTCATCTGCTGTAAACGCTTTTTCTTTTTTGGTGGTATCGGGTTTGGCTTTCGGTATCCACCATCCCGGTGTGCTAAAGCTATAGCGACCATAATGATAGTACGCCCAGGAAAGAAAATCACCGCCGGCCGGTGTGGTCCGCGGTGCATCTTTCAATCCCACCACTTTGTTGTACAGGTCCGATACGGCGCTGTCCACCCTCACATCTTGCTGCAGCCAGCTCCCAATCAACGGTTGATTGGCGGTTTGTGCGTTGAACGCATAGGGTGTACTCAGGTTATTGTTAGGGCCAAAGCTTACCACGGCGTATACGTTAAAACGTTCGAAAAGGGTGTCGAGCAAGGCCCTTGTTTCCGGTTCCGATACGGGATGCTCACCGGCACCGGCGGTAAATGCCGGTACTCTGTATGTAAGGTTTTTGTTGAACCAGGTACCTCCTTCGCCGTCTTCATTATAAGCGCCGTCCTTGTCATTGTCAGTGCCTTCTGTGTAAAGAAGATGTGTGCCTTTTTCGCCTTTGGTCGCATCGGCTTTTATCATCGAGCGGTTATCATCGGGATTGACACGATGCGTACCTACCGGTGATTCCACCCGCAGCCAGGTAATTTTTCCGTTGTGGTCCAAATCATCAAAACTGTCTTCGTCTTTTTTGCCATCGCGGTCGTCATCGGTAGGTGTGGCGTTGCCCTGGCGTTCGTAGCGCAAGGCTGAAAAATATTGCTCCGCTGCATCAGGACTCAGGTTAGGATACACGTAAAACGTAGTGCGGCCGAGCAGGTTTTTGATGCTGTCGGTGTTGCTGCCCTGCAGCAGGTTTTCGGCAAAGCCAAGAGCCAGTTCAGTACCCAGCAGGTGAGAGCCTTCCACGCCACCGGCGACTACGACAGCGGGTTTGGTTTCGGTGCGGCCCGTGCCGATGGTAATCTGCCAGATATCTTTGCCGCCAGTGGTTTTTACCAGCGATTTCACCTTGGCGAAATTGGGATAAGTTTTGGCTAGCGCCTGGATGCGGGCCGCCTGTTGCGAGAGGTTGCTGTAACCTTCCTGGGCGTGGCCCAGAACTGTGAAAAAGGAGAATGAAAAAAAGAGCGCAAGTCGTTTGCAATGCATGCAGAATAGTTTAAGCTTGAAAGATAGAGAAAGTTGAATAGTGGCGATAAGATAGCGGAGATTAGATATTGGATATATTGTACCGGTAATTATAGTGCAATGAAAACGAAATGGATGAAGGTGTTTCGGTGATAAAAAGAACCTGCTTTACTTCCCCGGTCAGGCTGAAGTAAGAAAGCATTATTTTTAGTGAACACCATTCGTTAATGATTCTTTCAGTTGCTTATGAATACAGCTTCTATAGATGCCGTTATCAGTCGCCTCGATGCCATCATGCAGGATTGCATCCGGGAAAAGCTTAAGGCCGGCTATTTCACGGCGCTTTACCACAAGGTGACCTGCAAGGTGAAAGAAGCCCTGCTCAATGGCGAGTTTGAAAACGCGGAACGGATGGAAACGCTGGACACCATTTTTGCCGGTCGGTACATAGACGCCTGGGAAGGCTGGCGGGCCGGCAAGCCCATTTCGCAATCCTGGGCGGTTGCCTTTGGTGAGGCCAAAAAACCGCTTACGCTGGTATTGCAGCACATGATGCTGGGTGTAAATGCGCACATTAACCTTGACCTGGGCATTGCGGCCGTGGAAACTTCCAAAGGCGGTGACATTCACTCCCTGCGTCGTGATTTTGTACGCATCAATGCTATCCTGAATGCTGTGCTGCTGGATGTGCTCAAAGATCTTCAGCGAGTATCACCGCTATCATCATTGTTAGGCCTGCATTCCCGCAACCAGCAATCTATGCTCATCAATTTTACCATAGAAGTGGCCCGTGATGGCGCCTGGTGTTTTGCCGAAGATCTTTGGCACCTGCCTGAAGCGGAATGGCCGGCGGCTATAGCTGAAAGAGACAAGGAGATTTTTAGCCTGGGACAAAACATGGCGCAAATGAAAGGGCTGTTAAAACTAACGGCCATCGCCATCCGCATTTTTGAATGGAACAATGCGGCGAAAGTGATCAATGTATTACAGGAAGGCAGCAAGGTAAAATTTCATGCGGCAACAACTGCTGTTCCTGCTCCTGCTGTGTAAATTAGGCGATCAGCTAGCCTGATAAAATAAAATTTATTGCACCGGTTTGCTGTTGGCCATTTTTTCGGGTGCGCCGATAGTCCGCAGGATGCCGGTGAACGCCGTTTTCCATACCAGGTTCATAAAGCCGCTATTGGGATCGCGGTCAAAAGAAGCCTCTTTTTTTTGCACCGCTTCGCCTTCTTTTGCCGGATTGCTGTTTCGGATTACCAGAGCATTGGCCAGAAATGAAAGCAGGTTTTTGTCGTTCATGCCTTTGCCTTCCTTGTTCTTTTCCAGCATGGACAGTTTCAGGTCATTGTATTGCAGGGCAACCATTCCCTTGGCGCCCCATTCATGTCCCTGCATGGTGACTTCTAATTTTTTTACGCTGCCTTCATCAATGTTTAGCATGCCGAGTGGCCTTGTGATGGGATTCAACACCTTACCTTGAAACGCACCGGTTTGAAGGGTAGCCGAAAACATTCCTTTTTTTGCCTGCTGCAACGGAAAGCGGAAGCTTGCCCGTAGCGGGATAGAACCCATCAGGCTGGACGTACCCGAAACCACAACCGGCTGGCCCTGATTTGGATTGTTGTGAAGATTGGAAACCGTCAGGTTTGTATTGGAAAGCGAAACCGTGCCGCTTTGTCCTGATATTGGGTTAAACTCTTCGTATGCAATGTCCAGATCCCGCATCTGCACCTTGGTAACGCTCAGGGCTACCTGTAGTTTTGCCAGCAGTTGATTGGGGAAGTTGCCCATCTTGTTTTTCAGGGGTAAAGACCGGTCGAAATACACGCTAAACCGGCCGCCTCTTGTCTGTACTGTTCTGGCGTCTATAGCATCACCATTGAGCATTGTCCACCAGTCCACGCCATTGATGGTTGTGGTAGGAATCGTAAGGTTATACAGTTCCGTAGCATGACTTTGTTTTTTCATAAAGGCCTGTTTGCTGAGTGGAGAACCCAGCCGCAGGTTTTTCAGCACCACTTGTTTACCGGTGGCATTGATCAGCGCATCTTTTACACTGAACCGATACAAACCTTTGTTCAGCGTTGTGGAGAAATCGTGAAATTCCATGGTAGCTTCTTTGGCAAAAAGAAAGCGGTTTTTATCGGTGCGGGTGCTGCTGTTAAGGAGGATGTTTTTCATCTCCACACCCACATTTTTAAAGGTTTTTGTGCTGCCCTTTTTTTTGTCGTGCACCACTACCTGGCCATTCTCCACAATGATGCGGCCAATGGCCAGCTTTTCCATTTCCTTCAGGAACTGCTGTGAA
Source organism: Flavisolibacter longurius (assembly GCA_014163555.1). Classification (GTDB taxonomy): domain Bacteria; phylum Bacteroidota; class Bacteroidia; order Chitinophagales; family Chitinophagaceae; genus Flavisolibacter. The sequence goes on from JACJGO010000035.1 coordinate 28,354, forward strand.
AACTCGTCGCCGTCTTTTTGTTTACTACCTGTGTACCGGTCGATCCGTATCACCGGGTTTACCAGTTTTACAATCTTATAGTCCATTGTTTTACTGGTTACCGCATCATCGAGGTTGATACCTTCTATTCCCAAGGCAGCAAACGAAATCGTAAAAACATTGGGGGGAAGTTCGCCGGCCGACTGCAATTGTTTTAGAACACCTGCATCGGGTTTAAGTGTAACATTTCGCAGCGAAACTTCTGAGGCCAGTACATCCAAGTCCATATCACCAACAGCAAGTTGGTATAAACCGTTCGTGGTTTTGTTTACCAGGCTTTGCAGCTTTTGAATAAAAAGGGGCCGAAGGTCGAGGGCAGAAACTTTTTTCCCGCCCAACGAGTCGGTTTTGGTGCTGTCTTCGCCAAGGTTAGCCGCTCTATTGCCTGTGGTAGCGATTTGGTCTGAATCCGTTTTGCCGTTACCCCTTCGCAAATAAATCTGCAACAGCAGGTAGCCGCCAATGATCAAAAGAGCCGGTATCAACACCATCCAAAAAACCTTTTTACCCATATCCCCTGCAATTCAAAAGCTACGCCACGTATTTGCTTTTTTAAAATGCTGGATTTTGTGGGAGGTTTACGGGGTGACAGGCGAAAATTATCTATACAAAAAAAGCCGCCATTTTGGTGGCGGCTTTTCCATAGTAAAATGTTGGATTAAAATGCGCGGCTTACATTTTCGTACCCAAACAAATCATCCACACTTAGTTTTCTTACTTCACCATACTTTTTCAGGTCTTCGAGGTTGATTCGTTTTTCAGAAGCAATTACCGTGTAGGTAAAGGGTTGGTTCTGGAACTGCTGCTGGTGATAAGCGGCGATATCATCCAGGGTCAGTTTGTCCAGCTCTTTGTACACGGTTTTGCGAACATCTTCCGAAAGGCCTTTTTTACGGGCATTCAGGTAGTTGAAGATGATACCGTCTTTGGTGATCCGCTGCGTTTCAATGTCCTTTTTCTGACTCTTGATCGCGTTTACAAAATTCTGTTCGGTCTTGGGAAGGTCTTTCAACAGGTCGTTCATGCTGTTGATGGCTTCGTTCATTTTGTCGGCCTGGCTGCCTACATAGCCTACAAAGGTGTAATCATCTTCTTTTTTGGAAGGTGTTTGTACAAAGGCATAGGTAGAATAGGCCAGGGCTTTGGATTCGCGGATGGTTTGGAAAACCACCGAACCCATACCGCCGCCAAAATAGCTGTTGTAGATACCGATCTTGGCCGTGTTGGTTGGATCGTATTGTCCCAGGTCACGTACCCAGTAAATTTCAGATTGCACTGCATCGTAATCGTTGAACAGCACCTGGCTCGGACCCTGCTTCAGCGGCTTGAACTGAACGGCCTTGGGCGTTTCTTTCCAGGTTTTGGGCATAGGATGCAACTTCGCAATGTCGGTAGTCAGTTTTGTCAACGGCGTAGGGCCGTAGTACAATACTTCGTGTTTGTAATTTGGCAGGGCGTGCAACAATGCCACCAGGTCTTCGGCTTTCAGTGACTTGATCTCTTCGTTGGTCAGCACGTAGTTGTAAGGATTGTTCTGACCGTAGATCGCATAGTTCTGAATGGCTGCTGCAATAGCGCCTTTGTTTGTTTTGTTGTTGGCACGGCTTTTCAGCAAGCGATCTTTCAGTGCTTCCAGCGCTGCTGCATCGGGTTTGCAATTGCGGAGCAGGTCTTCAAACAGACTTACTGCCTTGCTGAAGTTTTCCTGCAGGCCGCTGATGGTAACCGTTGTTTCTTCGTTACCGGCATTGGCCGAGAAAGAAGCCGCCAGGTTGTAAAACTGCTTGGTGATGTCTTCGGCACTCTGTTTATCGGTGCCCAGGAATTGCAGGTATTGCAGGGCGATGGGCAGAACGCGGTTGTTGAAGTTTCCCTGGTCAAAATAATAGCTCAGGCGGAAGATGCTGTTGTCCTTGTTGGGGACATACATGACATCGGCGATACCGGCTTTGCTTTTCTGCATGTCTTTATTGTAGTCCACCCAAACCGGGGCAATCTCCGGCAACGGTGTGCTGGTAATGGCCTTTACAAAATCAGATTGTTTGCCGGCGTTGGTTTCCACCGGGGTGATGGCCGGCTTTTCCACTTTTACAATGTTCTTGTCCTCGCCTTTGCGCTTGTAAATAACAGCATAATTGGTGGGGGTGAAAAAGCGGTTGGCAAAGTCAACGATCTCTTTTTTGGTGATCTTTTCAATCTCATCGAGGAAGGCCACGTTTTTATCCCATTCCTTACCGTGGTTTTTGATGAATTCGTCCATGATGTTGTTCACACGGGTGGTGTTGTTCTCCATGGCCGTCATCTCGCTTAACTTGTAATTGGCTACGATGGCTTTGATCAGTGATTCGTCAAACTCACCTTTTTTCAGTTTGTCAATCTGCTCCAGCAGAATGTCTTTTACCTGCTCAAGTGTTTGTCCCTGCTTTGGATTGGCCAGCAGCTGGAAAACGCCGTAATCTTTGTACTGGCGAATGCCGGCAGCGGCACCCAGTACTTTTTGCTGCTTGTTCAGGTTCAGGTCCAGCAAACCAGCTTTTCCGTTGGAGAGGATAGAAGAAACCACAAAAGCCAGGTCGGCATCCCGGGAACTGGCGGCACCGGTGCGGTACACAATGCGCATAGTTTCTGCGGAAGGGCCGTAAATTTCTTTTACAACCGGACCCGCCAGCGGTGCTTCAACGGGGCCTTTGTACTCTTGTACCGGCTTGGGTTGCATGTACGCAAACGCTGCATCAATTTTTCTGATCACTTCATCCGGCTTAAAATCACCCGCCATTACAATGGCCATGTTGTTCGGCACATAGTATTTGTGGTAATAATCACGGATAGCCTTCAGCGAAGGATTTTTCAGGTGCTCGATGGTACCGATGGTTGTTTGCTGTCCGTAGTTATGCGTGGGGAAAAGCAGGGTGTGCATAGCTTCCTGGATCTTCCAGCCGTCATTGTCCAGCGAACGGTTTTTTTCTTCGTAAACCGCTTCCAGCTCTGTATGGAAAATGCGGAGAATGGGGTTGCGGAAGCGTTCTGCCTGTACAGCCAGGAACTTGTCCAGCCCATTGGAAGGAATGTTTTCGTGGTACACGGTTTCTTCCACCCAGGTATGAGCGTTGGTGCCCTGCGAGCCAATGGAGGCCATCATTTTATCGTACTCGTTGGCGATGGCGTACTTGGCCGCTTCACCGGAAACGCGGTCAATCTCCTTATAAATTTCTTTGCGTTTGGCTTCGTCCTTTATCGAATTGTACTGCTCGTACAACTCGTCAATCTTGTCCAGCAGGGGCTTTTCTTTTTCCCAGTCCATCGAGCCAAACTTGTCGGTGCCCTTGAACAGCATATGCTCCAAGTAGTGCGCCAGGCCAGTGTGGTCTTTGGGGTCGGTGTTGCTGCCCGCCCGAACCGGGATGCGCACCGCAATGCGGGGCTCTTTGTCGTTAGGAGAAAGGGCAACGGTCAGCCCGTTTTTCAGTGTGTAAAAGCGGGTGGCCATCGGGTCGTTGGCTACATACTTGTAAGTATAACCGCCGCTGGTAGCCGTTTTCCACTCATACTTTTTTTGTGCCTGGGCTATGGCAGCCACAAGCAACAGGAGGAACAGGTGCGTAAACTTCATACGTGTATTTGGTTTAAAAAAATTACAATACCCTGTTGGGTTAATGTTCAGTTACGTGCTGGTTTTGGGAGAATGTTGTGTAAATTAACGCCTTAGGCATTTCAAGGGCTACCGTTCATCAAAAAATTTTTTCATGTGGCCCGCTGGAACGGTTATTTAACAGTACCTGCAGCATTAAAAACGGAGGAAAGGACTTATGAAAGCAGGAAACTGGAAGCTGGCCGCCGGCCTGGCGGTAGTGGGAGGGGCCGTTTTACTGGCCGATGCCTGGTGGGGCGAACGTTATTTTTTCCAAACGAAACGCTACCGGATCGGCAAAAAGGACAGCAATAAGCAGCTTCGTATCCTCCTACTTTCCGATCTGCATTTCAAAAATAACTTTTATCCCTACCATCAAAAGATGGCGCAAAAGATAAGGGCCCTGCGGCCCCACCTTGTTCTTATCGCCGGCGACCTGATTGACGAATATGGCACACCGGCGCCGGCTACCCGCTTTTTACACCACCTGCAGAACCTTGCCCCCTGGTTTGCCATCCCGGGCAATCACGATAACAAGAACAGCGTCAGCCGGCAAACCCTGCGAAAGATCGTCGAAGAGAATGGAGGCCGCTTGCTGGTGAACGAAACCGTGCAGGTAAGAGTGGCCGATGTGCCCTTTACCATTACCGGCCTGGAAGACTTTATTGAAAGTGAAAGCAATTTTGCGGAAGCCATTAGGGATATCGGCCGGGAAGAAAACCATCTGGTACTGGTGCACAGTCCTCTGCAGCAGGAAGAGGTGCTGAAGGAGATCAAACGGATCAATGCGAAACGAACCGAAAGCCGGCAACTGAATGTACAATACATTTTTGCCGGGCATACACATGGCGGGCAGGTGCGGTTGCCCCATTTTGTGCCCGTGTTGCCCTTAAAATCGGGTGGCTATGTCAACGGGTGGTACAACAGGCAGAAGCCCTTTCTTTATGTTTCCAAAGGATTTGGCACATCGGCGATACCGTTCCGGTTTGGCGCCAGGGCAGAAATAACCTTGATGGAATATGGCGTGTAGCCAAAAGTAATTGAATTAAAAGCGGCCGTAAAAAAAAACAGCCATTCGGTTGGAACGGCTGCAAAGTTTATCAGTTTTCGGCTTCCCAGGGAAGGTAAGCCTCGTATTCAATGCATCCTTTCACCAGCTTTGCTTCTACATATTCATAAGAAGATGGGCGGTTGCGGAATTTGCCTCTTTCTACAATTTCGGAAAAACGGAAAATGGTTTCATCATCCGGTAACGGAAAGGCCATGTGGCCCATTGAAGTTTTTACCTTCAGCATCAGCCGTGAACTTTCGTTGAAAATAATGGTGACATAATTATCAAAAGTAAAGCGCAGACCGTCCTGCCTTTTGAATACGGTACCGAATTGGGGACATTGGATTATTTCGACATGCATGGAGCGAAATTAGAAGGTAGGGTGTTGAGAATCAATTGCATTAGTACTGAAATTTTTTGCAACAGATACGATCTTTTTTCCGCGTGAAAGTACGCGGAACGGCACCTCTTTGCCAACGCAAATTCCCATATGGATGCACGTAAGGTTAACACAGGGAAGAATGTTTGTAATCGGGCAAAATAGGATGTGTCGGTAAGAAAAGGAAAAAGGTATCTATCCCGTATTTCTATGGTTGTTTTATATGTGGATTGGTTACTCCTTTTTATGGAGCATTTTTGGGGTAAGGAAGTGAAATTTTTCCGCCAGTTGTAGCATGTCATTGCGAAAGTCTGTTGACAGTTTTAGTTGCCGAACTGCATTTTCTCCAACGGCAATTAAAATTTGAAACGGCTTCTTTTCATTTCCTGGCCGTACTTTGCAACGATCCATGAATGAACAGCACGCCATACGAACGGTTACGGTCACCCGCTATGTAACCCCATTGCGGGAAGGCGGTTCCCTGCCGGCTATTGTAGAAGCCGACGATGAGTTTTTATATGTGCTGAAGTTTCGCGGGGCCGGTCAGGGAATCAAAGCCCTTGTGGCTGAATTGCTGGGTGGCGAAATTGCCCGAACCCTTGGCTTTAAAGTGCCGGAGATTGTTTTTTCGGAAGTGGATCCGGCTTTTGGCCGCACAGAACCTGACGAAGAAATTCAGGACCTTCTAAAAGCCAGTGCCGGCTTGAATCTGGCCCTGCATTATCTCTCCGGCTCTATCACGTTTGATCCTGTGGTAACCCGGATCGATCCCCTGCTGGCCTCGCAGCTCGTATGGATGGACAGCTTTATCACCAATGTTGACCGCACCGCCCGCAATACAAACCTTCTGATGTGGCACAAAGAGCTTTGGCTGATCGATCATGGCGCTTCTCTTTATTTTCATCATAATTGGGAGTCCTGGAAGGAGAGTTCGGAGCGGCCTTTCGTACAAATCAAAGACCATGTGCTGCTGCCTTGGGCCAGCGAACTGGAAACCGTGGATGTTGCTTTCCGGAAGCTATTGACCCCAGAGCGGTTGCAGGCCATCGTTTCGCTGATCCCCGATGACTGGATTCAAGATGGAAACTACCCAAAAGCCGATGAGGTGCGACCGGTGTACAAAGAATTTTTGCTAAACCGCCTTTCTCATTCTTCCACGTTCTTAAAAGAAGCACAACATGCCAGGCAAGCACTTATTTGAATATGCTGTTGTCCGCGTGGTGCCCCGGGTGGAGCGGGAAGAGTTTGTAAACGTAGGCATTGTGCTTTATTGCAAACAACAACGTTACCTGAAAACCCGTTTTCATCTTCCCAAAGAACGCCTGCTGGCGCTTTGCCCATCTTTAGATATGGAAGAAGTGCAGGACTATCTTACCGCGTTTGAAAAAATAAGTGCCGGCAGCAAAGAGGGTGGCCCTATCGCCAGGCTGGATCTACCTTCCCGCTTTCGCTGGCTTACGGCTACCCGCAGCACTGTTGTGCAATCTTCCAAAATTCATCCGGGTATGTGCGATGACCTGGATAAGGCGCTGGAGAAATTATTTGTGCAGTTGGTACTTTGAGTGGCGAGTGGTAAGTAGTAAAGAGCGAGTAGCCACTTGATGCAGTCTGCTTTAACCTCCATTAACCTTCATTAATAATCAGGAAGATTTTATCGGTTAGGCGACCTTGAAATAGAAGGCACTCGTTCCATTGTTAAAGAATTCTTCATTAACAATTACTAACGAAACGTGGGCGCTGTTTTGCAATCTGATTTCCAGAACGCACAAAACCACGTTCCCTTTGTTTTATGAAAAAACATTTATTCTTTTCCGCCTTACTTTTTCTTTCTGTAGCGGCAATGGCACAGTCAACGGTATCTTTTGGTGTTCGCGGTGGTATCAGCAATTCTTCTATCAGAGGGGATGCGGCGCAAAACCTGCAAAGCCTGATCGAATACACCGGTGGAGCACTGACTACCGAAAACAAATCAGGATTTTATGCCGGTGGCTTTGTGAACATTCCGGTATCGGAACAGTTCTCTATCGAGCCCGGAATTACGTATGCGCAAAAAGGTTATACGGTTCGCGGCCAGTTTGGTATCGATGGCAAAGACCTGATCGGAGCCAAATCGGAACTGACCCTTGGCTATATAGAAGTACCGGTGCTGGCAAAAGCTAACTTCAGCGGCCTGCAGTTATTTGCCGGTCCGCAGGTGGCTTACCTGGCCAACGCCGGACTGCATACCAAAGCTGGTGCGCTGGGATTCAATTTTATCAACGACAAGCGTGACGTAAAAGACCAGTTCAACGATGTGGATGTTTCGCTGACCGGCGGTGTGGGTTACCAGTTTGCCAACGGTTTGCGTTTGCAGGCATCCTATGATCATGGCCTGTCAAGAATCAATTCCGGTCAAAGTATGGAAGCTTACAACCGTGCGGTAAAAGTGGGCATCGGCTTCCAGTTCTAATGACATAATATTTCAATAAGCTTACGGTTGTACAGGTATTCTGTGCAACCGTTTTTTATTGCGAAACAAGTACTTTAAAGCAAGCTAAACCGTTGATTTTGTTTTACATAAAATCATTGACCAATGGCAGAATGAAAGGATGAAACCGGGAGCTTTCCCGCAGAATGGGTGTAACTTTAGTGTACACTAAATCAATGGTTATGAACCAACATGTCATCTCCCGGTTCGCCATTTACACCCTTGCCATTGTTATGGCTTATTTTGGCATCCGGCATTTTCTTTATCCTTACGATCTTGTAGTGAAAGTCCCAGATTTTTTGCCTGGAGGGGTCGTTTGGGTATATCTTACAGGAGCAGCATTTATCCTCGCAGCGGTTTCTTTCCTGATTAATTTATGGGTGCGTACAGCAGCGTATCTTTTAGCCATTTTGCTGTTTTCATTTGTGTTTACCATTCACCTGCCCAATTATCTGGAAACAGCCGACAGAGCCTACCAAACCATGGCGCTCACCAACCTGCTAAAAGATGCCGCACTGGCCGCCTTTGCACTTTATATTGCCAGCAATGCACGGCACCAGCGCATTCTGGAAGAAACCGATGTAAAGGAGGAGAGAAGGGAAATGCAGATCAATGCCGAACCGGCATAAACGGAGGGTATAAGAATACAAAAAATCCATTGCTGTTGAACGGGCGGCGGCGCCGGTGGCAGCAATGGATTTTATTTTTCAACAGGAATCATTCGCTCAGGCTACGTTGCCATGCGGTACAATGCCAGCAGTTACCGGTTCTTCCTGCAACTAGGCACTAATCTTTTGTAAAAGAAATTCGGTTACAAACGGTTTGGCTACAAAATCATCGGCACCAAAAAGAAGCGTACGCGATGTCGGGTAGTAAAGTGCCGACATCAGGATCACTTTTGTTTGCCGG
>JACJGO010000036.1 GCA_014163555.1 Flavisolibacter longurius
CCGAAAAGCCTTCCTTTTTGCTGGTGCGCTCCCCTCTTATACAAGAACCATAAACCAACAAAGATGGACAGGTACGCAAGGGCCTCGTACAACTGTGCCGGGTGTCGGGGCACGAGGTCGACCGTTGCAAAAACAACAGCCCACGGCAAGGTGGATGGCAGCCCCAGTATCTCTGAATTGAAAAAATTGCCGAGGCGTATAAAAAAGCCTCCCAGCGCTACGGCGATCACCAGCCTATCAAGAACCCAAAGCACAGAAAATTTATACTTGCGGGCATAAAGCCACACCGCAAGCAAGATTCCTACGGCACCCCCGTGGCTGGCGAGCCCTTGGTATCCCGTCCATTCAAATTTACCATTGCTGATGCGAAACGGAAAGAGCATTTCCAAGAGGTGATCCTTGTAATAGTCAAATTCATAAAACAAAACCTGTCCGAGTCTCGCACCAATCACGGTACCGGCAACGACATAGATCACCAACGGACTTAGGAGAGGTTCGCCCCAACCTTCTTTTCGATAGATGTTTTTCAACAACACATAACCCAGAAAGAAAGCTACCGCAAACAGCAACGAATAATACCGAAGCGAAAACCCTCCCACCTTGAAGATTTCGGGGTCTGTGTTCCAGGTGATCTGCAAAAGATTCATGCGCTTGTTGCTTTTGTTATTTGCTCGCTTTTTATCCTATTCAAGCGTTTCTTTGACTTCCCCGCACGTCAGCATCTGCTCTCCGAAATAAGGATTCCGGATTCCTTTTTCTGCACTTAGCCAATAGGCTCCTTTGTCATTGAGCGCCATGGGGCAATAATCTACATAAATGGCTCCTTCCTGTAATCCTGCTTTTTTGACCAGCTGGATCATTTCATTGCTGAGGGCTGCAAAATGCAGCCGTTGCCCTTCAAGGCTGGAAGCGACTGTAATGTTCGCGGCAAGCGAGGCTAACTTTCCACCTTCGGAAAGCCGTAACGCACCGGCTTCCAAAGCGTTGCTTGAAAGCCTTGCCCCCGTAAGGTCGCCGTCTGTCAGGGCCTTGCTTACGTCAAGGTATTTCAGATAAACGGCCTGCAACACCTCATTGTTTACCGTTGCCGGCTCCGGCGTTTTTTTAACAGGCGCCGCTTCGGTTTTTTGGGGACTTGTATTTTCTTCCGATGGCTTCTTTTCTTCTGCTCCTGAATTACAGGCACCGACTGCAAGGATGAATGCGGCAGCTGCCGCGGCTTTTAGTTGTTGAAACATATTGATTATTTTTTTAAAAGGCTGCAGATGGTTTACATCTTCATGCCTTCCATTGGATTTTTTCCTTTTTTTAGTACAAACTCACTATACAGAAGATAGGCACCTGTCACCACCACTTTTTCTCCTTCTTCCAATCCGGTTTTGATTTCCACACGGTCGGCAGTTTCCATACCGGTGGTCACCATCCTTGGAACATATTTTCCTTTTTCTGTTTCAATCCATACATGCGTACCCCGCTGCTCACGGATGACGGCATCGACCGGCAACGTCAACGCCTGGCCGCTGGTTTTTGACGGCAGGAGCACATAGGCTTGCTGGCCCGGTTGCCACTGGTTGTTTGGATTGGAGATGGTTCCCCTGACCTGCATCACCTGCCGGCCTGTTTCCAGCGCGGGTGTGATGAACTGAATGGTCATCGTCTGCGGCTGGTCGTTCCATCCGGCAACGACGACTCTTAGCTGCTGGCCAACCCTTACATTGCCAGCCTCTGAAGGGTAAACATCCGCTTCCACCCACAGGTTGCCATATCCTTCCAATCGCAGAATCGGCCCTCCTTCTCCTACGTATTGGCCTTCGGTGATTGACAACTCGGCCACAACGCCGCTGGCAGGTGATGAATAAGTAACGTAAGGATTGTTTTGTTTCGACCGTTCCAAACTTTGAACAGCCGCTTCGCTCATGTCATAAAGTAATAATTTTTGTTTGGCGGCCTGGTGAATCTGTTGAAATGTTTTGTCTTCCGGAAAGGCGACTGCCTGCGCATAAGCCACGAGGTATTCCTGCTGAAGGCTTGCCAGTTGTTCCGAATAAATTTTGTAGAGGGGCTGTCCTTTGCGAACAGGCACACCGGTTTCTTTTACATACAGCGCTTCGATTCTTCCCGGCACGCGGCTGGAGATGTATTCTGTCTGCTCAGGATTGATGGTGAGACGGCCATTGAGCTGGGTAAAGTTGGAAAGTTCGTCCCTGCCAACGGTCATCGTCGTGATATTGGCCAGGCCCTGTTGATTTTCCATTAACTGCAATGATTCGTCCTTGTTGTTTTTATCAAACGGCACCAGGTCCATGCTGCAGATAGGGCAGGTGCCCGGTTTGTTTTGCACAATCTGCGGGTGCATGGGACAGGTATAGGTTTGCTGCGCCCCTTCCGCTGCCGCATCTTTTGAATTTCCGTTACAGGCCGCCAGAAAGACAGCAGGAGCTACCAAGATAACGGCTATCTGTTTTAAAAAATTTTTGCGCTGCATCATACGTTACTCTGTTTGATTGTTTGAACTGACCCGGATAAAGCTTTCACTGTCCACGAGGTAAGCAGCTTTTTTGGCGATCTCCCAACCGCTGACACCTTCCATAATCTGTACCAGGCCTTCGTTCCGCATGCCGGTGTTTACCGTTTTGGGAACGAATACATTTCCTTCTTTTTTGAACACAACCGCTCTCGTACCAAGTTGCAGCACCGCGCTGGCCGGTACCCACCATCCCCTTCCTACCACGGGAATGTTGGCAGAAACCAATTGCCCTATCTGAAAACGGTTATCTGTCACATACACCCTTGCCAGCGTAAAACTTTGCCCGGCACGGAGGGTGGGTTGAATGAGCCCGATGCTTCCGGTATAAACCGTTTCAGCATCGCCTGGTTTGCGAAACACCAGTTTCTGGCCCTTTTTGACCTGCGATGCCAGGGCCGGGTTGAAGGCAAACTCCGCAACCAGGCTGCTATTGCTGTACACAGTAAAGATGGTTTGCCCCGCACCAATGTATTGTCCTTCGCGAAGCAGAAGGGGTGAATTTTCAGCCGGAGTTAGCGGACTGCCACCGTCTGACCCGCCACTGCTTGCCGCACCACCGCCCATACCGGCCATGCCATCGCCACCGCCGGAAGCCGGGGCAGAAGTTGTTGGCTGCGCCGATGAGGGTTGAACCGAAGCACCACCCTTTTCGAGGATGTAGCCTCCTGACTTGCTGTACACCGGAACACGGTACATCACTTTTCCTGTGCGCATCACCTGGTCAATTTGTGCCGGCTGCATACCAAGCAACTGAAGGCGTTGCCTGGCTTTTGGCAACATGGTGCTACGGTCGCCGCCGCCGCGGCTCAGGAATATCAACTCCCGTTGTGCTGCTGCCAAATCGGGTGAATAAATTTCCATGATGAGCTGTCCGGCCCGGACCGGCTGGTAATTGTATTTGATGTATAATTTTTCAATTCGTCCGCTCACACGGCTGGCAATGCTCGTCTGCCGGCGGGTATCATAGGTAATGCGTCCCTGTACATCCACCGAAAAAATGCGCATCCCGCTTTCCGGTACAACCGTCGTGGTTCTTGCCACCACCTGTTCATTCACCGGTTTCAGCAAATGAGCCAGTCCCGTATCCAGCGTACTGCCTGTGCCAGAAGTTGTTTTGGGCACCAGGTCCATTCCGCAAATAGGGCATTTGCCGGGCTTATCCTGAACAATTTGCGGATGCATGGGGCAGGTGTATTGCTGCGCCGCCTTGCCCTCTTGTGCCGCCGCTCCTGTGCTGTCATTTTTTCCTTTGCAGCCCGCAAACATCAAGAAGGCGGCCAGCAGCAGATGTATTTTAACGATAAAGCTCTTTTTCATAATCAACAATCATTTGATACAATCTCAGTTTTTCATTCAACAGGTCCAGTTGCATCATGTTCAGTGCATCCCACGTCACAATCACAAGGTTGAGTTGCATTCTATTTTCGCGGTAATTCATCTGATTTGCTTCAAGGGCATCTCTTAAGGAAGGAATAACTTTTTGTTCCATCGACTGAATACGCCGCTGCATGGCGTTGATTTCACTTTGCATACCATAGAGCATGCCCTGGGTTTCCTGCAGCATGGCGGAACGTTCTTTTTCCATAGCCCTCACATTATATTCCATTGACTTAATCCCCGATTTATACATTTTGGATGCCCAGGGTGCAATGGGAATTGTTACCATTCCCATGATGGTGTATGCGTTAGGCATCATGGCATCCAGCGGGTACATGTGATCATACTGTATGCGGAACTCCGGCCTGCGTTGTTTGCTCATGGACTCAATGTTCAGCCGCATAGAACGAATGCTTTCATTCATGCGCAACACATCGCCTCTCACGCCGGCCAGCGTTGTGGTATCAAAAAAAGAAGAGGTAAAGCCAGGTTGATACGCTGTGTCAATGCGGAACACCTCGTTTCCACGCTGGTTCATCAGTCCATTCAGGTAGGCTCTTGCCCTTGCAATTTCCCCTTCCTGCATCCTGATCATGTTGCGGTTTTCTTCGAGGCGGGCATTGGCCTGGAAAACACTGCTTAACTGCGATTGATTATAAGGATAGCGGACCTCTTCAATCTTTTTCATGGTTTCCATCACTTCGTTGTTCCGCTGGAGAATTTTGATGCGTTGCTCCGATACCAGCCAAGAATAATACTGGCGTTTGGCCTGTGCTTTCAGGTCGTTCAGCGTAACGGCTCTTCCTGCCCGCTCCACAGCCCCCTGCGATTCAATATAACGGCGCTCTGCCTTCAGGCGGGAAAGGTTTGGAATATCCTGCTCAATACGGAACATCAGTTGGCCTGCATCGCTGGGTTCCATCTTCATTTGCCCGGGATAAGGTGTCATGAAAGTTCCAAAACCCACCATGGGCGGCATCCAGGCGGTGGCCGCATCGGCACTGTATTTATAGCTTTCCGCCCGCAGTTCATAGGTCTGCAGCGATAAATTATTGATGTTAATTCGCTGCAGGATAGTATCCAGCGACAGCACGGGGCCTTGTTGGCTAATGGCCTGCACCGGCAACAGCAGCAGTACCCATTTTAATTTTTTAATGTTCAACATCATACACCTCCAGTTTTCCATGTTTTCGCAGTTCGTATTCTTTGGCCATTAAAAAAATCAATGGCGTGACTAACAAAATGTGGGTAGATGAAGTAAGCACACCGCCAATCATCGGCAGTACAATCGGCTTCATTACATCCGTTCCGACACCCGTAGCCCATAAAACCGGTACCAATCCAAAAAGCGATACGCAAACCGTCATCAGCTTTGGCCGCAGACGTTTGGCGGCGCCGGCAATTACATACTCCCTCAAATCTTCCCTTGTGATGGTAGCACTTGAATTTCCTTTCTTCTTGATAAGTTGCTGCATGGCATCGTTCAGGTAAATCACCATTACTATACCGGTTTCCACCGCAATGCCAAACAAAGCAATGAAACCAACGGCTACCGCCACCGAGAGGTTCACCCCCCAGAAATAAATCATGTAAGCACCGCCAATAAGTGCAAACGGTACGGTAATCAGGCTGAGGAAAGCTTCCCGTACGGAATGGAAGGCGAAGTAGAGCGAGAAGAAAATAATGACGAGCACAATCGGCGCAATCCATAACAGGGTTTGCTGACCGCGGATGAGGTTTTCGTACTGGCCGCTCCATTCCAGGAAATATCCTTCAGGAAGAATGCCGTCGCGGCTATTGATTTTTTCAATCGCTTCTTTCACCGTTCCTCCCAGGTCCCTGTCCCTGACGTTAAAAAGTACGGCTCCACGCAATAGGGCGCTTTCAGAGTTAATCATCGGCGGGCCGTCTTCAAAACTAACATTGGCGACTGCAGACAACGGCACTTCGCCCAGGGCAGACTGCAGGGGGATACGCTTGATGGTCTCCACACTGTTGCGGTATTCCTGTGCCATGCGGGTGCTGATGGAAAAGCGCTGGCGTCCTTCGATGGTCGTTCCAATGGTAGCGCCACCTAAAGCTGTTTCAACGGTTTGATTCACGTCTTCCACATTCAATCCATAGCGGGCCAGTTCTTCCCGTCGCACATCAATGCTCAGGTATTTTCCGCCGGTGATAGGATCGACATACAAGTCGGTAATGCCGGGTATGCCTTCGAGGGCCGACTTTACTCTTTCAGAAACGGAAGCGAGTGTATCGAGGTTCTGCCCGTACACTTTTACACCAACATCGGTACGGATGCCGGTTGCCAGCATGTTGATGCGGTTGATGATGGGCTGCGTCCATCCGTTCACCACTCCCGGTATTTGTAATTTCTGGTCCAGTTCATTGATGATGTCTTTTTTGGTGAAGCCTTCCCGCCACTGCGACTTGGGCTTTAGCATAATGATGGTTTCAATCATGCTGATCGGGGAGTTGTCGGTTGCGGTACTGGCACGGCCGGCTTTTCCGAGTACTTTATCCACTTCCGGCACTGATTTGATGATTTTATCCTGTACCTGCAAAATCCGTTTGGCTTCCGCATTGGAAATGTCCGGCAGGGTTACCGGCATAAACAAAATGCTTTGTTCATCCAGCGGCGGCATAAATTCACTACCGAGGCTTCTTAAGAGCGGGATGGTAATGAGAAGTGCAATGATGTTGATGGCAAGGGTGGTTTTCCGCCATTTCAGAACACCTTTGATGATGGGTGTATAAATCCGTTCCAAAAAGCGGTTCACGGGATTGGCATTATCGGGCCGGAACTTTCCTTTCATAAAAAAAGAAATCAGCACCGGCGCCAGCGTAATCACCAAAAACGCATCCACAATCATGATGAACGTTTTGGTGAAGGCCAGCGGGTGGAAAAGTTTTCCTTCCTGACCCGTGAGCATAAACACCGGAAGAAAGGAAGTAATGATAATGACGGTGGCAAAGAAAACCCCGCGGGATACCTGCTTGCTTGATTTTTCAATCACAGCGATCCGCTCTTCGTCGGAAATCCATTTTTCGGGTTTGCGAAATATCTTTTTTAAAAATTTCATGCTTATTCTGTTTTACTTGCTTTATTCTTTTCCCAGTCTGCATAGCGCTCCGCCAGGTGTTTGTACGCATTTTCGCTCATAATAATGCCGTTGTCCACGATGACACCGATGGACAAAGCGATACCCGTCAGCGACATGATGTTGGAAGAAATACCAAAGGCATTTAAGAGAATAAATGAGATGGCGATGGTGATGGGTATCTGGATAATAATGCTCAGGGCACTGCGCCAGTGGAAAAGAAAAATAATCACCACCAACGCTACAACAATCATTTCTTCAATTAATGTATTTTTTATGGAGTCCACTGATTCCTGGATCAATTCGCCGCGGTCGTAAATGATATCAAACTTCACACCTTCCGGAAGGCCTTTGGCGACTTCCAGCATTTTCGCTTTCACCGCTTTTATCACATTGTCGGCATTTTCGCCGTAGCGCATCACCACGATGCCCCCGGACCGTTCGCCTTCGCCATCCTGGTCGAAGATGCCGAGCCGTGTTTCGCCGGTCATTTGAACAGTGGCCACGTCAGAAATTCGTATTGGAACGCCGGCTTCATTCTTCAGCGGAATATTCTGTATTTGTTCAATGGATTGCAGGTAACCGGAGGTTTTTATAATGTAACCAATGTCGCTCATCTCAAATTTTCTTCCTCCGGCTTCATTGTTATTGGTTCGGACGGCATTGATGATATTGGATACGGAGAGCTTGTAATAAAGAAGTTTGTTGGGGTCAAGGGTAATGGAGTATTGCTTTTGAAATCCGCCGAAGGAAGCGATTTCACTGACGCCAGGAACATTTTGGAGGGCAAATTTTACATACCAGTCCTGGATGGCACGTTGCTCGCCTAAATCAAGATTGGGCGCATCGAGTGTGTACCATAAAACATGTCCGACACCGGTACCATCCGGCCCCAGTTGCGGCGCCACCCCTTCGGGTAGGGACCGAGAAACGGTGCTTAACCTTTCCAGCACCCTGGCCCTTGCCCAGTAAATATCCACATCATCTTCAAAAATGACATAGATAAAGCTCATTCCGAACATGGAGGTGCCGCGGACATACTTAATGCGGGGCATGCCCTGGAGGTTGGTGACCAAAGGATAGGTAATCTGGTCTTCGATTAGTTGTGGGGCACGGCCCATCCACTCGGTGAAAACAATCACCTGGTTTTCGGAGAGGTCGGGAATGGCGTCAATCGGATTTTTCTTGACGCTGATGGCACCCCATACAAACAGCCCGGCAGCCAGTACCAACACGATAAACCGGTTCTTCAACGACCACTCTATAATTCTGTGTACCATTTCTCTGCTTTGCTTTTAAAGAGAGACTCCGGGAGCCTCTCTTTCTTTGTTCAATAGTTTAATGATTGTGGCCTGCGTGATTGTCCGCGGCCTTGTTCGTGGATCCTTTGCTGTCCGCGGCTTTGCGGTCATACCGGCAACAGCCAGGTAATTTTTTATACACGGCTGCTTCGGCGGTAGCGTTTTGGGTGTCGTGTCCAACGGCCGCAACACTTTTTTGGATGTCATCCAACTTAATTTTATCAGCATTATAAGTCACAGTCAGCATTTTCGTGTCTTCATTCCAATCAGCCTTTTTCACGCCGTCTATTTTAGCGGCTTTCTCAATACGGGCTTTGCACATTCCGCAATTGCCGTAAACTTTTACGCTGTCCGTTTTGTCATGGGCAAAGGCTGCCAGGCTAAAGAGAGCAAAAGCAGTCATCAGGAACAATTTGATTTTTTTCATTGTTTTATTTGTTTAAGGTTTAAAAACTATCTGGCTCTCCGATAGGAACCATGCGTCATTTCGATCTTCCATCCGGCTTTTGTTTTGCGGAGTACGGAAGTGGCAACGCCCTGACTTTTCACCTGGCTGTTGTCCTTTGCCAGCACGATGGTGTACAGGTAGGTTTCCACCGTGTACGCATAATCGCCGATGACCTTTACATCCACTTTGTAATCAGAGTATGTAAAAGATTTGAACCCTTTTAGTTCGGGCCCGAGATGGTGGCCGAGATAACCTTCAATGCCACCTTCATCTTTTCCACCCTCAAAGACTCTGGCACCTGGTAGAAAAAGGGCACCCACACCAGTGGTATCTAATTTTTCAATGTTTTCCTGGTAGGTCTTCAATACTTTTTTTACCGCATCTCCATCTTTGCCTTGTGCCTGAGCAAGAAAAAAGGAGAAAAATAAGATGGACAGCAATCCAATTTTTTTCATGACTTGTTTTTAACGATTAATATTTAATGAGAATGCCGTTTGGTTTTTTGCCCACGACGACGTCTTTGATTTTGGCGTGTGCCGTTACGTTGATGACGGAAACGCTTTGCGCTAACTGGTTAGTGACATAGGCGGTATTGCCATCGTTGGTAAAGGCAGTAGCATGTGCACCAGCACCAGCATCAAACAGACCACCATGCACCCAGGCATTCTGGGTTGTATTCCAGGTCCAGTAATGGACCTTACCGTTTTCTGGATCTGTCACCCATAGTTCTTTCTTCAGACTATTGTGTGCCACACTTCCTGGCATAAAGCCAAGGTTAATGGTTTGCACCACTGCGTTTGTCGCCACATCAATGACGCTGACTGTTTGACCATCCTCGTTATCAACATACATTTTTCCGTCGTATCCGATCCATGCGGCCACGGGATTGTCACCTACCGGTATGGTGGTGATAATGGCTTTTGTGGTGGGATTGATAACAGTTACATTGTCATCACCGCCATTGGCTACATAGGCTTTTGTGCCGTCAGCCGAGAAGGTAATTTCGGCTGGCTCATCCCCTACACCGATAGTGTTCTTCACAGCGTACGTCGCAGCATCGAGCACCAGGATCTTTCCCTCTCCCATTTGGGAGGTCCATATTTCTGAACCGTTAGGAGAAAACACTGCATTATGGTTCATTCCTGGCACATCCAGGTCTTTGATCATAGAGCCCTTCGTGGCATCCACCACCATCACACGGCCTTTCATGCCAGCGAGGCTACCGGTATGTCCTGCACTGAGGTCCATACCCGGCATGGCAATGGCTAACTGCGTCCCACTTGAAGTGGCCCTTTGGTAAATGTGGTGCGGCCACATCATTCCATTCATTCCTGTCATCCCGGTGCCCATGTTTAGCTCAATGGTTTCAGTAACAGAATTGTCCGATAGCCTGATGACCGACAAGGAGTTGCTTTCTCCGTTGACCACATAAGCAGCCGGGTAATTGATATTTTTTTCCATACCCCCGTTCATGTCATCATCCATCTTATGTTTCCGGCACGATGACACCAGTCCTGCTGTCAGAAAAAGGAAGCCAACGAGAGAGAAGCGGGTGATTGTTGCATTCATCATAAAAGTTGAATTTTGATGGTTGGGTTGTTTCGGCAGGCCGCTCCCTTTTAACGAGAAGAACGGCCTGCTAAAGCAACAACGATTTAGGGTTTGATTACTTTTTCAACCGTTCCGCACTTTGGCATTTTCTGGCCCATGTAAGGATTATTGATTTCTTTTTTCTCGCTTAACCAGTCAGCCCCTTTGTTCTCATTGGCCATTGGGCAATGTCCCACATAAAGCGGTTGGCTCGTACCAAATCCTTTGACCAGGTCATACACGTCTTCGCTCATCATCACAAAGTGTTCCCGCTGGTGGTCAATTTTGCCGGCGTTTGAAGCCAGATGCTCACCATGCTCCTTCAGAGATTCGGAAACATCCATGTAAAGTTTCATCTGCTCTCCCTGCAAAGTGGCATGATCGATTTTTCCCAGCGAGGCAGCTAGTGCTTTGCCGCCACTGGCCGCTTCTTCGCCGTTGTCATTTGCAAGCGCATTCTTTACATGGAGGTAATGCGACACCACCTCGTCGATGGAAGCTGCCGTTTTTGGATCTACATTGGCAAATGACGGTTTTTCCTGCGTCAAACCGGCATCGTCTGAAGATGTCGTTGTTGCGGCAGTGTTGGAACTATCTTTTGACGTTGTTCCTGACTCGCTTTTTCCGGTTTCGGAACCGTTGTTGCACGCTGCAAGTATCGCTGAACCAGCGATCAGAAAACTGAAAATTTTCGATTTCATTTTTATTGGTTTGATTGTTTAAAAAAAGATAACTCAGCAGAGGGTGAATGCCGGAGCAGGAGGATGCCGATAGGTCAATGACAACGCAAAAAGTCCGACAAACGGTTTGTCAGACAAGACTAAAGAAGGAAAGCCCGGTTGCTCAAATAAACCGGAATCAAAGCCTTGTTGGGGGGTGCGTGGCTGACAGGATACGTCACAGCCACAGACGAGTAAGCCACGAGCCTGTGTGCTTCTACTTGAACCAAAGGAACATCGAAAGCGGCACCAAACAGCAGGGAAACAATGTCTGTCATCTTTTGTTCACCCTGGAACTTGACTTGCTTTTGTTCGTCTTTGCAGCAGCCTTTTGCAGCGTCCTTGTGCATGCCGCAATTACTGCATTCTTTTTCTTCGTCGCTGGCTAAACTCCAATCGACCAGTTGATCCATGCAATAATGCAAATGAACCGTAGCCCCGACAGAAGTTGCCAGGTAAAGAAAGGCTAATATGGTAACGAGAAGCTTTTTCAAGACTGATGTAGACGGCAAAAGTATAAACAAATTTTACAGAAGCAATCAGGCAAGGTTAATTCTTTCCTTTTTCACATATTTTATTAGCAGAATGCCTTACCTGGTTGCTGCAAATGCATTAATAACTCAGGGTGATGCCCGCACCGTATCCCATGTCACTGTCATAGTGCGTGGAAAGCGAGAAATATTTATTAACGATGTAGCGCATGCCCAGGGAATATTCCTTGTCCGTGTTGGCCAGGAAATTCATCCGCACTCTTGGGCTGACCGGAATGTCTTCCCGTGACAACTGGAAACGAAGCTTACCATCGCTGTCAATTGAGCCATCTGCTACCACCAACATCGGCAGCGTGTACTGGACACCCATGTGCACGGCCCGACGGAAGTTTTTTGTATTGGCTTGTCCAAACAGGTTTTTGCCGGGAAGCGTCATCCTTTGCCCGAACATGTTTTTTTCCAACGGGTCAATGTCCCGCTTGCGAAAATCCCAACCGATATAGGGAAAGAGCCACTGGTTTTTACCAATATATCGTCCGAAATGGCTTTCGGTTTCGTAACCCATTGCCCTGTTCCATCCAACCCGCCATTCAGTGGATAATTGATAGCGGGTGTTGCCAACCATCACTTCCCCGTCTGAGCCATTGCTTTCGATGCCCACTCTTACCATTGGTTTCAGCATCCGGTCTTCTTTCTTCAACATTCGGAAAGACTTTTCCGGGTTGGGCAGTTCCGGGTTGGGCGATGAATTTTCGTAACTGAAAACCCGGCCCATGCCGCTCATCATGTGATACAAAATGTGGCAATGAAAGAACCAATCCTGGTCTTCGGTGGCGGCAAATTCGATAGTGTCCACTTCCATGGGCATAATGTCCAACACGTTCTTTAAGGGGGAACGTTCGCCCTGCCCGTTGATTACCCTAAAAAAGTGTCCGTGCAGGTGCATGGGGTGGCGCATCATGGTGTTGTTGTATAAAACAATGCGGATGTTCTCCCCTTTTTTTATCATTATTTTACCGCTTTCCGAAAGCACTTTATTATCCATGCTCCACACATAACGGTTCATATTACCGGTCAGTTCAAAGTGGAACGTACGGGTTGGTGCCTCCGGCAGGGTGGTGACTTTTGTGGAACGAAGCATGCCGTAGTTCAATGTCACGATATCCTGCGGCATATTGTCGGTGCCGCCTGCGTCATTGTGTGCTTTCGTTTCCTTTGATGGCTTTTCTTCACCCGTAATTTCGGGGTACATGACGGTGTTCATGTCCATGACCTGATTGGCCATCTGCATGCCGCTGCTTGTGTCCAGATTGCCGTTCATTTTCATCATGCCGTTCATCATCTTCATGCCTTCAAAATACTTCAGCTTCGGCAAAACTGTCGCCGGAACCTTGGGGCCACTGCCCAGCCACAGTGATGTAGAACCGGTGCGGTCTTCGGAAGTAGCCAAAAACTCGTAACTCTTGTTTTCCGGAACGGCGACAATCACATCATAGGTTTCTGCAACGGCGATGATCAGGCGGTCCACTTCCACGGGTTCGACGTCTTCGCCATCGTTGGCCACAACGGTGATTTTACCGCCTGCATACGTGAGCCAAAAATAGGTGGAAGCTCCGCCGTTTGAAATCCGCAGCCGCACTTTGTCGCCGGCCTTGTATTGCGACTGGGCATCCACCGCTTTACCGTTGATAAGAAATTTATCATAAGCCACATCACTCACGTCCATCGCAGCCATCCGCTTAGCTTCGTTTGCCAGCTTAGTGGTTGCCTGCCCCGACTGGACAGCTTCGCTGTAACTCTGTGTTGCCCGTTTTTTAATGGCAGGCCAGTCATTGGCGTTGTGCAGTGAGCGGTTGATTTCATTGGGGTTTGTATTGGTCCAGTCGCTGAGCAATACAGGGTATTGCCCCTTGCGGCCTTCCCCCCTTTTGTAAATAATGAACGAACCATACATGCCCAACTGCTCCTGCGTGCCTGTATGGCTGTGATACCAATAAGTACCGTTTTGAATTAGCGGAAATTTGAACAGGTGTGTTTTTCCCGCCTTTATCGGTTGCGTGGTCAAATGCGGAACCCCATCGTGGTGGTTGGGCAATAATAGCCCGTGCCAGTGAATGGACGTTTCCTCATCGAGGGTGTTGTGCACATATATTTCGGCTGTGTCGCCTTCGGTAAAGGAAAGTGTGGGCATGGGAATGCTGCCGTTTGCCGCAAGGGCCTTTTTGGGTTTGCCGGCATAATTCACCACCGTATCACCAATGTACAAATCATATCGAACGGTTCTCGACCTTATCTCTTCTTCCGTTTTCGGAAAGGAAGAAGAGGTGTTTATTGTTCTTTGCAGAGCCACGGGGGCTTGTGCAAAGGCTCCGCTGGATGCAAGGAGCACCAGCAGAAAAAGAAATGTCTTTTTCATGTATGTTGATGAACCAACGATTTTGTGTTGGTCTGACTTGATTTTTGATTAGGAAAAGAACCACAGGCTGGCTGCCTGTGGTTGGATGCACGCTTGTTAGTTGATGCTTTCTGTTACCTTGCCGCAGGTTAGCATTTGCTTGCCGTAGTAAGGATTCTTAACTGCAGGTTCGCTGCTCAGCCACGATGCTTTTTTCATCGGGCAGGTTTCCACATATACGGTTTGTGCGGAAAGCTTAGCGCCTTTTGCCAACGCAATCATGCTGGCTGACAGCGAAGCAAAAGCATCTCGCTGCTTTTTAATGTCTTTTGTGGCAGCAACCTGTCCGGCCTCCGCGACCAACCTTTTTTGCGTTGCCATAAACGCATTCATTTCACTAGCGGAAACGGTGTTCATATCAATGGCGGTTACGGCTTTTGTAAAGGCGTCTGCTGTGGAAGACGCCAATGCTGCATTGTCGCTCACCAAGGCATTTTTAATATCCAGGTAGAGCGGCAGCACCAGTGCCAACGAGGATTGCTTTGTCGCGGTAGCAGCCTCAGTGTGCGCATGGTCGTATTGTTGCGCGTTAACTGAAAGAGTAAACAGGGAAAAGACAATTGCGGTTATAATCGAGAATTTCATTGTAGAATGATTTAAGCGTTTGAAACAATAGGGTGTTTATCACGCAGTGATAAAAAGCATAAAATGACGGGCAGGTTTGCTGACCGCTGTTTCAATCCTAAATCAATAAAATGCGATTGTATAAGTGTAGGCGAATTTTATGGAGAGCAGAAGATGTATGGTCCTGACGAAGCACAGAAGTAGGGAATAAGCTTCGCATCGCCCGGCTACCGTTAACGGATAAAGAAACAATAGCCGGCTGGCTGTTGAGCGGCTTTGAAAAAACCTGCTCGGAAAGATTGTCTTCATTTTTTACCGCGCAGACATTTTCATTACCACTACAGCCATTTTCAGTGAAATGGAACTGCTGGTGACTGCAACTGGATGAATTGTGATGCGAAGCCCAGTCTTTGTGATGATGTGCAGATGCGGATTGTTTAGTGCTGCACTGATGTAGAGTTACAGATGCACCTATCGAGGTGAACCCGTAAACCATCAACAGAAAGACAGCGATAAACTTTTTCATTTCAGCAAATGTACGATGGTATAAACGCATCGGTTTTATCCGGGTGTTTACTTTAACAATCCAGCAAAAAAAATTGTCAAATGCGGGATAGATGATTTTAGAGACAACTGCATGAATGCCCTTTCTATACAACGTTTTATTACCGGCATGACTAATTAACATGAAATTAAACTAGCACCGTCGGGTGAAAGCGTTTCAGGGTACGGAGCAAGGAACTTTGCTCTTCTTATTTACCTGGTAGAGAAGTTCTTGCTGCCAAACAAAGCGATTTTTACCAAAACTTGGCTACCATAAGCAAATAAAACACCACCACCGCACAAGACAAACAATGAACAAGGCGAAAACAGACTGCCATCGTACAGCCGCTGCTGCTAAAAGAAAAAAGGTTTCAGTAAATGAGAGAAAAAGGTTATACCCTTTTCGTATGATACAGTTCCTTTTTGGACAAAGCATGACACAATGCAAACCGTTTTTTCTGCCTGTGTTCTTTTACAACTCCCACTGTTTCCTGTACCCGTAATTTTTCCAGTTTCTTTTTGGTTGTTATCACCAACTCCGCCAATCCTTCTTCGGATGAGATACCATCCAGGTCTGCAATTTCATTGGCTATTTCATTGGCAGAGCCTTTGTGCATCAGCGAAAGCACAAACAGAATTTTGTCGCTGAACGTTTTGGCCGAAGAAAACTTTGATGGTATAGTCACCATGATAAATTGACATTGATGTTAATTGTTAGTTGGATTGATTTTGATCTTTCACATCCTTGCTTCGTATGGATAACCAAATTCACTCTCCTTTTGCGTCTTTACACCCTCAGTGAAAACAAAGGAAGGATGCAGTTGAAGAAACGCTCATCAATTGCTGAACAATTATTTATTTAATCTTTCCAAGATCGCTTTCATTTGAGCGATTTCCCTCTCCTGGCTAGAGATAATTTCTTGTTGCAGCTTTAACAATTCAGGGTCCGTTACGTGCGATTTTTTGCTCATTAAAATCGCCGATGCGTGATGGGGTATCATTCCTCGAATAAACTGTTTATCCGATACGCCTGTTTGCTGTCTTATAAAAAGGAAAAACAGAACTAACAGAATAGCGCTGCCTGCAATGATAATGGCGTTCAATCTTTTGTTCATATACATCTTACGCATGATAATGACTTCGAAGATGACCATTGGCATTGCCATAAGCCCAGCCATATAAAACTGATTTACATTGTTGTAAAAATTGGGTAGACTATCTATCATTGAATACATAAACAGATACATAGCAATAAAGGATAACACTGTCATTAAAAGCAGCTTGCCATATGCTTTGTTGTGCATGGATTGCTTGTTGTGCGATGTCGTGTCACCGGTATGCATGCTGTGTGCTTGTTCTTGATTCATCTTGTCAAGTTTTAAAGTTGTTAATTTCTAAAGGAATATTGATTGTTATTTTTGCTCACTGTTGATTTTTTATCTGTAATTCTGCTTTGGCGCTGTCCGTCCAGTCTTTGATAATTTTAATTTGCCCGTCGCTAAATTCGGCATTGCCATGAATGAGCAGGTATGATTTCAGGGGCATCTCCCGTGTCGCCACCTGTTCGCCAATGCCATTGAGCTTGGTTTTCAATCGTCGGCTACTGTATTGCGAAAAATCAGAGAAGTTCAACTCGGCTTTTCCTTCTTTGATGTGGTTCGCCAGCCACCAACTGGCCGGTGCAATCTCGGCATACCAGGGATAGACCGTTTTATTAGAATGACAGTCGTAACACGAGGTCCTGAGCAGGCTCCTTACCGTATCGGGCACAAAAAGAAAATGGGTAAAATCTTTATCTGTTTCTGCCACGCCGTTGTTCTTTTGCGGGCGGATAAATTGAATCAGTACAAATACGATTACGATTCCTAACAAAATTTTTTCCCAGCGCTTTCTTTTCATTTTTCGTTGTTTCAAGATTTCACTTCCTGCTTCGTTGAAGACAAATCCCTTTTCCTATTGCCCTTGCCTTGTTTTTTTTGTTTATCAACGCTGCCATATTTCGTTAGACAAAAGCACTGGTCCTTTCCTGCAGGATGGTAATGACGCATTGCTTTCTTCTCTGCACCGAAACGATGGCAGTTAGGTCCCAAGATAAATATTAAAGGATCTCCTTCACCAGCCGGATGACGCAACAAACTTGCTGCTCTACTCCACAGGTTTATCCTCCTTAATACACGATCGACAAACCAGCGCCCCATCCGAACTCGTTGTCATAGTTGGCGGAGATCGCAAGGTATTTCGCAATTATGTATCGGGCCTCAAAACCATACTCTTTGTCGGTGTTCCAGAAAAAGTCGACACGGGTTCGGGTGGTCAGCGGCAAATCTTCTCGCTGGAATTGGAGACGAAATCGTCCCTTGTGGTCTACTCTTCCCTCGGCATTGATAAAGAATGGCAGGGTATAGATAAGACCTGCGGTCGCCACATGTTTATCTTCCAGATGGACTGGTACTTTGTCAACGACATCATCAATGTGTTGCAAGTCCGAGCCGATAAACGCTGAAAAAAACTGCCGTTTATCTAAAAAGTACTGCAGCCTTGGCTCAATCTCGTAACTCCTTTTCCAATCATATTTCCATTCCAGGAGAAGTTGTGCTTTGGGACCCGAAAAGGCACCGGTACCAAACGTTCCTTGTGAATGGAAGGCAATGTTTGCCCAGGGAAAATAATATTCGCCGTGCTCCCGTAAAAATGCTTTGAACTCTTTCGGATGGGATTTTTGAACCTGGGATTCGGTTCCGGCATAACTGAAGATTGTAGCCATCCCGCTGATCATATGGTATAGCGTATGACAGTGCAGGAACCAGTCTTTTTCCTCCGTAGCAGCAAATTCGATCACCTGGGTTGACATCGCATTGATGTTGAAGGTATGCTTCATTGGTGCATTAGCACCCTGGTTGTTGATCACCCGGAAAAAATGGCCGTGCAGATGGATCGGGTGTTCCATCATGGTTGCATTGGTAAAGATTACCCGCACATTTTCCCCTTTCCGGATCATAATTTTTTCGTCCTGCCTGGACAGTGTTTTGCCATTGATTGACCAGATGTAGCGCAGCATGTTCCCGGATAAATTGAGCTCAATCTCCCGCCAGGGCCGTCCTTGTGGAAGCGTGGTGGCCCCGGAATCGGAAGCCAGCATATCATACGCCAACACGACATCGTCACCATTGCCGGGCGGAAAATCAAAACCGGTCATTGGTGTTTTGGGCATCATGGTTTGCAACATATAACTCCGGGACGTATCCCTAGAATTCATAGTGCTTTTTTGAACGCCACCCTGCATGCCCCCCATGTTCATGTTGCCATGCGACATATTGCCCATGTTCCCCCCCTGTGGGCTCGGCATGTTTCCTTTTTGCGGGTTGGAAGGCTGGGACTTTTTTGGAACCGTGTCCATTTTCATGGCTCCCCTGTTGTGCATGTCATGGCCTTGCATCGAACTTGGGTTGATTTTCTGGGGCACAGTATCGACGGGCTGCTCCTTCAGCGAGCTTAAAAGAGCGGCGAGAACGACACTGTTGCCGGTTTGTTCATCGGGTGAATAACTCATGCCGCCATGCTTGCTGTGGTCCATGCCCTGCATCGGGTCTTTTTTCTTGGGGGCAGGTTTTTTCGGGGCGGGCTTTTTCGGAGCGGGTTTTTTGGTGGTGCTCGTTTTTTTTGCCGGCGCCTTCGTTGGCTGCTTGGTGGTGGCAGCCGGCTTCTTAGCGGGTGCCGGTTTTTGCATGCCCGGCATGTTGGTGTGATCCATGCCTTGCGTGTTCGTGGTGTCCTTTTTCACCTTGGTGGTATCGGTCATGTTCATGTTCCCATGGTCCATGTGGTTCATCTCGTCCATGTTCATCTTGTTTGCCGTATCCGTTGGCCCGGGCGTCATGTTGTTCATGTTTCCGTGATCCATGCCTTGCATCCCGCCTTGCATGCCTCCCATGTTCATGCCTCTCATGTTCTCCATGTCCATCTTCATGTAGAGCCCCATTTTCATTTTCATGCCCATGCCCTTCATCATCCAGGTGATCTGGTTCATCTCCCGCATGAGCACCATGTAATCCAGTTTGGGAATGTCCTTGGCCCTGACCTGCGGACCGCTGCCAAAAAAGGCCGAAGTCGACCCGGTGATATCTTGTGCAGTTGCCCTGAATTCATATTGCCCGTTATCAGGAATCTTAATCATGATGTCATAGGTCTCGGCGGTGGCGATCAAAATTTTATCTACTTCTACCGGCTTGACGTTTGTCCCATCGGACGCGACGACACGCATTTTACCACCCGAATACTGCAGCCAGTAGTAGGTGGCGGCCGAACCATTGATCACCCGTAGCAGGACCGAATCCCCTTTTTTGTATTTTTCGAAGGTGCGCACCGGCTGGCCCTGCATGAGGTGCTTTTGATAATACACATCACTCACGTCGGCTCCCGGCATACGGGTCCATTCCATCTGCACCTTGTCACCAAAATGCCCTTTCACAAGGGCTTCGCCCCAACTCTGCACCGCTCCTTTTTTAATCGCATACCACTCGTTGCGGCGCTTCAGCGAACGCATGATGCTTTTTCCTTTTTCATCCCGCCAGTCGGAGAGCTGCAACACTTCTTCCATCTTCGCGGATTCCGGCTCCGGTACAGCCGGGTAAAAAACCAACGGCCCGTATAAACCTTCCTGTTCCTGAAACTTCGTGTGCGAATGATACCACAAGGTTCCATTCTGAATGATGCGAAACCGAAACGTATGTGTTTCACCCGCGTGAATCGGCGGCGTATTCAGGACATGCACACCATCTTCTTCGTTCGGTAGCAGGACGCCGTGCCAATGGATAGATACCTCTTCTTTTAAAAGATTGTGTACCCAGATGACAGCTGAATCTCCTTCGGTAAAGCGCAGTGTGGGTGCCGGTATCTGGCCATTAATGGCCAATGCCTTCCGTTTTTTCCCGGTGAAGTTCACCACGGTATCTTTCACATAAAGATGGTATTCGACAACAGGGCCAATACGCCGAATACCTTTTTGCTGTGATCGCCGTTGATCCGTGTTTTGGTTACCCATATTGTGTTGGTCGTGCTGGGCATGTACCGCAATAAAGTTCGCCATCAAAAAGCTCATCAAAAGGAAGGGTCTCATACTAATCATATTTATAAGAGAGGGGAAAGGAAATGAGTGAACTCACTCATTTCCTGAGACAAATCATCAAGTAAATCTTTCTATGCTGCAACGCTGGCCATTCGCCTGCATTCTTCAGCACAACGGTAGCATGCTTCTGCACACTCCCTGCAATGTTGCATGTGTTCGTGCCGTGCACACTCGTCACCGCAGGCCTGGCAAATATCAGCGCATACCTGGCAAAGCTGCTGGGCGGTCTGCCCGTTCATACTCATGACCTGCGCTGCCGCGTAACAAATAGCAGCGCATTCCATATCCAGTTGAATACAGCGAGCCATCATCTTGACATCCTCCTCCTGGAGACAGGCGGATGCACAATGATTACAAACCGAAGCGCACCGAAGGCAGGCCTCGATGCAATGTTGATACATTTGATTGTGAGCCATAAAATCTAAATTTTAAGGGTTAAATAATGTTGTCACCTCAAAGAATAATCCGTGGATATATAACAATGTTTATTCTAATCATATTCTAACCACTCTGCAATAGACAAAGGGAAGGAACCATGATTGATTTGAATACGATGCCAATCAAAGCATCCAAGGATGGCTGCCATTCCTAACGCGTACCGGTCAGATGACAGCCATGCATGCACTGGTCAATCAATGCTTCAGGGTACCATAAATGTGTTCATTCTTAAACTCAGAGAATTCCTCAATTTCCTTTGCCTGTTCATCAATCAGCCTATCCGCCTCTGAACGCATGCATTGGTCATGGCCATACTCCAATTCAATGGCGGACATTTTAATAGCGCCCTGGTGATGCTGGATAATCACCTCTGAAAAATCAAGATCAACATCATTGCGGTCATTTTCATGTAACGCTCTTTCCATCGCCTGTTGCATCAGCATCATTTCCCGCATCATTTCTTCTTTGAAAGCAGCACACTGTTCTGGCGTCAACACGATATTCCTACCGTGCTTTGCCAGGCAACGCCGGAGCCTTTCAGTGCTTTTCAGGTTGGCATCTCTTGATTTTTCAGTCAGCTTGATGGCTTCTCCGTGATGCTCATACTTCAATGCTACATTGGCGGCATCCACACCCATCAGGTGGTGCATGATCATCATATTGGCAAAGTCCACATCTGGTTCACAGGTCATTTCCATGGCATTCATTCTTTCCATCCAAGAATGCATGACAGCATCGAGTTCTTGATCGAACGCTTCGTCATTGCTCGAACTGGGAGGCTGATCTGTTGCTTTTTTCGCCTTACTTGCCACCAGCAGCGCCTGTTCCTCGTCCGGAGGGGTAGCTAACTGATCTTTTTGACAACTACCAAACAGTACCGAACCGGCAAACAGTAACGTTGCCATAACGCAAAATTTCCTTTTGTACATAAATGTTGGTTTTAGGAGTTAAAATGAATAGTGATACCCATATATTTTTATCGCTTGTTGGCCTTAAGCCAGTCGGAGAGCTCCTTGATTTCCTTCTTCTGGTCATCAATCATTTTCTGAGCAATTGCTTTCAATTGCGTGTTGTTCCCGTACATTAAATAAGCCTCGGAGTTTTCGATGGCACTGTTATGATGCACAATCATAAGGGTGGCAAAATCATTATCGATGTCACCCGTGATCAGCTGCACATCGGCCATCTGGTCCATCTTCATCATGTGATCCATCTGTTCCATGGTAAAGGCAGGCACGCTGTTATTGACTGTCTGCGCGGCGAGAATGGCGCTCAGTTCCTGAATCTCCATCTGCTGGGCAAGGATCATTTTATGCGAGAATCGTTTCAGGGAGTCATTGCTGCCGGCTTGCAGTTGCACATTGCCCATATTGATGGCGCCCTGGTGGTGATGGATCATCATACGCGGAAAATCAATCTCCGGATCGTTGGTCTCAGGCTCTGCTTCCATACGGGCCATGACCGCATGCATACTATCCATCATTCGGTTATCATCATGGCTTTGCAATTGCATGCCATCGTTGTCTTTATCACAGGCAATTAAGAAAATAGCCAAAAAAGCGCTGAGGAAGAAAAAGGTGTTTTTCATGTGACGTCTTACATTTGATTCGTGAAGAAATAGGACCTAGGGCCTTATCCTTTTGAAAAGGAAACAAGTCTATTGGGCAATTTATTATTATCCTAGTCTTGTGCTGTGCCAAACATCGAGGAGGTAAATGAGGGCACAGTAACACGGAAATGGTATCAAATCCGTATGCGTCGGTGTTGAAGAAAAAGAGGCAGAGAAGGATTGCCGGGTGGTAACTCGTGAATCACATTGGGATTCGACGAGGGGGGCACCTGAAGCTGAACTTCGCTGTCGAAAGAGGGGGCCGCATCAAAAACGGGCATTTGAATGCAGCAGTCTGCCGGGGAGGATTGGTGGTCGTCGGTGATCTTCGCGGTTATGGGAACATCGTTGCAACAATTGTTGTCGCTGCCGGTTTCGATCATTCCACATTTTTCACAAGTACCTTCATTGGTATCGGTAAGCGAAAAGCTGACGTATTCTCCCATGCAATAGTGCAGGTGAAAAGTAGCACCTGCACTAAAGGTGAAGTAGAGGAGCAATAAAAAGACAGTTGCCAGCTTTTTCATATCAAAGCGGAGTCAATGTTCTTACTGATGTTGTGAATGATCTGTCGGAACAGCCTCTTTTTTCTGTGTGGCTTTCTTTGGCGTTTCTTTCTTCGCTTCTGTTTTATTCATCTCACTCATATCATGACCACTATGGTCAGTAGAAGCTGCGTTTCCAGTATATGTTTTTAATATCGTAAGATCCGCTCCGTTGGTCTTTATTGTCCTGTTGGCAACACCCTTCGTTTCTGCTGCCGTACCGACTTTTAAATAGTCTTTGGACATGTCAATTCCATGCTGATGGTGCATGACCATCATCATGGCAAAATCCTTGTCCACGTCTCCGGATTCTGTCAATTTCATGTTCGTTGACTTCATCATTTTGTCCATCTGGTTTTTCGCAAAATCAGATTTTTTAGTTGGTTGGTGACTGCTCAAAAATGTATTCAATTCAATGATATCCTTTTGTGCATCGTCGACCATTTTTTGCGCAACTTGCTTCAGCTCTGCATTGGTGCCTTTTGCTAACTCGATATTGGCCATGTCAATGGCCCCTTGATGATGGTGTTTCATCATCGTAGCAAAATCATGG
The DNA here is from genome assembly GCA_014163555.1 of Flavisolibacter longurius. GTDB lineage: Bacteria > Bacteroidota > Bacteroidia > Chitinophagales > Chitinophagaceae > Flavisolibacter. The sequence continues at coordinate 23,387 of JACJGO010000036.1, forward strand.
TCAGGATCCTGCGTCGTTTGCATGCTGTGCATGTCCTGCATCATATTGTCCATGACAACTTTAAAGGAGGTAGCCGCCGTTGTCGGTGTAGTCACTGAGCTATTGTCTGTTGTCGGTGCGGCAGCGGCATTGCTTTGCGTGTTGGTGGCAGAGTCTGCTGAATTCGTAGGTGATTCATTGGCGCTATTTCCACAGGCAGCCAAGACCAAAGCTGTGGCGAGGCCAAAAATTGTATTTCGTTTCATACCGATTCTTTTATTTCTCCAAGCCGCTGCAATTATAACGCCAAGGAAATGTTAAGGGGAGCGTGGCGGTAGGATGTTTTACTTTCAGCAAATCGTTGAAGCAGAAGGGTAAACGATTTTCGTTGTATCCACTCCACATGAACTTGTAGCCCCCGGCTTTTGACAAAATGAGTACGACCAAGCTTGGTGGTTTTTGGAACCGATAGGGCTGGGGGAAAAATTTGCACAAGCGAAGCTGAGCGGCGCGCTGCCCTGCGAACCACTTGACACTTCCTTTCATCTCCTTGAATATTCATCTTCCAATCATTCTTCTATCTAAGCCAGAGCTTGCTTAGTTCCTTCTATGGAAAGAGTTTTCCTCTAAGGAAAAAGAGCTTTGGGAGCCAGAAACACACGCGGGAATATTTCTCGAAGAGCACCCATCAGCTATACAGAAAGGTGCTTTGAATTATTAATCCTTGCCACCCGCCGCAGTATGGACCTGGCAATTGTGTTTATCGCACTGGCCCACATCGCGGCATGTGGCTCCTGACGGCCGTCACCAACGGGTTACCAACAAAAAACGACATATTAGCAGAGGGCGTAAGGAAATAGGAAAGGCCGGCTTTCCGGCCTCTGTATCTGTCAAAGTTGTACGAACGAGCTTTGTCCTCTCCTGCTGCAGCTTTCCGCTTTGCTTCTTTTGGTACCAGATGCTCAAAGCGTTCAAAATGCTGATCCATCTCCAACATAAGGAAAGTACTAGCAACCACTTTAAAAAGCCAAACGCTTAAACACTTTTGGCAATCTTTTCCATGATACGGTGATTGTCTCCAAATTTACACAACGCATCACAATGCTGCCGGAGATCGGAGAACAAAATATATTTAATGGTAGCTCCCAGCTTTTTGATAGCCGGCCGGGACAGCTGCAGCATCACATCTTTTTCCCGCTTATCCGGCACAATCAAATAAAACACTTCATCGCCATCGGCAATGGTGTAGCTTAAATCGGTCAGGCGCAAGATGCCTGAATAGATGCTGGTGCTTTTCTCCACTTCAAAGGCAGCCATCACGTTGTTGGTGCCTTTTTCAAACCACAGCACGTCGATCAGCTTCACCGTATTCAGGGTCTCCTTTTCTAGGCTAATCTCCGGGAAAGTGGCAAGGCTCATAAAAGAGAAACTGTTCCCTGCATGGCATTTCGAGCGGTCGTTGGAAGCGGGAATCACATCATAGCCCAACGAGCTGCCAATGCGCAAGAGATGATACTGCATTTCCGTGTGCAGGTTTTCTTCTTCCTTTTCGGCTTTGACACCTTCGTGGCGCTTTTCGATGAGTTTTTCCAGTTTCGTCCGTTCTGCCAGAGACAGGTATTCGTCGCCGCCCAGCACCAATTTTTGCATGCCGATCTCAAACAGCAGTCCGGCAATGGCACCCAAATCCGAAGAGAGCTCGGAACGGTATTGCACATTGGTATCCATCATCACTTCCCGAAGCTTCAGGTACTCGGTCCAGCTACCCAGTTTCTTTTTATCCTTGAATAAATAATTGAACCCGTTGATAATGGCGGTGTTGAAGGGTGGAATGATGGTGGGGTGTAGAAAATAAAGAATACTGGCAACAGCGGGCCCCAGGCCTTTAATTTTTAAACTATCCAGCTTGATGATTTCTTTGATGATTTGGTCTTCCGTTTTGGCGTTAAGGCAATTCTCTAAAAACTGCCCAAAAGCCTGTTTGTTCGCCTCGTTTTCATAAATGTCGGGTATCCGCAACTTGGGCTTCCAGTAAAAGGGATGGGAAGCTCCTTCAAAAACCTGCTTTTGCTCTGTAATGACCGTTAAGACAAACTCCAGGGAAGACCCTTTAAAATCGTTCGGGAAGCGTTTGCATTTGATATCCTCAATGACCTGCATGACGCCGCGGCGGATCGAGCGAAATGCTTTCAGCCTTTCTTCGTTGTTGATAAACCAGGTATTATATACGGATTCTTTGTCAGCTTTGTATTGTTGAATGATGGGCTGAAGATTTGTGTTCATTTAAAGAGACTTTATGACAGAAACACAAATAAACAAAAGCCCGATTGTTTTCTCAAATAACTTCACATCCCTGTAATAAAGACGGGTGTCGTCCAACGTATGCAAGGCTTCGTTACGCAACCGATGCAGGGCATACAACATATCGGCTTTCAATTTATCCGGATCGGCCACGTGGCGTTCCATATAATCAACATAGTCGTTGAGCCGGGAATAAAATTCAGCTTTTGTAATGCGATAGATGCCGGTGGCGCTACTGGCCTGCCCGAGATGCAGCCCCACGGCCGGGTAGGTCGTTGATACAGCGACCATCAGCGGGTTGATCGTATCGCCGGGCAATCCTTTTTCTTTTAATAAGTTTTCATTCAGTACACACAACGAGTTGACGAGTTCCTGCGCAAACACTTTGATAATGGCAAGATCCCCACTTTCTCGAAGTTTGCCCAAGACATGAACCAGCCTGATACCGCAGGACAGAAAGTGCGCTTTTGAAAGATTATCAAGTGACTTAAGCGTCGTTTCAAAATCCTGTATAAAAGAAAACTTTGGCTTTATGTTTTTTACAATTTCATTTTCGTTGTAACTCCTTTCGATGGCATTAATGATTGTTCTAAATCTTGTGTGAAGTAAATCAATGGTGCCATCTAAGGTGGCGGCCGTGCCATATGTCAGCTCTCTTTCCCGTTGCGCCATTTCCCAAAATTGCATGGCTGTTATTTCATCACCCGATTGAATAGACAAAAACGAAATCGCAATGAACAGGTGTTCTTTGTTGACCTTGACCCCATTGTCATCCTCAAAGGCCACCACGACTTCCCGGTAAATACGTTTTCCCAAATCAGCAAAAAAGCTGCTCATCGGATGGACCATGTTCCCGGCGGCGTAAGCATCGATATAGGGAACGAACAAATCATTGTCCGATGCTAAATAAGAAACAGCGGTATTTCTCTGTTCGAGGTTTTTTTTTATAGCGTCCCAGACCACATCCCGAATACCCGTCGCCCAATGCCGAAGGTTTTCATTTTGGTGTTTCGCAAATCCAATCTGACGTAAAGCAGTGTTGGTGTCTCTTGCTTGCAGTAAGTCAACTGTCCCGAATGCCGTATTGAAAGACTGCAGGATTTCCACGTCTCTGAAGCCGCCACTTTTTACAAAATCCGGCAACAGCCCTTCTGCATTAACGGAGGTATTCTCAACGCCATCAAACATTCTGAATAGCCCAAACGCTGTTTTCGTATAAAAATTTTTAGGTTTACCAAAATCAGCGATGTGCAATGCCCCACCCGGCTTGGTGATTCTGTATAGATGACTGAGGATCGTACGCTTCTGCGCCGTCGGGATGTGATGAAAGACCAGTGATGAAACGATCCTATCAAATTGCTGGTGACCAAAAAGAGAAAGGTTCTGACCGTCGTATTTTTTGATCGGGATATGCAGTCCTTTTGCCCTGATCTTTCTCTCTGCAATGCGAATGATCGCTTCATCCACGTCCACACCAATGATGTTGACCGACGGATATTGCTCCTTGATCATGATCGCCAGCGTTCCGCTGCCACATCCGAAATCCAGTATCGTTTCGTGTCCTGATAATTGGAGTTGATGAATCAGTGCCTGCTTGATCTTTTTCTCCGGAAAGGTTAGGGAGAGAAACAAATCGTAGAGTCTTGTAAGGGGCTTAAATCGGAGAGCCGGTATGAATGCAGAAGCCATTAACGAATCGCTATTGGCAGTTCAATCCTGATTTTTTCCCATGCCATCGCAATCTTTCCGGCCTTCCCACCGGCCGGCTCAATGAAATATTGTAACCGTTCCACATGTGGAACCGTTTGTGGTTTTACCTTGATGCGAACAATGTCATCCTTTGCATCATACTCATTGGTCAGATGTTGGTTCCAGTGCTTGTTTAGGATAACGGTCCACTCCTCTTTTCCCGGGATGGTAAACAGGGCATACTTACCGGCCGGTATTTCCTTACCTGCGATCGAGAACGGCCGGTCAATGACGAGGTTCGTGGCATTGTGTGCTCCGGTCACCCACACATCATCAAAGGGAACCAAACCACCCCAGATAATTCGTCCCCGCACGCCTGGCGAATGATAGCTGATTTTGACACTGTCTTTTCCAATAAGACCAACAGCCATGGACTTGATGCTCTTTTTCGACGTGTCTTTTAACAGGTTCGGGTTATAGCACACTTCATCTGGCTTTTGCGATTGCGTAAAGCCATAGGAAACAGAAAATAAAAAAGCGGCGAGGAAGAAAACTTTGTTCATGTAAAAATTGATAATGGTGCCTGCAAGATAAAAAACAAAAGCCTTGTCCGTGACAAGGCTTTGTTATTAATAAGATGGGAAATCAAAGTTTTGCACCCACACTCACGAAAAACGTTCGGCCATCGCCGGGCAATGCACACGGACCCGGGTAACCGCCTGCACGACGGGTAAAATATCTGGCATCGGCCAGGTTGTTGATACCGGCTTTGATGTTTAATCCTCTTGAAAATTTGTAGGTAGCCGTTACATCAGTAATCGTGTAAGAAGGAATCAATCCTGTATTACCATTCGCTGAAGGTGTAACAGTATTGTTAGCGTCAGAAAACGTTTCGCCCACATAGCTCAACTGGCCTGTGAGTAAAAAGCCTTTGTAACCAGCCGAAAGACCACCACGGAAAATATTCTTCGGTGCGTTTTCCACTTTTTTGTTTTTTGTGCTGGCGTCTTTGTGGTCGCCGCTGTAACGGGCATCTGTGTAACTGTAAGAACCAAAGAGGATCAGGTCAGTGTTCTGATCTTTTGTAAATGCTCTGACGGGGTTGAACTCTACATACCCTTCAAAACCCTGGCTGGTGCTGGCACCGACGTTGGTGATGAGACGATAAGTAGCCGGTGTAACACCCACCGGATTGGTTACTGTGACCGTTCCCACCCGGTTGTTGTATTGCAGGTAATAAGCGCTGACATCAAACTGCAGAAAGTTATTCAGCTTACCGCGGTAACCTAGATCAATGTTGTAGCCTTTTGAATCTGCCAGTTCCGGATCTACCACATCTGTTGTGGGTGGTGCCTGCAGGTTGGCAAATTGGATGGGACGATAAGCCTGCGCATAGTTTGCATAAACTTCAGTTGTTTTGGTAACGTGAAATTCAGCACCTACACCGGCCAGTAAAAATCCGCGGCTGCGTTTTACATCTTGTAGATATTGCGGCGCGCCATTTACGGTGTTGTTGATGCCGGATGCAGAACCTTCCAGCCACTCGTAACGAACACCGGGCACAATCAAAATTTTATCGCTCAGGCGGAAAATGTTCTCTACAAAAGCTGCGGCATTTTTTGATTCAAACGTAATGTCGCGAAGGAAGGCCCCGCTAATCGTTAAATCATAATCAGTGCCAGTTGTTCCCCTGGTAGATGATCGGCGCTGCGTAGACCCAGTATACAACCGAATGCCGGCAGACAGTGTGTTGTTTAAACCAGCCAGGTTGTAATCAGTAATGATGCGGCTTTCCAAACCGTAGTTGCGGTACAGGTCAATCAACACTTCGCGGTTGTTGTATTCGCCGGTTGTGCGGTTGATCGTGTCTTTTGTAGTAACGGGTTGCAAAAAGCCAACACTATTGCGGTCACCAATCGTAGCAAACAGCTTCGTGTTCCAACGGGTTTTGTTACTGATTTGATAGTTCGCAATCAGGGCTGGTGTGGTCCATTTAATATCAAACCAGTTGCGGCTGCGGAAGCTTTGCTGGGCATCTTCTTTTACCTGTGCATCGGTTAAACCGCCGGGCTGCTGGCTGCGGATGTGCGAATACATGGCTTCGGCACTCAGCGAGAATTTCGGTGTGAAGTAATAGGTGACGGTACCGAATCCGGCATTGCTGTAAAAGCGGCTGTTTTTTCTCCAACCATCACCATTGCGGTGATCGAAGAAAGAGTAGTAGTGCAGCTTGTCAGTCTTACCACCGATGGCATTATAGCTATTGAATAAGCCGTTAGAACCAACAGTTTGTTGGGTTTCAAACTCAACCTTTTTAGCCATCTCGCTGCCGTTGCGGAGAATATAGTTCACCAATCCGCCAAACTGCGGACCGTATTGTAATGAACCGGCGCCACGAACAATTTCAATGCGCTGAACGGCTTGCAACTGCGGATTGTAATAAGCTTCGGGATAGCCAAACGGATCGGCGGCAATATCGTAGCCGTTCTGCCGAACGTTGAATTCCCAGCTGCGGTTAGGACTTAGTCCGCGGGCCGCAATACCAATCTGGATGCCGCTTGGGTCGCTTTCCCAAATATGAATGCCCGGCACTTTGGCCAGCACCTGGCGCATGGTATTGTTAACCACGTTCCCCTGCACGTTGTCCAAAACGATCAAAGCGTTTTTCTTGCCAGCGTAAATGTAGGTGCCGACAACTTCCGGCATTTGCTGGTAATCGCTTTTGCTGCCGCGGCCTACTACGGTTACTTCTTGCAGGTAGCGCTGAGGAATGGTATCCGATTTTGGTGTTTGAAGCGAATCTTTCTGGCTAAAACTCGACACACTGCCAAGTAAACAAA
>JACJGO010000037.1 GCA_014163555.1 Flavisolibacter longurius
GCTTCCTGTTGCTTGAGGATAGAGACAATCTGCGTCTCCGTAAATCGTGTTTGCTTCATGATAACAGTTTTGAATTTAAGTATAAAACTCCAATTCTAAACTGTCCGAATTTTGGGGGTACTTACACAAGCCTTTCTTAGGTTTACAAGACCATTACAGCAGCCTTTAGGGATGATCCTGAATTTATCATTTGGCTTACAACCATTTGTGCCCTGAAGCAGCTTACAGAAAAAAGTCCATCAAAAAATCCCTTTTTTAGAGGGACTAGACGTTCAGACAGTAATTGATAAGGCCACTCTTCAATTCATTCAGCTGCTATCACACTTATATAAGAATTGGGTAAAGACAAGGCTAGGCTTAGAAAAAAAGAGAAGTTGATTGATACTGGATTAAATGGTTTTTTCTGGATACTGGATAACAAAAAACGACTTGCGGGACGGTTGCTTACAAGGACAGTTGGATTTGGATGATTCTTCTTTTGGTATTGGATTTTCTATCAATCAACTTCTGCCACAAAACTACAATGGCTGAGGACGCTGGACAATAGCAGTATTGCTTAATGTTTTCCTTATGGCAATTACCACCCCAACCGTAAACAAACGGATTGTCCTTTCGTAGAAATACTAAAAAAAGAAAGGCTGGATAGAAATCCGGCCTCGTTTTAAAATCCAATATCCTATGAAAAACCAAGGCAAGAATAATACAGGGAATTCACTTTTGCAATTGGTAAGAAGTAATTAAAACTAGTGTGGCTTGTATGATGGCTAAGCCCAACACGGATCTGTCAGCATTGCTTTAGATAGATTTCAATTCAGAGATATGAATGATACTTTCATGCCAGCAAAGCAATCAAAACCGACTCTTATGTATTAGCCGCTGTCTTATCGGAGGTTTTTCATTTCTCTTTTACAATAGGAAGCCCTTGCTTCAATAACTATTTTTTCTAATGTAATTTTAATCTCTTGAGTTTACCTGGGCTAAACTGAAAGGATAAAAGGTAGTAGATTTGGACAAATGATGTGAAATGGAGCCTTTTTCAGTTGGTGAAGTCATTGTCCTTTGTGCGTTAATTGTCTTTACTGGTTGGGCTTTAATAGTCATTATTAAAAAAGTCCTTGACTATTCCAAACGTGTTTCTGAATCAGACTATTAAGGTCTAGCTCAATGTCCTTCTTAACTGGAATAGCAGCCATAGGTTGCACACAGCGTGGCTAGTTGTTGAGTACTTGAAGTTGCTATGGACTTCTCTCCTATTTACATATGCCTATGGGCAGAATCAAGCGCTTGCACCTATGCTCTATCGTAGGTACGATCATTCACTCCCTTGTCACCGTTGGCTATTTTTAAAGTGAGTTTTAATGAAAACAACCCGGCTGTCAGGAGCACAAAGCTGCCCACAACCAATCCAAAGCACCGTGATAGCTGGTCTGTTGATTTGTGGACCAGTACCTTCTCTCTGGGCATACACCAGCTATTGGGTCATATTATAAATTCAATTTAGGTGCATCGGTGCACCACTGTATAGGAATTTGCACATTGCTCCTCATTAAGGAAGGGGTAATGGGCCACCACCTTCTATTCTGGAATATACTTGTAGGGTACACAGCTTGAGATAAATATATTCTTTCAGTAAGAAAGTACGACTGTTAAGATGTACGCGGTATAAGAGCAATAATCGTTTGATATTTTTTCATTCTTAAGTACTGACCGCAAGGAAAAACATGCGTGTACTTTCCTTGAGAATTCTAAGATAATCAGCTATATTCAAACATCTTTTATAATCAATATTTTACTATGGTCATACGTAAATCAATCAATATTGACCACAACTTTTTAAGTTATCTTGAAAAAAATGAAGCGGGAGCAACTACCATTTTTTTTATACACGGAAATTCAGGCTCCGCTCGCACTTGGAATAGCCAATTAAACAGCTCATTGCTTTCATCTTACAGGCTGATTGCAATAGATCTGCCAGGACATGGAGATTCATTTCGAAGTGAAGATCCAGGGAAAGACTATTCACCTCCAGCCACTGCAAAACTTCTAGCAACAACTATCACGATTCTCAGACAAAACAAACCATTTATTCTGGTAGGTTTTTCCTATGGAACCAACTTGATCGCTGAGATGTTACAACATGAGATTAGACCTGACGGAATTTGTATGATTGGCATGTGTTGTGTTGGTCAACTGCAGCCGATGAATATGGTTTTCAAACTTGAGTCACCCCCTCCGGTATTCTTCTATAATGAAAAGAATAAGAGTGTAATTACATGCTCCATTGAAAATATGTTAGTAGAAAAAGATAATACTACATTCCTAGCAGATGATTATCAAGATACTGACCCCTTCTTCAGGCTGTGTTTGATGCAAGCAGCGGCGAATGGGAATGTAAGTGATGAAATAGAATTACTCCAAAACTTTCAGATTCCCATCTGCGTAGTTTTCGGAGTTAATGATACACTCATCAATATTGACTACCTCCAGGATTCGATATTAATGATGTGGGAGAAGAAAATTTTCCAAATAGAAGCAGCCGGACATTTTGTTCATTTAGACAAGCAAGAAGAGGTGAATAGGCTGATTCAGGTATACGCTAATGAGCAGTTTACACGATGCCGTGATTCACTGCATAATTGATTAACTCAGCTGAGCTTCTGGATGCTGTTTTAGCGAGAATATTTTTACGGTGATTATTGACAGTATAAATGCTTAATCCTTTCTCAGCAGCAATTTGCTTACTTGACAGGCCTCTCCCAATCAGCTTAACAATCTCAATTTCACGTTTACTTAGTAACTGGGGGCGCTCTATATCAGTAATAGGATATGTATTTTTACTTATAAGCTCTGTGACCTTCCCTTGTTCCGTAAACCTAAGCTTTTCAATAGTGCTAACTATAGTTTTGTCACGTTTAAAATGAGTTATGTCAAATATCACTCCTACTACTCCCTGCGGCAATGATACTATTGGATTTGGAATATAGGAAAAGCGTTGTAGAACAGTTGTATAATTTCCTATAGCATTTTGAAAGCGATAATTATAAGAAAATACATATTCCTTAAACTTATCTTTTGGTAATGTGTTCAAAAAAGCTAGGTTAGTTGGAAAAACTTTACTATTCATTACTTGAAAGTCATCTTTATGCCATCTGTTTAAATACTCCTCAAGTCCCGTCTCCAAAAAGTAAGAAGCCTTGAATCCCAGTAAATCAAAGCATGACTCTTCCACATATAGATATTTCTTGGTAGCATAGTCAACCAAGAAGGTCACAGGTGCAAAAGGTGAGCCTGACAATTGAGAAGGTTTGAAGTGCTCTATTAAGCTGCTCGCATTATTCACAACATAGCCAGCATATGGAATCTGATTAGAATTCAAAAACGAACTATAGGTGATTACTTTAGTGTCCATCCTTTTATTCTTTACTTTCTAATTTATGAAGTTTATAGCTATTTATAGCTATTGATAAGGCTTAAAAAGCAAACTAACTTTATATGATCAAGATTGCAATTAAAAAATGTGCGTTTTGGAAAGGAAGAAATTATTAACCTACAGAGAGGTAGAGGTATTACAACTGATCAGTAAAGGCTATACGCGCAATCAAATCGCACAAGAGCTTTTTGTAAGCGCAGAAACAGTAAAGACTCACATCAAGAATATATATCGTAAACTAAAAGTTGACAATAAACTTGGAGCATTACGGAAGATTGGAAATCTATAAAAATCCCCCAGTTGGGGGATATGTTCATACTATACAACTTCAATATATTTGATTGCTATATTATTTAATATCATTTGACACATTTACTCCGCTCCACGAAAACTAACTGTTTTTCTTTTAATCCTTTTTAGAACCCCTTGTATCGATTATTCATCTAATGGACCTCGTTCATTAGCAGTGATTCATTTGCCCTTATCCAATATGTTTATACATGCATATATGTCTATAGCACCAAAACAAAAGCTGCATTTATGATTAGCATCAAATCATTTTTTGCGCACTACACAAAGTTATTTTTCTTATTCTATTTAAATGATGGGTAATGGTTTCATTTTATCCATAAGATTCCTTTTTTAATAACTCACACCAGCATTGATTTTCAAAATTTCATTTAAACATTTTATATGAACACTATTTACGTCCGGGAAAAGAGCACTTTTATACCAATCATACGATGGAAAAAGTTTTGTAGTGTTGTATTCATTTTATTAGCTGTGCCGCTCCTTGTAGCTGCTTCACACTTTCGGTTTGGGCTTTTAACCGCAACAAAAATTTCCGAAACAGCTACGACTATTACATACAGGCTAAATGCTAGCACATCCTGGAGAACAGATGCTACTGGAGGTAGCTCAAATAGGTTTTTCATTTCTGGCGGTAATTCTGGTTTTGTAGATATTCCAATGACTTATACTCTTGACCCTTCTGGTTTATGGGCTAATGGAACAGGTTCCGCCATTGTAACTTTAAACAAAACATCAATTCCAACGATTTTAAGTTTTAGTAGTTGCTGTAAAATAAGTACACTGGCGAATAATAGAGATCAAAATTGGGATGTGTACATTATATTGAATACAGCAAGCTCTGGAAACAGCCCAGTGTCCTCGCTTCCTGCAATAATCAATATGCCTGTAAATTCAGCAACTGCTACATATACAATTCCAGTATCAGACCCCGACCCTGGATCTACATTTACTTTTGGTACACCTTTTTCTACTCGTCCAGCCTTATCAGGCCAGTCAAACCCTTCTGGTTTTTCCTTGGACCCTGCTACTGGTCAAATAACATTTAATACAATAGGTAAAACAATTGGACAGTTGTACAACGCTCTGGCTACAGTTACAGATAATGATGGCAATCAAATAATGCTAGATTTTATTATCCGAATTGTTGGTCCCTCTAACCCTCCCCAATTCGACTATACTGTAACTCCTGCAAATGGAGAGATTTACAATGTCATTGCAGGGCAAAATATTTCGTTTCCGATAAAAGCAACTGATTCCGATTTAGGAAGTACAGTTGGGTTATCAGTATCGGGCCTTCCGGCATATATAACCACATCAAATTTCAGTCCTGCACTTCCAGCTACAGGTAATCCTTCTCAAACATCTTTTAGCTGGACACCGAACGCCACGCACATTGGTAACACTGTAGTACTAAACTTTATTGCTACCGACAATGTTGGTGTGCAGTCTACAACCTCAGTAACCTTAAAAGTGGTTGCAGAACCAGCACCTGATTTTGTTAGTCCGACACCTAGTGAGGGTACAATTCGGCAGATCATCCCTGGTGTATTACATCAAGATGTTATCACAGCTCAAAGCAGTTTAGGATCCAATGTCTCTATAGCCTTTGCTACAACGCCTGCTGGATCTACCTTATCCCCCACAATTCCGACGCCAGCTGCACATCCAGCCACAACTACTTTGAGTTGGAGCCCCACGGCTGCCAATTGGGGAGCTCATAACCTAAGCTACCAGGCTGTAATTGCCGCAGTTCCAACAATTTTTTCAACGAGGTCATATACACTGGTTGTCAATACGCCTCCTGCTTTCACCAGTACTCCTATCACAACAGTTGATGCGGGGCAACTTTACACTTACAACATTACAGTGAATGATCCAGACGTGCCATATGGCGATCAATTGGATATAATAACATCCTCATTACCTAGTTGGTTAAACCTGACAGATAATGGTGATGGTACTGCAACGCTTTCCGGAACTCCAACAGCTGCTGATGCAGGCCCACATACTATACATCTGCATGCTGAAGATTTCTACCACCATGGCAATCCTTCTCATGTAGAACAGGAATTTTCCATTGAGGTAGTTGCCTGTAACACAAACGTTATTACAAAAAACATAACCGTATTTCTTGATGCAACAGGAAATGTAAGCATTGCGGGTTCCGATGTCGATAATGGCTCAACTGCTGATTGTGGTATACAATCTTTGACCGTTTCACCAAACACGTTCACTTGTGCTAACGTCGGTGTGAATTCAGTTACACTGAGCCTGATAAACAATATGGGTATTACTTCGTCAGCTACGGCTGTTGTTACGGTGAAAGATAACCTGCCCCCTGTAATATTAACCAATGGCGATCATAGTGTAACTAATGATGCTGGTAAATGCGGTGCTACAGTAGCTGTTTCTGCTGCTGCCACCGACAATTGTGCTGTTGGTGATCCAGAAGGTTCTCGGGATGATGACGAGCCGTTGACAGCTGATTATCCGGTAGGTACAACTACAATAACATGGAATGTAACAGATGTGAATGGCAATCCTACAACAGTTACTCAAACTGTTACAGTCACCAATGCAGACCCAATTTTAACGTCTGTATCAGGTCCGACTGATCCGGTTGCCATCAATGTTCCTATCAACCTTGTTGTTGCATATACCGATAACAATGTTTCCAACGCAACAATCAACTGGGGTGATGGATCGACCGCTCAGACAGTAAGTAACCCGGCTGTTTCTTTCACAACACCACATATCTATACAGCAGCAGGTGTGTATACAGTAAACGTCAGTCTGACTGATGCCTGTGGTAGAACAGCTTCCTATGCTCATAAGTATGTTGTAATCTACGATCCAAGTGCAGGCTTTGTTACCGGTGCAGGCTGGATTACGTCTCCTGCTGGGGCTTATATTCCTGATCTGACACTTGCTGGTAAGGCAACGTTTGGCTTTGTTTCCAAATATCAGAAAGGAGCAAAAGTGCCTACTGGTAATACAGAGTTCCAGTTCCATGCTGCGGGCATGAACTTCAAGAGCACCAGCTACGAATGGCTTGTGATCTCCGGTTCAAAAGCACAGTACAAGGGAGTTGGAACAATCAATGGAGGTAGTGATGAATACGGCTTTATTCTTACTGTTATTGATGGAGCACTTGTTTCATCAACAACGCCAGATAAGCTACGCATTAAGATTTGGAATGCATCTGGTACAGTTTACGATAACCAGATGGGAGCCGCTCTTGATGCAGATGCAACAACAGCCATTGACAATGGATCTATCATCATCCATGTACCAAAAGGCAAGACATCAACGATTGTTTCTGATCAGAACGTACAAACAGTTGATGTTTACACTGGCAAACTCAATGTACAGGTGCGGCCAAATCCAAGTACGGTAGCCTTTGAGCTGGTTCTTCGGAGCAGTAACAATCAGCCAGCAGTACTGAGAGTTGTGGATGCAGCCGGTCGTGTGCTGGAAAGCAGAAACAACATCAGTGCAAACAGTACGCAAAGAGTAGGCGACACCTACAGACCGGGTGTATACTTTGCAGAAGTGATGCAGGGTACTGAAAGAGTGATGGTGAAACTGATCAAACAACCAAACTAGTTGACCAAAGCCGTTCAGTAGTGAAGGTGGTGCCTTAGGGTGCCACCTTTTTTGTTACGGCGGTCAAGTGGAGCTGAGCGAACGGTTATCGAACACTTTACTGGAAGAATTAATGATGTTTTGTCAGCTAAAACGTTGATATTGTACGTCTTGCATCTTTAGCCATTTTTGATGTTGGTGTTCGATAAGCGTCCGGCCAGCTATCTTGATGCTCTTTTGGCCTTTATGTTTTGAAGGTATCAACCCTTGATTTTGCCACCTCGATTGCCGGTGCTTGCACTCCCCTACAAATGAGTACCACAACGCTGTTTGATCATTTTAGAGGAGCCAGCCTCTTATCAGTCCTCAACCTTCAAAAGTTGACGCTTCAATCTATTTGGAAACTTTACGGCTGGTGGCCTGTTTCTGTATCCAGCTAGTCATTTTAGCTTCGAAGATCTGGAGCGGCATTGCGCCATCTTTTAGTACTTCGTCATGAAAGGCACGGGCATCGAACTTGTTACCTAGGACCTTTTCTGCCTTGCGTCTCATTTCCATGATCTTTAGCTCGCCAATCTTATAGCTAAGTGCCTGTCCCGGCATAACAATGTAGCGCTCTATCTCTTGTATGGCGTTGGCTTCGGTAATGGGCTCATTGTCCAGACTGTATTGTATCGCCTGCTCTCTTGTCCAGCCTTTGTGGTGTATACCTGCATCAACAACCAGCCTGATGGCCCTGTGAATTTCGCCATAGTACTGGCCAAGGCGTTGATAAGGATCGGTATACAACCCAAGCTGCGAACCTAAACTCTCTGCATACAATCCCCAGCCTTCCGTATACGCACCATACGCACCTATTTTCTGCAGACCCGGTATTTCAGGGTTTTCGATCTGCAGGGATAGTTGGTAATGATGACCGGGAATAGCTTCGTGTAAGAAAAGGTCTTCCATTCTCCAGTAATGGTATTTTGTAGCATCAACCACAGGAAAATAAAAAATACCCGGACGGCTGCCATCAGCCGTTCCCCGCATGTAATGCGCTGCCGTTGCCGCTGCCCTATACTTTTCAACCGGTCGTATTTCAAAAGCTGTTTTTGGTACCACGTTGAACTGCTTTGAAAGATGGGGTTTCATTTTTTCATAGATCTGATGGTAGGCAGCCACCACATCTTCGTCTTTTTGAAAAGGGAAAAACTTTTTATCGTCTAATGCATACTGTAGAAAAGCCTTAAGATCGCCTGTAAAACCTACCTGCTGCTTTACCTCCTCCATTTCAGCATGTATTCTTTTCACCTCACTCTGACCGATGGCAAAAACCTCATCGGGTGTAAGATTGGTTGTTGTAAAGGCTTTCACCAAAAAAGTATATTCATCCTTCCCTCCTTCCAGTGCCAGCAATCCGACTGTCTTCCGTGCATGCTGCATATATTCGTTCTGCAAAAACAGGAGCAGCTTTTGGTAAGCCGGAATGATCTTTTGTTGAATGGCAGTTGTATATTCCTGGGCAAGTCGCTCCTTTTCGGCCGCCGTGAAGTTAGCAGGCAGGTTTTTGATCGGATTATAGAAAAGACTTTTCGAAACAGTATCGGTGATCATTGCCTTTATTTGTGGCACCACCTTTTCTACTACCACTCTTGGCGACACTCTTTTTACAGCAATTCCATTGCGCATGTTTGCAATGGCTGTATCTGTTATGGATACAAAGGCATCAACTCGTTTTAGAAAATCTTCGTAATCTTTTACTGTTTTAAAAGGATGGTTACCCCCTCCTCCGCCGAGTTGTGAAAATGCCAGGCGGAAGTCGCCCATTTGACTGATGGGTGTCAAATGGGTGGGATAGTTCAACCGACCAAGGTTTCGCTGCAGATCATTTTGTAAAATCTGGTAGCTTAACTGGTCTCGTGCTGATAATTGCTTTTGATTGTACCCCTTTAGCGAATCGAGGTAGCGTGTGAACAAAGCTTTTGACTGGTCCCGGTAATCTTTACTGAGGGTATTCTCCAGTTGATGGTTATACCGGTAATCCCCAATGGAAGTAGCTGTTGTAGGGTTAAGTTGTAAATACTCCTGGTTATAAGTTTCGAGCATTGACTTGAACTTGTTGCCGGATGCCGTTTGACTGGACGACAGGAGTGCTTGAGCCAATAGTGCTGCAATGAATAAGGTTCGCATAAATGTAGGCAATGCTTTGGAACAAGATAATGATTAATGCTCTATGATTGCGGAAGAGAGAAAGCAAATTAACTATTGTCATTCAACTTTTTGCCGGCTAAAAGATTAAATAGGTGCACGTGCCTTTTTCCTCCTCTCCTTTTACACTTTAGCTGAATGGAGAATGCATTCCTACGATCTGTCGAAGGTGCAAGCGCATTATTCCGCCTCGCAGCACTAGCACGAAAACTCGGCACTCAGTTACTAGCCTGGCAAATTGTTGAGTAATTGAATTTGCCATCCTCTCCTCCCATATCTATTTTCAACTTTGGCAGAATCGAGGAAGCATACCTACGATGAATCGTAGGTTCAAACTCAATATTTTGCCCTGCAACGTTGGTTGCCCTTGAAGGCAACTGTACTTCGTTGTTTTGAAGAGCAACCTTGAAACCTTCGGTACACCGAAGTGTCAATCGCTCCATTAACCATTTCATCACTTGCCTGTATAAATACTAAGTACCGTTACAGGTCAGAAGGATTAATTGAAGTGGTTTTATTGCCTTCCTTTATACTTAGCTTGATTTCAGCTTCATTTGCAAGCTTTGTTTTTTTATATTCAAAGTATTCCTTAATAATTGCTGTAACAATTGGTGTAACAGCTACTATTATCGCTACAACAATAGGTTCAAGTTGCGCCCCATGACTTCTTTTTGTTTCCTGCTCGACTTCGATTTCTTCGTTGCGGTCGTATATAAATTCATGAAGTTCTTGCAATGTTGCTGGATCTGATTCAATTAAAAGTGAAGGCATAATTTGCTTGTTTTTTTATAATTTGAAATATTTGAGATTTGTCATAATCCCATGTGCTGCAAAGCTCTTCTAATAGCACTGCTTCAAATGACCAGAATTCAAGAAAACTTTCCTTTGAAAAATATATTGCAGCTTTCCCATTTTTAGATTCTTTTTTATATTGAATGAGGATAGGGAAAATTATTGCATTTAGGTTCATCGCTTCTGAATTCAGAAAAACTAACAAATCTGGGGTCTTTGACTTTATCCTTTTAATCCAGTCACTAACAATTTTATCCTCAAATACTAAGGAATTCTGATTGGAAAAAAAGTCAAAGTTGAGTTCAATTCTTTCAAGGAAGTATGACCTTGGTTGGATAGAGCCTTCGAACGGTGTACGGAACAAATTTTCTAATGTTTCACCAAATTGGTCATCTGCGATAGTTTTGTCGGTCACAATTAATTTGATGGTGTTTTTTTCTTTTATGAATTCTGGTGTTTCATTTTTTTGTAGGTCTAAAAACTTCTGAAAAGATTTTTGGACGTCGTCATTATTTAGCCTTCGAAGTAACTTATCTTTTGTGTCTATTCGAAAGCCAAACTCTTTTTCAAACCAAGCAGGGAAAAGACAATCGGTGTAATTGTTTGGTACAGCACTCCATTGGCGGCACAGTCCAAATTCGTAATACATACACTGATTATGTACGCAACGCAGTTGTCTATCTTCGTTGATATTCGTCAAAAGTGAGAGTATAGTGTTTCTTTTATCTTCAAATTCTATGATATCAGCAGCATATCTAAGCATAAACGTTGTGTTTCTGAAATCCTTTCCAAAATAAAAGAATGTTTGTCTACTGCTTAAATTTGAAAAGCTAACGATAATACAGGGTTCAAACTCCTTCAATAGAAAATCCACTCTATACGGCTCTATAAGGAGACGTTCATATTCTTTGCTTTGCTGCAAATAATACCTGAATTTTCCAAAATGGTAGGCTAAAGGATTGGCTTTAAAAGTATAGTTTTCATTTCTAAATTCGAAGTCTGCAAGGGAGTCAATGTACTCATCTGTAAGATGTGTGAAAGGAATCTGCGACACATGGTCAATCTCATCCAGTAAAAATTCTTGAAATGGGAAGCTAAATTCAATGATTTGCTTTAGAATTGAAATATTTGGAACTTTTTTATATGGATTGTCGTGAGAAATTTGAAATTGGTTGACCATGAAATTAAAAAGCATACAAAATGCTTGTTCTGGTCTAGTGGTATAAAATGCTGCCTGAACTAATGTTGGTAAAAGATTAAATGCCGACTCCGGTCCGACTATCCTTTCAACAAATTTGTACAACTTCTTGTAAGCTTTGTTTTGAGGAGGTTTGAGCCATTTGGCGTAGTTAATGCCATCCCACTCATTATAAAGCTGTTTATACTCGTAGATAGAAGTTACATCCTCAATCAAATCTCTAAGGTCAATTTGCACGGCATCATTGCCTTCTGGATAATTGTCAATATCATGAATGGTGAGTTCATTGTTATACCAGAAAAGCCAAAAAGGCGTGCTGATACGATAGAAATTCTCTGTTCGCCTATTAGTATCTTTAATGTAGCCGCAAGAAATTTCTTTGAATGGAACATTTTGAAAGTCAGTTTCTATCCTTAGGACTGATAATAGCTCAATGGCGTTTAGTATATATAAATATGGATAGTAGATACTTTGCCAATAGTGATAATATTCATGATTTATTACCCTTTTGAAATTTTGATTCTCATTTAGTTCTTTATAAAATAGTTTTTGTAACTCATTACTAGAAACGGTTGTGGAGGTCTCCAAAAGTTTAAATAGTTCGACTAAATGATTTTGCTCTTTTACTGAATCCGCTGTAATATTTAAGTGGATTAGACGAAGACAATTATCCACATATGAAAAGGCGTTATTCATACAATAATCTTTTAGCCATCATATTGAAATCTTAAGAAATTGCCTATCTAAACTTCTAAATCTTTCAACAATATATCAGATCAGAGCATTTCTCCTGACGACTGAAGCTGTTGCAACCAACCATGTGTATTTAAGTATGTTCTTGTTCCAACCTGGTTCACTTTTGGTGACCGATTGAATATATAATATTCAAAATATATTTAAAAATTGACAAAGTCAACCAGTTCAGAAAAAAGTTTTCGGTTTTGACAATCAGCAGGTATTCAAATGAATTTAGGTTTAACGAGGCGCTTGCAAGACCCATTAACTCAGCAACTTGCCTGTGCCAATCGTCAAGACCTGTAAACGAAATCAGAGCGGTACAGACAGGCAGACAAGCGTGGGGGAGATTGCCCGAAGAGCTCCATCGGAGTTAACAGCCATCGGAGTTTATTAGAAAGGCAGAACCGGC
Organism: Flavisolibacter longurius; assembly: GCA_014163555.1. Classification (GTDB taxonomy): domain Bacteria; phylum Bacteroidota; class Bacteroidia; order Chitinophagales; family Chitinophagaceae; genus Flavisolibacter. The sequence goes on from JACJGO010000037.1 coordinate 12,655, forward strand.
GCAAAGCCATACGGCAGCGCCGGAGCGGTGAGATTGCCTACTGACGCTCCATCAGGGTTCGCAAGTGCATGGCGCAGCAACCACGACGGAAAAAGAAAGGATATGCGCCAATGACCGCACGGTTACGCTGCTGACCCTACCATGTCCATTTTACTATTTTCAATTACCTTACTGATTGAAATAGTTGAAGTTCCACTTTATCTTCAAATGATGGTTCTTTTCAAAATCCAGTATCTTATCCATTAATTTCCTCCTGTGCTCTACACCAACGAGAAACAAACCCTTTTCATACCTGTTATTCTCAACGTAACTATAAATGTTCTTAATCATTTCATTCTCTCGAACATCGTTTTCATTAAACCATTCTTTAGCCCGTTGGGACAATTTCTCATTATTAATCTTTTTTATTACCTCCTGTTCTAAGACATCCATACGTTCCGACAACATTGTCCACTCATTGCTATTCAGGTAAGGAAAACCATGATTGTTAGCCAAGAATTGCCGTTGATTGTATAAGCGTTGGTATTCAGAGCTATAATTCACAAATATGTAAGACATAGTCTTGAAATCGCTTCTCATAAAAAAACCATCCACTTCATCAATATCTAAATCTACCGGAAAATGGGGAATGGGGTGGCTTTGCAAGTACCTTTTGATTGTCTGTACTTCTAAAGAAGGTTGACGCAATCCTTTATAAACTGCATCAAATTTACTCGAGGGAATTTCCTCAAAAATTACATCCGGAGCAATTCGTTCGATAATTCGATACAGCTCATTTGAGGTGCATTGACCATTTTCCTGGTGTCTTGTGGCAATTACCGTTATACTACATCGCTGCATTGTCATTCCGTTGGTTCAGCCAAATATAAAAAAGAAGCCCTCGTGAAAACGAAGGCTTCACACAAGACTTCTGCTTGTAAACGTCAACGGATTTGTTATTGTTGGGGTTATAAAAAGTCGATACTTTGCTACTAGCCGGGTCAGGTGGAGCTGACCGGACGGTTATCGAACACCTTACTGGAAGAATTGATCTTATTTTGCCAGCTAGAGTGTTGATTTTGTACAACTTAGACTTTTGTCCATTTCACGCATTTGTGTTCGATAATGATCCGGTTAGCTTTCCCGCTGTTCTCTTTGCCTTCGGTCTATCAAAGGTCGAAGTGCTTGATTCTGCCATTGATATAAGCAGCTGAAGCCACTGGAATGAGGGATTGTAAAAGTCGACACTAAACATATAGCTATGCAACTTTGGTTTTTCAAAGAAGCACAAGAAAATCACCATTACGGGAGCCTTTTGTTCAGAAGAAAAGATTTTATATCTTACCAATAGCCTTTCGCCAGGTTACTGGTTGTAGAGTTGTCATTTCTACCAAAGACAATACCGCTGCATGAAACTACTTCTGAGAACTTTTACTCTCTCCTTATTAGGTTCTTGTCTTTGTTTATATTGTCAAGCCCAAAATCTACAATTGGATTTGGTAGTGCCGCCAAGAGATGAGCCTTGGGCAAGGATCCACAGAATGGTACAGGATGTACAGGGATTTTTGTGGCTTGCAACCGATGGTGGTTTATTTAAGTATGATGGCTACAAATGCACCCGTTATCACCATACACCCAACCTCGCAAATTCGCTTGCAAACGATTGGGTGGAAAGTATTGCAGTGGGAGAAGAAAACGTTCTTTTTCTGGGCACTTACGGTTCAGGACTAGACCTCTTTGATCTTTCCAATGGGAACTTTACACATTATCGACATAATCCAAGAGATGCGTCTACATTGAGCAATGATACGGTTACAGCCATTGTAAAAGATCCTCAGGGTATGTTATGGATAGGAACGCACAACGGATTAAATCGATTTGATCCAAAATCAGGCAAATTTACCCGCTTCAAAAATGATCCTAAAAACACCTCAACGTTAAGCGATAACCAAATACGGGTACTGTTTGTTGATCAAAAAGGGGTATTATGGGTTGGGACACAGAGTCCTTGGAAAAATGATGGAGGAGGAAGAATTGGAGGATTAAATCGCTTCGATTCACAGACGGGAAAATTTACTCGGTATATGCATGACCCGGCAAACCCCCAAAGTCTCGTCGACAACCAAGTTACCGCCATTTTTGAAGACAGTCGGGGAACTTTTTGGGTCGGCACTGCCGGTGACGGTTTGCATACAATGAACAGAGAAAAGGGCACCTTTGAAAGGCATTCTTACGATGCTGCCCACCCAGGTAAACTTAGCCGGCCTCCGGTTCATAATGTAAATACCTCTGCTGTCACCGATTTCATTACATTCATTTCCGAAGACAATAAAGGGCGTATTTGGGTGGGAACGCTAAACGGTGGCATCAATATATTCGATCATACAGCTCAGAAGGTCGTGGCCCTGGGTTCTGAAGGTGCCAATAACGTAGAAATAAATGACAGCAGGTTCGGCACAGCTTATCGAACAAAGGATGGTATTTTTTGGATTGCATCACTGAGTGGAAATTTGTACAAGTTAAATCCCTATAAAGTTGCAATTCCATATAACCATCTCGGAAAAGTGGTTTCGGATTTTCAAGAAGACAGTGCTGGTGTATTATGGATAGCCACGGATCAAGGGGTTCTGCAAAAAAAGAAGAATGGAGAAATACAGCAGTTCTTGATTCACAAAGGTGACTTTTCGGTCAACAATGTTATTACTGATCTGGAAAGTGAAAATCAACGTAATCTTTCAGTAGGAACGTTGGGAGGATTATACCGATTCGACAAAACAACCGAAACCTTTACCAAATACTATCAAGAGCCCAGCAGCGAGACGATCTTACTCAACGATACGATCACCTCACTTTCCAAAGTGAAAGATAGCGCCCTCTGGATTGGTACTTCCAGTGGATTGGGCAGGATGGATCTCTTATCCTGGAAATTCAAGCACTATAGACCTAACCCTGATGACCCCACCAGTTTGGGAAGCGTTTTTCTAAGCAATGAAGGAGCCACAACCGTCTGGAGCACAGCTATCGACAAAGGCAACTCTCTTTGGATTTGTGTGGGAGGGGGAATAAACCGCTTTGATGAGCAAAAGAGCTCTTTTCGAAAATATACCATTGCTGACGTTGTCATCAACTGCCTAAAAACAGATAAAAGTGGAAGGATCTGGGCAGGTACCAACGCGGGTCTTTATCAATACGATACAAAATTGGACAAGTTTATCAACTTTTCTGACTTGCTAAATATCATCAACCGCAAAACCAACGTAGTTAGCATCGCTGAAGACAGGCAGCAATATGTTTGGCTCAAAACAGCAAACGGGCTCATTAAACTGAATGCGGAAAGAAAAGAAGCAAGCTTTTACGAAACAGTTGGACAAGGTTTTGGTTGGTTCAGCAGAAAGATCTATGCAACTCCTAATGGAGAGATCTTGTCTGGTGACCCCGGCGGGTATTTTGCTTTCCATCCTGATACGCTACTTGGAAACCTGCCGTCACCGCGCATTTTTATCACAGGCTTCACTCTCCTGGATGAAGCGATGGATTCTGAACGTAATGGCTTATCTTATAAGCCAACACACGAAGCAAAGCAAATTCGTTTGCAACACAATCAAAACGCTTTTTCTTTTGAATTTACGTGCATTGATTTTACTGGCAGTAACGAAGAGCGAACATTCTTGTTTAGGCTTGACACGTATGATAAGAATTGGCATAGAGTGACTGCTGAACAAAGTGCTAATTATTATAATGTACCCCCCGGAACTTACACATTTAGGGTAAAAGCCAAAAACGCCAATGGACTATGGACCGAAAAGAGTATTTTAGTGAACATCTCTCCGCCTTGGTGGACAACATGGTGGGCATATTGCTTATACGGCATCCTCTCCTTTGCAGCCACTTATGGACTGTATTTCATCCAAAAACAAAAAGTTGTTGAAGCAGAACGCAGACGTACAAGAGACCGCGAGCTTGCACAGGCAAAAGAAATTCAAAAAGCATATAAGGAACTGAAAGCTACGCAAGCGCAGTTGGTCCAAAGAGAAAAAATGGCTTCGCTGGGCGAGTTGACCGCTGGTATTGCACATGAAATACAAAACCCATTAAACTTTGTTAACAACTTCTCCGAAGTGAATAGAGAGTTGGTTACTGAGTTGAAGGACGAAATTCGCAAAGGGAATGTGGCGGAAGTCGAATCTATCGCCAATTCCATTGAAGAAAACGAACAGAAAATTCTTTACCATGGTAAACGGGCCGATGCCATTGTAAAGAGTATGCTGCAACACTCTGGTACAAGTAAGGGTAAAAAAGAAGTAGTTGATTTAAATGCTTTGGTTGAGGAATGTTTGCGGCTCAGCTATCATGGTTGGCGAGCAAAGAACAAAGAATTTAATGTAACTATCATGACTAATTTTGATGATCGCATACAACAGACAAGTGTGGTGCCACAAGATATGAGCAGAGTGATCCTCAATTTATTGGCAAATGCTTTCTATGAAGTACATCAGAAGAAAATGCAGCAGAACGGGACTTACGAACCTTGCGTTTCGGTATATACAAAAGCGTTGAATGGAAGAGTGGAAATAGAAGTAAAAGACAATGGTACCGGTATTCCACAAAACATTATCGATAAAATCTTTCAACCCTTCTTTACTACAAAACCAACTGGACGAGGGACTGGTTTAGGGTTATCATTAAGCTACGACATTATCAAAGCGCATGATGGAGAGCTAAAGGTGAGCAGCAGAACGGGGGAAGGCTCATCCTTTGTTATTCAGCTTAACATCCACAACGAACTGTAAGCTTTGCACACAGATTGGATAGCTAATCAGGCAACAATCTGGTGATGTGGAAACAACCCGACAATTACCGAACCACATTTTAGAGGATCTGCTTATACTTACTTGCGTAATTAACTGATTTGTAGCAAGGGGCTTGTATCTACATTTCGCGGTGCTAGTTAGTTTACAACTTCAAACGCCAAAAAAGGGTTCATTTTATTTTTGAGTACAAGTTCTCCAACTTTTCTGCATTCGAACGAAGCCTTCACTTTTTCAAATGAGGCTGCGCCTATTAATATTTGTCCGGGTGTTGCAGCCGCCTGCAGCCGTTGTGCGGTATTAACCACGTCGCCAATAACAGTAAAATCAAGACGTTTTAGGCGAGCCGATCCAATATTTCCCGAAATCATTTCACCACTGTGAATGCCAATGGAAACGTTGGGTCGAAAACCGGTACCGTTTTGTTCAGATGGTAAATTTTCAATTCGGTTACGCAAGGCAAGTGAGGCTTCTATGGCTCGATCCAAGTGGTAATCGCCCCGAAAAACAGCCAGAACGGCATCACCAATAAATTTATCTACATGCCCCCCCTGTTCAATGATTTCATGCACCATAAGGTCAAAGTATTGATTGAGTAGGGTTACAACCTTGTTAGCGTTGTTGTTTTCCATGATGGAGGTAAAACTGCAGATATCTATAAAAGCAACCGTGGCATCAATTGTTTCATTCGCCAGCAGCGTTTTTTCAAATTCTTTTCCTTCCATAAAAAGGAGCACCGATTCATCCACATACATCCGAAGAATGTTATTTTCTTTAATGGCTTTAATGGTTTCTTTCAGTTGGTGTATATGGCGAATCGTTTTTTCAATCGTCAGTTCTAAATCCTGAAAATTTACCGGCTTGCAAACAAAATCAAAGGCACCCCTGTTCATGGCGGTACGAATATTATCCATATCGCCATAGGCGGATACCATCACGGTTTTGATCATCGGATTGATTTCTGGTAAAGAGTTCAGCAGCGTCAACCCATCCATTTCTGGCATGTTGATATCACTCAGTACCAGATCAATATCCCCGTTTTCTTGAAGATGCTGTATGGCCTGTTTCCCATTCAATGCAAACACAAACTGATATTTATTCTCGCGAATCTGCCGGCGGAAGCGTTGCTTGATCAATAGTTCCATGTCTATTTCGTCATCGGCAACAAGAATTCTGATCATACAGCTGGAATATTTAATTTTTTCTTCAATTCAGTAAAATCAATCGGTTTCGTCAAAAAGTCATCAGCACCTAGCCGCATCGCTTCTTTATAGTTTTCGCTGTCCCCATATGCCGTCACCATCATAACAATGGGCGGTGGTTCATAGTGATGTACCTTGATTTGATGCAGGAGCTGCAGTCCCGACATGCCTGGCATATTGATGTCAGAAAGAATCAATACGGCTTCCTGGACATGTTGTTCAAGATAAAGCAGCGCTTCTTCGCCTGTGGTCGCAAATGCAAAGTGAAGACTTCCACTCCTGATTTCCTTTCGAAACCGCTGCTCAAACAGGGGCTGCATGTCTTTTTCATCGTCCACAACTAATATTTTCATAAACGATTCATGGTTGAGTGATTGGTTCTGTTTTTGCTGACCTGACCGGTAACCTGATGGTAAACTGTGTATACTTTCCTTCTTCTGAATCAACCTCCATGTCACCACTATGCCCTTTTGTGATGATATCATAACTCAGGGACAAGCCTAAGCCGGTGCCTTGTCCGGTTGGCTTGGTGGTAAAAAAAGGCTGAAAGATTTTATCTAAAGCGTTTGGCGGAATGCCGGTACCATTGTCCCTTACTGTAATCTTTACCCTGTTCCCGTCCTTTTTTGTACTGACAGCCACTAAGGGGTCAAAGGAATCGCCTACCTGCTTCTTTTTTTCTGTCACTGCATAAAAAGCATTGTTGTAAAGATTCAGTAACACGCGGCCAATCTCCTGGGGAACAACTTCTATTTTACCAATGGTATCATCGAAATCAGTAGTAAAGGCCGCAGTAAAGCTTTTGTCCTTTGCTCGTAAGCCATGATAGCTAAGGCGCAAATACTCATCAACCAGGGAATTAATGTCCACCATTTCTTCGATAGCGCTTCCGGAACGGGAGTGCAGCAGCATGCCTTTTACGATCGAGTCGGCACGTCGCCCATGGAAAGCGATCTTTTCAAGGTTGTTCTGTACATCAGTAGCAAGAATGAAAGCATCTTCCTTTTGGTTTGCCCGTAAGGCTTCCTCCAGTTCTGTTACCAGTTCTTTGCTCAGCTCTGAAAAATTATTGACAAAATTCAGCGGGTTCTGAATTTCATGGGCAATGCCCGCAGTAAGCTCCCCAAGGGAGGCCATCTTCTCAGACTGAATAAGCTGGGCCTGAGTGGCTTTTAATTCCTCATAGGCCTGCTCTGCTTTTGCTTTTTGCTGTTCTGTTTCCTTTTTTTGTTTTTGCAGTAATGCAAAAGCTTTTTGTTTGTGTTGAAAATTTCGCCAAAGAATAAGAGCAACAACCAATAAAATAACTCCAATACCAAGCAAAGCGTATAATCTGACGGTGTTTCGGTATTGCTTTTGTTGCGCAAGTACCTCTTGCTGGTGAAGCTGTTCGTTGAAAGAAAGATTTTGTATTTGCCTAGTTTTTTCCTGGCTGAACAGACTGTCTTGGGCAGTTAGCATAATTTCTTGATACTTAAAGGCGCTGTCAAAAGCACCTTTGGAATTAAATATACTTACCAATGTACGCGCCGCATTGACTACTTCAGGGTAAAAAGAACGGTTTAACTCATTAACGGCAATGCTTGAATAATATATAGCCGAATCCTGCATCCCCATCTTGTTAAAAACAGCGGCCATTCCGGAATACCCTATTGGGATAGCATATTGTTCAGCACCGATAATTGATTTACCCATTCGATACAAGTCGAGTGCACGTTCGTAATTGCCTTTTTTTTCTGAAAGGATAGCTAAACTAAAATAAGGAACTGTCCAGTGGTCCTGATCCTTAATATCTAATTCATAGGCTTGCATCAAGTAATACTCGGCAGAATCAAGTTGATTTGAATTTAAATAACACTCCCCAATTTGCCCAAGTATATATTTTTTTACACCCTTGAAATAGGCACTATCTTCTTTCGCTTTCTTAAAATAATACAAGGCTTTTTGATAATCGCCAGCATAGCTATATGTACCACCCAGCATACTATTGCTTCCCGAAATATACCATGCATCACCCAATGCTTCAGATTCTCTTAATGCCCGCAGTTTGATTTCTAAAGATTTTACATAATTTCCTTTCATGGCGTACGCTTCCCCAACAGCAAACAGATTCATAATTCGACCGCGTTTAAAATCCAGTTTTGTTGCCAGTTCTACGCCTGCATTTGCATAATGCAGCGCAGTATCGGGGTAGGAATACACGTTGCTCCAACTGATATTATAAAAGAGATAAACTTTTGCAGTGTCCTCCGGGGCACGGGAAAGTGCCGCTTTCAAACTATCAATATAAGCTATCCTTTGGGCTTTTAGTTTGCAGTGAGCCAAGGCAAGCATCAAAAGAATAATGATATACTTCATGCTTTTTGAATTATAGCTTTATGTACGCAGGACAATAATGAATTCGGTGAATTCGCCCTCTTCACTTTTAACTTTCAATTCCCCCCCATGGCCCTTAGTAATAATTTCGTAACTAAGAGACAAACCCAATCCAGTTCCCTCCCCAGCTGGCTTAGAGGTGAAAAATGGCTGAAACACTTTATCCAATGCATTAGCTGGAATTCCTATCCCATTGTCCATCACTGTAATGAATATTTGGTCGTTGTTTCTCTTTGTTTTGACAAAAACCATCGGTTCAAAAGTGCCATTCAATTGCAGTTTTTTCTTATTTATAGCATAAAATGCATTATTAAATAAGTTGAGCAACACACGACCTAACTCTTGTGGGATAACTATAGCTCTTCCAACCGTATCGTCAAAATGTAAGTCTGTAGTTGCAAAAAATGACTTATCCTTTGCCCGATAGCCATGGTACGCCAGTCTAAAATGTTCATCTACCAAATAATTAATATCTGTTGGCTCTCGTTCCCTGTTCTCTGTTCTTGAATGTTGCAACATGCTCCTTACAATGCTGTCCGCACGTTTGCCGTGATGTGTTATCTTTTCTTCATTGGCTTTGATGATTGTCGTAATGGCTTTTACTTCCTGAACATTTCCATTTTGGAGTTCTTCTTGCAGTTCTTCTAACAATTCCGTATTTGTTTCGGAGAAATTATTAACAAAGTTCAGCGGGTTTTGGATTTCATGGGCTATGCCAGCCGTAAGCTCGCCAAGAGAGGCCATTTTTTCCCTTTGAATTAGCTGCGCTTGGGTTGTTTGGAGCTCCTTTAGCGTTTTTGATATGAACTCGTTTTTAGCGCTTAATTGCTCATTTGCTTTTTGTTTCTGCCGATTCTTTTGCCAAAGAAAGTACGCTATTATAGCAGCAGTCAAAATGAGCCCCAGTGCAGCTAAAAAAATAATCTTATTTCTGAATTCCAGTTTCGCAGATGCCACCTCCCTTATGCGCTCTTTTTCCTGGTTCTCAATTTCGAGAAGCCTTGTAAGATTTTCTTTATTTTTTTCCTGGTCTTTTGCGGCAATGGCTATTTTATAATATTGAAGTGCTTCAGGCAGGTTGTTCATCTTTTCATGTAGCTGGGCGATAACATCACTCAATTGCAATTTAACATAAAGAGAATCTTCACCTTGTCTACCAACTTTAAAAGATTTTTCATAGTAAAAAAGCGCAGAATCTTTTTTTTGTTGCTCTTCATAAGCAAGACCCATCAGATAGAGGTTTTCTGACAAACTCAGTTTGTCGTTGAGCTTTTCGTATAAATTGATTGCCTTTTGGAAATAATTCAAGGCATTTGCATAGTCTTTCCGAAATAACCTCACACGACCCAAGCCTGAATTTGGATAAGCGTGTTCACTGCTTTTGTCTAAAACCATTGCCTGCTTTAAAAACATTTCTGCAGAGTCATACTGGTTTAAGTTCATAAGAGTCTTAGCTATATTTCCTAACACACGTATCTGTTCTACTTTTGCATCTATCTTTCTTGCTAAGCCTTCTACTTTGAAATAATATGAGAGTTCTTGCCTATAATCCCCTTTATAGTAAAAAAGTAACGCATAGCCTTTAAGTGCCATAATGATTCCCAACGTATCGTTTATTTGTTCACTTAAGAGCAGCGCTTGCTGATAATAAGAAATTGTTTTAACTGGATCAGCAAACCTACGACTGCATTTAGCCAACAATAAAAGCGAGTAGACTTCACCTTGTTTATCATCTATGTTTTTGGCTAGTTCTAAAGCTTTTAGGCCATAATGTTTGGCACTATCAATACTCCCTGGCTCTGATGAGGAAAGAAAAGTTTCGCCTACTTGCTGCAACTGCCGAACAGTTGTTGAATTGGACATCCCTGAAGTGATCAACGCTTTTATACTATCGATAACTTCACGTTGAGCTGCAATGAGACCCAGCGAAAAACAAAACACCAGGGTGAGTAGTAATTTTCTCATTGAAGATGGTTCTGTTTATAAGTTACGAAATGAGGAGCAAAACCAAAGAAAAAACTGAAATGATGCTATTGCAGTTGAGATAATCGCTTATTAGCAGGACATGCTGGAAGATACTATTGTTTTACCGGGCAAGTTTTTAGTTACCCGGTCAGCTATCGTTGCGTTAAATGAAAATGCAAAACATATGAACCCACCTACGACAGATCGTAGGTCGAAGTGCTCGATTCTGCCAATGATGTAAGAAGTTAAACCAGCGAGATAGATAAGTGATGAAAACTGATACTCTGTATTCAGACCAGGTATTTGCGAAGTGGCTGGGCAAATAATTGAGTATCTGAACGTGTAATTGATGGTCGCTTACTGCATTTTTCTTCGGCAATCGAGAACATCACAGTTCGGTAAATCGAAGGGTGTTGTACTCGATTGCACAAAGTGCATACTTACGATTAGCCGGGATGGTACCTACAAGAGCCTCACATGAAGGGCCTTCATTTCATATCGAATATAAAATAGCAGGTGAAATCTGTGTTATGGTAGGTATAAACTTCCAGGGGAGTCCCAGTGCTTTTGTCCCATTTATAAGGGATGTTATGGCACAGACAAAACCTTTTGGTGCCAACAGGCTAAAAGAAACAGGGGCAAGAAGCTTGTCTACATGCTCAATGCAAAGGAAAAAGCTGTTACCGTCGTTACCTATTCCTTTGCCCTGAAGAAAATTAAGGGTTTTTAAGCTTCTTTATTAAACCTTTGACCTGTTGGGCGGTCAACATAACTCCTTATTAGGTGTGAAAGTATAGGGAAAAGCTAGGGGTAGCTTCTCCCTTTTTCATGCTCTAGAGTTAGATCCAAAGTCCAAAGAGCTTTTTTCCCTTTTTACCATGAAAATCAGAAACTGTGATATATCAATAGGTATAGCCTATTGGTCAGTACACACAGCATGTTAATCCGTAGGACTGAAAGAACCCATAGCAGAACAGAACTGGCTTCTTCCTGTACATGCCCTTCTGACAATTTGTTGCAGATGTTTCTGAAAAAACGTAAATTACATATTGCACAATATTTATATATCATGTCAAAACCTGCCAATTACTTTAGTGAAATGCAAGCTGCTTCCATGCTGGGACTCAAGATTAAAATACTTCGTCTTTATGTATGTGATGAAAAACAAGCAAAAGAGCCGTTTAAGTGGAAAATCCGCTTAAACTGACCACTTGATTTCGTTGGAAGCTGACCATAGCGTTTCGCTCCAAACTGACCACCCCATTTCGCTCGAAGTTGACCACCTGAAGAAGGACTACACCCGGTTGTTTT
>JACJGO010000038.1 GCA_014163555.1 Flavisolibacter longurius
CGCTTTTTTTAGTCTTTGCCATCTGCAAAAAAACTTTAGTGAAACCACTTTCACTAAACATCCGCCAAACCCTTAACCAGACTGCATTACAGCCAATTCTACCAACCATTTTTCAGTAATATGCCTTTGTACTTGTTCATGAAAAAAAATATGCAAAATTGTTTGTAATTAAGAAACAAAGTTTGATATTTGGTTTTAAGTAAATCCTTCCTTATAGATTTCGATTAGCACCCTATCAAGCCCAATTGAAATTCACCAATTTAATCAATTCAGTGTGATAAAATAACGCAATTAAACCGGCGATGGGATCTTTTTGTCCGATAATCATGCTATGAGATAAATGAATCAATTCAACGGGAGTTACATAAACTATACTTCAACTAAACATGGTACACATCTTATTTTGAGGGCGGTAGATAGGCAACAACGGTAACCATATTAATAGATGTGTATTCAAACTACTATGGTATGGCAAATGAATGGCTTGAAGCTGAAGTGTTGCTTAAAGGCGCTGATTATACAAATCAATTGAATTCACCAAATGAAAAGGAGCACATTGAACGATCACATTATATTATAGATGTTCTAAAAAGCCTAAATTTTCAAATCATAGCTACAAGTTCATATTCAATTTCTATAAGGGGCGATAAAGATGCTTTTCGAAAGGCATTCAAAATGATTGAAACAACAAAATCAGATTTTGAGAATTTGTTGAAAGTCCCCGAGGTGTTGAAGCCGTATGTAGAAGGAATATATCTACAAAGTCCGCCAACATATTTTTAAAATTATGGCAAAAGCAAAAAAGAACGCAGCCTACACTACAAAAAAAGCAAAATTTACTTCTGTTGCTACTCGCTCTTCACGAATTGCTACTGGACCTGCTTTAGATGAAGCTTCAATTAAGATATCACCACCTGATAAGATCAATGTAGAAGTTTTGTTGTCACCAACAGAAATTGGGCTTTCGCCTTTTTCAGGATTAGAGGCAATAAATGCATCCAACGTAGAAAAGTTTAAGCCTTCAAGTGTTATACATTCACAAGCAGTATCACGGTTGGCTGACCTAGGCTTTAAAATTATAGCCACAAGTCCATATAGTATTTCAGTCGAAGGAACTCCAAAACTATTCACGGATACTTTTGGTACTGAGTTAGAACCTAAAAGCCTTTTCCAAATACAAACTTCTCAGCCGTTAGCCGCTAAGGCGTTCTTTGAACCTGCAGAAGGAGCCGAATGGAATGTGCCAACCTCGTTAACCGGATTTATAGAGAGAGCATATATACAGCCGCCTCCGATCTACTTTGAATCAATGATACCCCCAAAGGTAAACTACTTCCATTTGAATGTACCTCATGATGTGGCTTTACTTACCGGAGCGAGTGCCGTACATAGGCAGGGTATAACGGGAAAAGGAGTAACCGTAGTAATGATCGATACCGGATTTTATAGACATAAATATTATAATACAAACAGGTATAACATAAATGTCATGCTGGCTCCAGGAGCGAGCAATGTGAACGATGATGAGGTAGGACATGGCACTGCAGAAGCTGCCAACGTGTTAGCAAATGCTCCTGATGTTTCATTCATAATGCTGAAATCTGGTGGCAATGCCACTGCAGCTATGAAAGCTGCTATAGATTTAAAGCCAGATGTGATTACTTGTAGTTGGGGATATGACCTATGCATGCCAAGAACACGTGTCCCATTGTCAAGCGTGCCTAATACATTAAAGCCTTTAGAACTGGAAGTGTCAAGAGCAGTTGCATTAGGTATAACTGTAGTCTTCTCATCTGGCAATGGCCATGTAGGTTTCCCAGGTATGCATCCAGACGTAATATCAGTCGGTGGGTGTTATATGAATGAAGATTCGGATCTGGAAGCTTCTAATTACGCCAGTGCTTTTGATAGTAAGCCATATCCAGGTAGGCATGTACCGGACCTTTGTGGATTAGTTGGCATGAAGCCCCATGCTGTCTATATCATGTTGCCTTTACAACCAGGATGCAAAATCGATAGGCAATTAGGAAATAATAAAAAATTTCCAGACGGAGACGAAACAAAAGATTCTGATGGCTGGAGTGTTATATCAGGAACATCTGCAGCTGCTCCACAGATCGCTGGTATTTGTGCCTTACTAAAGCAGAAGAACCCCAGCCTTGGTCCACAGGAAATAAAAAGAATATTATTAGCAAGTACAAAAGATTGCACGAAGGGCGAAGCTAATGATCAAAGTAACAATGGAACTGCAGTAAAGGCGTCAGAAGGCCTGGACGGGGCAACAGGTTTTGGATTTGTTGATGCAGAAGCTGCATTTAAGCTTGCTTAGGCATTCCTACAAGGAGAGGCAGCCAATTTAACTCCAGATGCGAATTTTTATCGCCCATTTTATCTTTTCGTTTGAATTCACTTCTTAATTCTAATTGATGAATGATAAAGCAATGAAGTTTATTAGAAGTCTTTTGATTGGATGGTTTATTATAATAAATCTGATCATTATTATTTGGAGCATAGTATTGCCGTTTAGCCTAAAAAAGGTTGCAGAAAAAGATCCTCCATCTGAAATACCACAACCGCCAGCAATTGTTCAATTGGATTCTGTACTCGAAAAAGCAAAGAATCAAGTAGCCTTTTACACTCAACAAGTGGAAACATATAAAAAACAAGTTGAAGCTTACAATAGTCAACAAACTTCTTATAATAAGTATTTGGATACAAATAGCAAAGACAACCAATTAGATGCATACAAGGCAGTAGCAAAGGACACACTATCACCTTTAATTACTGGCTTAATAGCTAGTCTATTTGCTTTTGCATTTGCAAAAACCGGTCTAGAGGTATTGAATAATTATGTTGCTGTTAAAAATGGGCAACCGCCTCAGCCTCTCTCCAAATTCTTTTAAACAACCCTCATCTTATATAAATGCAGCCAATTTTCGTATCGACTGTAACTAATAAACTTAAGGTATGGAACAGAAAAACATTACCCTTAGCCTGAATGCGCTGGCATTTGGAGACGCAGTAACGGGTGCATTACCTGGTTGCACCACCATTGATGCTGATAACAATGATAACGGTTTTCTTCCCTGTGCCCGAGCTCAAAACCCTGGTGCCGGTACACATGGATCAACAGCACAAGCAATAGCTAATCTAATAACTTGTATGGGAGGCGGCACAGGAAGGCCAAACATCATTGGCCACGGTAATGAAGGATTAATTGTTACCGGCACAGGTGACGAAACTACGGACCCTGACAAGTATATTTACATTGCAAACCAATCATACTGGGAGCCATATGTAAGGCAGTTAAGAGGAAGGGTTTCGGGTCTTTCTTTATGGGCTTGCCATCCTGGTACAGGGGCTACCGGCGCCGACTTTCTTTACAATTTAGCAAGAGTAATTAACGCGCCGGTAGCAGGGCCAACAGGATTTGTTTACTGTGGTGGAGGTCCTAGTGATTTATACCTTGAACCTGGATCTGTTTGGCAGGTTGCCACACCAACGCAACGGCCCAATCCCATCAATGCACCTACTCCATTTTTTAGAGACTTGGTTATGAATTTAAATCTAAATTTTGATCAACAGTATGAAAGTATACCTGTTGAAAAGATACTAAATATTGAATACATACGTGGAAAGACAAGAGATGTGGCTCCATTATTTTCTTTGGCTGGTAACAGTGCAAAAGATCTGGTGAACCTAATCCAGTTTGATACTCCTTTCAATCCGGGAGGAATCCCTGCTGCCGTAATAACAGGCAAATTGGTCGTTACGTTTGAACACAACAACAAACAGGAGCAACGGGAGTTTAATGTTTATAACAACAGGTTGATTCAAGACACAACACATACAAATACATTTTATTCTTGTCTTGAAGGTTTCAAAGATGCAGTTCAAATGTTGTTCTGAATTCTGAGCACAATTCATCTGCTATGAAACAACTACTACTTTAACACTAATTATTTAATAACTAACATTGATATGACAACCATTGTAACAGCATTAATGTATTCAGGAAGGCCAAATCCATCGTGGGAGCTAACGCCTGAACAAGCAGAGGAACTAAAATCGCTTCTTGCAGAAAAGAGAGAACATAGTGAAGTCCCTGCGTTCACCGCCATCTTAGGATACCGCGGATTTTCCATTGAGTCATACGATCCTTCCATTCCTTCTAAGGCATCTTTCTTTGATGGAATAGTTGATATCTCCGACCAGGAAAATCGTAGCTTTATTGACAGGAACAGTTCGTTGGAAAGTTTCTTGCTTGATACCGCATCCAATGCCTTAACAGTTGAAGAGAAGTCTTTTATACAAGGAGAAATTTCAAAAAACTCCAAAGGCGGTCCAGCTTCAATAAGTAATTCTCTTCATTCAGCAATTGAATTATTAGCTGTGCCGCCTTTCAATCCGGGTAAATGGAATATTCCGTCCGTTCAGCCGTATAACAACTGCTATAATTATGCGAATGACAAGATCACGAACACGTTTGCCCAACCGGGCAGGGGGAGCGGTTCTACTATAGCAAACATTTTATGTCCAACTGTAAGTCAAGCGGCACAAAGAGACGGCCAAATTCCTGTAACCGGAGCATCAAGTACACCTTCAGAAGGGCATTTTATTGCTCTTGTAAGTGCCAATCACCCCAATTTCCAAGATTATCATTGGTACAGGCTAGATGCAAACGGTATGTGGTCTCATAAACCGGGTCAAACACCTGCAATAAACATAGATAATTCGGGACAACTAATAAATGATCCAAGAAATTGTAATAGAGGTCCGTATTCTGATTTTTGCGGTTTTTTTCATTGTATTCCGTCACGAACAACAATAAGATGAATTAACTCAGCAATCATTGATGATAGGGGCTTTTTGCTGAATAGACAAATCGACAAGTGATTTAAAGTTAACTCAGTTAATATGTCTAAAAGGCTGAACAACTACTTAAAACGATATGGTAGGACCGGTATGCCGAAAACGGGTCAAAAGAGTAGGCACCAAAACAAATAATTATGGCACTAGTTAATCTTGAATTAAGACTTTCCAGATATGGTTCTATATGGGACGAATCAGTACTAATAGGAGATGCGACAAGAAGAAGCAGGGAGATAACAGGATGGCAGCAGGCGGATAGCTATAGATATGTTTTAATTCCAAACTTTCCAGATGATGTTTCTCCTTTGAAACTTTATATAGGATGTGTAGGTATTGCAGGTGGAACAGCAACTTGTGAGGTATTTGTAAATGGAAAAAGTGTGGGAAAAGTTACTGCCAGAGCAGAGGATACAAATTATACAGAGGGAAAATTTAATTTGAAGGTAAATCAATCGGCATGAACAGACTTTTTACAACATTTATTTTGGCAGCCATCTCTTTTGAACTTCACGCACAGGTACTGCTTGAAGATAAAACAGGCGATGTAATCGTTAGGGACCAGTTCAGGGCCGATGACAATTTGGCTCTATTTAAGCTCAACACAGGGGATCAGAGTTTGGGTTTTACATATATCAAGTCAACAAGATATTTTAAAGCTGGGGAGGCTAAGAATGGATATAGAATCAACGAGTTTGGTATAAAAGCTAAGCCAACCGAAGGCTATGCGGCCGTGTTCACCAATGGTCAATTTTCACCCGGTGTGAAAATTTCTTATGCTCTGACCAAAGTTAGGATATTCAGTCAGGACGATAAGGAAGCCGATCCTCCCAAAAAAGCAGGCTTTTTTGATTGGGGCGGTTTTGAGATTAATTATGATATAAACAAGTATTCACTGTACAACAATAGTGCAGCCTTTGGAGAGCAATTTTATTCCAAGACCTTTAAGCCATTAAGTGCTTTTCTTCATTATAATTACTTTGTAACGAGAGGAGGATTAAACAGCAAGTTTTTAATTAGCTTAAAAGCTGGATATGCAAGAAGAAGCAGTTATGATGCATTAGCAACAGCTAATATTCAAGACGTGAAATCTTTGTTTGATTCAACGTCTTCAACTACAAGGCAAACAATAAATAATAGAAGTGTGCGGACAGGTACTTACGAGGAGTTTGATGCTTACCCAATAACTTTGTCTTTGACGTTTCTAACAAGAACTGATCCAGCGACCATTTCACGAACGTTTCAAGTACCAAGAAGAATCATTCTTGATTCTTCAAAACTTAAAAAAGAAATCACTACTAAAAGTGAGTTTACTGGAAAAGATACAACGATTCTAAAAGATACAACGACTTACCGCACATTTGATAAAATGGAGGATACGACTATTATAGTTCCTAACCCTGATTTAAAGAAGTTGAGGGTTGGAGTTAACACCTATTTGAAAAATATTGCCTCGGATATTAATTTGCCAAATACAAAACTCGGAATGATTTTCTTTTTAACGAGGCAAGATGAAAAAACAGGCGTGCGTGCTCCAATTTTTGGTTTAAACATTCAGGCAGATGATCCTTTTGATGTGCAAAAGGTAAAGAATGGTTTACAAAGTAGGATATCAATTGGGTTTACTTCTATTATTTCTTTTTGAAGTGATTGTTGGCTGCTTTTACATTTGAACTTATTAATGTTGTAAAATAATCTGGTTGAATGCACTTATATAAAATTTCAACGTCAAGTGCAATGGTAATTGTATGTCCGGAATTGAACATAATGAATGATTATGCTGAAGTATTCTATTTTCATTGCCTTTCAGGTATGTGCTGTTTATGCCACCTACAGTCAGGCTAAACAAAAATTTCCAACTCCAATCAATATTACAATGCCGTATGGGTTGGATGATAAAAAAAGCGAATTTTCCGGTTTGGCAAGTTGTGGCGATAGCCTGATACTACTTATTTGCCAAAAGCCAGCAATGAAAGGGCCGCAGATGTTTGCGATTCGATCCGCTGATGTGCAAAGGGCCCTCATGGCTTCCGGTGTTGGCAAAAGGAAATTAGCAGATAAGGTAAATGTATTTATCAATAACTATGAGAAGTATAGGACGGATACAGTTAAAGACTTCGACGGAATAGAAGGTGCTGTCGTAGTTGGAGGACATATTTATTTCACTATTGAAACACAAAAGAACTTTTGTTATCTCTCTAAGGGCGAATTGACTCTTAAGGACAATAGCATTTTTGTAGATGTTATCAAAACTGTGTCGGTGTTGAAGCCGGACAACGGGTTACCTAATGCAGGATTTGAAAGCATTGTTTATATTCCGGAGTTGGAGTCTATATTAATAATCTTTGAGCGCAACAGGATAAAGGGGAAAAAAACAGCTTTTTCATTTACTACAGATCTCAGCAAAAAAGGCTCTTTGGTATTTTCTACACCTTTATTTTTCCGGATTACTGATGCAGCTTTTGACGGGAAAACATCAAATCAGATTTTGGCAATTAATCACCACTTTAAAGACAAGACTGAAATTGATTATTATATTGGCAGTAAAGATGAACTTGAAAATAGAGCCAAGGCTAAAAGAATTATTGGGAGAGTTCCGGATTCTTCTTCATTTACACAAATCGTAGCTCTTACATTAAATAAAGAATTGATTATGTGGGAAGTCGTTCGTGCGATTGGGACGTTTGACGATAATTGGGAGGGAATAATGCCATTTATGGACGGAGTATTAATGATTTCTGATCCACCTCGTACTGACACACAAGGTTGTAAATTACATTATTATAAGTTAGTAGAATAGAATTCAATCAAGCTGTGAATGTGGGTATATGTTTTTTACATGACCTTCAAGTTTTGAAAGCATCCAAAAATGCTGCAAATCCCTACTTCATATAGGACTCATTTTTACCTTCGTGGTAGTTCTTTTCACAAGCTGGTATACTTTCAAAGACTCTATATAGTGACATCAAAGAAGCTTCTGTTATGCTGATTAAATTTTTAACCAAACCTAATTCTTCATGCCAATGAGCATTTATCAGGCCCTCTGGTCCGCTGATGAAAATGGATTTTCTGTATCGGGAAAAAATAGAGACAATGAGTTTATAAATCCGACTGCCGACATCCTGTTGGACGAACAGGTAAGAGCGTCTGGAAAACGAGAGACCAACCTAGCTGCCAACCCTCTTTTTGCCAAAGTCAACCTCAAAAAGCTCCGCACGCCACTGAACGAAGCGTTTATAAAACTGCTCAATAACTATGTCGTCAATTACCGGTCAGAAGAGACCTATACACCTGAAGAAACGGCGGAGATCTTTGCGTACCTGAAAGCAATCCAAGAAACAAAAGTTTGGCAACTGGCGATTGATTACATCGAAGGAGAGTTAAAAGAGCCGCTCCGCGACCGCTTTGCTGAAGAAATGTTTGATCTCTGGTTTCGACTTTACACTAACTGGTATAAAGGAAAGGCCTCACCTTTCTGCTCAGGCTTTGAGCATGTTTTTGTGGGAGAAGGTAAATACGAAGCGCGAAGCAACAGCGACAAAACTTTGGGGGAAGTCGCTGGGTACCACAACTGGATAAAATTCCTACTCGATGAACAAACTGGTCGGGTTAATTTCCTCGGTTATAATTATGGCTTGAGCAACAACATGGGTTTTAACAACCTAACGGTAGTTACCCTTCAAATGATGTGGACCCACACGGATTTAAATGGAGATCCTAAAACGTTTTTGTTCAAACCAAAGGGTGGCTTTTTTGTTGGCAGTAGCCCCGAGTGTGAGCTCGCCATGGGAACGGTCGCTTTTTTTGAAACTAAAAAAGGTTTATTTCAAAACGACAGAAGAAAAATCACTATCAATGATGATACGCTGAATCTAGTATTGTTTCCCAACGTTACCAAAGAGAGACAAAGAGGTAATCAAATTCGGTCTTTTTTCCCTGAATACATCGGTGCAGAAGCCTTTGCGGCCTTTTTAATAGAAGATGTCACTGCAAAGCCGGTGGTAGAAGAGAACCTTCTTCGTTTGAACAATGCGCTGTTTCCCGACTTAGTTTACCAGCTTTCGGTAGCTACTCCAGAGCGCAACATTTTTTCACTGCAGGAAAGCTGGTCTTTTAGTGCAAAAAATTGGAAAATGACGGAGGCATTTTAGCTCAGTTGGGAGAGCAACAGAGGTTTACCTCTGGGGACATGGGTTCGACGCCCATAGATGCCCAAATAATCAGAATAATCAGTCCTTCTCCCCTGAAAACGTCTAATCACGTTTTCAGGAAAGCCTTAATGGGACTTGATTGAATAGACAATCACTTACGGGGCTTAGTATGGAGTAATGGCTTGAGAATTCTTGTCAACGTATAACATTGATTTGGTTGAACTAAAGTCAGAATCGAGCATTTCGACCTTCGGTGTATCGAAGGTGAGCAAAAGCATAATATGGTAGTAAGAAGAGAGAATTCTTGGGGAAAGCAAATGGCTATACCTGATTTCTTGCTAATTTTATGGGGATAGTTCTTCAGCTACTCTTTGAAAAGACATTCGTGAGTTAAACGTGAGTTTGCGAAAATTTGCCTTCTAACGGCTTGATATCCAGCGGGTGCTGTGGGGATTACCAATCCCTCAGTCTCCGCTCAAATCTTTTGGAACGCAAAGCTTTAATGGTTTTGCGTTTTTTTATCGGTTATTGGTGGCAACTTCGTGGCTATATCTCTAATATAAATGCCAGCTGTAAATTGCTTATTGCTGTGCTGGTGTTTCATAATTGTCTACCCGGCAAATCTGGCCGAATGAAATCCTTCGTACAATATATATTGTTGCTCATTAGCTAATGACGTTTGGAAACACTACTGTTAAGTGAAACAGTAGTTAATGCTGCATTATGTTAGCTGCTTAACCACAAAATGGTGTTAGGCGCATTTCTATTTTCTCTTCTTTCAGATGGCATCAATTGCATCCACCCACATAGACATAAAGAAACTTTTTATCCCTTTGCCCTGCGCGACTTGCGTGGGTACAAACAATAGCATCCTTGTGTAAGTACCCCCAAAATTCGGACAGTTTAGAATTGGAGTTTTATACTTAAATTCAAAACTATTATCATGAAGCAAACACGATTTACGGAGACGCAGATTGTCTCTATCCTCAAGCAACAGGAAG
>JACJGO010000039.1 GCA_014163555.1 Flavisolibacter longurius
AGTTTCGTCTTTAAAAGAAAGTATAACCGGTGTTAGGTCAACGTCCGGTGCAGGCTTGGGCATGTAATCTTCATCCTTGTTAGATTTGAAGGATTGTTTGAGTTCTTCAAATTCAGTGGTGGAAAATTTTGCGGGCTGAACGACTTTAATACCAATGATGCTTAGAATTTCTTCCTTGTAGAAGCGGTAGGCAATTATTACATAATAAATGCCCAGCAAAAAGAGAACGGTAGAGAGGTATTCACCCCAGGAAATTGCATTAAACATTACTTCACATTTTCAGGTTCACAAATGCACTTCAGAAAAAACTTACGGCAATAAATGTTGCAAATAATTATCCACTTGTGCTGTCAAAGGGGGTTAGAGAGGTAGGACAACCGTATGCAACTGTCTTGAAAATCTGCCGCTACTGATTGCATAAATTTATTTTCAGGTCCCAATCGTGACGCAAAGCCGGCGACCTTAGTTGCTATTTACTTTGAAGTCGGCACCTTAAAGCTTGTCCAAAATTTTTATCCATTTAAACAGCATGTCCCGTACGGCTGAAACCGTTGCTTTCTCCGGTGCATGGTATTTGGCTTCAAGGCTAACAAAGGAAATTTCGTCCCGTTGCAGAGTAGTAAACAACTTCGCCACTATCCGCAGCATTGGAGCTATGGTGCGATTGATGATGATTTTATCTATCACCAATAACCTAATGATGACGGCCAGTTTTGCCACTGATAGCGAGGTTTGAATTTTGCTATCGCTTTCTACATTGCCGTTTTCCGCAATCTGGCTGCTGTAACCACTTTCAAAAAATTTAACTTCCTCATCTATCCAACCATTTACTTGCTCCCTTAACGAAGGCATGATGCTGGAAAAGAAGCAACTCAATTTCACCGGCCATTGGTTGATTTTCTTTTGTTCCAGCCTTAACACTGCGGCTTTGTGTTTGGGACTTTCCAAATGCGTGATAAGTTGTCGCAACCGTTGATATTCGTAGGCTATGAAGGTTTCTTCATTGTAATTCAGGTAGTACAGTAATTCCCTGATGTTGTCAGTTGACCCAAATTGCACAACGGATAAAAGCTCTGATAAAAGCTCCGTAAAGCAGCTTATTTCAGCGTACGTCAACACATGGTGTCCGTCGTTCAAAACCGCATTTAGTTGTTTTCGGAGGGTCTCTTTAAGAAATAAATCCATGTTGTCCTGTTGCATGACAGCGCCTTCCAGATTTTTCAATTGGCTCTTGAGGGTATTTTGGGCTATTTGAAAGTGGTGGGTTGGCACTTTCTCATTTCTATCAAAGTATCGCCCCATAAGCTCTTCCATGAAGTTCAATGTTTCCCCTAATAGGTTATTAAGGGCATCGAATACGCTTGGCCCGCTTGTGCTATTAGGAAGTGAAAGAGCAGAAATCTTGTTCATGAGCCGGGTGACCAGGACTTGATGAATTTGCACGATTTGCCGCCTTTGATTTTCATCCCATGTGGCAATTACGGCCTCGAGCAGGCTACTTTGCAAAGAATGGTTTTCTTGCTCCCACTCTCGGATTAGGGCCTGCGTTTCTTCATCAATATCCTGACTTGCCGCTAATGAGAGAGGCTTTAATTTGCTGGCCAGAAGCGTGTTCCACTTCGTGAAAATAACTGGCGATGCGCCTGTTGGGGCGCCCTGCGTGGGGGACAGCATCGGCCACATTTTAAAAGCCGGCTGCTTGATTGAGGTGGGTGTCATAGGTAAAGTTTTAAGCCCTTCCTATGAACAAACATTAAGCCCTTGCCGTCTTTTTTGCATACGCATTCGGCAGTATTTACCTACGCAAAACAGCGTATTTATCGGGTTTTACCTAAAAAGTGGCGGATTTCAGGCAAAATTTACAGCTTCTAATCATGTTGTTCCAACCTGTTCATAAGCTCCATTCGGTTAGACACTCCAACTTTTTCAAAAATGTTTTGGACGTGTTTCGCTACTGTTTTTTCGGATATGAATAGTGCTTCACCGATAACCTTGTTATTGCGGCCGGCGCAAACAAGCTGAGCAATTTCCGTCTCACGAGATGTGAGTTGGAAACGTTTGGTATTTCGTTCAAACGATTGCTCGGCGGTTTGGATGTCGGTTGTTTTTCCCACCTTGCTCGAAGGCATTAAGCTTGAAATGAAAGCTCTGCGCTGACGTTCTGAGGTTGTGAGAACAGAATGTATTTTTTGAAGCAATTCAGGCATCAGAAACGGCTTTTGAATAAAATCTATGGCTCCCAATCGCAAACCTTTTAACCTGTCCGCAGGGTTGGATTTAGCCGTCAGGAAGATGAAGGGCACATGTTCGTATGTTTCATTTTTAGCGAGAATGCCCGCCAGGGAAAATCCATCCAGCTTATCCATCATGACGTCTGAAATAATCAAATCTGGTAGAAAACCAACGCTGTTTAGTTTTTTTAGGGCCTCGCTTCCGTTGATTGCCGGGATGACATTGTACTCGTCTTTTAGTTTTTTCACGATATAAGACAACAGTGATTTATTGTCTTCCACAATCATGATCGTTTTATGATTGGAATCTTTAAAGAAGTTTTCCGCTTCGGTTTCCTCGGCAGTATTGTGAACCACTGGCCTTATCTCAATTTCATCAACCTTTTCGTTCTGCAATAAAGAATGGCAATTCAAACAAACTACCATCTCGGTGCCGGCCGCCTTCTCCGGATCACTGAAAATCTGGATAGTTCCGCCAACGTCTTCAATTACCTTTTTTACAATAGAAAGGCCAAGACCCATACCTTGGCTGTTCTTTTTCTGATTTACAAGCTGATAATATGGCTCAAACACCTTGCTTTGCATTTTTGCAGGGATGCCCGGCCCTTGATCTTTGATACGGAGAAAAACTTGCTTTTCTTGTTTTGACAAAATCACATCTATCACTCCTTTTTCGGGAGAAAATTTGATCGCATTCTCCATCAAGTTGTTGATAATACGGTTGATTGATAGCGGATCAGCTTTGATGTAAACTTCTTCTTCAATTTTTGCATTGATCATGATGCCATATTGGGCTGCAAAAACTTTAAACAAAGCAATACTGTCATGGAGCACTTTGCTAAAATTACAAATTTGGTTATGGTTATAAACAGCAAAACCTTTCTTGAATTTTTCCAAATCAAACAGGTTTATAATGTCTGCTGAAAGCTTATCCAAATTACTTTTTACAACAGACAGTTCTTCGGAGTTTCCGTGGTGAGCAATGTAATCGTCCATGTAATTGTTGACGAGCGTTAGTGGCGTTTTGGTTTCATGGGCAAGGTTGATGAACGTGTTCATCTGTTGCTCGTTGATTTTGGCGAGGTCTTTTGTTCGTCTTTCCACCTCCGTTTGTAAAGTTGAATTCCAACTCTTAAGCCGATGTTCAGACTCCACCACCCTTTGATGTTCTAACCTTATGGCGGCAATATGTTCTTTAACCTGAAAAAAGAAAAGTGTCAGGAAACCAAGATTTGTGATTGAAGCTTCTACAGCCTGACCGAAATTCAAGAAATCAATGATTGGCAAACCTACCCAAGGTGTGAGGCTTAAGAGCAATACATACTTTTCTTGCTTGGCTTCAGAAGTGCTGAAATCATTCTGGTATTTAAAATTGACGGCTTTATTCAAAGTGAAAATTACCCACAGTGCATAAAGAGTAGGTATAGCAAGGATGTTTTTCGCTTGCTGCAAGCTTCCTGTAAGAGCGAAAACCACAACAAAAACGATATAGGGAACGATAAGGCAAACAAACACCCCTTTGAATGCATGAAAACGCATCTTCACCAGACCAAAAGCCCTGTACACATAATAAGGAAAATAGCAGGGAGTAATAAAGCCTGTCCCATATGCGACGCTCATTTGCAAAAAGTAGGAACCTGGCAGGGTGTCGTCGGGCAAAAGCCCGCCGGTTACGTTGTAAGCCAAGAGCAAAGAAATGAGCACAAGATTCAGCGACGTTGTTTTGTCATCGGGGCGCCCTAGCTTGTAGATGAATAGGTAAAATAGGATGACGATTTCTATGCAAACGAATAGAAACGTAACAATGTGCATCTGGGTGCCCGGAAAGAGCATGTTACCAACTTTTTACGAAGGCAACTTCATACAGTAAAGCGTGTAGCCAAAATCAATCTCCTTGTAAATTTCAAATCCAAATTTTTGGTACCAGGGTAGGTTCTTAACGGTAGAAGTTTCAAGGCAAACGGTTCGGTTTTGTTGTCTCCCCTCCTCAATTACTTCTGATAAGAGCTTACTTCCAATGCCTTTGCTCTGTTCATTTTCCTTCACTCCAATAAACCATAGATAATACAGCGGCTCTTTTGGGTGATGCTTTTTAATTTCACTTTCCCTGCTGATAGCTTTCTTCACGTTAGATAATCCTATTACTTGAAAAATAAATTTCAAGTCAAACAGTATAGACGGAATTGTAGTTTTCTTTTTATCGGGTATCAAAATCAGCGCACAACCTTTCCTGTCCTCGGACAAGAAAACGTCACCAAAGCGATGACAAACATCAAAAGAATATTCCATGAATTTTTGGAGCCGGGCGTGCCGCCTGCTATCTTGAGGCAATAGATAGTTAACGCTCTTGTTGTCATTGAAAGAGCCGCTTAAAATTTCCGTAACAAGTTTTCTATCGTTCAAATTTGCCCTAACCATTGCTAACGATTTAAAACCGATGGGCTTCGAAGTTTTGACGCAAAAAATATTCCAGTTAATTCAGGGTACCATCTTAATGCTCAGAGCATTGATTTCAATACAATTACTTGAGTATGAAAGAGGCACTGTTATATTTTATTGGCTATCCAACTTTTGCCTAAGACATTTATTTTTCCTCAAAGGTCTTAGATTTACCTCATGCACCTATACATTAAGAACATGGTTTGCAATCGCTGTGTCCTTGTCGTTAGTCAAGAATTTGAAAAGGCAGGATTAAACCCGGACGAGGTTAACATGGGTGAAGTCGTTTTAAAAAAAAACCTGTCAAAAAGTCAATTAGACACAATCAATACTCGCCTCCAGGAGTTGGGGTTTGAAATTTTAGACAACCAGCGTCAAAAACAAATCGAGGGAATAAAGAAACTATTGATTGAACAGGTTCAAACCGGCGAAGTGAAGGAGCATTTCAGCCTTGGGGAGTTTCTAAGCACAAAGCTGAGTAAGGACTACTCTCAAATCAGCCGTCTTTTTTCCGAAGTAGAAGGCGTTACACTGGAACAATTCTTCATCCTGCAAAAAATTGAGAAAGTAAAAGAGTGGCTGACCTATGATGAGCTTACCCTAAGCGAAATCTCCTGGAAGCTGGGCTACAGCAGCGTAGCGCACCTTTCTTCTCAATTTAAAAAAGTCACCGGGCTTACACCTTCAGCCTTCAAAAAGATTGGCATTTCCCATCGTCTGCCGTTGGACCAAGTTAAGAAGCGCAAATAAGTGAAACTCTTTTTCAAAATCCTGTAACAAAAGGCGGGCATCTACTTTGGAACTTTGTAGTCTCTAAAGTTTAAGCTATGAATGGTTCAGATAATGTTATAGAGCTTCCGTTGGCTGGTGTAGAGAGTGAGCATTGTGCGCTGATTGTAGATAAAGGATTGGCAAAAATTCCCGGCCTTACTTCCCATAAAGTTGAACTTAATAATCACAAAGCGATCATCACAGCCAAAGACAGCGATGCCATTCCACAAGCAGTCAATGCCATCAGGGATTTGGGTTATGATGTTGAAACGTTAAAGCAGACCTTTCCCGTTACAGGAATGAGCTGCGCTTCTTGTGCGTCCAGCGCCGAAAGCATTGTGGTAGCGCAAACAGGTGTAGTAAAGGCTGCTGTAAATTTTGCCAACACATCTCTGCAGGTAGAATATGTGCCCACCATTACTTCACCTGAAAAATTAAAATCGGCGGTGCAAGGTGTGGGCTTCGACTTAATGATTGAGGAGAGTAAAGAAGCCAAACAAGCGTTGGAGGATTTGCATAAAGAGAAACTTCAATCCCTCAAGCAAAAAACGATTTGGTCAATAATGTTGTCCATCCCCCTTGTGATAATTGGGATGTTCTTCATGGATATTCCTTACGCCAATTACATAATGTGGGCATTGGCTACGCCGGTCGTATTGGTTTTCGGCAAACAGTTTTTCGTCAATGCGTGGAAGCAAGCAAAGCACCGTTCGGCCAATATGGACACCTTGGTAGCACTAAGTACAGGCATCGCTTACATTTTTAGCGTTTTCAATACGGTTTATCCGCAGTTCTGGCATTCAAAAGGATTACATGCCCACGTCTATTTTGAGGCCGCTGCCGTTGTTATTGCTTTTATTCTTTTAGGCAAACTGTTAGAGGAAAGAGCAAAGGCTTCTACTTCGTCTGCCATCAAAAAACTGATGGGTTTACAACCCAAAACCGTGACGATCATTCATGCAGGCGGGCACACCATGGAAGTTCCCATTGAAAAAGTCAGTATTGGCGATAGGCTACTGGTCAAGCCCGGCGAAAAAATCCCCGTCGACGGAGAGGTTTTATCCGGGGAATCCTATGTGGATGAGAGCATGATCAGTGGAGAGCCGATCCCGGTTGCGAAAGCAAAAGGAACAAAAGTATTTGCAGGCACGATCAACCAAAAGGGAAGTTTTCAATTCCGGGCAGACAAAGTAGGCGGCGATACGCTGCTGGCGCACATCATCAAGATGGTACAGCAGGCGCAGGGGTCAAAAGCACCGGTGCAAAAGCTGGTGGATAAAATTGCCGGCATCTTTGTTCCGGTCGTGATCGGCATCGCCCTCCTGGCTTTTGTTGCCTGGATCATTCTCGGAGGTGACAACGGGGTCACACAAGGGTTGCTGGCGCTGGTAACAGTGTTGGTCATAGCGTGTCCTTGTGCGCTGGGGTTGGCCACCCCGACCGCCATCATGGTCGGTGTCGGCAGGGGAGCCGAGCAGGGTATTTTGATTAAAGATGCAGAAGCGCTTGAGCTGGCACACAAGGTCAATGCGATCATCCTGGACAAAACAGGAACCATTACGACCGGAAAACCGGAAGTGACGGATCTGCACTGGCTAAATGAAACCGCCGAGCATATCAGCATTCTCTACAGCCTGGAAAAAGCCTCTGAACACCCCTTGGCAGAAGCCGTGGTCCGTCATTTTTCCGATCAGGCGAACCTGGTCGTCGTCAATCAAATTGAATCCGTTACGGGGGCCGGAATCAAAGGTGTATTTAAGGACCAGTCCTTTTATATTGGGACACAACAGTTGCTTTCTCAAAACGGGATCATTGTTGGCGCGGCAGCGCAACAGTGGGCTGCCCAAAGGAGGGAAGAAGCAAAAACCGTGGTCTTTTATGCAAACAGGCAGGGAGTGTTAGCGGTGATCGCCATTGCCGACACCATCAAAGAGACATCGAAAGAAGCGGTCCAGCGGCTAAAGCAATTGGGCATTGATGTGTACATGTTTACCGGTGACAACCAGCAAACCGCTGCCGCAGTAGCGGGACAAGTGGGTATCACCCACTACAAAGGAGAGGTTTTGCCGGCTGACAAGGCAGCCTTTGTGGAGGAGCTCCAGAAAAAGGGCAGGGTGGTCGCGATGGTGGGCGATGGTATCAACGACAGCCATGCCTTAGCACAAGCCGATGTCAGCATTGCGATGGGCAAAGGTTCGGACATTGCCATGGATGTGGCCAAGATGACGCTGATCTCTTCCGATCTGTCACGTATTCCCACAGCGCTGCATCTGTCTAAGAAAACGGTCCAGACCATCAGGCAAAATCTTTTCTGGGCTTTTATCTATAACCTGATCGGCATACCGATCGCAGCGGGATTGCTTTACCCGGTCAACGGCTTTCTGTTGAACCCGATGATTGCCGGGGCAGCCATGGCGCTAAGTAGCGTCAGCGTTGTGTCGAATAGCCTACGGTTAAAATGGACAAAACTTTGAAAGGGCGCACAAGGAAAGAAGAAACGCTTGCCGGGCAGCCAGATAACAGCATTTATTTCTAAACTATAAATTGTCAATTATGAAAGAGTATCAGTTCAAGACAAATATCAATTGCGGTGGTTGCGTGGCAAAGGTGACACCAAAGCTGAATGAACATCCCGGTATCAATGAATGGAAAGTTGATACGTCCAATCCGGCGAAGGTATTAACCGTGAAAACGGAAAACCTGGGAGAGGAGGATGTAAAAGCAATTGTGGCAAAGGCGGGCTTTAAAGCGGAACCGTTGGCGTAAGATAATAGCAGTTCATGGCAGGGGCGCCAACCTTGGTTGGCAGCCCCTTTTTCTTTGTCATCAACAACCGATATTTTCGGCTGCTTGAAATCAAACAGCCCTTTGATTCATCCGCCTGCTGCCGCAGAAATCTTTACTTTGCATGTGCAGTTAATCGATCACTTTTCCGGTAAATAAACTATCCAAATCAACCCCTTTCAATGACGATCTATCTCAAAAACATGGTGTGCCAATGTTGTGTGGTGGTGGTCCGGCAGGAATTAGAACAGCTGGGCCTCAAAGCCAAAGTCAGCTTCGGGGAAGTCCAGCTCTCCAGAAGCCTGCTGAAAGCCGAACAGGTAAAAATTTCCCGGCGCCTGAAGAAATTGGGATTGGTTCTTTTAATCGATGAGAAAGAGCAACAGATACAAAAAATCAAAAACTTGCTCCTCAAAAAAATTGAAAGCGAAAAGGTGGAAGCGCATTTTGGCCTGGCCAATTACCTGAGTTCAAAGCTGGGCAAAGATTATAGCCAAATTACGCGGCTCTTCTCTGGCACGGAAGGAAGGACCATCGAACAGTTTTTTATTGAACAAAAAATTGAAAAGGCAAAAGCACTTTTAAACGATGAGTTGCCCCTGGGTGATATAGCGAGGAAGTTAGGGTACAGCAACATCGGTCACATTTCAGCACAATTTAAAAAGGTGACCGGCGTAACGCCAAGCGAGTTTAAGAAGGAAAGCTGAGGGCTTTGCGGACTGTTGCGAAGCCTCTGCCTCCTGCAGGGACGGTGTGGCGAACCTATCAGCTTAACAAATGGGTAGCAACGACTGCCCTTACCTTTGTGCCATGGTACTCTTGATAAAAATTGGCCGGGGATTGCTCTCCGTTTTGAAGGCTGTCTTTCTTCCAAAAAAACAATGTTGTAAATAGCTTTACTATTGCGCTGATGTCACTTGAGGTTTTCCTTGAGAGCAGTGAAAAGTAAATGATACATATTTAAAAGCGGGATTAACGCCAGACCGCTACGAATACAATAGTTGGTGGATTTTCAAATGCGGGCAGTAAATCGTCATAAAGGAGAAGGCGCCCAAAAAGGCGCCGACGCTACGACTGATTAAAACTAATGCTTTTCACCAAGGTACGACAATTTTCAAGCCTCTGTTCGCCGGTTGAATCGTGTTGGTTAGCCGATTAATCTTGACGTTTCTTCTCTTTTGGGACTTTCAATAAAACCTTTTCCATTTTCGTAACCAAACATTTCTCATCTCGTAAACCGCTTCTGCATGAAACGAAGAGATTTGCGGGTTCAAAAAAGGAAGCCCAACCATGATGAGAAATATTTGTACGGCAATTTGTTTACTTGGCAGTGTGTCGAGTTTTAGCCAGAAAGATTCGCTTCAAACACCAAAATCGGATACCATTCCTCAGCGCTACCTGCAAGAAGTAACCGTAGTAGGCCGCGGCAGCAAAAGCGATTACCAGCAAATGCCGGAAGTTGTCGGCACCTACATTTACGCTGGCAAGAAAAACGCTTTGATCGTTTTGGACAACGTGCAGGGGAACGTGGTTAACAATACCATGCGCCAGGTGCTGGCCAAAGTGC